>JBHHVL010000031.1:0-33720 GCA_046754245.1 Binatia bacterium | reverse complement strand
GCAAAGAGTGATGGAGTGCCCAACGGTAAAGCCGGTAATCGCCCACAGTGTCGCCCGCAGGCCCAGCGTGGACAGCAGCACGGCCAGGAGAAAGGCGAGATGGTCGACGCCGAGAACGATATGCTGAATACCCAAGCCGAGATACCGAGGAAAGACCTTGATGGTCGCCGGCTCCGGTCCGCTCGGCTCCGCTCGCAGCAAGGGCACGCTCCACACCCGCTCGCTGCTTAGCAGCAACCGCTCCTCGAGCGTACCATCGGGGCGGCGCAGACGGACCCGGTGCAAATGCCCCGGCGCGACGTCCATTAGCACGTCGACCTCGACTTCCAGGCGCTCAAAGGGTGGACACTGGAGTCGCCAATCGACCCTCAGGTAACCCGAGGACCGCGTGACCGAACCGCGATCGGGCTGGTCCTCGCGAACGCACTCGCGCCCGTCTACGCGCAGGTGGAAGTTATGCAGCACATGATCGAGGAACTGGCTCTCCAATGATCGGTCAACACGCAGCAGGCGTTGGCCGACCACGAGGAACTGATCGACCCGCATACTGAAGCTCAGATCGACGGTCCCGCCAGTGACGCGCAAGCGCGAGTATGACTCCCCCCGTGAGTGCGAAAAGGCCGGGGACGCGGCGAGACCGGCAAGCAAGAGGAACGGCGCCAGTGCGGCGAGTCGACGCTTAACCATTATTCGTGGAGCGCCCTACTACGAGCGCCAATTGTCCGCGATCTCGGGCCGTACTCGCCACCTGCTCTTCGACGGACTGCTTGGTCCGCCTGCATCGCTCGCGGTTGCGTTCGACCCGATCCGACGCGCACTTGGCGCTCTTGCTACGGCCGTTCACGAATCATACGGGTCGGATCACCCCGCGATCTTGGACTCGAGCGGACCGGACTTCCCGGTATCGACCCGTCGGATATCGGCGCGTTGCTTCAGCCATTCGAGGTAGTCTCGGAATACCTGATCTTCCTTGCGTCGGCGTAACTCCTGTTCGACCTCATCCCGCAGCTGTTCAAAGTCAGGCTCGATCGGATCCTCTCGCGCAACGACCTGCACCAGGTAGACCCCGCCCGCCGTCTCCACCGCTTGCGACACTTCTCCTTCTGCGAGCCTGAGCGCGCGCTCGAGAAGAGTCGGTCCCGCGTATTCCCTCAGTGTTTTCGGCGACAGCAAGGCTTCAGGAACCTCGGCTATGTTGGGATCGGCAAGCTGCTTCTTCACCACCTCGAAGTCCGTACCCGAGATAAGCGCTTCGCGCGCACGCCCGGCACGGGTCTTCGCACCCCCCGGATCATCCGCCGCGGCAAAATACATGGTCCGAACGCGCAGTCGAGTCGGTACGGCAAAGAACCACGAGTTCTCCTCGAAGAACCTTCGCAGATCGCCTTCGTCGGTCACGTCCGTAGCGCTTTCCGCCAACACCGACCCGGCAACTGCTTCGACCAACGCGCCCCGAACCGTGCTGTTGAACCGCAGATATCCCAGTTCCACACCGCGCTGGACGAGTAGCTCTTCCTCCAGCATGCGCTCCAAGACATAGCCACGGTCGCTGTCCGTAAGAGGGCCGCGTCTATTCGAGACCAGGGAGTCAAGTAGCTTCTGGTATTCCCCCAGACCGATATCCACGTGGTTTACGCGCGCCACGACTCCCTCGGGGAGGCTCGCGCCGGAGCCATAGGAGGCCAGGTCAACGGCAGCCATGGCCACGCCGGCCAGGGCGCCGACGACGAGCAACGCCACTCCGCTTCGGGACTTATTGATCTGACTCACAACTTAAGTTCTCCTCCGGCGCTCGGCTTCGGTTTCCTTCTCCTAGCAGCGATCCGTCATAATTCTCCAGTCCTCAGCGACCTGGCAATAAAGCGAAACCTTGGAGAATACGGCGCCGCGGCCCAAGGACCCGGCCGAGCGGCCCCTTTATCGTGGTCGGTGTTACGCAGCGTGGGTCTGCTAAAGGGCCGGCACCACCTCAGGGTTTGGCGCGGTAAGGAACGGGAGTCGGGATCATCAACCTGCTCGCGACTATCTGCCACTTGCCGCGTTCGTGGAGGAGGATCGAAGTAAGGAACCCGCCGCGCGGCGCCAGTTTGGTTCCGTCCGGCGCCACCACCCCCTGCAAACTGTAATCTCCAGTCACCAGCGCGACATCCCCCTTGATGAACCACACACCGTCAACCGTGAGATCCAACTTGGTGTCGCGGAATACGGTCTCGTGTTGTTTCTTCAGCAACGCGGTGATCTCTTCGCGTCCGTGGGCGATGCGCCCGTCCGGATCTTGCTGATCTCCGTCGAGGGTCCACATGTCGCCCATCGTCTTCCAATCGTGGCGGTTCCAGGCTTCGATAAAATCGTTGTAAATATTGCGGATGACCTTCTCGTTCTTCAAATCTGAAGAAATTCCGCCTTCGTTGCTTTCGGCGCTGGCTAATCCCGCCCCTGCGCAGACGACGGCAAGAACAACCGCTACGACTAAGGTTAGCTGTTTCATGCGTATCTCCTCGCTACCGGTTTTCGGGCCACAGTTGCCCCGCCCCGAACCGTTATTTCTTCCCCTGACAGAGCTGCGTCAAGCTCGAGGTCGCTTCGCGCCGTCCCCCGGCACCCATCTGTTCGTCCGAGACGAGTAGTTCTCGTACTGCAACCCAAATCTCCTGCGGAGAGTCGGCTCCTCGTAGACTACGACGAACAGGTGAAACACCAGCCCGATCGACAACCCGTATAGGGCGAGGAGCGCGGAGACAAAATAGATCGCCCATCCAAGAATGACCATGAGGACCCCGAGATACATGGGGTTGCGAACGTAGCGATACAGCCCGCGAACGACGAGACGTCTAGGGGCGTCTATCGGCGCCGGCGTACCACGACCGAAGCGCATGAAGTCCCACAGGCACCAAGAGTAGATACAAGCACCACCGGCAAGCGGGGCGATCGCGCCGTGGCGGCCAAGCGTAGCGATCGGCTCGGACGGCGCCGGACCCTCGGCAGCAATAATCCATGGGAGGTACAGGGCAACGGTCCCCGGAATCAGGACCGTAAAGACAAGGTTCTTCAGCAGAAGCAGCACTATCAAACCCCGGCACGACCGAATCGGTCGCGTCCGCAAACGCCACCCACCAGCTCCCGCAGGGCCCCCGAAATCTCACTGTGGCGGAAACGGTATCCGCTTCGCTCCGCGACCGCGGGATTGACCCTCTGGGAGTCAAGCAGCATCTCGCTCTTCTCGCCAAAAAGCAGTCGCAGGATGGGCTCAGGTAGCGGAAGGAGCGCAGGTCGGCCGACCGCGGCGGCGAGTGCATGGGTAAACTCGCCGTTGGTAACCGGACTCGGGCCGACGACGTTGATCGGGCCCTGGATATCGGAAGCCACGCCTGCGTGAATAAGCAGGCCGACGACGTCATCAAGATGGATCCAGGACATCCATTGCCTACCACAACCGAGCCGTCCGCCCAGCCCCAGACGAAAAGGCACCAGCATGCGGCCGAGCGCGCCACCGCCTCTGGCGAGTACTATGCCCATCCGAGCGCAGACCACCCTCACGCCCAGGTCTCGGGCCTTCATCGCTTCCCGTTCCCAGGCCACGCAGACATCCGCCAAGAAACCGTCGCCCGGTGGGGAATCCTCGTCCAGGACCCGGTCGGCCTGGTTGCCATAGTAACCAACGGCGGACGCCGCCACGAGCACCCCCGGGCGCTGCTCGAGTCGCGCGAGGCCGGCCACGAGCCGGCGTGTGCCGACGACACGGCTGTCAATAATGCGGGCTTTCTTGGGGGTACTCCACCGCCCCTCTGCTACCGGCTCACCGGCGAGGTGGAAAACAACGTCGACCCGCCCCAGGGCCTCCAGCGATGGCTCCGAACTCTCGGGGCTCCAACGGTGGATCTCCGCTTCCGGGACCAGACACGCGGCCCGAACGGGATCGCGGCTGAGCACCAACGGTCGTTGCAGCTTTCGCACAAGCCGCCGGCCAATCAGGCCGGTCGCGCCTGTGACCAGGGCACGCATCCAGAACGCCTCCCTAGTACACTACCCCACGGCTTACCGGTCGATCGCTCTGCAGAGTAGTCGCCCGCTGGCCGTCGAGCCGTGTTGCTCGCCTCCCGCTCGTCAACGTCCGGCAGAGATGATAGCGGCCAAGGCGAAAAATTCCTCCGTGGTCCCCTCCCGGTCGCCAAGGTTGAGGTACCAACCCTGCTCATCGGGGAAAGTCGGGCTCGGCAGGGCACACCAGGTAGCGTGCTCAAGCTGGAGGTCGATCATGGTAATCGACGGCCGATAGGCGGCGTCCCACTCGAAACCGAACTCGGCATCTGGACGCGGATGGGGCGCGAACTTGTAATTGTTCACCCACATCTTCCAGAGTTCACCCCCACGATCATACATCTCGGTATAAGGGATCCGGTGGACCTCTTTGTCAAGATAGATCACCCGTTTCGAATACGCATACTGTGGTAGCTTGGACAGGCCCTCGACGATCCAGACGTCGCGCATCTCCCAGGTGTCGTCGTGCATGAAATCACCCGACGCGGAGTGCCACTTGACCGGCAGGTGCTCGGCGTGGAAGGTACCCAGGATGCTCTTCTCACCGAGGTACTTCCATTCCATCCAGGCCACGTTCCCCTGGTAGCCTTCGTAACTGTCTTGATCGGTATCCTGTCCAAACAAGGCGTCCGAACGCTGCGCCGACGACAGCCGTCGTACGCGTCGAAGCTGGGGAAGGTAGAGCCACGTATCGTCCTGGCGATTGTGGTCGAGATAGCGAGTGAAGGTAAAGCCCACGCCTTTCAGATCAAACGGCTCGATCAACGGATACAAAGCCTCCTTGAAGCGGGCGTTGTCCCGATTGGGCATGGTGGGCTTGGGATCGACCTCGGTTCGCTCGACAAAGTACAGCCTACGAATGTGGTCGATCAGAAAGTGCCTTTCCACCGTCGCCGGGTCGCCGCCATTCCCAACGCTGCCGGTATCGCAGTCGAAGTTTCGGATATCGGAATCGTCGTGGGCGATCGCCGCACTGAAGTTGAACATCAACTTCGTCGCGACCATCGGATCGTTGGTATCGACGGAAGGAAACGGTAGTCCAGCGACGTGGTTGAGCAGGTGGGTTCCGTCTTCGGAGAGACTGACCTGAGCAGAGTACTTCTCCGTGGCTTTCATAAAAGGCGGCGGATGTTCAACCCGCTTGTGCTCGACAACCGGAAGCGTCACGCCACGCTTGATGGCCCAGACCATGGCGGGGCCGATATATTCCATGTAGTCGTCGACGTTGGTTCTGTCGATGACCGTACCGGGAGTCGGCGGTTTTCCGGCGGCCCTGACCGCCATGGGGAAAACCAGCTGCAGTAGCAGCGCGCCGACGAGGACCAACCTAGCTCTTGCGATCATTGCTTGCCTCCGTCGCAGGCCCTCTCCTGTCACGATCCCCTGGCCTGCCTGTGTCTGCCCGCGCAAGCATCGCGCAGTAGCCGTCTTCTCGCAAGCGCTGGTCTTGGCCGCGCGACCAGCGCCAAATCCGACGGAAGCGCATTAACAGCGGACCGCCGTCTGAAACCAGGACTCACTAGTAGCGGCCCGTACCGGGATCCCGAGAAGCCCACAAGAAGAGGGAGCTGCTGAACAGGAATCAGTACGGGCAGCTCATCCCATGGCAGCACTGTTGCAGCGCCAGTGCGGCCGAACCTCTCGCGTGCCCGTCGATCAAGCAACCGCCGCCACCGCCAGGACCCACCAGCCCGTCCACCGTAACCGCGCAGGGTACTATCGTCGCGAGAAGAGAGTCGTCACAAGCCGGAGAGGTCGGGTTGGCGATGGTCCTGCGAGCCTTCTCCCCGGCTCTAGCGATCGTCTTGGCTGTCTCGGCCTCCTCGTCACAATAGAGAGGACTTTCCAGGCTCTGGCTCCCGGCCTCATCAAGGAACAGCTCGAACCCGCGACCAAACCTGCGGCGACATTCTCCCTCGGCCTTCAGCCTCGCGCCTAGATAGACCCTCCCCGCCTTGGCGACGGCTTGCTGGCAACGGCGTTCTGCCCTTTGATCGGCGCTGAGCCCGAGGCCGTACTCGTCGGCTAGCATCCGGTCTACCAGTTCGCTGTGGGAGTCTATCAAACAGCCACCGCTCCCCTCGACACTCGTCAGGTCATCAACGGACCGGGCGCAAGCGGCGAGCTCCGACAGAAGGCCGCCATGGCAACGCCGCGACACGACCCTGCGAGCGATCCCTCCGGCTTTTCGAATCGCTCGTGCCGCGGCCACTTCTCGCTCGCAGGCGGCCGGGTCCAATACCGCCAGCGCCTGTCCCTCTTCCCAGAGGCCGATTCCTCGATTGAGTCGGTTTCGGCAGCGCTGGAGTGCCCGCATGCGCTTGAGGGCGTAGATCCTCCCCGCCTTCGCCACCCCATCCTGACACTTTTGGCTCTGCTTGCTGATCCGACAGTCCGGGCACGGTGCAAACTGGGTGAGCTTACCCTCGAGGCTACCGCGGATGACTCCGCCCGGTTCGGTCGAGACCTCCACCGCGTCCAACACGAGCGCGCCCTCCGCGAGGGCGCCGATGAAGACCGGTGTCAAACCCTCGAGGTGGAGAAAAGCGTTGACCAGATGGCCCTCGACCGAGATCACCGCTCCGGGAACCAGCTCCTCGGGATCAACCAGCGCCTGAACTACGAAGATACCGCTGGAAGGGACCGTAAAGATCAGCCTGAAGGTCGCACGGTCGGAGAACGCTGGCAGATCCGATCCCCCGGCCAGCATGTAGTTGTAGCGTCCTACGCCACGGAATTCTTGTTCGTACACCGTACCGGAAAGAACGAGAGAGTCGTTATCTCCCGGCGCAGACGGGATCGTAGACCCCCAGGTAGTCCTGAAGCCTGCGTTGAAGAACCCGACATCCTGCAAGCAGGGACGCTCGTCCAGGGGCTCTTCCCAAAGTGGCGCTCCGCTGGCGAAGTCCCCGGCAAAGTGCTGGCGGCGACCGGTGACGAAGTTCCGGACGGGATCAATGAACGCGCTGAGGTCCCCGGTCACCGGCCACAGCAGCGCCTCCATTCGATCGATTTCAGCAAGAATCGCCGTCTCGTCCCACACGCTATCGAAGAGTTGTTCTAGGCGCTGCGTGTAGGACTCAGCGCCACCGGGCATGAGGTAGAGACGTCGGGCGAGGATTCCCCGCGCCCACAGCAAAGAGGCCAGAGTTCCCTCGCCCAGTAGCGGGTTACCCTGGCCAAAGGTGTCGTCGTTGCCCCAGGTCATGAAATGAAACAGCCCGTCAGCCGGATTCTTGTAGACGTAGTAGTTGTTTCGGTCGCCCGAGTAACCGTCCCAGTGGCCGACTAGAGCTTCCATGGCCCAAAATGTGAGGAACTCGTCCACGTCGACGTGAACAGATAGTTGATCGAGTAGATCAGCGTCCGACGCGGTCTCGAGCACACGGGTGAGCGCAACTACATCTAGCCCGTCGTTGTTCCCTTCGTTGGTCTTCCTCTGGTACGTGCTAACCCAGCCGGGACGAAAATCGGAGAGCATCGCCTCGTAGAGGTTTCCGGCGCTGCTGCCGAAGTTCCGGACCAGAAACGCGGGTTTGATGGTCTCGACGTTGAGATAGATTCCCAGATCGTGGGTCATCCGCTCCGTGGTGACCAGAACGTGCGCAAAATTGCATCTCGAAGCCGCGAGCCCGGCATCGGCAAAGAGTTTGAAGGCCAGGCACTGCTTGATCTTTGAGGGGTCTTGGCTCGCGTTGTTGAGGGTCATCCGTTCGAGGCCGGACAGTCGCTTACGCCGGTCGTACTCGGAGAACTTGAGCTTCAGCGATGGTCTTTTCCTCGACAGCGAGCCGAGGAAGCCTTTCTTGCGTACCCCCACATTGGAGACCAACTCCCCGTTGACGGAAACGTCGGCCGGAAAGAAATCGAAAACCTCGGGCGGTGGTCCGAGCGGACAGATCTGACCGAGAGACTCGAGCAGCGGTCTCGACTGGTAACGCAGGCTGTCCCAATCCCGCTGGCTAATGAAGACCTCGACCTCGAGCAGCGTATCAGGGTCGAAGAGGTCGACTTCACCGCAACCCTCCGGAGGCAAACCGGGGCCTGCGACACCACCCTGATCCGGATCGCAAGCGTCGCCGTAACCGTCTCCATCCCCGTCGGTCTGTCCCGAATTCGCCGCCTCGGGACAGTTATCAGCGCAGTCGGGCACACCGTCAAAATCTCCGTCGCCCGGTGGCGCAACGCCGGCCCGCAAAAGGCTTAAATCCTGAGTCCGAGACCCGCCTTTGAACACGTTGGGCGCCCCGAAAGTGCTCGACCTGCCGTCGTTGTAATCAGGGGAATCCGGTTTCACCGCAGCCGTGGGGTCGGCTTCTAGCTTCGCTACCTCCCTGCTGTTGACGCCGGATGGACTGGCAGCCCCTTCACCCACCGGGCCAAAGACCAATCGCCCACTGTCGTCGAATATTCGAAAAAGCGTGTTCTCGTGCGAGACGTCGAAGGCAACGGCGTCCACATAGACCCCGGTGCCCTGAGACCCCGCCTGCGCCTGTATCCACCAGTCCCCGCCTTCGGGGTCGTAGCTCGGGTCGTCGGCCAGATCCTCCGCGACCGTGACGACTGTCCCCGCGCGCAGGTTCGACCACAAGGCGGCCTGGGAAAAGGTGATCGTAGCTACCGCACCGCCAGCCGCGTCGTCAACAACCACCCGCCATCCTCGGATGTCGAGGGGTTCCGCGATCACGACCAGTTCGAACCAATCCCCGCCGTTTCCCGCGATCCGGCCGAAGTAAGTATCTGCGGCGTTCCCGCCGTCCGCGTCGGCCAGCTCGTCTCCGCCGTTGAGATAGCGGTCCGTCCGCACGGCGTTGTATTCATTGACTATGAGAGGAGCGCACAGAGCGGCGGCTGGTAGCGCGCAGTCTACCATGAGAACCGCGGCAAGAAACGAGTAGCGCACAGTCACCGGTGTAGGTCCACCTGGTTTCGGCGGCAGCAACCACGAGCACCGGAACAGGCGGCGCCCGCTCCCGCACAGTGTCTCACGGGATCGACCACTTGAAAAGGGAGATCTTTCGTGGAGATGATCCGACACCGACGATCCGGGAGGAGTGCGATGTCCAGACACAATGCAGCTGTGGTAGTTGGAGTGGGTGCGGAAGCCGGATTGGGCGCCGCCCTGTGCCGTCGTCTCGCTGCCGAAGGTCTGTGGGTCCTGGTGGCTGGTCGAACGGCGGACAAGCTCAACAAAGTGGTATCGACTATAAAGAGCCGGGGTCAGAGCGCAACCGCTGTGGTCACCGACGCGACCAAAGAAGACCAGGTAGTCGCTCTGTTTGACGCCGCCGAGCGCCTGGTCGACGGTCCGCTGGAATTCGTGGCCTACAACGCGGGGAACAACCGAATGGCCGGACTGCTGGAAATGGAGGCGGCGTTTTTCGAGGACGCCTGGCGGGTAGCCTGTTTCGGCGGATTTCTGGTAGGGCGAGAAGCAGCACGCCGGATGGCCCCCCGGACCCAGGGCACGATCGCTTTTACCGGAGCAAGTGCCTCACTACGAGGCCGACCGCCCTTCACGGCGTTCGCGTCGGCCAAGGCGGGCTTACGTTCGCTCGCACAGGCCATGGCCAGGGAATTCGGTCCATCGGGCATACACGTCGCGCACGTGGTCATAGATGGCGGAATAAACGGTGAGAGGCTGAGGACCCTCGCGCCAGACTTCGTTCGGTCGAAAGGCGAAACCGGCCTACTGGATCCCGAGGCAATCGCGAATAGCTTCTGGCAGATCCACCGTCAGGACAAGACGGCCTGGACACACGAGATCGATCTACGCCCCTACAGCGAAACTTTTTGATCGCGGCCAGAACGAGCGTGGCCGAAACGGGACGACAGCCTATCTACCCGTCGATATGAGGCCGGCGATCGTAAACCAGTCGTCTGTTACCGACTCAGGAGCGTCGAAGCCGATATCGATGTACCAACCGGCCTCGTCAGGAAAGGCCATGCCCGGAATCGCCGCGCGCGTCCCGTGCAGAAGCTGCATGTCTATCACGCTGAACGCGTACACGAACATCCGTTCTTCGTCGTATTCGTAGTCCACCTTGGGGTTGGGACGCCGGGAAGTACGAATGCTCTGCATCACCACCTTCCATAGTTCCCCTCCCCTATCGTAAAGGTCTGAGTAGAGTATGAAATAGGTCTGCTTGTCGACGAAGATGATGCGCTTCGAATAGGCGTAGTCCGTCACCTTTGGCTTGCCCTCGATCACGAATACCTCGGGCCGCCGTTCCCAGTTCTCGCAGTATGTCAATCCACCGTCGTCTTTGCATATTTTCGGCGGAAGGTTTTCACCGTGCAGCGAACCGAGCATGGGACGCACGCCGATCAGCTTCCAGTCAAACCAGGGAATCTGTCCCGCGTAACCACCGAAGCTGTCCAGATCGATGTCCTGACCAAACAACGATTCACTCCGCTGCGCGCTGGACATGCGGCGCACCCGACGGATGGTCGGTACGTAGAGCCAGGTATCGTCGTGACGAGCGGGGTCGAGGTAACGATAACTGATGCTTCCCACGCCTTTCAGATCAAATGGTTCGATGAGAGGGTAGAACCCGTTTTTCATGAAGGCCTGGTCATGGTTCTCTTCGTACGCGTGAATGGGCTCGTGTTTGAGCCTTCCCTGGTAACGCAGCCTGCGAGACCAATCCGCGATGAAGTGCCGTTCGATGTTGTACTGGCGCTCCCCCTTGGAGTTGATGTAGAGGTTCCCGGTATCCGCGTCCGGCAGATGAACGTTGAGATCATCGGTGAAGTAGTGGGTGTTCTCGAAGTTGTACATCACCTTCGTAGCGGCCTGCGTATCGTTGAGGTCAATCTCTGGAAAGGGCCTGCCGGCTACCCAGTCCGCGAGGACGCCACGCTCATCAAGCCGCACCTGGGCAGAGTATTTCTCCGTCGCCTGCTGGTAGGCACGGGGAGTCGGAATGGGAGAGTAGGCCACGATGTCCATCTCCATACCGTTCTCGACCGCCCAGTAGACCCCCGGAGAAACCAGGTCCTTGATTCTCTCCGCGTTGGCCTTCGAGACCCTGTCGCCGGCGTCGAGTTCGGCGGCTAGGGCCGCGCAAGAAAACAGCATAATCGCGGCCGTGGAAGCCAACAGCCCTGCCTTCGCGAATTTCATCCAAGTACTCCTGGTGGGTGGACCCGGCCACTATAGCCGCCGGTAGAACGTGTTCCAAGCCTTTCTATTGGCCGAACCAGAACCGAACTCCCCCGAGGACGCCGCTTATAAGACCATCAGCACGGGCCCCGGTATAGAAGACAACGAGCCGATTGTGTAGGATGAGTTGATATTGCCTTCATCGCCACTGAAAAGCTTGCTTCACCTCGGCCTGACCCGCAGTGTCGTTCACGTTGCCGAACGCGGTGCCGCGCTGGCGCTCCCCGGAATCCGCACGGCCTCGTTCATCGTCGATACTTGTTGGAACAAGATCAACGGTAACATGGACAGCTGGAAGGTGCCCGCCACCGAACCGTCGGTGTCGCTTGCAGCCAAGGTCGCGGTTGATGAGACTTTCCGCGCGCTGCTGGTCGCGATGAAGCCTCCTCCCAGCCACGAGGAGTTTCGCCGCATACGCGCGGAGTTCGATACCGCCACGAGCCTCTACGAAACCAAGGGGTGGGCCGACGAGCCGGCGCTCTACCATCGAACGCCCCCTCGCCTCGACCGCGTACAGCTTTCTCGACAGCGCGTATTCGGCTACCCCTACGATCATCTCCAGTTCCCAAGCGAGTACGAGCCCCGCCCCGAAGAGCCTGGGCGTGAGCGGTGGCTTTCCAGGCACGCCAATCGCAGGGCCCACGCCTGGCTCTTGAGACACAACGACGGCCCGCGACCGTGGCTGGTCTGTCTGCACGGCTATCGCATGGGAATCCCGACTTTTGACCTCGTTGCTTTCCGCGCGAGATGGTTGCACGAACGACTCGGACTGAACGTACTCATACCGGTGCTCCCTCTGCACGGTCCACGCAAGGCCAATCACCGAAGTGGAGAGGGCTATATCTCCGCAGATTCGCTGGACACCGTCTTCGCCGTGTCGCAAGCGATCTGGGACATACGGCGCCTTCTGACTTGGGTGCGCGCTCAACAACCGCTCGCAACCGGTGTCTACGGGGTGTCTCTCGGTGCTTACCACGCCTCCCTTCTGAGCGGACTGGACGCCGGACTGGCCTGCGTTATAGCCGGCATACCGGCGTCGAACTTCGCCGAGCTGGCGAGAGAGCACGTAACGCCCTTCCTGCGCAGCACCCTCGATGGAATGGGGCTGCGCTGGAGCGAAGTGCATAAGCTGTTTCGAGTAATCTCCCCTCTTGCGGTCACGCCTCGGGTCGCGCACGGCGGTCGCTTCATCTTCGCAGGATTGGCCGACCGGCTCGTCCCCCGGAGCCAGGTTCATCAACTCTGGCACCACTGGGAACGTCCGCGCGTACACTGGTATCAGGGGGGTCACGTCTCGTACAACTGGGAACCGAGCGTAAAGCGTTTCGTAGAAGGCGCGTTGGAATCGTCGGGCCTGCTCGTTAGCCCTCGAGTGAGATCTATCGCTGCCTGAACGCATCCCGGCAGGCTCCAACGCCTAGGAAGAGCCGGCGCAGGCCCCTCCCATCTCCAGGGTCACAGACGCACCGTCAACCCCGAAGGACGCCGCCCCCTGGACCTTCTTGGCCTTGATCCGAATCTTCCATTCGCCCTTGCGACGGCTCGCGTCCCTGAGCCTGACTCGTCTCAGGCCAGCAAGGTCCCCCTTCCAGGCGTAGAGCCCGCGGAAAGGCTTTGACCGCGTCCATCCGGGGTCTCCTTCGTCGATCGCCAGTTCCAAGGTGGTCGTGCCATCGTCTAGACGCAGCACCGTTCCCCGGCGCGGATCGAGACCGTCGTAGTAGCCAAAGTAATTTACCAGCTTCGCCTTGACCAGAACCGATTTGGCATCGATGCGCGTTCTTCTAAGTTCCAGATCCCCTAGCCCACAGTTGACCGGGCAAGAACAAGAACCACAGCGTCCCGGGCACTGATGGTCTAGACCATCCTCGCAGTCCTCTCCAAACTCCACCAGCCCGTTTCCACACACTGGGGACGGCGCCGCCAAGGCAGTGATCGTAAGCTGGTACGCGCCGCGGCCTTTCACGCGTTTGATCAACGCGTACCATGAACCCGGCACCGGGTTATCGAACTCGCAGTATTCGTGGGGCGAGGCCGTATCCCCACGACAGTCAAAGTCCGTATCACTCGCGGGGCTCGCGCCCCTTACGAACAGGTCAAAGTCGTTGCCGTACTCATCGTGTCCGTTCAGACTGAGGCGCAACTGCCCCGTCCCCGGCTCAACCGTGAACTCCACCAAGTCCTGGTTGTGTGGGGAACCGAGGGTGCCCTCAAAACTCTGCGCAACACTGTCGTTGGGCCCCACCCCCGCCGCCGAGAGGCAAGCCTCCGATCCCGCGTCCGGCGAAGCGAACAGTATCCAGTCGCGCCAGGCGAACACGCTGACGTCGTAACTGGTCTCGGGCGGGAGGCAGTCGATCCCATCGCCGCCCGACGTCACGCCGACTATCTCCAGTCCCTGTTCCTGCTCCGTCAAGAGCGGACCACCCGAATCCCCGTTACAGGTATTCGACAAAGACCCGTCGAAGGCCCAGCAGACCAGATCCTCCTCAGAGAACCCCTCGCAGGAACCGATGACGGTCGTCCCGTCGCGCTTTAGACCGTAGTCTTCATTGTTCCCTCCGGTACGCCCGAAGCCCACGATCGTACCCAGTACGCCGGGCAGCGGGGACCTCGACGCCAGCGCGACAGGCCTCAGACCATCCACCGCCCGCGCGAGCTTCACGACCGCAAGATCAGCGTGCGGGAAGACGTACGCAGGATGGACCACGATCGACTCCACGCGACGAAAACCCACGTTCTGGAGATACACCGAATAGAGGCCCGCGTAGGGGGCGGCGGATCCCTGACAGGAACTGCCTCGATAGTCGCAAACGCAGTGAGCGGCAGTGAGAAATGTTCGGCAGCCCACCATCGTGCCGCTACAGACCATTAGACCCGCGTGCGGATTGCTACCATAGATCAACGCTCCAACAGCCGGGTGGGCCGCGGTCGGGCGTCCGTTGACGATTCGGCCCGGCGGGCCAGCTGCGCCGATCCCTTGATCCGCCGCCACCGAGCTCCCCCAGGACACCGGCACGGAAAAGCAGCACACCAGCAGAGAAATCGTGCCCAGAAACCGAGCGGACTTCGTCGGATAGTCTGACTGCACTCGACCCACCTTTGCTAGCGATGCGACAGCCGCCAGATATCACGGGAACCGTGCTCGCAGAGGCGTCGCGCCCGAGCCTACGGGCATCGACACAGCCGGAGGACCGTCGTCCTCTACCCTCCGGTTCATCCTCTCCACAGAAGCGGCAACGCAGGCGGCGGCAACCTAACAGTTCCCGGGGCGAAACGAAGCCTCCGATGACCTTGCTGTGCATAACCCCTTTGGGCAGGGCGGACAGCGACGCTTCACCGAGCCTTGACGAGGTTCTACCTGAGCAAACTAGTCCAGGGATTCCTGTCGAGCAGGGTTGGTCTGCGCCTGGGGGGCAGACGAGGACGCTTGGCGCGGCTCGCGCCAGGAACCCGCAGCGAGGAAGGCGCGAGCACGCGTATCCATGGTAACGACGTTGGCGCCTCGCAACCCGACCCTGCGGTTGAGGTCAAAGGTGAGTTCGGGCATGACACCGGTCTCGAATTTCCAGAGGGAGTTGAGCTCTCCAACGAAGCGTTCGCGGCTCAGCTCCCGACCCGACTTACGCAGCCCCTCGCGCATGACGGCCAGGCCAGCGTAGGTGCTCAACTGAAAGGCCTTATGCTTCCCCTCGATCCCGCGTTCCTCGACCAAGGCAAGAAAGTCGTACATTCCCCGTGAGTTCATATCAGGGTTGTCTACAGGTGAGCTGAGGTAGACCCGCGAAGCCGCCTCCTCGCTGAGTTGCATGAGAGCCGAGCCCAGGGTCTCGGCCGAACCGAAAAACAGGGGCTTCCAGTCTCTCGTTCCGATCTCTCTGGCCAGCGAAAGGGCATCGGCGCCGGAGCCAAAGAAAAACAGTGCGGCGGGCTTCGAGAACTCGAATTCGTCAACGACCACGGCGGGATCCAACGAGCCGGCTTGGTACTGTCGGGTCGCGACCACCCTCAGTCCATGCAAGCCCGCCTGATCCCTAACGCCCTCGGATGCCGCGCGACCGGATTCGTCGTCGACGTACACAACCGCGAGAGACGCCTCCTCGCGCACGAGTTCTTCTACGAGGTAGTCGACCAGCACCTTGGCTTGATCCGCCATGCTCGAATATAGGTAGAACGTGTTGTTGTCTTTGGAATAGCCATCCTTGGGCGGAATGATCACGGGGGCGATAACCGGCACGTCGGATGAAGCGAGCAGATCCAGAGCCGCGTCGTCCAGACCAAGGTTGGCCACGAAACAGAAGGGGCCCTCGCTTAGCGCCCGCTCCACCGCTCGGACAGCTGCACCGCCCTCCGTACCGTCAAAACTGTAGACGTTCAGGTTGAGCCGCCGCCCGTAGATCCCACCGCTGTCGTTGAATTCCTCCACCCACGCTTCGAGAACGCGACCACTGTAGCTAGCCACCGCGGACAAGGTCCCCGCCGAGGGCAGCACCGTCGCTATGGCTATCTCGTCTTCTGTAACACCGGGGGTTCGTACTTCTCCCACAACCTCGAGGAACGCGAGGAGGTCGTTCATGTCGGCCTCGCTCATGGTGTACCGGGGCATGCCCGGATGCAGGCTGTTTCCCTCCGAGTCTAGACCGGATCGGATCGCACGGGCGACGAGAAAGTCGTTGTACGCGCGGCGGTCACGGCCGTTGTCGCGCACCGTCTTCGCCTCGCTTCTCAATTTCTCGGGGCGGATGTCGGGAACCCGAACGCCCCCCTCAAAACCTCCGGAACCGTTCTCCCCATGACAGTTCTTGCAAGCAAAGGCGCTGCCGCTTGTGACTATGTCCGGTCCGGACAGATAGGCACTGATCTCCCCACTACCCGTGCCCTCGCTGAATATGACCCGCCCGCGCGCCGCGGCGTCTTCGCCGCTGGCCTGAGCGTCCAGAGGCGAAAACGCCAGCAACACCATCGCGACACCCACGCAGAGGAACGCGGCGCCCCCCTGCGCTTCGAGGGCTTCAGTTTCCACGGACATCAGCAGCGAGTAACCTCTCCACTTCGGCCGCGAGAGCCTTTGCCGACGCCGTCGGCTTCATCTTTACCCAGTCCGCGGTTCTAACGTTCCCCATGATGAATATCGGCGAATGGGCTTCAACCTGAACGTTGTACTGCCCGAGTTTCTTGGTAACCACGTCCAGATTTCGTTTGTCGCCTGTAAGAAAAGTCCACCCAGATCCCGCGTTGAAACGCTTGGCGAACTTCTTGAGCCGCTGCGGCGTGTCTCGTTCGGGATCTACGGAAATCGAAATGAACCGAACCTTCTCCTCCATCAGGCCGCCGAGCCGCTGCTGGAGCTCGGCCAGCTTCGCGCTGTGCAGCGGACATACCCCCGGGCAGTTGGTGAAGATGAAATTGATCACGACCACCTTGTCCTTGAGCAGATCGCTATAAAAGCGTACCTCCTCTGCGTCCTGGGTCACCAGGGGGAGATCGGTAAAGTAGCGCCGCTTCACCTCCTCGTGATCGATGCTGTCCGGCGCCGTCACCGCGTCCGCCCGAGCGCCGATCGAAAGCAGCACCAGAACGCTGAGGCAAGAGACGGCCACAGCCTCTGCGACGCGACGGCGTGTCATCGCTCCCGACCATCCCCCGATTCGTCGGCCTTCCGAGCCACCGCCCTCTTCTCACGTGCACCGGCGAGTTCGTCGACCCTCGCGAGCACAGAAGACGGCTTCGGAAAGCCATAGAACCGCGTCCAGCCACCGTATTTTCCATCGCCGACGAGAATCATCGCAGGGTGCTCGGCCACGTCGCTCGAGTAGGCCCCGGCTCCGACGAGAATGCGGTCGATGTATTGCTTCTCGCCGGTCAGCCAGATCCAACCGTCGTCAGCGTCGTAGCGTTGGGCGTAAGCCTTGAGCCTCTGGGGCACGTCGGTCTTCGGATCGATGCTCACGCTCACGAGTTTCACCTCTTGGCCAAGACGGTCGCCGAGCTGAGACTGGATACCGGCAAATATCGCCGACTGCATGGGGCAGACAGAAGGACAAGTGGTAAAGATAAAGTTCATGACCACGAGGTTGTCCCCCACCACGTCGCGGAGGAACCTGACCGAGCGTCCGTCCTGATCCACCAGATCGAGATCTTCGAACCTGACGTCACTGGCCAGCACCTGCACGGTCTGCGACCTCGCCGGAGCTCTCTCGTGGGCCGCTTTGAGATCAGCGGATCCCGCGGTCGCCGAAGGAACGACGACCGATGAGCAGGCGATCACGGCCAATAGCGACGTCAACAGGGCAAAGTTTCTTTCTTCCATATTCGTTTCTACTCCCGCTGGCCCTTCGTCGATCGCTGCCCGGTTACCGGCGCGTCAACGTAGGCAAAAGTGTGTCTCGTGTCCTTGAACGCAACCCCGACCGAAGGAGCCTCGACCGTGATCGCGTACTTGCCGGGTTTGGGGAAGGTGAACCCCGCTTCGTAGACGCCGCCGCCGACGTCGGCGGCGTAACGCCTCGCGCTCCAGTTCTGCCCGAGTACGAAGGCCACGATTCTCACGTCCTTGACGCCTACTACCGGGCTCCCGTCTTTCCGATCGAGCAGGGCGAAGCGTAACTTCGCCTCTTCTCCGGGCTCGAAGACGAGCTGGGAGAAGCGCTCCTGAAAAACCGGCGGATCGGCGAGTTCTTCGCCTTCGCCACCGACGATGAGTTCAAAACAGGTGACGACCTTGGGACTGGGCAGTACGAAGGGGACGTCGTAGATCCCTGGCTTGTCCAGCCGTGCTACCGTTTCGTATACTCCGGTGGTCCGGCGCTCCTGGAGACTACGGTCGTAGAGTATCAACCCCAGCGGCTCGGCCGTCCAGGTCTTGAACGACCCCATGGGCGACATCATCCCGTCGGTGTAGAAGTAGACGACCTTCTCCTTGGGATTCGCGACTACCGCGCCACCCTCTTCAGGCAAGAGATCCATCGGCAGCAGACCGCGTCCGGCAAACTCGTCCTCGGGCCTCTCCACACCCATGGGAATGATGATGGTCGGCGGAGTTTCTACATCGTCTATACCGGAGAGCTGGATGATGGTGACGTTGGAACTCGCGGCGTGGTAGACGTAAGCAAAGATCGAGCTGAACACCACGTCGGTCGGAGTTTCAGAGAGCGGAATCACCCGGACGATGTTGCCCGACGCCGTGTCGATGACCGCAACCGCGCGCTGCTCCGGGTTGAGCGCCATTACGTAATCGCCGTCTTGGCTCGCGCGTAGCCGCGTGGTACCGGGTGCTACGGGAACCGTCTTCGTGATCCGGCCGGTGGTCGGGTAGATCACGCTGACTTCGTTGCTGCTGCTGTTGAGAACGTAGAGCGCGCTCGCCAGCGGCGACCAGGCCAGTGACAGGTCGCCTTTCCCGACCTCGACGACCCGGCTCACCGAAAGATTGCTCACGTCGATGATGTCTAGGCGTCCCGAGCCCGACGCCCCTGCAAAGGCGAATCGTCCACGGTCATCGAAAGCGAAGTCGATGGGACCCTCTCCAACCCCGATGGTCTTGACCACCGAGGCGCCCTCACTGTCGAGAACGCTGACCGAAGCAGAACCATCGTTGGCCACCCACACGTAGCGCCCGTCCGACTGCACGCTCACCAGTCCAGGCCTCACCCCCACACCGTGATAGGCCGCCACCTTACCACCCTTGATGTCGACGACCGCCACCTGCCCCTTGTCGGGAAGCGTTACATAAGCCATCGCCGTCCTCTCGTCGAAGTCCCACTTGCCAGCCGTCCCCTCCAGGGTTATGAGCGACTTCAGGTTGGAGCTGTTTAGGTTGACGACGGGGTTTATGACTGCAATTCGGTTGTCCGCGGTAAGCGTTAGTATGTAGTAACTGTTCAGGTC
The DNA here is from genome assembly GCA_046754245.1 of Binatia bacterium. Lineage (GTDB taxonomy): Bacteria > Desulfobacterota > Binatia > UBA1149 > UBA1149 > JBHHVL01. The sequence continues at coordinate 14,630 of JBHHVL010000031.1, read as the reverse complement.
GTCATCGGCGCGACTTACGCCAAACTGGCTGAACCCCCGTATGATGTCTTCACATTTCTGCTGATCCGGCTTGCCCTCACCTCGCTCGCGGGGGGTAATCCACGCGGCCGGATGAAGTTCCGAAAGACCAAAGCCGGTGTTGCTGTCGGAAATCCGGAAACGCACGAGGAGATCGTCGCCCGCCGCGGGATCGCCGGAGTCGCCGCCTCGCGCGTCCAACCTCGCTACCGAAAAGTCTACCTTGACAGTGGAGTCTCGATCACCGACCTCGGGGCTACTGCTGCCGTCCTCTGGCACCGCATCGCCACTCTCCGCCCTGTGCGGCCCCGCGCCCAGATGGGCGAGGAGCAGGCACACGAGCCAAAGCGAGAGCACCCGCCTGTTACAAGCTATACCCATTCTCTCTGTGCGGCCGACTCCCCGACGGCCTGAAAGACCTACCCAGCGGCGACCCGATCTAACCAGTGTAACCTCGGCCGGACCGTCATCTTGCAAAAAAAATGATGGGGCCGGCCGATTCCGCATCGCCTGTCGCTCGACTACGCGAACTACAAAGGCAGCGCCGCAGCTAAAGCGGCCGGTCAATAGGACTTACGGCCCCCGATGACGTCCGTGTCCATATCATCGCCTGCCCCGGGGCTCCGCGACCCGGTCGTAGGGCAAACGAAGGCGGCGCCCCCGCCTCGGGGGCGCCGCCCGCCCAGGCCTGCTATCAAACCCGGGAGGGGGTTCCTGAAAACCCTACTGAACTTCGAAGCGGCCCCACAGCCCACCGGCTGCACCGAAACCGGCACCGTCCCTGTAGAGCCAGGTGCCGGCGCGGGCACCGCCCATGAGGTCGAGGGTCTTGGCGACACCCGGAGACATGATGGTGGCCCCCTCACTCAGGAAATTCGGTAGTCGATTATCCCAGTATTGATGGCCCTGCAGAACGAAGGCGTGCTGCAGGGGAGTGCCCGAAGGCTGGAGCACGTGGAAGCGCACAGGCTCACCGTCAATGGCCGTAAACAGCGGCGTCTCGATGGGTCCCATCATGAAATCGACGGGGAACTGCACGTCGTTGAGGTCAACGGCCGTCGAAACCCCGAGCCTCGCCCAGTACTGTTCCGTCGCGTAGTTGAAGCCTTTCTCGAACTTGTCGACCTTGGCGTCGGGTATGGGCCCTCCGCCACTGTAGAGATCAAGCTCCTCCTGATACATCAACACGAACTCCTTGAAACTCGACCCATCCGGCAGCGCGACCCTCGCGACAGTACCGCTGTCGATGGGTAGCCCGGTGTCGACGCTGCTCCACACCGCTCCTGCTGGCTCCACTATGAAGGCGCCCAGCAACCCCTGAGCCGCGTCGAAACGAAAATCACCATAAGAACGAAGGTTGGAAGGCCCGAGCTCGATGGCCTCGGCGACCCCGTTTCGGTAGCTCCCCGCGTACCAGCGGTAACTGATCGTCTGTCCAGGTAGCGCGGTCTGCAAGAAGTTGAGACCCACGTTGGCGCCGTCGGAGTATCGCGGGTCCGCGCTCATCCGTTGTTGGTGAAGCGACACTTCACCGACGCTCAACATGTTGGCAAGGTTAACGACCACGCAGTCTCCGGCTCGGGCTCTCAGCACAAGGGGTTCGGGATCCTTGGCGCCGGCCTGGTAGGCGGCCCGGTCACCAGCGAGTATGAAAAACTTGCCGTTGGGATCGTAGATATCATCTCGGTAGTTGTAGACCAGTGCTCCACCGGGAAGCAGATCCGCGGCCGCCCAGGCCTCGACGTCGAAGCTCGCGACCGGCGCCCCGGGCGGACACACATCACGCTCTCCCACCGCTGCGGCGCCGAGCTGCATGCCTTTCAAGGTCGCCAGTGGCGTGTCGAAGGGTATACCCTGACCGTACACGCGCATGAGCCCCCAGGCGCCGTCCTGCACCCACACGTTGGCGCCCGAGTGGTAGAGGTAGTCAGCAACCCCTCCTCCTGGGACCGGCGGCATTATGCCGAGATCCAGCTCGAAGTGCTCGGAGATACCGATTGTCTGAGCCGATATGAGCCCCGAGTTGGGATTGGCGACCTCCTGTGGCCAGGAGTGGCCGTGCAGGTTGAAAGTGTGCTGGGCGGTCTGCGCACCCTGTATGACTCGCAATTGTACCCGCTCTCCTTCGTAGGCCTTGTAGATCTCCGTGAAGGGGTCGTCGTTGACCCACGAGCTGAACTGCTGAGCGGCGGTCCCCAGCTGGGTCTCGAGAGGCTGATTCTTGTAGTTTACCAGGTCGACGCCGTTGGCGGTGGATATAGCCTCGGGCAACGGTGGGGGGTTGACCGGAACGCCGGCGGGCGTGTAGAGCAGGGCCAGGTCGGCCACGGCGAGCATGAACTCGCGATGGTCGGGATGGTAGGCTGGATCGGCTGCGCTTATGATCTGGGTCTGGGTACCGACGCCGCGGGCCGGATCGAGCGGCGTGGAAAGGTCCACCGTCCCGTCAGGGGTCAGCCAGTGCGACCCGGCTGGCTCGACCACCAGCGCGTTGTAGAAGCCGTGCTGCTGCCACGACGACGGCGCGAAGTGGTCGTGGGTGAACACTGTCCTGATGGTGCGGTCCTGCCCCAACTTGTTGAGCAGGGGATCGGCCCACCAACGCTGTACGGTGGTCTGGAAATCTCCCGTCGCCGAGAGCACAACCGGCTGGCCGTTGAGGTCCACCGCCGAGCCGCCCGGGGCGTTGGTCGCGTCTATCCACTCCACGATCGCGTCGCGCGCGAAGGTACCGTCCTCATAGTTCCAGCCGTTGCCCGAGCCGTCGGAAGACGTCACGTCGAATTTCACCAGATGGATGTGCTGGCCGACCGTATCGGTGGGCGTCACCACCTGGAAGTCGTCAAGAGCCAGCTGCTTGGGCGCGCGGTTGGTATGGAAAAAATTCACGCACTCTCCCGAGTTGGCCCGGAAGAAAAACGGATCCGCCGTTGTGAGCTGTCCCTCGAACAGCGGCACGTCGGAATCGAGCACGTTGATGCGCCCCTGAGGATCGTGCCAACCGGCCGAATTGGCGAGCAGGTCCAGTTCGATGAACGACACGTGGTAGTTGCGCTCGGCCGTCATCTCAGCCGGCGGGCAGGGATCCGCATAGGGCGCTCCTGGAGCCGGAGGCAAGCAGTTCACCTTGAACAGTCCGGGTAACCCCTCCGGAGTGAGGGTATCGACGCCGCAGTCGTGCATGCCCGGCAGGACCCCTGCGTGGAAGTCCATGGCGTTCTTCTCCAGCGGGGTACCATCGTTCGGCAGAATCGTGAGGTTCGCCGTATCCACGACAACCGAAAAGTCGAAGGTCGGGCGACCGGCGCCGGTCTGGCGCGTACCGCTGGTAAAGTAGTGGCGGGGCAGGCCGCCGTCGACGGCTATGTCGAACGGCGGTTGCGACGGCCTGTGCCCCGCTATGCCAGCGATATAAAAAGGATATCCGGGCATGCCGGTGGGCCCGTAACTCGGCTGGGGGGCCATGGCCAAGGCAGGCATGGGAACGACCGCCGGAATCGGCGTTCCCCCCAACGTCACGCCGGTCATGGGGTCGGTCCCCGGCCCCAGCGCGCCGTCGGGCAGGCGGCGGGTACCGTCCTCGAAGGTGTCATGCACTCGCCACAGCTCCCACATGCCCTGCGCGAAGTGAGGATAGAGGTGGCAGTGGAATATCGAGTCCCCCGCGGTCAGGTTACGGTTGCCGCTGCCACCGTACTGTATTTCAAATGTAAACTCGGTCATCGGCGCTATGGTCTGTGAATCCAGGTACGCGGAGGTATCGCTTCCCTGGGCGGCCAGCCACTGGTGCGCGTGGAGGTGGAAGATATGGGTCTCTCGGGGTCCCGCGTGTATGTTGCGAAACTTCACCTTGTCGCTCAGGTAGCTATGGTGCACGTTGGACGGGTCGGCTTCGTACTGAGGCAGGAGAGCCGGGTCACCGCTAGCGTGGGACTCGAGGAAAAACTCCTCGTACGCACATTCCACGCAGTCGGCGAGTGGGGCTTCACCCAGACGGTTGGCTACTATGCGCGGCCCGAGAGCCTCGACCCCGTAGTTGAGCGCAAAGGAATCGCTCACCCCTCGCATGACGGGATCATCGAGCAGCGCGTAGGCCTGAACCGCACCAACCTCATCGTGCCAGAGCACCGAGAACTCGCGAAAGCGTCCCTCTGTGGTCGAGAGCACGCCGTCGTCAGGCTCGTCAAAAACCACCAGCGCGTTGAGATCGCCGTAGAGTAGCTCGTTGTTATCGCCGAGGATTCGCAGTATCGGCCGGCCGCTTACGTCCACCGCGTCGTAGTTGATGAACGCCGGGGTCACGGCCTGTGCGCGAGCCTGAGCCATTTCCGAGGCGGTAACCTGGCTCCGGTACCAGACGCTACCGGCCGGCTCGACGTTGAGCGCTCCAAAGAGGCCCAGGGTTATCTGACCACCGTCGCCCTCCCCGCCGCCAGGGGCGCCGTTGCTATAGAACAGGTAAGTACCGTCGTGGTCACCGGCCCGCCAGTAGTAGGTAGTGCTGTCACCCGGGGCCACGCCGGATAGACCGGTGGCCACGGGATCATGGGTGTTGCCCAGTATCTCCGTGGAGTTTACCAGCATCGACGCCAGCCTTGTCAGGGTCGAGCCGTTATCCGTACGTATAGGCGACAGCAGGTTGGTAAAACGAACCTGCAGGACGTCGCCCTGGTTCGCCCTGAGGATGAGAGGCCTCGGGCGTTTCCCCGGCCTGAGCATCACCTGCCCTGGCAGGCCTCCGTTGGGCCCAATCGGGTTGCCCAGAAGGTCCACCACGTCGCTTCTGAGCGCGTACATCATGCCGGCTGGCTGGCTGGCGCCCCAGCGGTTGAAGGTAAACGCCTGATCGAGTGCGACCACGTCTGCCGTGAGCACGCGCTGGCTCAGACAGCCGGAGCTACAGTTGTCGGTATCGAGAGTGTTACCATCGTCGCACTGCTCGACACCGGCCTGCACGAAGCCGTCTCCGCAGCTCGCAGCCGTGCAGTCGCTCAGACAGGCGTCGGTGTTGATCGCGTTACCGTCGTCGCACTGCTCCACGCCGGTCTCTACGAAACCGTCGCCACAACTCGCCGCGGTACAGTCGTTCAGGCAGGCGTCGTTGTTGGATGCGTTACCGTCGTCACAGTCCTCTACCCCGCTCCAGCGAAAGCCGTCTCCGCAACTCGCCGCACTGCAGTCGTTAAGGCAAGCATCGGAGTTCGATCCGTTGCCATCGTCACAGCCTTCCCCGCTATCGGTGACTCCGTCTCCACAAACCGGAACGGTGCAGTCGAGTCTACAGGCGTCAGGCACCGTGTCAGAGTTAGCAGAACCGTTGTCGCACTGCTCCATGCCCGAGTAGACAAAGCCATCTCCGCAGCTGGCAACACTACAGTCGTTCAGGCACGCGTCGGTGTTGTCAGCGTTACCATCGTCGCAGGACTCCATGCCCATGTAGACGAAACCGTCTCCGCAAGCCGCCACGGTACAGCTGTTCAGGCAAGCGTCCCCGTTGCTGGAATTGCCGTCGTCACAAGCCTCCACACCGGCCTGCACGAAGCCGTCCCCGCAGCTCGCCACCGTACAGTCGTTCAGGCAGGCGTCGCTGTTCGACGCGTTGCCGTCGTCGCAAGCCTCGCCGCTATCCGTTACCCCGTCACCACAAGCCGGTGCCGTACAGTCCAGGCGGCAGGCGTCGGGGATGGTGTTGGAGTTGCCGGCTCCAGCGTCGCACTGCTCAACGCCAGAGTAGACAAAGCCATCGCCGCAGCTGGCGGCGCTACAATCGTTCAGGCACGCGTCGGTATTGTCCACGTTTCCGTCATCGCAAACCTCACCGGCAGTGGAATTCACCTGACCGTCTCCACAGCTCGCGACGCTGCAGTCGGCGTTACAACTCACCGATTCGCCAGCCGAGTCGCAGGCCTCACCGGCACTGGCGTTGACCTGGCCGTCCCCACAAAGCGCCACTGTGCAGTCGATATTGCAGCTCGCAGACTCGCCGGCGGTGTCACAGGCCTCCACTCCGGCCTGCACAAAACCGTCTCCACAGCTCGCCACGCTGCAGTCGTCCAGACAAGCGTCCGTGTTGTCGGCGTTGCCATCGTCACAAAACTCGCCAGAACTCGTGTTTAGCTTGCCGTCGCCACAGCTCGCGGTTGTACAGTCGGCGTTACAACTCGCAGATTCGCCGGCCGTGTCGCAGTCTTCCCCCGCGCTGTTGTTGACCACGCCGTCACCGCAGACCGACACCGTACAGTTGGCGTTACACGCCGCCGTCTCGCCGGCCGTATCGCAGGCTTCCACCCCCGCCTGCACGAAGCCGTCTCCGCAGCTCGCAGCGCTGCAGTCGTTCAAACACGCATCCGTGTTATCGGCGTTGCCGTCGTCACAGTCTTCTCCGCTGTCGGCCACGCCATCGCCACATACCGCCGGAGTGCAGTCCAGACGGCATGCATCCGGCACCGTATTGGAATTCGCTGCACCGTCGTCACACTGTTCTACGCCCAGGTACAGAAAGCCGTCGCCGCAGGAAGCAATGAGACATGTAGTCAGACAGCCATCGGTGTTGGAGCCGTTTGCGTCGTCGCAAGCTTCCCCCGCGCTCGGGTTCAGCTTGCCATCACCACAAACCGCGGGGCTGCAGTCGACGTTACAGCTCGCGGACTCGCCAGCCGTGTCACATGCCTCGCCCGCACTGGCGTTGACCAGACCGTCGCCACATACGACCAGCGTACAGTCCGTGTCGCATATGGCCGACTCGCCCGCTGCGTCGCAGGCCTCGCCCGCACTCAGGTTTACCTTCCCGTCACCACAGACCGCTACGGAACAGTCGCTGTTACAGCTAGCCGACTCGCCAGCCGTGTCGCAGGCCTCGCCCGCGCTGGCGTTTACCTGACCGTCGCCACATACCGCCACGCTACAGTCGGCGTTACAGGTAGCCGACTCACCGGTTGTGTCGCAGGCCTCGCCCGCTGTGGTGTTGACCTTGCCATCGCCACACACCGCCACCGTGCAATCGGTATTACAGATCGTCGACTCCCCGGCGGTATCGCAGGCCTCGACTCCCGCCTGTACAAATCCGTCGCCACAGCTCGCGAGCGTACAGTCGTTCAAGCAAGAATCACTGTTCAGGGCGTTACCATCGTCGCAGGCCTCGCCGCTGTCGACCACCAGGTCGCCACAAGAAGCGGCGCTACAGTCGGTGCGGCACGCGTCGGCCACCGTGTCGGAGTTGGCGGCGCCGTTGTCGCAGGCCTCCACTCCCAGTTGTACGAATCCGTCACCACAGCTCGGCAGTGTGCAGTCGCCCAGACAGGAATCCGTGTTGTCAGCGTTACCGTCGTCGCAGAACTCGCCAGCACTCGTATTTAGCTTACCGTCGCCGCAGGCGGCCACGCTACAGTCGGCATTACAACTCGAGGATTCGCCGGCCGTATCGCAGGCCTCCCCAGCACTCTCGTTCAATATCCCGTCGCCGCAGGCGGCCACGCTGCAGTCGGCGTTACAGCTCGAAGATTCACCGGCCGTGTCGCAGGCCTCTACCCCGGCGTGCACGAATCCGTCACCGCAGCTCGCAGCGCTGCAGGCGTTCAGGCAGGAATCCGTGTTGTCAGCGTTGCCGTCATCACACGCTTCCCCCGCGGTCGCGTTGACCTGACCGTCTCCGCACTGCGCGAGTGTACAATCCAAATTACAGGTCCCGGACTCACCGGCAGTATCGCAGGCTTCGCCAGCACTCAGGTTCAGTATGCCATCGCCGCACGACGCCACGCTGCAGTCGGCGTTGCAGCTCGCGGATTCACCGGCCGTGTCACAGGCCTCGCCCGCGCTCACGTTCAATATCCCGTCGCCGCAGGCGGCCGCGCTGCAGTCGGCGTTGCAGCTCGAGGATTCGCCGGCCGTATCGCAGGCCTCGCCCGCACTCAGGTTCAGTATCCCATCGCCGCAGGCCGCCGCGCTGCAGTCGGCGTTGCAGCTCGCGGATTCACCGGCCGTGTCGCAGGCCTCTACCCCGGCCTGCACGAAACCGTCCCCACAGCTCGCAGCGCTGCAGTCGTTCAGGCAGGAATCCGTGTTGTCAGCGTTGCCGTCGTCGCAAGCCTCTCCGCTGTCGACAACCGCATCGCCGCATGAAGCAAGGCTACAGTCGCTGCGGCACGCGTCTACCACCGTGTCGGAGTTCGCGGCACCGTTATCACAGGCTTCCACGCCAGCCTGGAGGAAGCCGTCTCCACAACTCGCGGTACTACAGTCGTTGAGACAAGAGTCCGTGTTGTCAGCGTTGCCGTCGTCGCACGTTTCCCCGGCGGTCGCGTTTACCTGACCGTCCCCACACTGCGCGATCGTACAATCTAGGTTGCAGGTCCCCGACTCACCGCCATCGTCACAAACCTCACCGGCACTCGCGTTGACCACCCCGTCCCCACACAACGCCGAGTTGCAGTTGGCGTTGCAGACTGCGGTCTCGCCGCCCTCGTCGCACTGCTCCCCGCTGTCTACGACGGAGTCCCCGCAGGACGCCGAACGGCAGTCACTACGACAGGCATCTGCCATGGTGTCGGAGTTGGCCGCGCCGTCGTCGCACTGCTCGACCCCGGCCTGCACGAAACCGTCGCCACAGCTCGCCGCACTGCAAGTACCAAGACAAGCATCAGTATCGTCTGAGTTGCCGTCGTCACAAGCCTCCCCCGCTACGTTGACGGCGCCGTCACCGCAGCGCGGGATTCGAACCTGGGCGGTCAACAGCCCTCGTGCCGCCGCCTCGTGCATGCACAGCACACAGTCGAGGACGTCGTTGTCCGCCCCGACCTCGTCCCATCCGGTAATAGCGAAGCTGCACTGCCCCCGGTACCCGCTGCACTGCGTCGGCGCACCCGACGCCGCGAAGTTCAGAACCCCACACTTGGACGCCATGCTCCGGCGCGCTTTGGCTCGGGTCGAGTCGAGTTTGCTCTGCGTCCTCGCCGGAAGACTCCCCAGACAGTCACTCTGCTGATCCGCAATCTGGCACTTGTACAACGCACGCGATAGCTTCTTGAGGTACTTGCTCGCCCCCGCCGCGACCTTGCGATGGCACAAGGCAACGGGATCCGTAGCCGCCCCCGCGAGTCCGCTAGTCAACATGACCATCGACAGCGTCGCGCTGGCCACAACGCCCCAGAGCAGCCCCTGTCGCACCGTAGAACCCCGTCTTCCGTTTGTATTCAGCATTGCCGTTCCCCCCGCGCCTAGAAGCACGACGCCCCGCCGCTGTTGTAGCTCGCCGAGTTCAGGCAGTTGGCCGCGTAGTCGTGAAGACAGTCGAGGCATTCGAGAAGGTCGTTGTCCGCCCCGGCGACGTCCACGCCCGACATGGCGAAATCACAGACCCCCGCCTTGCCCGTCCCCAAGCACTGCGCCCCGTAGCCCAGGCCGAACTGCACGTCCGCCAGCGACGAAAAACCGCCGCAGCGCTTGAGGATCAGCTTGTGGGACTTCGCCCGCGCCTTGGCGATTGATCCCGAGGCCTTCGCGTCGCTCACCGATCCGAGGCAGGCCGCGGCTCCTCCGCCCTTGTCCATGCACTTGCGCATGGCCTTCATCGTGTTGCTTAGATACTTGCCCGCCGCCTTGCCTATGCTCGCGCGACACTTGTCAGTGGAGGTCGCGCTCAGAACGGGTTGGCTAAACACAGCCTCAGCAAAGAACAGCAGCGTCAATACGGTGACAGCGAGAGTGATGCGCTTCATGAGATACCCCTTTTTCAGTGCGAAAAACTTACCGCCGCGGAGTGAGAAGCGCCCCCCTTGATAAGACCGGAACCCCCATCCCCCGCTTTGCAGACGCTGTATTACCCCCGGGAGTTATCAGCACCCGTTCAGCGCCGCATTAGCATCCATTTGATACGGCTAGGCGATCCCAGCGTCATTCCCCCAAACGGGTATTTTTTCTTGTGTAAGGATTCATGACGCCAATTACGCGAAAATTCCTGCCGATCCCCCCCCGAACGGGGGGAGATTTCGTCTTACAAGTGAGAATCGGCTGCTCGTGATTCCGGCTTTGGCCAAAGTTCCGTCGTGAGCTTTATACTGCTCCTGCTTGCCCGAACGGGGGGTAGCTGGAGAGAGGGGCTCGTCGAGGGGCCGAGCTCCCCGAAAAACACGGGGCCCGCCTCAGCCCACCGACTCCCAAGGTGGCCGGTCTGGCTTCTCACCGGCGGCGGCACCCGCAAACTCTCTTCGTATCCGCGGGCAGCGAGTGACAAGCCAGACCGTAAACTTAAACTAAACAAAGAGAATAAGTTTGTCGCTCCCCCAAAGGGGTATTTCTCCCAAAAATAGAAAGGCTTATTGAAATATTGGGAATAAATCGGGCCTTTCTCCCGGCAACCTCCCCTGACCCCCCCCCGATGGGTGGTACAGCTCAGGCTTCCCCGGCTCCGCAGCTGGGGGGGAGGAACTTTTTTTCCCCAAGTTGAGAAATAATCGCTCCCCCGGGCTTCGCACAGGCCGCGCGTAGCTGAAACGGAGCGAGATCTCGATGGTCGAACTCGAGCGCTGCGGGCAACACCCCTGGCCCTCCGCCTGCTCGCGGAGGAGCGCCAGGGGCTCCGGCAGCAAACAGCGCCGTCCTAGCCTAGCTCAGGGCGTCGAGGCCTTGCCCTTGAAGAGCTTGGTGCCGTTCTTCACCGCTGGCGCCAAGAAATCGGCCTGCCAGCACTGGCCGTTGTCTCGGACAAACTGCATCGTAGCCTTGCCATCAAGCTTCAGCGGCAGTACCGGCATGTCGATCCCTTCACCCTTTCCCTTGACCTTGACCAGAGCCTTGCCGTCCCCACCCGACTTCAACACGACCTTGCTGATGCCCGGCGCGTTGCTCGCAAACTTGTCCTTGTAGCTAAAGCCCTTGGAGGTCTCCTTCCAGCAAGGCTTCCCGTTGCACTGCCCAGCACTCCCAACGGCCTGCTCCATGACCAGGGCGGGTTGGGCGGAGACCTCGTCGTAGAAACAGAGCCGGTACGCAGTAGTAGTCACTGGATCGCCGAAATCCTGTTTTGCGGTGGCGGCGCCCCGTTTCCATGCCCACAACAGCTTGTCACGGGAATCCCGTGAGTTATCACGAACCAGAAGGGTCGACTTCCGGTCATTCACGGGCAAGGCGCAGCCGGGCAGTGGGTCCGACGGGCAGCCGAAGGCGCCGGCGATGCAGACGCCCGCCGAACACTGGTCGGCCAGTGTCCAGGCCGTACCGTCTTCGCAGGCCGCCGTGTTGTCGATGTGGGCACAGCCCGACACGGCATCACAGCTGTCATCGGTGCACACGTTGCCGTCATCACAGTTTACCGTAGCTCCCCCGTTGCAAACTCCACCCGCACAGCTATCGGAGCTGGTGCACGAGTCGCCGTCATCGCACGGCACAAGGTTGTCGGCGTTCACGCAGCCTAGCCCGGGGTCGCAGCTGTCGTCGGTACAAACGTTTCCATCGTCGCAGTTTGGCGCAAGACCGCCAACGCATATTCCTGCACTACAGGTATCGCTGGTAGTGCAAGCATCACCGTCGTCACAGGAGACCGAGACGTTGACGCTTTGGCAGCCCGCCAAGGGGTCGCAGCTGTCAGCCGTACACTCGTTCCCGTCGTCACAGTCCGCTGGTGGACCACCCACACAGGCCTTCGCCGAACAACTGTCGCTTGTGGTGCAGGCGTCGCCGTCATCGCAGGATACGGTGTTTGCTTGGTTCACGCACCCCGTGCCCGAGTCGCAACTATCGTCTGTACAGACGTTGCCGTCATCGCAATTCGGGGAGACTCCACCAACACAGCCCCCCCCCATACACAAGTCGTTCAGAGTACAGGCGTCCCCGTCACTGCAAGGTAGGCTATTGTTGGCGTGCAAACATCCGACAAGGACGTCGCAGCTATCGTCGGTACAGGGGTTGCCATCATCGCAGTTCGGCGGAGCCCCGCCCACACAGGTGCCAGCGGCACAGGTGTCGCTGGTGGTACAAGCGTCCCCATCATCACACGGCACGACGTTCGGCGCATTCAAACAGCCAGAAGCGGGAACGCAGGAATCGTCCGTACAAACGTTACCGTCGTCGCAGACCGGTGGGGCACCACCGATACACGAGCCACCTGAACAACTATCGTTCAGCGTACACGCGCTACCATCTTCGCAAGGAGCACTGTTGTTCCCGTTCACACACCCAGTGAGAGAATCGCAGCTGTCGTCCGTACAGACGTTGCCGTCGGAACAGTTTGGCGGCGCACCGCCGACACAGACCCCAGCAGAACACGTGTCGTTTGTCGTACACGCGTCGCCATCGTCGCACGCTACGGAAACGTTTTCGTGCAAACACCCGGCTACGACGTCACAGCTGTCCGCCGTGCACTCGTTGCCGTCATTGCAGTCCGGTGGTGGTCCACCAACACAGGTTCCGGCCGAGCAGCTGTCGTTGGTCGTACAGGCGTCGCCATCCTCGCAACTCAAGGTGTTCGCCTGATTGACACAACCCGAACCAGGATCGCAGCTGTCGTCCGTACAGACGTTCGCGTCGTTACAATCCGGCGCCGCCCCGCCGATACAGATTCCTCCCGAGCATGTGTCGCTGAGGGTACACGCACTACCGTCGTTGCAAGGAAGAACGTTGTTGATGTTTTGGCAACCGAGCTGGGTATCACAGCTGTCATCGGTACAGGGGTTGGTATCATCACAATTAGGAGGCACGGAACCCAGGCACTGGCTTGCAGAGCAGACGTCAACAGTCGTACAGGCGTTGCCGTCGTCACAAGCGCCCGTATTCGCCAGGTTCAAGCATCCGGTTCCCGGATCACAGCTGTCGTCCGTACAGACGTTGGAGTCATCGCAGTTCGGTGGAGCGCCTCCCGCGCAGCCTCCCGCCGAGCAGGTGTCGTTGAGCGTACAAGCGTTGCCATCATCACACGGAGCCGTATTGTCAACGTGTCCGCAACCGAGCTGACCGTCACAGCTGTCGTCCGTACATATGTTGCCGTCGTTACAGTTGAGAGGAGCCCCACCCGTGCAGGATCCGTTGTTACACGTATCGTTGGTCGTGCACGCATCCGCGTCATCACAGGGCAGACTGTTGGCGACGTTCAGGCACCCGCTGACCGGGTTGCAGCTGTCATCGGTACACAGGTTACCGTCGTCACAGTTGACCGCGCCGCCCGAGAGGCAGACACCGCCAAGACACACGTCGCCCGCGGTACAGGCGTCACCGTCCTCACAAGCGAGGTTGTTATCCGTGTTGACGCAGCCCGACTGGCTGTCGCAGCTGTCGTCCGTGCACGGGTTGCCATCGTTACAGCCGAGGGGTGCCCCGCCGATACATGAACCGTTCGAACAGGTATCATTGGTAGTGCAGGCGTCGCCGTCGTCACAAGAGACGGAGATGTTGTCGTTCTGACAACCGGCGAGCTGGTCACAGGAATCCACCGTGCATGGGTTGCCATCGTCACAGTTGGGCGCCGGCCCACCAACGCAGAGGCCTCCCGAACAGGTATCCATCGTCGTACAAGCGTCACCATCGTCGCAGGCCAGACTGTTGGCCGGGTTCTGGCACCCGCTGCCGGGAACACAGATTTCATCGGTGCAGGGATTGCCATCGTCGCACAGCAGCTGCGCCGACTCGACGATACAAGCTGACGAACAACAATCACCGTCCGTCTGGTTGCCATCGTCACATTCCTCGCCAGGATCGAGGACGCCATTGCCGCAAACGTCGATCATCCTGCCTAAGATCTTGAACTGGTCGGTTTCAACGCCGCCAGTGGGCAGGCCCGGGCCTTCGATGCGGAAGAAGTTCTGTCCACAGGGACTGCCTATCACCGTGTGAGCAACGAAGATGTTGCCAACGAAGCCCGGTGGTGGCGCCTTGTTAGGATCGGGGTCGTTGGATATGAGAAACGGACCGATACGGCTGTTGGACACGCCAGCGAAAGAGGCCGGATTGCCCGGGCCTGCGAACGAGCCGATCTTCTCGACCAGATCGATCCTACCACCGGCATCAGCGACGAGAATGTCAGTGCCGTAAGGATGAGAAACCGTATAGCTGGCCCCCGCGACCAGGGTGTCCGCGGTGATCCTTATCTTGCCAAAGGCGAACTGCTCACCGGGCGCAGGCAGGCCGTTGTCGAAGTTGCCCTCAAGCGCCATGACCAGCTTGGCGGTGCCCAGCCCCGGCATTGTCATGCGCGCCTCGCCGTACCACCAAAACACCGCGCTAGGGAAGTTGCCGGGAAAGGCCACCGGCGCGGCCGGGTCAGGCAGGGCCAGTGGATCTATCGGGTCCAGGCACAGGGCCTTGTCGAGACAGAGGTCGAGCGCCAGGCCGCTAGAGTCCGCAAAATACTCCGGAAAACCGTGCACCGGGCTGGTGGCTCCAATCGCCGTCAGATGATCGGTGCACGGATGCGCCGCTTGAGCGGTCCACGGTGTAGCGGAAAACAAAAAGACTAGTGTAGCAAGAGCGCAACAGCGCGCACGCGTGTTCATCAAGATACCTCCGGTGCTCCCTTTTGGCTGGCAAAACCCCTTTTGCCGAAAAGAAGAGTAGTTTAATTACCCAAAATCCGTTCGACCAACGGTTTTTGGTCCCCTCGGCGATAATTACCCGATCGGGTGAGCCGA
>JBHHVL010000030.1:0-36449 GCA_046754245.1 Binatia bacterium | reverse complement strand
CCCTCGACTGCGCACGACTACTGGTTTGAGCCCGACGGCGACGGCTATCTACTCTATCGCGGCCATCGCTATTCTGGGCACGAGGGCGACAAGATCGTTCCCTACGATCCCGCAATCGTAAAGAAGACCTACTGCGCGTCGCCGCGGGGAGTGGTTCAGAGTGTCGTAACATCCTCCGAATACCCAATTCGAATCGCCGGACCGTGCGCGGCCCTCGTCGTCGACGTAGACTCGGGCTACTGGTCCCAGACCCTGACGGGTACCAAGAATCAACCGAAGGATGAGCTTTTTGGTGTGCTGCGCAGCTGGCACGCGCTCGAAAGCCCGAAACTGCTCACCGCCTGGACTGACGATCTTTCCCGGCCTCTCTCCGAGGGCTTCGAGATTGTCTCCGAGACCAACCCCTTCCAGCTACGAAACGGCCAAAAGTTACGCCTGAGAGTCATGCAGGCCGGCAAGCCCCGGGGGGGAGTGACGGTGGCCTACGACGGCGATCCACGCGGTGTAACCGGCAAGGACGGGCGGGTCAATATTCGGATTCGGCACGACGGCACGCAGCGCATCACGGCGAGTGTCGAGGAACCACCGGCTGACGACAAAGCCGACAAGCTCGTCCGCTCCGCGGCTCTTCTTTTTGAGCTGGCGGCTGGAAAGTAGCGGATGGAGCTCCATCGCCCAACCTCGATCACGTTGCCCGCGCTGATGTGCGTTATCGCTCTACTGCCGCTCCCCGCGCTCGCTCACCACGGTGTCGCGGGACTTGGCGTCGCGGGACTCAAAGGACCCGGGGCTCCGATCGAAACCGCGACGTCCGCGACTCTACCGGCCCGCAAGCTACTGCTCTATCTCAAGCTCGATCGTGTGGAATACGAGAAGTTCGACTCCGATACCGCGAATCCCGAGAGCGACCACGCCGACTTCTGGATCGCGGGAATTGGATACGGCGTGACACCGTGGCTCTCCGCCTACTTATTCGTCCCGTACAATGAGAAGGTCGATGAGCCTGGAGGATTCGATACCCGAGGGTTCGCCGACGTCTCCTTGTTCGCGCAGCTGGGCTGGAAATGGGATGAGGGTGCACTACTGATACCGGAGAACGAGAGCCTCGACGACCTCGAAGATTGGCACTTCACCTTCTTCGGTGGCGTCACCTTCCCCACAGGGGACGAGAACCTGCGCGACCGGAACGGCGACATAGATGCGGGAAAGTCGACGGGCTTCGGCGAGCCGTCGTATTCTCTAGGACTTACCGCAACGAAGATGCTGTCCGACCGCCTGACCACCGGCCTCGAGCTCTCGCGAAACGCCTTCGTCGAGAACACCTACGCCGACGGCAGCCGCACCCGGTTCGGGACCGAGTACCGGATCAACTCCGCGCTGATCTTTCGCGCCTACACCAACACGCGACGCGAGTTACGGGCGGACCTCTCTCTGGAGCCCCAGTATCTAAACCTCGGGAGAGACCGCAGCAACGGTCAGAACCAGAGGGCAACGGGTGGCCAGATTCTCTACCTCTTGCCGGGGCTGCGCGCCTACTGGAAAAAGCTGAGCGTGGGACTCGGGATCAAGGTGCCGGTCTGGACCGACCTCAACGAAGAAAGCGAGCAGCAGGGAGGCGAGGGCAAAGAAGACTATCGTTTCATCTTCACCTTC
This sequence comes from Binatia bacterium, assembly GCA_046754245.1. Lineage (GTDB taxonomy): Bacteria > Desulfobacterota > Binatia > UBA1149 > UBA1149 > JBHHVL01. The sequence goes on along the minus strand of JBHHVL010000030.1, from coordinate 34,796 downwards.
TCTTCGCTGTTGCCATGATGATGGGAAACTAGAGAGACAGTATCGTGATGTGTCCTTCGCGACCCAAGGCCACCGTGCACACCATCGTCCGTCAGGCATTCCAACCCCTGCTGGTACTGCTGCTCCTTCTTCTGCCTACGACGGGCTTCGCCCATATCGATCCGACCGGTGCGGGAGAAGGTGGCTTCGCGAGCGGTATGCGCCACCCCGTTACCGGCCTCGACCACGTCGTCGCGATGGTCGCCGTCGGTCTGTGGGGCGCTCAGCTCCGTGCACCGGCGATGTGGCTCCTGCCGGTACTGTTCCCTCTGGTGATGGCCATAGGTGGAGTCATCGGCGTGGTCGGGGTCGCACTGCCCGGTGTTAATTTGGGAATTGCCGCGTCTGGGATTCTTCTTGGCGCCATGGTCGCGGCCGAAGCCAAGCCTCCGTTGTGGGCGACAATGCTGCTGGTAGGATCGTTCGCGATCTTTCACGGGCACGCCCACGGGACAGCCTTGCCTGCGTTCGGCGTTCCGATACTGTTCGCCACCGGCTTCGTCGTCGCCACCGGCGTACTCCACCTCTGCGGTATCGTTATCGGACTCTTGGTTCGCTGGCCAACCGGTAGCGTCATCGTTCGCGTCGCGGGTGCCGCGATCACGCTCGTCGGCGGCTTCTTCCTGGCGGTGCATCTCACAAGCCCATGAGCCGCAGGCCTGCCTTGGTCGGACCTGAGTTGTTGTTCCTGCTGTTTGCGTCGGTCGCAAGGGCGGGTGTCTCCCCGGAGCTGGACGCTGGCTTTGCAGCAGGCGCGATGCACCTACTGACCGAGCCCGACCATCTGTTGGCGATAACCGCGCTCGGGTTGGTGGCGGGTCAACTGGGTCGTCGCGCCCTTTTGTGGGTGCCGGTTTCGCTTTCAGCCGGCCTCGCTCTAGGCGCTCTTTCGGGAGGCCGCCTTCCGCCCTTGGAGCAAGTCGAAGCGTTAAACTCGGCCTCCGTCGCTATTCTGGGTGCCACGGTCGCGCTCGGCTCGCCTCTGTCGGTGGTGTCTTCCGGCGTCCTCGCCCTGTTGTTCGCCTGGGGGCACGGCTACGCGAACGCGCTTGATATCGGGGGAAAAGCGCCACCCTGCGCCTTTGTTCTCGGTGTTATGGCAGCCGCGATGTTGGTCGTCGTTTTCGTCTCCGTTACCACCGGCTTTTGTCGGAAGCGGTGGCAGGAAATCGCCATCCGCGCCGTCGGTAGCTGGATCTGTGCAATCGGCTTGATGGTATTCGCTCTGCGCTTCGCCGGCGAATGACTCCCTGACCGGCACGATTGCCCCACCAGGGTCGACAACTCAGACGCACTGGGGATCGGCTGGGGCTCCATCCCCGGCCTGGGGCATAATCCCCAATGCGGGTTTCCGTGAGGGCGCGGGCACCATGAAAACCCTTGGCCCGCGGCTCCAGCAGGCGCGGCCCACTTATTGCTGTGGAGAGATCAGAGGCCAGAGGACTGTCCGAAAATTCAGGCTCTCAAAAGGAGAAATCAACCATGCCGTCTCTTCAACCAACAAAAACCATTGCCCTGGCAATCGCGTCGCTGCTCGGCGGAGCGCTGTGGGCAAGCGTAGCCGCCGCCCAACCTGGCCTCTACTGGACGGACACCCACTTCAACACCATCTCCGACTCCAACCTCGATGGTAGCGGCAAGGCTACTCTCGTATCATCGGTGTCGACTTCCTTCGGTCTGGCGCTGGACGGGCCGAGTGGAATCATGTGCTGGACCGACCTCGGCAAGGTAAAGACTATCGCCGACCGGGGAGACGAGACCGTTCGGTGCGCTAACCTCGACGGTTCGGGAACCAAGGTGATACTGACCGCGGCCGACGGGCTGCTACACCCGGTCGACCTCGAAATCGACCCCGCTGCCGGCAAGGTCTACTGGAGCGACGCGGGATCCGGCGGACGCATCTCCCGTGCGAATCTCGACGGCTCGAACGTGGAACTCGTCATCGATACCGCGGCCCTTCGCGCGCCAAACTACGGTCAGGGGCCCGGCCTCACGCTGGAATTCACCCAGATATGGGGGATCGCCCTCGACGTCGAAGGCGGCGCGTTGTACTGGACGGATTACTTCAACAACGACATCCACCGCGCCAATCTCGATGGTTCGAATGTCACGCGCATCCTGTCCGGGCTTGAGGTCCCTCGTGGAATCGACCTGGACGTCGCCGCTGGCAAGGTCTACTGGACCGAGGGCTTCGGCGACAAGATCATGCGTGCCAATCTCGACGGATCGGGCTCGGAGCTACTGGTCAGCAAGGCCACCGGTACCAGACTCAAACGACCATTCGGCATCGCCCTGGATCGAAACGCGGGTTTCGTCTACTGGACCGAGCGCGATTCGGGACTGATCCGACGCGCCGATCTGGACGGGTCCAACGTGGCGGCGATTCACGTCCTGCAGTATCGACGGAAAGGCGGTGCTTTTCGGCCTTCCTCGCCCTCCGCCCTCGCGTTGATCCCGAGTAACGCCACGCCCCCCGCCCCTTCGCCAGCGCCCACGCCAGCACCGGGGCCGGCACCACCGGCTGGATGCCAGATCAACAACGGCGGCTGCGACGCCCTGGTTACCTGTACCGATACGCCGAACGGGCCCAACTGTGGCCGCTGCCCCATGGGCTACACGGGTTCTGGCGACAGCGTGTGCATCCCCGTTGCCCCGACGGTTTCCGACCTCTCCGCCGCGGTCACGCAGATCAAGGCGCGGCCGAAGAAGGGCAATACCCAGATCGAATTTCAGTTTATCGTCGCCAACGCCGGTCCAAACACCATCAACACGACTTTCACGGTCACGGCTTTCCTCTCCCAGGACACGGTGGCGGACGAACTCGACACGCCCTTTGAGAGTTGGGACCTGGGCGGTCTGGGTTCCGGAGGCTTGATCACCCTCAAGTCCAAGGGCGAAGTATCCGGTCTGGTGAGTGGCCAGTACATAGTCATCCAGGCCGACGTAGGTGCTACCATCGCGGAGTCGGATGAGACCAACAACTCGGCCTATCGGCAGGTGCCATAGGCCGCACGGGGCCTGGCTCGGCTTCGGTGGTTGAGCCGGGCCAGGCCCCAGCGCGCTTCGCCTTTTTCCTCGGTTGTGGTAGCCCTTGGTGACCGATCGATCCACAGGAGGGGGACTCCAGAGATGAAGGACGGAAAACGGTGGTTGGCCCTTGGCCTCGCGTCGATGCTTCTGCCAGCACCGATGGCCGTCATGGCTCAGGGCGCGCCGTTCCAGGTGGACGACCCGGAGACCTACGTGATTCGTGTAGAGCCGCGGGCGTGGTTCGTAAACGACTCGAGTCTCGACGGCACATTCCCCTTTGACGTCATCGGCTCCCCCGCCGTGGCCGGGTTGGATGCCTCCTTTGACGACGAAACCCGCTTGAACCCCTTCATCGAGCTACAACTCGGCGGCCGGCACAAGCTGCGTGGGGCCTTTCTGGAACTCGGTCAGGTCGCGACCCTGGCCGGCGACGCCTTCGACATCTCGGTGAACGGGGTCCCCATCGACCAGGCCCTGGTTCCTCTGTCCGAGGCCGTCGGTTCGGTGGACCTCACGATCTACGAACTGGGGTATCAGTACGATCTGTTCGAGGGAGACTGGGGCTTCATCGGAGCACTGATCGACGTCGCCGTCGTCGACTACGATCTAACGGCGACCGCCAGCTACGACTCAACCGGCGACGGCGCCGTGGACCAGCAAAGCACGAAGAGCGCGGACGGTACCATCGCCATCCCTCAAGTAGGAGTCGCCTTTCGCGTCTATCCCTCGCGGCGGGTGGCGCTGCGCGCCGAGGCCAAGGGCTTGACCATCGGTCCACGTGGGACATTCATCCAAGGCTTCGGCGGCTTCGAGCTGCAGCTGTCCCAGCAATTGGGAATCGGCGGTGGCTATCAGTTTCTTCGCCTCGATATCGACGTCAGCGATGTCGACCTCACCTACCAGGATCACGGTCCCTACGCGGGAACGGTGATCCGTTTCTAATAAGGCCTCGGCTACTGGTATTGCAGATTTTCCACCGGAGCGAGCACCACGAGTTCGGCAAAGTTCTGCACCATGCGATTGCCGGCGTAGTCCTCTATCGAGAGTTCCATCAACGACCACAGGCCCGGCTCCGAGCCGACCGGCAGCCGTAGGTGAGCGGTGTAGTCGCGCCAGCCCGTCGGATCACCAATAAAATACGGACCGTAGAAGTTCTCGTGATAGTGGTAGCCGAACAAGGTATCACCACTGGGTTTTCGCAATCGATAGGAAACCGTGCCGATGCCGGCGATGTCGTCACGCGCCTGATAGTGAATGTAGACGTCGGTTTCGCCGTCGGGATCTTCCGGACTGGTCGAGTAGGCCTCGACATAGACGCTTTCTAGATCGAGCTCGGGCGCGGTGTGGTCGGGGTCGGAGCTTAGGAAGACGAATTCGGCCGTGGCCCCCAGGTCAAGCAAGTCATGGGTTATCTCGTTCGCCGAGGCGTCCCAGGCCGCAAAGGTGCGAAAGGTCCAGGTGCCGCTGGCGTGGTAGGGACGGATCACGAAGTCGAAAACCAACTGGCCCCACTGCTCACCAGCAGCCGGCGCTATCCACTCCGAGTAGTCGTATATGGACTGTCCGCTGTCGTAGTGCTGCAGGTAGGCGAAACCGCCGAGCTGTTCCAAGCCGCGGTCGGTAGCCGGAAGGTCTACACGCACGCGGTACTCCAAATCAACCTGCTCGGCGCTGACGATCATCCCATCAAGATCGACCAGGGGCGGGTCGAGATCGACCTCTTCGTTTTCGAAGTAGAGCATCCAGCCGAAATCCTTCTGGCCTAACCAGGTGGTGTTTCCGCTAGGCTCGAAAACGGCGATGTTGCGAACGGTCCAGTCCCCGTCTTCGATAAGCGGGCCAAAGGTATGTGTAGCAACCAGCGTCGTATTGTCGCCGTCTAGCGGGTAGAAATACACGTCGGCGAATTTCCCGGAACGAGAGTACATGCGCGTGAAAGCAGCGACCTCCTCGTAGGGGGGCTGGCTGATGCGCAATTGCATACGGGCGAGGTGCGAGCCGTCCGCCAGACCCGTAATTGTGTTGGTAACGTCCACGATGCGCCCGGGGAAGGTCGTATCCGGGTAGAGGTTGAAGACCTCGAACATCACCGCTTGGTCGATGACCAGAACGTACTCGTAACCGTCGACGACCTCGAAAAGGAAGTCGTACTTGGCTGGGGCGATGCTGCGTACCCACTGCGGGTCGTATATGTAATACGACAGCGTTTCCGCGAAATCCTCGTTGGGGTTGATGTCGTGGGCATAGGCGGAAACGAAGTTGTAATTGGTCGATGCCGTCCAGTTACCCGGTCCTAGCAGCATCCAGCCGGATAGAGCCTTCCACCCTGCGAGCGTTTCGGTATCCAACAGGTCGTAGACGAAGTGACTGAGCTCGTGGGCCAGCAGGCGATGGATATAGTCTTCCGACGGCTGATCGAACGCGAAGTCCATGAACTCGATCTCGTGAAGCGAGACCCACGCGATGGCCGGTGCCGTGGGATAGTAGGGATTGACCAAGCCGTTCTTTCGCCGGGTCAGGTACCTGAGATTGGGCAGGTTGCGAAAGCCCTGGGGATAGTCTTCGAAAACACTCAGGAGAAAGACCAGTTCGTCGTAGCTGAAGTACTGAAAATCCTCCTCGGGTTCGCCTAGTACCACCTCGACGCCAAAGCGCTGCTCGAGGACCTCTTCAAGCTGACTCTGCTCGGGAAAGAAGGCTCTCAGCACGGCCCGGTAGAGCCGGTTGGAGTAGGCTTCGCGGATGACGCCTTCATGAGGCGGCTGCTCGATGGGATTCGCGAAGGTAAATGCTGCATCGGAAATCGCGAGTTCGCGCACCCAGGGTTCCTGAAGAGGTGGATCCGAGATCGCGAAGTCCTGATAGAACTGTGTCGCGCTGCGCGTAACCCGGTAGTGCGAGTCCGGTGGAACGTAGGGAGAAAGCGGAAAGCGTTCAACGGTTCGTAATAACGCGCTTGCGGCGCCGTCGTCCCAGGCCAAGTCGGTGTCGTCGAGAACGATCCCGTATTCGTCGAGCAGGCGAAGAGCGGCCGTCGAGCGCGGAACGCGCACCACCTCACCGTCAAGATCGACTTCAGGAGCCGGCACAGGCGTGAGAAGCTCCACCGATCCTGGCAGCGTGCAATCCGCCCGCCAGCGGAAGAAGAATTCGAGGTCGTCCGCGGCTTGAACTGGCTGCTCGCAGTGGTCACCCGAGTAGTAGGGCGTGCAGTCACAGCCCGGAACTCCGCCGTCGAGGAGCGAGAGCTTGCACGAGCCACCGTTTTCACACTCTACGCCGGCCTCTTCGCAGAGCGACAGCTGGCAACTCAACCGGTCATCCGCCCCCCCCGGTGGTACCATCAATTCGCCAGGACAACGGAGAACGACGACATCGCCGACCGCGCCGAGCAGTATCAGCAGCGCATCCGCCGAAGTAACCGCCCCACTGTCGTCGGTGTCACAGCGGACCGGCTCGCAGGTTTCCAGTCCGATAGCGCTTCGTAGCGTGACCAACGCGTCGGACGCGGAGACCTGCCCATCATCGGTGCAGTCACCGCAGAGCGCGTAGGCACTGTGGGTAGGAGCCAATACCAAGAGCACAGCCGGCACAGCGCAGGCGATGAGCAGATTCTGGATCCACTGCGGCGGCGGTCGGGTGCTTTTTCTCAACAGCGTACTCCGAACAGGAATAGAAGGGACGGTTTCAGTCAATAGTTAAAAGCAACCGACGTGCCACGAGAAGAGTGTCGATCCAGACCGGTAATGGCCTATCGACGCAGGCCCCCGGCGGCTGGGAACGGAGAGCGCTGCGTCAAAGCAACACCGTAGCGGTAATCGGGTGACGCTCCAGCCGTAGGCGAAAAGGCCGCCGAGACTGAGGCCTGGCGAAAAACGCCGGGGAGCGAGCCTAGGTGACATTGGATTTTATTCACAATAGCCTAGCCTGCCGACAGCGACCATGGGCGCTCGTAGAATAACAACCCGGCTTGCAACCGTGATCCCGCTGGGGGAAGGACTCGGGCGTGTCGACCTCGAGGGCTCCGGCCTGGGCCTGGACGTTCAGCCGGGACGCTTCGCTATGGTCGAGGCCCCCGGCCGGCCCGACTGCATCCTTTTGCGGCCCTACTCCTATTTTACTTCTGTCTCAGCAGACCGTGTCGGTTTCCTGGTAAAGGACACGGGCCGGGGAACGAGCGCACTGCTCGCAGCCAAGGAACACGCGGAGGTCGCGGTGTTGGGACCACTGGGCAACGCTTTTCCGGAGCCAGAGGGCAAGTGTTGGGCTATCGCAGGTGGGGTGGGCGCGGCGGCGTTTGGCGCCCTGGCCGAGAAAGACGGCGTACGTATTCTCTTCGGCGCCCGCACGGCCGCCGAAGCAGGGTTCGCCAAGGCGCTGGAAGAAGTCGGGGGCGAGGTAGAACTTGCGACCGACGACGGCTCGGGTGGCTTCAAGGGGTCAGTGGTAGACTGCCTGCGCTCGGGTCTGAACCAGGAGCGGCCAGATATGCTGCTCGCCTGCGGCCCGACGGCCATGATGCGGGCGGTCGCCCAGCTCGCCTATCAGCACGACGTCCCCTGCTGGGTAAGCCTCGAGGCGCGGATGGGCTGCGGATTTGGGGTTTGCAGGGGCTGCGTACACCGCGATGCGAATGGCGGCTGGCGCTGTATCTGCGATGATGGCCCCGTGTACCGCGCTGAAACGATCTTTGCGCTCGCCGGTGGCCATCGATGACCGATCTGTCGGTAACCATCGGATCCATCTCTTGGCCTAGCCCCATCGGGCTCGCCTCGGGCACCTGTGGCTACGGCGAGGAACTCGAACGACGCGTCGAAGCAATAGACTGGAGCGCGGTCGGTGCGATCTTCACCAAGGGGATCTCGCTTGAACCGCGGGCAGGCAACCCGCCCGACTGGGCGAAGGCCCCGGCCGGACGCATAACAGAAATCGAATACGGCGCCGTCAACTCCATCGGCCTCGCCAACGTCGGCATCGACGCGTTCGTCAGCGACAAGATGCCGTTCCTGCGGCGATGGCGGAAAAGGTTCGGGGGCAAGGTCATCGTCAACATCTTCGGCGAAACCGTCGAGGAGTACGCTACCCTGGCCCGAGTGCTCGATGAGACGGAAGGCGTCGACGGCGTTGAAATCAACCTCTCCTGCCCCAACGTATCCAGCGGTGGTATTGAATTCGGTCAAACCGCCGAGGGCTGCGCTCGAGTGACCGAGGCTGTCCGGCGGGCGACGACCAAGTTCGTGGTCGCCAAGCTGTCGCCGCTCTGCGCGATCGTCGAGGTCGCTCCGGCAACCGAGAACGCCGGAGCCGACGCCCTCTCCATCGCCAACACCCTCCCCGTCCTCTTGGTGGACGTCGAGAGTCACGACGCAACGCCGCCTCTGCAGCGTGGCGGCCTCAGTGGCCCCGCGCTTCGTCCTATCGCGGTTCGCATGACCTACGAGGCTCGTAAAGCCTCTTGTCTTCCGGTCATCGGCATAGGAGGCATCGCGTGTGCCCGCGACGCGCTGGAGTTCATCCTCGCCGGGGCAACGGCGGTTCAAATCGGAACGGCGCTTTTCGCCGATCCCGACGTCGCCGCCTCCGTACGCACAGGCATCGAGCAATACCTCGAAGCGCACCAAGAGTCGTCGCTGGCGGCTATCGTTGGTGGGCGATAAACAACCGCTCTAGAGCCCGACTCCTCGGCACAGCGCCGCCCCTCCCCCGAAACCTCGGGATCAATATCTGCAATAATAGAAGCTCGATTCATGGTTTTTACCTCGACCATCTTCCTCTTCTACTTCTTGCCGCTGGTGCTCGCGGCCTACTACCTGTTGCCGAGAAGGGGCCGAAACGCTCTCCTCGCTATCGCGAGCTACGCGTTCTACGGCTGGTGGAACCCGCTTTTCGTCTTGCTGCTGCTGGCGAGCACCCTCGTTGACTATTCGTGTGGTATACGGATCGACCGTTCACCAGCCGGCTCCAGGCAACGCAAGACGGCTCTCGTGACCTCGGTCGTGACCAATCTGTCGATTCTAGGCTTCTTCAAGTACTACGTTTTCGCGATCGAAAACATCAACCTCGTTTTGATGAACCTGGGACACGATCCACTGGCCTCGGTCGCGATTCTTCTCCCCGTAGGCATCTCGTTTTATACCTTCCAATCCATGTCCTACACGATAGACCTGTACCGCGGCAGGGTGCAGGTCGAGCGCTCTCTCGTAGACTTCATGGCCTACGTTTCGCTCTTCCCGCAGCTCGTCGCCGGACCGATCGTGCGCTACAGGGACATGGCTAGTCAGCTGCGGGACCGCAGGGAGAGCCTCGACGCGGTTGCCAAAGGATTCTGTTTTTTCGCCATCGGATTCGCGAAGAAGGTTCTCATCGCCAACCCCTTGGGAGAGGTGGCCGACACGGTATTCGCGGCGAGCTCCCCCGCGTGGCACGTGGCGTGGTTCGGCGTGACGGCCTACGCGTTTCAAATCTACTTCGATTTCTCCGGATACTCGGACATGGCGATCGGTCTCGGCCGCATGTTCGGGTTTTCGATACCGCAGAACTTCAACTCCCCTTACAAAGCCAAGTCGATAACGGACTTTTGGCGACGGTGGCACATCAGCCTATCGACCTGGCTGAGGGATTACCTCTATGTACCCTTGGGTGGTAATCGCCATGGTACGGGAAAAACCTACAGGAACCTGATCGTGACGATGTTGCTTGGCGGCCTCTGGCACGGCGCGGCCTGGACCTTCGTCAGCTGGGGGGCGCTGCACGGAGGCCTGCTGGCCTTCGAACGGTTTCTGGGCAAGCGTAGCCTCTACGCGTTCTTGCCTCGGGTTTGCCAGACAGGACTGACCTTCGTTCTCGTCTTGCTCACGTGGGTGTTCTTCCGCGCCGAGTCGATCGGGGACGCGATGGGCTATCTGGCCTCCATGTTCGCGTTGGCCGGCGAAACCACGAGCACCTTGCTGCTCAGCGCCGAGATCTACAAGCCCTTTCCTCTGCTTGTCTTCGCGGTCGCCGCCATCACCGTGTGGTTCGGGCGGCCAACCAGCGAGCTGCTCGAATACTCCCACGCCGAAGCTCAACGAAGCCCGCTGCGAGCCGCGATCATCGGCCTGCTGTTCTTGCTCGGAATAGTGGAGATGATCTTCCAGGCGGACAACCCTTTCCTCTACTTTCAGTTCTGATGCCATGACCGAGTATCGCGACCCACAAGCCATCGTACCGAAGCTCTTCGTCATCCTGATCGCGGTGTTCCTGACGATTCCCGCCCTGTTTCAGATCGCCATCGAGCTTCGCAACGGCGAATCGGTATACGTGACGGAGCTCTGGCGACACGTCCCCACCGAGCCCTTCCTACGAGAATTCGAAGCCACCCTGGACGAGGGCATGGAACTCGCCAACAGGATACGCCCACCCTACGCAGCCCTGCTCGACCGTTATTTCAGACGCGGCAACGAAAAGGTCGTCATGGGTCTAGATGACTGGCTCTTCCTCGACGAGTCGCTGCGCTACATCCAGGAACGCCCGCCTTCGTTCGCCCGGGGTTCCACGGGGGAGGATCCGGCGGCGGTAATCATCGACTTCCACCGGCAGGTTCAAGCCGCGGGGGGACAACTCGTCGTCGTGCCGGTTCCGGTCAAACCCACGGTCCACGCTGAAAAGCTCGCGGCCGGTATTGCGCCGGACCTGGCCCCCAACTACCGAGGATTCTCCGACATCATCGGCGAGTTACACCGCGCCGGCGTGGTCGTCGTCGAGCTGGGGCCGACACTGTTGGAGGTGAAGAACAGAGGAGACGCTGCATACCTGCCGAGGGATACACACTGGAGTCCCCTCGGGGTCAAGGCGGCAGCGGCCGAAGTCGCCCGGCGTCTGTCGGCACTCCCCGCCTTCGAGCAGCTCGAGCGCGGCGGAGTTCGCTTCAGCCATCGCCTGATTGACTTCACGGGCACGGGCGATCTGTACGACATGTTGGCCTACGCGGAATCCGGAGCGCAGGTCCCGCCGATGGAATACAGGGTGGAGCAGATCGTGGCCAGTCCTCACGGTCCCGCCCCCACCGGAGACCGCGGGTCTCCGATCGTGCTGTTGGGCGACAGCTACTCGGCGGTCTACAGTGAGCCGGCACTGGGTCTGGGGCGCCACGCCGGTTTCGCCGAACACCTTGCCGACGAACTGGGAATCCCGCTCGACGTAATCGCGGTACCGGGCGGCGGAGCGCACCGGGCGCGGGACGCTTTTGCGCTGCGCGGGAGCTCCCTGAGAAGCAAGAGGATCATCGTCTGGCAGTTCAGCGAACGGGAGCTTGGTCCGAGCGCGACCGGGTGGAAGCGAATCTCGTTCTCGACGGCTGAAGTCCGAGCCGGGTCCGTCCAGGGAGAAGGCCTCCGCGTCAGGGCCCGGCTGACGGGAATTTCTCGGCTGCCCGATGACCTCAATTACCCGGACTGTCTTATCATGCTGCGATATAAGGCGCTGCAGCCGCGAGCCAAGACCGAGGAACCGCTCTACGTGGCGGTATGGGGCCAGCGGGGTTGGGAACCCGTCGCGGCCAACAGAGATTTTGCAGTGGAGGATGTTCATGAGCTTTCGCTTGTTCCCTTGCGTGAACGCTACGACATCGAAAAGACCTGCTGGGCGGATGACGTCGGTGTTGACCGTTCCCCCTGGTGGGCGGAATCCCTCCGGCGCGTCGGGCCCTCCCCATGAACCGTCGCGAAGATCGTGGGTGGCCGTGCTCGGAACCCTGGTGCTGTTGGTAACCGCCTGCGGCAACCAGCGATCGCTCGAGTCCGGCGCGCCCTCCCCGCAAGCGATGCGGGTTCAACGGATCAAGCTTCTAGAAGCGCAGTTAGCTGAGGGCAAGAAGTCGGGGCCTAGGTGGCGTGCTTGGTGTGACGCGTTCCTGCGTCAGAAACCCCGAGGCGGCAACGAATCCATACTCTGCGACGAGGGCTTGGTAGAGAAGCTGTCAAATCCAAGGCCACGAACCCAACTCCGCGATAACCCCGGCCCTCTCAACGCCATTGTCGACTTTCAAGATCAACTTCGAGCTCACGGCATTGATCTTCTCGTAGTCTTCATCCCTCCGGCCGCGGCCGTCTTCCCCGAAGAAGTTCTACCAGACCCGCCCCTGCCGGAAGGCAAAATCCCATTACTCGACTGGCGTTTCCGGCGATTTTTTCTTGCACTGGAACACGAAGGTGTCGAGGTCCTGGACCTTCTCCCGGCCTTTGTCGATAAACGCTTCGGCGGTAGCCGCAGTATCGAGGGCAAGATTCATCAGGAGCGTATCTTCGTGAAGGGCTCCGTATACTGGAGGAGCTACGGGGCGCGAGTGGCGGCGGAAGCCGTCGGCGAGCGGATCAAGAAGTACCCGTGGTTTCCCGACGTGAAGCGCCAGATGGGTCGAGCCGTGCTGGTAGAGAGAACGGGCTGGAGTGAAACGAAGAGACAGGTATTGTACCGGGTACACATCGCAGGTGAACCCACCGACCTTGCTACCGACAAGGATCTATCCTTCGACCGCGAGTCCCCGATTCTGCTCATCGGCGACAGTTTTTCACGAAAACACAGCGACGTGCAGGCCGGATTCACCGACCAACTGCTGAGGGAGTTGGGTTTTCGCGTGGACATCATCGCCGTCGACTCGGGATCAGCGCGGGGCTCCCGCAAAGCGCTCGCGTTACGCGCCGATGGTCTGAGGGGAAAACGCCTCGTCGTCTATCTCATACCAATGATGTCGTTACGCGAGAACCAGCACGCCGCGTGGACTCTCATTGACGTCTTTGGCGACGCACGATCGAGAGTCACCGACGGAGATGGTTGAGAACCCAGGACCAGGCTTTAGGGCGCGGCCGCTCTAACGAACGGAACTCTCTCAGTTGCGGCCTATCCGTGCTCGGCCGTCAGGACCCTCCGAACTGACCACCCGCCTGCTCTCGGCGTGGAGGTAATCGATGAGGGACGCCGCGTCGGCTTCGTTGAGCTGCAGGTTGGGCATCGGAACTTCCCGGTACTTGGCGAAGAGTTCCATCGCTATCGGGTCCTTCTCGGCGAGCATCTCGTCCGGCACCCTCATCCAACGCGCCAGCCAGTCCCCATCTCGCTTAGTCGTAACGTTCAACAGGTCCGGCCCCACGCCGTCGCCCCCACCTACGGTATGGCAGGAGTTGCAGCGTGTGCGAAAGAGGTAGTCGCCCCGCGAAAACTTGGCCAGACGCGATGCGTCCGCGTAGCTCGCTTTCTTCTCTGTTCCTTCCCTGCGAACCTTGAAATTGTGCAACGAATCGCCAAGAAGCCTGGCGAGGATCCTCGGGTTGTCGTATGGAGTCCGCTTCATCCAGCGTCCGGTGGCCTGGTTACCGACTATCAGACTCACGTTGTGGTCTTCCGGGTCGTCCTGGATCTCCTCGATGAACAAGCCCAGCTTCTTGCGAAGAAGCGTTATGTCATCCTCTTTCCCGGTCAAGAACAGCCAGCCCGGCTCGATGAGAAACTTCTCCGAGTATTCCTTCAGCACCTCTGGGGTATCGTGCTCAGGGTCTATGCTGATCGAGTACATGAAGACGTCTTTACCGACGCGGTCGCCCAGCAGCTGCTGAACCTGGCGCAGTTTTGCGGTCTCCGCGGGGCAGGTGTTGCGACAGCTGGTAAAGATGAAGTTGATCGCGACGACCTTGTTCTTGATCAAGTCGTCGTAAAAGCGGACCGTTTTCCCGTCCTGGGTGACGAGGGGGACGTTGGGAAAGTAGTCGGCTCCCCAACGCGAACTCCCGCTGGCCGCCCAGGCGCGGCCAAGCCCGAGCACCGAAGAGATCGCTAGGAGCAAAAGCAGGGCAGTCCTGACTGCCGAAGGTCGAGCGGCAAACATTACGAAATCCTCCTTACGGTATAGCCTGACAGACCAGTGGGGCACAGGTGAAGTCGCAGGGGATCAGGTTCACGCTACACCGAGCCAGCTTGAGCGCGTCGGCGATCGTGCAAGCGCCATCGTGATCAACGTCGCCCATCTCGTAGTAGGCGACCTCGTTGCAGCTGCGTAGGCGGACGGTGTACTGGGCGATTACTAGCGCGTCGATGATGTTGTTCGCGCCGTCGCCCGACACGTCGCCGCATGCGCGCGGTATTCCGCGCCCGTCGGCCGCAGCTTGGACATCGCCTTCCTTGAAGGTCGGCAACTCCATGCTGTCGTCGTAGTAAACCCCTTCCCATTCCGGGATCGGCGTGGGCATGGCTATCATCTGGCCCGGGTGCTCCACGTCATAGCGCAACAGCATCGCGTGGTCCTCGTGCTGGGTGTTGTGGCAATGCTCCATGTAGGTACCCAGAAACTCCCGGAAGCGGATGGCCACGTCGACACTGTCGAGACTGTCCGGCATGCGTCCGATCCGATAGACGTCCTTGCGGGCCCATCGCTCCCAGATCGGGGGCGCCTTACCGCCGCGCTGGAGGATCTGCCCCTCCTCGAAGTGGATATGGACCGGGTGGCTCCAGCCCCCGCCTCCGTTCTCGAGATGCCAGATCTCAACCGTACCCTCATCCGGGGCTGCCGAGAGCCGGTGAGGGTCCATGCCAAAACCCTGCCCGCCGTTTGTCTTGATGGTCCACGGAGCGCTGTCGGTTCCGTTACTGCGCCCGAACGAAAAGGTTCGGTGCCGCGCGTTCGCGAGTTCTTCGGCGGTAAATTCGGGTCGAGGAACCATTTTCTTTTTGCCCTCGACGTAATCGGCCGGATTCATGCTCAGGTCCTGACCGTTGTAGGCGACGACCCGCATCTCGAAGAATTTACCGACGGCAGGGTCGCCCGCGTACTCACCGCTCAATATTTCGGCTAGCGGTATTTCTCTTTCCGGTCGCTTGCCGCGTTGGTGTTCCAGTAGGTTTACGAAGTAGATCCTGTCGCCCTCTTGGAACTGGCTGAAATCGATTATGATATCGTAGCGTTCGGCGATAGCCTGAACCGGCAGCGCGTCGGCCTGAGCGTTCGGAAACGCAACCGCGTGCTCCATGATGTTGCCGTCGTTCGCGATCAAGTGAAACGGAACTCGGTTACCGGCCGCGTCCACCACCGCGATCTTCATGTAGCGCGACACGCTTCCGTTAAGAATACGCAAGCGGTACCGGCGGGCGCGCACGTTGAGATAGGGCTTGTAGAGCCAGTTGACCGTCATCCGGTCGCCGAGGAAACCGTCTAGGTTGAAGATGTTGAAGAAGAGCTGGCCGTCTGCGTCCCAGGCCTTGTCGGCGACCAGCACGTTGATGTCGTAGTCGCGGTTCCCCCAGTCTAGTTCCGTACCGCTGGGAAAGCAGAGGTTCACATTGGCTTCGTCGGCGTAGTTGCAGTCAAGCCCTTCGTTGCCGCGATCGAGACCACTGTAGTAGTTCATCATCACGGCGTTGCCCTTGTAAACATTCTGGGCAGTGAAATCGAGCATGTGATCGTGGAACCAGTGGGTGCTCATAGTCTCACGCCAGTCGCCGGGAATGTTGATCAGCCCGCCGTTGCCGTCCGGCGTGCTGGCCCTCGGATCCGAAGCGTCCGTGTTGATGCGGTCGTGCCCGGCGAGGATCATCGGCCAGCGGTAATCGAAGAACTGACCCGGATAAAAGTACGCTTGCGTGTAGCCGTCACTCTCGGCGGGTGTATGGCCGTTGTGCTCATGGGTCGTGATTGTGTGGGATCCAAAACCATAGTTCGCCCCCGGATCGATCTGGAGAGTGTTGTAATGACGGAACAAAATGGGGAATCCGTACCGCGCCATGAGCAGCTTGGGCGGGAGGGTCCCATCGAAAGTCCACAGGGCCATCGGATCTTGAACCGGCATGTTGGGGTGGAAACGAATTTCGATGCCAGTGGTTGTCGCTTCCAGGCCCGGCGCCCCGGCGGTGTTGTGATAAAGACCGCCGGGGCCAAACTCGCCCTTGCTGTAGCCGTGCAACTGCTTGCCATCGCGAATTCCCCCATTTACGCGAGCCCCGGCCTGCGCGCTCTGGAAGTACAGCGCTGGAGTAAACTCATCCCAGCGCTGATGGGCGAACCATTCTCCCGGCGGTCGCCCTTCGATTACGCTGCCGTTGAGGGGCCGCACGCATCCTTCGATCGTCGCTTCCCAGGGGTTGGGCAGGGACACGTTGGCGGCCCTGGTAGGAAGCGGATGGATGGGCTCGCTCAGAAAAGCGTCAAGGGCACTGCCATCTGGCACCCCTTGACAGTCCGGGGGCGCAGGTAGCGAACTACAGGTCGGGCACTCGACCGCAGGCAGTTCCTCGACCCCAAACTCTTCGAACCGCAACATTTGTTGCGAAAAAGGCTGGGCGCCGAAGAGCGGGCTGGGCCCGGCCCCGGTCGGAACATCGAAGGCGGCGAGGGCGTGACCCGCCGTAGTGCAAACCGTCAGGATGAAGCCAGCGGTAGGGAGAAGAGCCCATCGGGCCAGCCCCCAGTTGCAAGTCCTGGAGTAGCCGTGGCTCCTCACTGTCTCCGCGCGCCCCGGAGCGTGGTCTGTCTCCACTAGGACCTGATTCGATTCTCGGCGTGGTAGGAACATATTGACCCCCTAATAAGTAACGAGGGGTCCGCTCCGCCGCCGAGCTCAGCGCGGACACCCCTGAGCCGCGGGACCCTGCGGTGACCGCCGGTGCTCGCGGCAATTGGAAAGGTATGAATTTCGCCTAGGTGGATTCGCTCCACCGCGGCCGCTGCTCACCCCCTTTTGTCCTATGAAAAATGAAGAATTTCACCCCGGACTCCATCCAAGGCCGTCCTGATAAGGTTGTAAATCCCCCATCTGGGGAATTCGCGGCCAACTCCGTGATAAGGGAGCCCCGGGAACTAAAATCGAAAATAAATATATGAAATTAACCTAGAGCGCAGGCTCGGGAGCCTCCCCCCAAACGGGGGTGGTCGTCTGCGGCCAGGCCGGGGACGGCTCCGCTCAGCGAACGCGGCAAACCGAGACGACATGGGGAAGCCCAGGGCCGTGGATCCGCCGCTACTGGACCCCTCTGTTGACGGTGCAAGGGATTCATACATATGATTCAAACAGTCGTTTGAATTCGATTGGTCATGGCAAGCAACGAAACCCAGCAGCGCATACTCGACGCCGCCGAATGTCTCTTCGCCAGCGAGGGCTTTGCGGCAACCTCTCTGCGTACGGTGATCGCGCGGGCCGGTGTGAATATCGCGGCCATCCATTACCATTACGGTTCCAAGGAGGCTCTTATCCAGGCTGTTTTTGCCCGCCGCATCGGTCCCTTGAACGAGGAACGTCTGCGGAGACTCGACGCCTGCGAGGCGGCGGCCGGCCCTCTCGGGCCCTCGGTTGAAGAAATACTCGAATCATTCATTCGCCCGGCTCTGCGCTTGAAATCCTCCAAGACGAGCGGACGGCCGGTACTCATAGAGCTGCTCTCGAGCGCGCACAACGAATCCGGTGGGAAGATAACCACCCTACTCTACCGGCAGTTCGAACAAGTATCGGCGCGCTTCCTGCGGGCGTTTCAGACCGCGTTGCCTCGACTGCCCGTGGACGAGCTATACGTCCGATTTCATTTTCTTATCGGAACCATGGCGACGAGCCTCTCGGATCCAGAGCGCCTGGCCTTCTTGTCCGCAGGACAAGTCGACCCCACCGACACGGAGTCGCTGGCATCTATGCTCGTCGCTTTTCTCGCCGCCGGCTTGCGAGCGCCGGCGACGGTCGTCGACGCCAGTAATACCCGCGCCGCGGCCAAGCCTAGCCACAAGAAAGCGCTCCGCGACGTCGCGACTCCAACGGAGTCAATGTGAATACGCTGACTCTCCTGGTAACGACGCTACTCGTCTGCGGCTGTACGGTAACGCCGGAGGTCGCTCGGCCGGAACTCGAGGTCGAAGTCCCACAGACCTGGAGCACCGGCGCGACCGACGCGTACGACACCATTGTTTCGGAATGGTGGACGGATTTCAGCGACCCGGTCCTGGACGGCCTCGTGGTAGAAGCCCTTGCGAGAAACCCCAGTCTCGGAGTGGCCTCGGCGCGCCTGAGAGCCGCGCTAGCGCAAGCCCGCATCTCGGGAGCCACGCTCTATCCCCAGGTCGGCGCCGGCTTGTCGGGGTCCCGTCGCAGGCAAAACTTCATCGGTTTCGACTTCTTCGGCTCGTCCACCGACCAGGATAGTGGCAGCGGATCTACCAGTCCTGGCTCGGCTCGCGGTAGCTCGATCCTCAGCTCGACTTCGACTCGGCTCGGGGTATCGCTCGACGTGAGCTGGGAGATCGACCTCTGGGGCAAGGCGCGCGCGGCGCGTCGCGGCGCGCTCGCGAGCGTCGAGGCCGCAGCCGCGGACAACGAGGCCGCTCATCTCTCCATAGCCGGTCAGACCGCAAAAGCCTGGTTCGCGCTGATCGAAAGCAAGCAGCAGTTGGAGCTGGCCAACGCCGCGCTGAGAAGCTATAGAACGACAACCGAACAGGTCCGCGCACGATACGAACACGGACTCCGGCCTTCCCTGGACCTCCGGCTCGCGCTCTCCGAACTAGCCTCGGCGCAGGCGCTGGTCGAACGCCGCAGGGAACGACTCGACGGCACCCTGCGCCAGCTCGAAATCCTCGTTGGGCGTTATCCTGCTGGCCAGCTCTCTTCACCGTCAACGCTCCCGGAGCCTCCATCGGTTCCGCCCGCGGGTGTTCCTTCGCAGCTGCTGTCTAGACGCCCGGATCTCGTAGCGGCCGAGCGCCGCTTGAACGCTTCGGTGGAACTCTCAGCCGAGGCTCGCGCGTCGCTTTATCCTAGTCTGGGTTTGACCGGAAGTTCCGGCACGTCGAGCGAACAGCTCCGAGATCTGCTCGATGGAGATTTCTCCGTGTGGGCCATCGGTGCGAGCCTTATACAACCGGTGTTCCAGGGTGGACGTCTGCGAGCAGCGGTGGAACTCGCCGACGCTCGCGAGGCCGAGGCCATGCAAGCCTACGCGAACAGCGTGTTGAACGCCTACGCCGAGGTGGAATCGCTCCTTGCCGTGGACGGCTTTTTGGCGGCGCGTGAGCGGCAGCTTGCAACGGCCTCTCGGGAATCGGACGCAGCGCGGCGACTCGCGGAGGAACGATACCTGGCCGGCCTCGAGGATTACGTTACCGTGCTTTCCGCACAGCGAAACGCGCTGGCCGCCGAGAGCTCGTACCTCGACGCTCGGAGAGCCCGCCTGGACGCGCGCGTCGACCTCTACCTGGCGCTCGGCGGCGGTTTTCGAGCCGAACTCGCCCCCGGCACGGTCTCGTCCCCCGACGAGGAGACGGCGGATTACCGCAGGTTGGAGACGGGGGACAACCGCTCGTGACCAGATGGCTGAAAGTATTGTTGCCACCCATGGTGTTCCTAGGAGGAATCGCCGCAACGGCCAGTATCGTCGGCAACCGGCCCCGCGCTACCCCGGAACCCAGGCGACCAGTAGCGCCGCTGGTTCGAGTCGTCGAGGCAAGATCACAAACCGTTCAGCTTTCGGTCCGCGCCAACGGAACGGTCGCGCCGCGCACCGAGATCGACCTCGTCCCCGAAGTTTCCGGTCGAGTCGTTTTTGTCGCACCGTCTCTGGCGTCGGGCGGGTTTTTTGACGCCAACGAAACCCTGCTACGCCTCGACGCGCGAGACTACGAACTCGCCCTTTCGCGCACCAGGGCCGAGGTAGCGAGGGCCGAGCTTCGCGTCGCCAGGGAAGAGGCCGAGGCTGCGGTTGCACGCCGAGAGTGGCAGGCGCTCACCAACGAGTCCGCGCCTCCGCTGGCAGTGCGCGAACCACAGGTGGCCGAGGCTCGAGCGGAGCTGTCGGCAGCCCGCGCCGCCATGGAAAGAGCAGAACTCGACCTCAGCCGCACCAAACTCTCGGTGCCGTTCTCCGGGCGGGTCCGTGAGAAGAACGTCGACCTGGGTCAGTTCGTACAGCGCGGCAACCGCTTGGGCCGGGTGTACTCGGTCGAGGTAGCCGAGGTGCGCCTTCCGATCCCCGATGATCAGCTCGCGTTCCTCGACCTGCCCCTCGGCCGTGGGGGCGACTTGGATCCCGAACCAAGCCCGATGGTTACGCTGTCAGCAACCTTCGGAGGTCGCCTCCGTAGCTGGTCGGGCCGGATCGTGCGTACCGAGGGCGAACTCGACCCCCGCAGCCGCATGCTGCAGGCCGTCGTTCAGGTGAGAGACCCCTACGACCGCGAAAAGAAAACCGGACTGCCCCCACTTGCGATCGGGATGTTCGTCGACGCCGAAGTGACGGGGCACACGCTCGAGAACGTCTTCGTGGTCCCACGGGTAGCGATGAGGGGACCGGACAGCGTGCTGGTGGTCGGTCCTGACAGCAGGCTGGGTTTTCGCAAGGTACACGTCCT
Organism: Binatia bacterium; assembly: GCA_046754245.1. Lineage (GTDB taxonomy): Bacteria > Desulfobacterota > Binatia > UBA1149 > UBA1149 > JBHHVL01. Next base: position 14,380 of record JBHHVL010000030.1, on the reverse strand, counting down.
TCGGTTTGAACGACAACGCGTCATCATCGACAAGGGGCTGCAAGACGGCGACACGCTCTGCGTCTCACCACTGGACGCGGTGGTGGACGGCATGCCGGTGAGGGTCGCCGCTGCGCCGGTACCCGGCGCAGCGGCAGAGCCGTCTTCGGGACACTGACGTGAGATCCGTGATCTCGTGGTTCGCCCGCAACGACGTCGCGGCCAATCTCCTCGTGCTCATCCTCATTCTCGGCGGCCTGCTTACCGCGCCGCACGTACGGCAGGAGGTGTTTCCTCAATTCTCTACCGACCGCGTGGCCGTAACGGTCGTGTACCCGGGTGCGTCGCCCGACGAGATCGAGCACTCGATCAACGTCCGTATCGAAGAACGAATCGCTGGGCTCGAAGGCATCAAGAAGATTACCTCTACGGCTGCCGAAGGCGCGGGTGCCGTGACCGTCGAGGCCCTCCCCTCCTTCGATCCGCGTGAGCTTCTCAACGGCGTCAAGGCAGAGGTCGACGCCATTGACACCTTCCCCGAGGACGCGGAAAAACCGATCGTACGGGAAGTGGTGGTACGCAGTCACGTGATCTCGGTGGCCGTATACGGGCAAGCCGATGAACTCGCGCTCAAGCACGTCGGCGAGCGAATACGCGATGATCTGTCGGCGATCCCGGAAATCACGCAGGTCGAACTCATCAACGCTCGTCCCTACGAAGTATCGATCGAGGTTTCAGAAAACGCCCTCCGCCGTTACGGCCTCACCTTTGATGCGATAGCGGAAGCGATCCGCCGTTCGTCCGTTGACCTGCCAGCCGGTTCGGTAAAGACCGACGCGGGTGAGATACTTCTTCGCGCCAAGGGCCAGGCTCGAGTGGGTAGCGAGTTCGAAAGCCTGGTACTCATGACGAGACCCGACGGTACTCGCCTGTACCTTTCAGACGTAGCCGACGTCGTCGACGGCTTCGCCGAAACCGACCAGTCGGCGCGCTTCAACGGCCAGCCCTCGGTCATGGTCGAGGTCTTTCGGGTCGGCGAGCAAAGCGCACTGCACATCGCGGACGCGGTGAAGGGTTACGTTGAGAAAGCCCGTCCAGGCATGCCGGAAGGCATCGAACTGACGACCTGGAACGACCGTACACGGGTTCTACGCGGGCGAATCAACACGCTTCGACGTAACGGATTCCAGGGCTTGTGTCTGGTCTTTCTTACTCTGGCCCTGTTTCTTCAGTTTCGTCTGGCCGTGTGGACGGTGTTCGGGATCCCCGTGGCTTTTCTGGGTACCTTGTGGCTACTCCCTGCTCTCGATGTATCGATCAACGTGTTGTCACTGTTCTCCTTCATACTGGTGTTGGGCATAGTCGTCGACGACGCCATCGTCATCGGAGAAAACGTCTTCACAAAAAAACAGCGTGGCATGTCAGGATACGAAGCGGCCGTCAAGGGCGCACAGGAAGTTTCGGTTCCGGTCATCTTCGGCGTTCTTACCACCGTTACCGTCTTCGTCCCGATGCTGTTTCTCCCGGGAGTGATGGGCAAGATCATGACCGTCTTCCCTTCGGTGGTTATTCCTACTCTCCTTTTTTCCCTCGTCGAGTCTCAGATGGTGCTGCCGTCCCACCTCAAACACGTCGTCGTGCGAAGCGAGCAGACACTGGGGGGCATACCTGGCCTTTGGACCCGCTTCCAGTCTCGTATCTCGGGAGGCCTGGAGGACTTCGTCGTGCGTGCCTACAAACCGTTCCTGAGTCGGGTACTCGAGTGGCGATACGTGGTATTGAGCGCTGCGGCGTCCTTCCTACTCGTCACCACCGCGCTGGTGGTGAGCGGCGTTCCCAAACTTCGTTTTTTCCCCGACGCGGAGGCGGACAACGTCATCGCCGATCTTACCATGCCGCAGGGAACACCACAGGCGGTCACGAGGCGAGCGCTGGATCAGCTGGAAACAGCGGTCGTGCGACTGAGAGAAGAGCTACAGCAGCGAATGCCGGAACACGGAGGCAAGGCGATACGGCACGTCTTGACTTCGTTGGGGGATCAGCCGTTTCGCTCTACTCGTAGTTCGAACGGAGGGCGCGAACGCAGTACCTTCTCGGGATCTCACCTCGCCGAGGTGAACATCCAGCTCGCACCGGCGGAAAGCAGAGACTTCTCCAGCGCCGAGGTCGCTGCCCGCTGGCGCGAACTCGCCGGCCCGATAGCGGACGCCGTCGAGCTGACCTTCAGCTCTTCTCTCTTCATTTCGGGTGCCCCGATCAACGTCGAGCTTGCCGGTTCAAATGTCGATCAGTTGCGCGAAGCCGCCCAACGGCTAAAAGACGAACTCCGGCACTACCCAGGCGTGTTCGACCCGGCTGATTCGTTCCGGCCCGGCAAGCAAGAACTGGTACTCGCGATCAAACCAGGGGCCGAAGCCCTCGGGCTGTCGCTTTCCGGCGTCGCGAAACAGGTGCGCCAGGCCTTCTACGGGGAAGAGGCTCAGCGCGTCCAGCGGGGGCGAGAGGACATCAAGGTCATGGTTCGCTATCCACGATCCAGACGCCGTTCGCTGATGGATGTCGCCAACATGCGAATCCGCACGGAAAACGGCGACGAAGTGCCGTTCTCTACCGTCGCTTCGGTGGAATACGGGCGCGGTTACGCGACCATCAAGCGGGCCAATCGCCGTCGGGTGGTTGACGTCACCGCGGACATCGACCCCAACGTCGCCAACCCTAACGAGGTTCTCGCCAGCCTCAAGAGAACAATACTTGCCCAGCTCGAGACAGACTACCCCGGCCTTCAATACTCCTTGGAAGGCGAGCAACGTGAGCAACGCGAAACCCTGGGCGCCCTGCGACGCGGCTTTGCCATCGCCTTGCTCGTCATCTTCGCGCTAATGGCTGTGCCACTCGGTTCCTACATTCAGCCCTTGATAGTCATGACCGCGATTCCTTTCGGCGTCGCCGGGGCGGTGTGGGCACACCTGTCGCTGGGAATGGATCTGAGCTTTCTCTCTATCTTCGGCATCGTGGCGCTGGTCGGGGTAGTGGTCAACGACAGCCTGGTCCTGGTCGATCACGTAAACCGTCGGAGGCGTAAGGGCGCAGCCATAGGCGAGGTGATCTGCGAAGCGGGAGTCGCGCGGTTCAGGCCGATTCTGCTGACATCGCTCACGACTTTCGCCGGACTGGCGCCGCTTCTGCTCGAACGCAGCCTCCAGGCTCAGTTCTTGAAACCGATGGCGGTGTCGCTGGGTTTTGGAGTGCTGTTTGCCACCGGAGTGTCGCTGGTCATCGTCCCTTGTAGCTACCTAGTACTCGCCGACCTGGGATCGTGGGCGCTGAGACTACGTCGACGCTCCCCCTCTGCGATCCAGCCCGAGCGAAGCGGTGAAACCACCCGAGTGCAGGACGCGGTCAGCAGCGGAGAACGCTAGCGGAGGTTTACGACGCGCGCGTAATCATAATCGTGTGAGGGCGTCTCGTGGGCGCAAGATGGAGCTCTCGTGGCTGAGCATTCTCATGAACACCAACACCCTGGGGCTGCTGCTCTCCGAAGCGGTGGCGCCAAGTACAAGAACCGTTTGCTCTGGGCCTTCGGCCTGATCAGCGCGTACTTCTTCGTCGAGGTCGGGGGCGGAATCTTCACGAATTCGCTCGCGCTGCTTTCGGACGCCGGGCATATGTTCACCGATGTACTTGGGCTCGGGATGGCCTGGGCGGCTGTCCACGCGGCAGGGACGAAAAGCAGCGATCCCCAAAAAACCTTCGGCTTGTACCGTCTGGAGATCCTCGCCGCCCTCGCGAACGCGGTGCTCCTCTTCGGCGTCGCGATCTTCATCCTCTACGAGGCGGTCTTACGATTGACCGATCCTCCGCAGGTGCTTGGTCTGCCCATGCTCGTGGTGGCGAGCGTCGGCTTGGTCGTCAACCTCGTCGCCTTCGCGGTGCTCAGGAGTGGCGCTTCCGAAAGCATCAACGTCGAAGGCGCCTACCTGGAGGTCCTGGCAGACACCCTGGGCTCGATCGGCGTGATCGTCGCCGCGGTGGTCGTGGAGACCACCGGCTTTGCGCTCGTCGACCCCGTCTTCGGCGTCGCTATCGGTCTGTTCGTTCTTCCGCGAACCTGGCGCCTGGGCTCCAAGGCCCTACGGATACTCATCGAGGCGGCTCCGCCAGAGATCGATACCGGCGCTATGAAAACAGCGCTCAGGCGGATCAACGGCGTCGCCTCGGTCCACGACCTCCACCTGTGGACGCTCACCGCCGGAATGGAGGTCGGAATGGTCCATCTACGCCTTCACGAGGACGGGCAGGCACGCGAAGTCCTGAACGAGGCCCGGCGAATACTGCGCGACGACTACGGCGTTGATCACGCTACGGTACAGGTCGAGCCAGCGGACTACGGCGATGCCGAGCACGACTGTGCCGAGTTAAGCTGGTAACGCGCCGCGGACCAAAGGTCGGGCGTCAAACGCCGGCGGCGGCCGAACGTTCGAGTTTTCTAGCCGTTATCGGAGGCGATACGTGCCTCCGTCGATCGGCCCTCCTCGCCTTCGCGCTTGGCGGTCCCACGCCTTTCACCCGCGATCGGAATCGTGAAACAGACCGTCGCTCCCCGCTCGCCCCCACTTTCTGCCCATATCAATCCGCCGTGCCTCTCCACGATGTCCCGGCAAATCGCAAGCCCCAGTCCCGTCCCCGGCGGCTTGTTGGTGTTGTAGCGCCCGCCGGTAACCTGGTAGAAGCGGTCGAACACGCTCTCCAGCTCGTCCTCAGGAATACCCACACCGGTGTCGCGCACCTCAAAGAGAAGAAAGCCCTCTTTCTCCCTCACCGAGACCGTAATGGCGCCGTCGCTCGGCGTGAATTTTACCGCGTTGCTCAGGAGATTCGTCAGCACCTGGACCAGCCGGTCGCGGTCACCGTACACGCGCGGTAGAAGTTCGGGCACATCCACCTCGAGCACGATACCGTGTTCGGCCGCCTTGCTCCTGAACACCTCGAGCGCGTATTCCACGATGCTCTTGGGGTTTAGCCTGTCGTCGCGCCACTCGCCCATCCCCGACTCCATCTTTGTCAAGTCGAGTACGTCGTCGATAAGACGACCGAGGCGTTTTCCCTCCGAGACTATCGTATCCCCGAAACGCGAGACCACGTCCGGTCGCTCGGCGTGGTAGCGCTTGATGACGTCCGCCGCCGCCAGCATCGCGGTAAGCGGCGTTCGGAGTTCATGGGATACCGTTGCTAGAAACTCGGTCTTACGCTCGTCGAGCTCGCGCAACTCGACGTTGGCCTGCTGGAGCTCGAGGGAGCGGGACTGCGCCGTGGCCTTGCTCTGCCGTAGCTCTGCTTCGATGGCTTTGCGCTCGGTCACGTCCTCTTGAAGGGCTACAAAGTTGGTGATCTTGCCCGCTGGATCTCTAATCGGAGATATCAACGCCGCGGCCCAGTAGGTCTCGCCGCTCTTCGTGCGATTCAGGAACTCCCCGCGCCAGTCCTTCCCTGAGCTGATGGTCTCCCACAGGTCTTCGTAGGTTCTTGCCGAGGTGTGCCCGGTCTTGAGAATCCGCGGGTTCTGGCCGACGACCTCGTCTGGCGTATACCCGGTCAGCCTGGTAAAGCCGGGGTTCACGTATTCTATCGTGCCCCTGGTGTCCGTGATGACGACCGCCCCCGCGCTCTGCTCGACGGCCCTCGAGAGCTTGCGGAGCCTGATTTCCACCTCCCTGCGCCTTTCGTTGGATTCCGCGAGATCGGCCAGCATCTTGTTGAATGATCCCGCCATCTCGCCCAGCTCGTCGCGAGATTCGACCTTCACCCGCACGCTGAGATCTCCCGTCGCCGCCTTCGCCGACGCTTCGGTCAGTTGGGTGACACCACTGATGATTGACTGAAACAAGCGAAAGGCCGTGCCGACACCGACGATCATGAACAGCAGGAGCAAGCCAAGAGAGACCCTCTTCGCCAACGCCATTTGTTCGAAAGCGCGGGTCTTCTCCCCTTCGAAATGTACCAGAGACCGATCGATCCCCGTGTCGACCCGCTCCAAGAACCGGTCTTCGAGTTCTTCCATCTCCACGCGAAGTGGAAGGTAATCGCTCGGGTCGGCCCCCATGATCTCCTCCGTACGGCTCACGATGCTCCCGGAAATCTCCCTCAGTTCCGGTATGTTCGCCTGCTCCCCCGGCCCCTCGGCAAAGCGTTCGTAGGCTTCCAGCCCCAGAGCCAGCTGCTGAGCCGCCTCCGCGAACCCCTCCCTGGCATCAAACATCTCTTCTGCAGCGAGGTCCCGTTGCCCGCGATCCGTTCGCATGATCAGCAGCTCGTGCGATTCGACGAAGAGCCGGAGCCCGGCCGCTTTGATTCCCTGTAACGCGAGCAAGGTGTAGGTCGTCTCGCTTACGCCGTCGTCGTAGATCTTGAAGGTTCGGTTGTAGGTGTAACGGAAGTAGAGGTGGGTTGCCGCCAGGGTCACCACAAAGGCGAGGAAGATGTTGACGAGCTTTGCCCTTACACCCATGCCTTCGAGTCCACGCCTGCAGCGCTAGATCGCCCCATGCCCGCATTCGCGCGAACGGGTGGCGCTAATCCTGTGCGCAACGTACCGGCCAGGCCCCGCTCCGAGGCGGTCGGAGCAGCAACGGCGAGGAAGTAACGAGGAACCGGAGGGTACGAACCGGGAAAGAGCCGCGCGGCCTTGCCCGGTCTCGGCAACCCACAAAGCGCCCGGGCACTTGGCAACACCCATCGCCACCTGCGCACCACCCGCCGCAGAGTCGCTCGGCAGCATCGGCCCCAACCATGGGTACAAGCAGTCAAGTGCCTCCCCCCTCCCCTCCCGGGTTTGTACGTAGCTGAACGCGGCGGCGCGGATACCTTATTAGTTGATTATTAATTACGGTAGTTCATTCCTCAGCGGCTGTCAACGCCGTGGTGCGCAAGACCTTCGGTTACATCCATATCGCGCAAAAACACGCCGAGTTGATGGATGCGTTCAACACGGAATTCCTCAATCCCTGCTTCAATTTCCACCGCCCTTGCCACTTCCCGGCCATTGAAACCGACTCCAGGGGCAAACAGAGAAAACGCTACCGCCAAAAAGATATGATGACGCCCTACGACAAGCTCCTATCGCTGCCCAACGCGGAGCGCTATCTCAAACCTGGTGTTACCTTCAAACAGCTCGATTCTACGGCAACCGAGCAATCCGACCTTCAAGCCTGGGAACAGATGCAAAAGGCGCGGACAACACTCTTCGATACGATCTTTGGACAGGCCCCAAGAGCCGCATGAACCCAATCTCCATGCAGCCAGCTTGCAGACGCATTTATGGATTGGAAGATACTCGCCGGTCGCGAAAGGTAGCAGCGAAGGCTCAGAAGAGATCCTGGGCAACCAGGGAAAGACGCTTCTTCCAGCGCTCGCGAAGCTGCTCCCGCCCACCGGCGTCGATACGCGGCTCGAAGACACGATCGGGCTTCCACTGCCCAGCCACGGCGGCGCCTTCCGCTGTCCGTATCGCGATCGCCGCCAGCGTCGCGACGCCCAGAGCAGAACCATCGGGCTGGGGACTTCGTTCGACGGGAACGCCGAGAAAATCGGCCTGGGTCTGCATGAGAAAATCGTTGCGGCTGGCCCCACCGTCAACGCGCAGCGCAGTCGGCGCGACGGAGTTCTCCCACACGCTCTCGGCGACATCCGCCACGCGGTGAGCGATCCCCTCGAGGAAAGCACGAACGAGATGAGCCTTCATCGTACCGCGAGAAATACCACCGATCATGGCTCTGGCGCCGGATTCCATGAGCGGCGTTCCGATTCCCTGAAAGGCCGGGACCGCCCAAACGCCGCCGCTGTCGCCGACGCTCTCGGCCAGCGCCCCGCTCTCGGCCGCACTAGAGACCAGGCCAGGGCCCTCACGAAGCCACTGTAGTGCCGCACCGGCGGTAACGACGTTGCCCTCGACACACCAGCTGGTCTCGCCGTCGATCCGCCACGCGATCAGCGGGTACGTACCACCGCCGCCGAGAGCGACAGACCCGCCGCTGTTAGCATCGACCATGGCGGCGGTACCATACGAACATTTGGTCTGGCCAGGCCCGTGGCAGCCCAGGCCGAACAACGAAGCCTGCTGATCGCCGCAGATGGCTCCGATCGGAATCGCCGCTCCGAGAACCTCGGGGCTGGTCTTGCCCACCAGCGAACTCGAATCGACGAGCTCCGGCAGGGCCTCGACGGCGATGCCAAGCTCGTCGAGCAGGGCACAGTCCCAGGACTGAGCCAACTGCGCGTAGAAACCGGTAGCACTGGCGTTGGAGTGATCGGTGACGTGGAGGCCTCCAGTAAGACGAGCGCAGATCCAGCTCTCCAGTCCGCCGAGTCGCACCCGTCCCGCATCGGCGGCCTCCCGGACCGCGGGCACGTTGTTGAGGATCCACTCCGCTTTGGATACAGCCATGTTCGGCGTGACGAAGAAACCTCGGGCACCGAGCTCGGCGCAACGCTCCGCGGTACGAACGTCCTGCCAGGTTATCATCGGTGCGAGTGGTGCCAGGTTGGAGGCGTCCCAAGCCGCGATCGAAGATCTCTGGTTGGAGACGCCGACCGCGTCGAGATCTGCCGCTTCTATTCGTGCCTGCGCAAGCGCGTCACGCACCACCGCAGACGTCGCCGTCCAGATCTCCGAGGGGTCCTGCTCGACCCAGCCCGGCCGGGGGTAGTGCATGACCAGCTCTCGATACGCGGCGCCGACGGCGAGTCTACAACCATCGAAGACGATGGCACGAACACCCGTGGTTCCGGCGTCTATCGCGAGGACGTAGGCCACCGGCTCGTCAGTCCAGGTCCAGCAATGCGCCCGGGTTCATGATTCCCTTGGGATCAAAAGCCCGTTTCAGGTCGGCAAGCAACCTGTAGGCGGATCCGAGTTCCTTCTTGAGCCACTCCTTGCGAACCCGCCCTATACCGTGGTGGTGCGCTATCGTTCCGCCGAGTTCGCTCGTTTTCGACAGGGTCATGTCCCAGACCCGGTCGTAGACCTCTATGGCCTTTTGGCCATCGGTCTCCGCGACGATGAAGGTAAAATAGATGTTTGCGCCCTGTGTGTAGCAGTGGGAGACGTGTCCCGACATCGCCACCATGTTCTCCATCGCAGAACCTTCTTCGGTAACCGCCTTGAACAGGGCCGCAAGTTTGTCCCAACCGACGGCGACCTCGATGGTGTCAACCACCAGCCCCTTCTCGAGTAGGGCGGCGAGCTCTGGCACCTGGTTGCGGTGCTTGAGCCAGCTGTCCATGGGCTCCGGGCCATAGTCCACGCCTCCGTGGGCGGCAAGGATCTTCTTCACGGCTCGTTCTTGTACATCAACCAGGGCCTCCGGCCCTTCACTCAATATGAGCAGTACGGGTTCGCCTTCGCTGTGAATGTTGAAGTTGCGGCCAGCCTCTACAGCATCGTGCAGACGCGTGACCGCGGGCCGCCAGCCCGCGCGGAGAATCTGCCGCAGCGCTTCGATCCCGGCTTCAATCGTTGGGACCGTATAGCAGCTGCCGCGCGAAGCCTCGGCAAGGGGATGAACGCGGAAGACCAGCTCGGTGACCACCCCGAGGGTTCCTTCGCTACCCAGAAACAGTTGCTTGAGGTCGGGGCCGGTAGCCGAGCGCGTCTTCGGCGGGACGCGCACGACCTCCCCATCGGCCAGTACCACCTCGCAGCCCAGCAACATATCTTCGATGTTGCCGTAGAGCGTGGAGAACTGCCCCGCTGCACGTGTCGCACACCAGCCCCCCACGGTTGATAGGTCGATCGATTGCGGAAAATGGCCCATGGTATAGCCACGTGCGTTTAGCTCCGCCTCAAAGTCGGCTCCGCGCATGCCTGGCTGCACCGTGACAGTAAGCGCCGTCTCGTTGAGTTCGACGATCCGCGACATTCCCGTGGTGTCGAGCACGATCTGCCCTTCACCCGCCGCGACCGCGCCGCATACCCCCGAACCGAGACCGAAGGGGACCACCGGCGTATTCGTTTCGGCGGCCCACGAGAGTACCGCACTGACCTCGGACGTGCTCGAAGGCCGCACCACAGCGGAGACCGAACGGTCGATGCCAATGCGCCGCTCCATGGCCCCGCGCACCCACCAGTCGTGGCTCTTGTCGGCAAGCGTCCCGGCATCGGTCTTGACGTCGAGCCCCTCATGCACGGCGGCCAGGGCTTTTAGTTCGTTGATGATTCTACTCATTGTGCTGTGACTCCCTCAACGCCCCATTGGTGGCCGTCCGGGCCCCGCTCCCCAACTACCGCCGCCGGCCTGCTGCGACGTGCTAGCCAAGATTTCCCGATCTCGGCAAACCGGCGGCGACCGCGCAACCCCAGACCTACGGACAATTCTGTAGCGACAGCCCTCGCCGCACGAGCGCCGTCAAAGATGGCCAAGTTCGAAGGGAAGCGCAACACGCCGAGAAAGCAGTCTCCAGTGGTCGCAGCAAGTCGCGTGCCCGAAGCATTGTCCAACGACGGGTCTATTGGTCCGTTCGCGCTCCCAAAGAGAAAGCATCTTGAAAAACTCCTAGCGAGCAGGTTAACTTCTTTTCATGTCCCCCCAAACTCGGATCCCCGCCTGGGGGGTGATCGCCGTGGCGATGTTCTTCATGGCCGGCTCGGCTCGGGGCGAGCAACTGACCAAGCTAGAGCAGCGCTGCGCCAACACGCTGAACAGGAACGGCGCCAAGCTTGCCCGTAGTGTCGACGGTGAGGCTCGGCGCTGCTTCGAGGACGCCGGCCACGGCAAGCTGTCGATGTCCGCCGACGCCTGTATGGCGGCGGATCGAAAAGGCAAGATAAACAAACGCAAGGCGAAGACGCGTGCCGGCGAGGAGGCCAAGTGCGCGCCGCCCGCTCCCGCCTTCGCCTACAGCGAAGCCGGAGCGGCCAACGCGGTAGCCGAGAGCGAAGCGCTCGCGTTCGTCAACGACGTTTTCGGGACGCCGGTCGAGCCTGCGGTCGCCGACTGCAATTCGGCCCCCGGTCTGTGCTCCTGTCAACAGGCGGTCCTGAAGACGGCGCTGCGAATTGGTGAGACTAGACTTCAGGTATTTCGAAAGTGTAAGCAGTCGGCGCTACGCGAGAACAAGCTCCCCTTTGCCTCGGGTGCGGTATCAGCGGCCGAACTCGAGCACTGCGTGGACGACTCCTTGATTACCGGCTCGATCGCTGCCGACAGCAAAGGCAAGATCGCACGGCGGACTGCAAAGCTGGTCTCGGTCATCGGCGCGCGGTTGACCCGAGCCTTCGGCTCGGCGTCCCCGTGACCATCGAGCCCGTGGCAACGCCGCCGAGCGCCTACGACCAGGCCTGGAATCAAGCGCTTGCCTCAGAGAGTTTCTATGACGCTGTCATCCCGCACTACTATGTCGGGCCTGACGATCCAGCGGTAACGTTTGACGACATGGCCCACTGGCTATTCCACTACACCGCGCCAGGAAGCTTCTTGGATCAAGCGATGGACGAGACTGTCGCGGAATTCGGCGCGTCGACACCGATCTGGGCCAGCGAGTGGAACTACATGGGATTCGAGAACCCGGTCGTCAACCTCACGCAGCTCCAGGCCCTCTACATCACTTCGGCCTGGATGCGGCTGGCGGCCCGTCCGCAGGTGGAGCTGGCCGGCTATCATCTGCTGGTGTCGGCTGGAGCGTGGCCGGGTCTCTTTTTCCGTGACGAGGAAATCGATCCTCCGACCACACAACGAATGATCGCATTCTACGCGTTCGAACTGATAGGCGAAGTTACCGCGGGAATGGATAGGGTCATGGACACCGCCGCGACCGGTGCCCGCACCGCGGGAACCCTCACCTACCAGGCTAGTCCTGTCAACTACGACTATCCGAACCTCGTCGCGCTCGCGCTCTCCGATAATGCCGGGAGTCGCGTCGGGCTGTTGATCGCCAACCGCGGGGGACAAACACAAACGATCGGCCTTCAGGACGAGGCGAGCCTGGCGATCGCGGCGCGAGGCCTGAGCGTGGCCTGTCTGTCGACCGACCAACTCGACTCGAACGAGCACAACGCCGCGACCGAGGCGGAAAACGACTTGTCTCTGCACATTACGCGCCGGCTCAGAACCGGTGCCGTCATGACCGTTCCGCCGTGGTCAGAGTGTGTCGCGATCCTAGGACCCTGATAGAGAGCGCCCTGTTGACTTGCCTCGCGCATACGGGCCATGCATGGTGACCGTCGCGAACGGTTCAACGGGGGAGGATACGAAAAACTTATGAACGTACTGATGGAAAACCCGGCCTTTCACAGCTATGCGATCTGCAGCGCGATCCTCGCGATCAAAATGTTGCTCACGGGCAACTACACAACCTTCCAGCGCTTGCACAACAAGGGATTCGTAAACAAGGAAGACGCGAAGAGCTTCGGCGGACAGGCCGGAGCCGCAGAGCACCCGGCCGTCGCCCACGCGCTGCGGATTCAGAGGAACGACCTCGAAAACATCCCGCTTTTCTTCGTAATCGGCCTCATCTACGTCCTCGACGGAGCGTCGGCCTCCGCCGCGGCCGCCTACTGCTGGACCTTTACAATCGCGCGGCTCGTTCACTGGGTGGTGTACCTCAACCATCTCCAGCCCTGGCGCGCGCTGTCTTATTTTGTCGGCTACCTCTGTATCCTCGGGATGGCGGTGCAGATCCTTCTCTAGGGCTGAGGCAGCTCTCGGAGGAGCTTGGCAAATGAGAGACCTTGAGATCCGCGAGGCTCAGGACGACGAAGTTCAGGCGGCCGCCGCCGTTCTTTCCAGGGCTATGCGCGACAATCCGATAAATATAGCGGCCTTCGGCAACGATCCGGAGCTGCGCCGGAAAAAACTCGCTCGTGTTTTTGGGACGATGCTGCCGCTCATGCCTCAACGGCCATTGCTGGGGCTACAAGATGGAACAGTCGCCGCGGTATGGGGGACGGCCGAGCCGGGATCGTGTCAGCTGACCGGCCGGCAGAAGCTGCGGATGACGCCAGCGATCCTCGCATGCGGGATAGGAACAACGTCAAGAGTTCTGACTTGGTTGGGCGAGTGGGGAGCACGTGACATGCGCGAAACCCACTGGCATTTAGGGCCGGTTGGCGTAGACGCCCAGCTCCAGGGCCGTGGCATCGGCAGCCAGATGATGCGTGAGTGGTGCAGGCTCTTGGACCTGCGGCACGTGGCCGGCTATCTTGAGACCGACAAGTCGGAGAACGTCCGCTTCTACGGAAATTTCGGTTTCGATACCATCGCGGAGGCGGAGATCCTGCGAACGCCCAACTGGTTCATGGTGAGGGGCGCTCGCTGACGATTTTCGCGCGATCCGCCTTCGCGGCAAGATAGAAGTCGCTTTCGGTCAACCCACTTATCTTGTGTGTCCAGATTTCGATCCTGCATTGGCCCCAGGCGATGTATAGATCCGGGTGGTGCCCTTCGTCCTCGGCGATCTCGGCGATCCTGTTTGCGAAAGCCATAGCGTCGACGAAGTTATTGAACTTGTACAATCGCTCGAGGTGGCCCTGGTCGTTGAGCTTCCAGTCCTCGTCGAGTTGCTTCAGCAACTCCCGGACTATCGATGATTCCAGGGGCGGGACACCCCCACGGCAGGGTACGCAATTTTTCTCTGCAAGGATCATGAATCTGTTACCTCCGACCTTCCGGTACCGCCGCCACCAACTGTGAGCGGAGAATAGCGTATTTCGCGGGGGGCGGGAAGCAAAGCGGGCCCGTCTCCAGCAAGGCCGTCACCGCGAGGCTCACCACGCCACTAAGATCTCGAGATGTTTCGTTACGCGTGAATGCGCTAGTCTTTGTGAGAGGAGGGAGGCCGCAATGTTGAAGTTCTTCGCCCGCTGGTTCCTGAAGCTGTCGGGCTGGGAAGCGGTGGGGGCGAGGCCGCGGGAGCGCCGCTTTGTGCTGATCGCCGCACCCCACACCACGAACTGGGACCTCGCCTACCTGCTCGCGTTCGCCGCGACTTTCGACGTAAAGATCTCGTGGATGGGAAAGGACACACTGTTCCGCCCCCCGCTCGGCTGGTTGATGCGACGTCTTGGGGGAATCGCCATCGACCGGCGACGGCGCGGGAACATCGTCTCCCACATGGCGCGCGCCTTCGAAGAATCCGAGTCGCTTGCCCTCGTGGTTCCCGCGGAGGGAACCCGCAAGCACGTGCCCTACTGGAAGTCGGGTTTCTACCACATCGCCAGCAGCGCCGACGTCCCCATCGTCCCGGCCTACCTGGACTACGCTAGGCGCCAGGGCGGCTTCGGACCAGCCCTGCGTCCGACGGGAAACCTACGGAGCGATATGGACAAGATCCGGGAATTCTACGCCGACAAGGTCGGCAAGTACCCGGATCAGGGCGGCGACATCAGACTCAGGGAAGAGGGCTGAGCTTC
>JBHHVL010000029.1:0-37030 GCA_046754245.1 Binatia bacterium | reverse complement strand
CGGTAGAGCACGTCCTTGGTAAGGACGAGGTCACCGGTTCAAGTCCGGTCGTGGGCTCCACGAAGCTGATGGAGCGAGCGTAGGAGGAAGATAAGGGATGGCAAAGGAGAAGTTTGATCGGACGAAGCCACACGTCAACGTGGGGACGATAGGGCACGTAGACCACGGCAAGACGACATTGACTGCGGCGATCACGTTGGTCCAGTCGAAGCAGTGTGGTGGCGAGGTGGTGGCGTTCGACGAGATAGACAAGGCGCCCGAGGAGCGGGAGCGCGGGATCACGATTGCGACGGCGCACGTGGAGTACGAGACCTCGGAGCGGCACTACGCGCACGTGGACTGTCCGGGGCACGCGGACTACGTCAAGAACATGATAACGGGAGCGGCGCAGATGGACGGGGCGATCTTGGTGGTGAGTGCCGCCGACGGGCCCATGCCTCAGACCCGTGAGCATATTCTGCTGGCTCGTCAGGTGGGAGTGCCTCGGATAGTGGTGTTTCTGAACAAGGCTGACATGGTTGACGACGCGGAGCTTTTGGAGCTGGTGGAGCTGGAGGTAAGGGAGTTGCTTTCGGACTACGAGTTTCCGGGCGACGACATACCGGTGATCACGGGGTCGGCGCTAAAGGCGTTGGAGAATCCGCAAGACGCGGAGGCGACCAAGTGCATCAGCGAACTCATGGAAGCGATTGATTCCTACATACCCTTGCCCGAGCGCGAGGTAGACAAGCCGTTTTTGATGCCGATCGAGGACGTGTTTTCGATATCAGGTCGCGGGACGGTGGTAACGGGGCGCATAGAGAAGGGCAAGATAACGGTTGGAGAAGAGGTCGAGATAGTGGGGATCCGCGAGACGGACAAGACGACGGTCACGGGGGTGGAGATGTTTCGCAAGCTTCTCGACTACGGAGAGGCCGGCGACAACGTGGGGTGTTTGCTGCGGGGTACGAAGAAGGAGGAGGTGGAGCGCGGGCAGGTTCTGGCGAAGGCGGGGACGATAACGCCTCACACGAAGTTTTCGGCGGAGGCCTACATACTGACGAAGGAAGAGGGGGGGCGGCACACGCCGTTTTTCAACGGGTATCGGCCTCAGTTTTATTTCAGGACGACGGACGTGACGGGTGTAGTGGATCTACCCGAGGGTACGGAGATGGTCATGCCCGGGGACACGGTGACGGTGGAGGTCAACCTGATCACTCCGATCGCCATGGACGAGGGTTTGCGGTTCGCGATACGAGAAGGCGGCCGCACGGTTGGTGCTGGCGTGGTTACCAAGATAGCCGCCTAGGACCGGAGACGTTGAGAGCAGATGAGGGACGAGATCGTATTGGCGTGCACACAGTGCAAGCGGAAGAACTATCGCGCCAGTCGCAACAAGAAATTGTCGACGGACAAGCTCGAACGCAACAAATATTGCGCTGCGTGTCGGACCCACACGCTTCACAAGGAAGGGAAGGCTTAGCATACGAGGCAGGGTGGAAGGGTCAGTAGCTCTAATTGGCAGAGCATCGGACTCCAAATCCGAGGGCTGCAGGTTCGAATCCTGCCTGACCCGCCAGCCATGGCCGTGGCGTTTGGCGGGCGCACCGGGGTGAGAGTAGATGTCTAGTGTAGGAGAGTACATAGGGCAGGGCAGGACCTTCTTGAACGAGGTGACAACCGAACTCAAGAAAGTCGTTTGGCCTTCGCGGCAAGAGACAACGGCGTTTACTGGAGTGGTTCTCGTCGTCGTGACGTTTGTCGCCGTGTATCTGGGGCTAGTGGATTATCTGCTGTCGCTCGGGTTGAAGTTCATCTTCTAGGTGTAGGTTTCCGGGATGCTTGAGAAGAAGTGGTACGTCGTCCATACCTACTCGGGGTACGAGGCCAAGGTGCGCACGCAGCTCGAAGAGCGAATTCGCGCCTCGGGGCGGGAGGACGAGTTCGGCGAAATCATGGTTCCAGCCGAGCAGGTCGTCGAGCTCGTCAAGGGAAAGAAGCGTACGAGCACCCGCAATATTTTTCCGGGTTATATACTGGTTCAGCTGGTACTTAGCGATGACAACTGGCATCTGGTCACCAGCACGCCGAAAGTCACCGGTTTCGTCGGTGGGACCTCCCCGTCGCCGGTGCCCGAAGCAGAGGTACAGCGCGTAGCCCAGCAGATCGCGGAAGGCGCTACTCGCCCGAAGGCCAAGGTGGCCTTCGAGGTGGGCGAGCAGGTCAAGGTGATCGACGGCGCGTTCGCCGATTTCAATGGGGTGGTCGAAGAAGTGCGTCCGGAAAAGGGGACGCTGAAAGTATCGATCTCGATATTTGGACGTTCGACTTCGGTCGAAATGGAGCTCGTGCAGGTCGAGAAGGGTTAATCTCGTGGCGAAGAAGGTAATCGACCAACTCAAACTTCAGATTCTAGCGGGCAAAGCGAATCCGAGTCCGCCCGTCGGTCCTGCGCTGGGGCAGCGTGGCGTAAACATCATGGAGTTCTGCAAGGCCTTCAACGCCAGGACGCAGAACGACGGTGACGTGATCGTTCCGGTGGTGATCACGGTTTACGCGGACAGGTCATTTTCGTTCATCACCAAGACCCCGCCGGCTTCGATGCTTCTCAAGAAGGCCGCGCGCCTGGAGAAAGGCTCACCCGAGCCCAACAAGAACAAGGTTGGCAAGGTCAGCGTGGCGCAGGTGCGAGAGATCGCGGAAATCAAGATGACCGATCTGAACGCGGAGTCGGTCGAGCAGGCGGTCAAGATCATCGCCGGTACCGCCAGAAGCATGGGCATAACGGTAGAGGGATAGCCGTGACTTTCAAGGGAAAAAGATACACCAAGTCCGCCGAGGGAATCGACGGCGCCAAGCTGTATTCTCTCGCCGAGGCTCTCGAGCTTTCATCCAAAGGATCGGGCGTGAAATTTGACGAGGCCGTCGACCTCGCCTTGCGGTTAGGGGTCGATCCCCGCCACGCGGACCAGAACGTTCGTGGAACCGTGGCGCTGCCCCACGGCACTGGCAAGGAAATACGGGTGGTGGTCTTCGCGAAGGGCGACAAGGCCAAGGAGGCAGAAGAGGCGGGCGCGGATTTCGTCGGTAGTGACGACCTGATTGGACGCGTTCGTGACGACGGGTGGACCGATTTCGACCGTGCGGTGGCGACCCCGGACATGATGGCGGCGGTTGGCAAGATTGCCCGCATTCTGGGTCCGCGAGGCTTGATGCCCAACCCCAAAGTCGGAACCGTAACGATGGATGTGGGCAAGACCGTCAAGGAACTCAAGGCCGGTCAGGTTGAATACCGAGTGGACAAGGCGGGCATAGTGCACGCGTCCATCGGCCGGGTGTCGTTTGGTACAGAGAAGCTCTTGGAAAACGCGATGGCGGTTATCACGAGCGTGCTGCGGGCAAAGCCTGCGTCGGCCAAGGGGCAATACCTAGAATCGGTGTCGGTTTCGTCGACCATGGGGCCGGGTATCAAGGTCGATCCATCTCTGTTGAAGAAAGCTGCGTGATGGAAGGACGGAGATCAGCAAGGAAATGAACCGCCAGGAAAAAGCCGATCAGGTCGCTCTTTTGACCGAGAAGTTCAACGCTGCGCCCATCACCATCCTCTCCGACTACAGTGGCCTCGATGTCGCACAGATGACCACGCTCAGGCGGCAGATCAGGCAGGCCGACGGCGAGGTGATAGTAGCGAAGAACCGACTCGCACTTCTCGCTGTCCAGGATTCGCCATACTCGGATCTGAACGATCTGTTGCGTGGTCCCACGGCGTTCGCTTTCGGTTTCGCCGATCCGGTCGGTGTGGCGAAGGTGCTGGCGGATTTTGCCGAAGACAACGAGGCTCTGGATATCAAGGGCGGAGTGCTGGAGGGGGAGTTGCTCGATGCCTCGAGGGTGATGGCCCTCGCGACCATGCCGAGTCGCGACGAGATCCGAGCCCAGCTTCTCGCGTTGCTGACGACGCCGGCCACGCAGTTCGTACGTCTGTTGCAGACCCCGGCTCAACAGTTCGCGCAGGTTCTATCGGCCCGGAGCCGACAGGAGGATTCGTAGACCGCGACGATTTCCGTTCGTCCGTTCGAAATCGGCGGCGGGTTACAACATTACCGGTGGCGGGTGGGGCCCGCGCTTATACAGGAGGAAAGAATGGCACTCAGTGCAGAGGAACGAAACGACATCATCGAAAAGCTATCGGCGGCCAGCGTGCTGGAAATAGCAGACCTGGTGAAAGAGCTGGAGGACAAGTGGGGTGTTAGTGCCACCGCTCCGGTGGCCGTGGCGGCTGCGGCGGTGGGCGGAGGCGGTGGTGAGGCCGTCGCCGAAGCCAAGGACGAGTTTGACGTCATGCTCACGGCGATTGGTGACAAGAAGATTCAGGTCATCAAGGCGGTTCGCGAGCTGACCGGCTTGGGCCTGAAAGAAGCCAAGGAACTGGTAGAGAGCGCGCCGACGGCCGTCAAAGAAGCCGTGTCTAAGGATGACGCGGAGGCTGCCAAGGCCAAGATCGAAGAAGCAGGTGGTGTCGTCGATCTCAAGTGACGATTACCGTTATTCTACCACCGACTTGTCTCAAGAGCGGGCTAAGCCCGAGGAGCCACAATGGCGTCGAGTGTCACACAGAACTTTCGGTTGAGGCGTGATTTCGGGAAGATCCGGCCTGCGCTGGGTGTTCCGAACCTTATCGAGATCCAGAAGGAGTCCTATAATCTGTTCCTCCAACAGGATGCCGAACCTGGAAAGAGGGCCGATAGTGGGCTGCAAGCGGCCTTCCGGTCGGTTTTTCCGATCAAGGATTTTGGTGGTACCGCGCAGCTGGATTTCGTCAGCTACGATATCGGGGAACCCAAGTATGACGTCGGGGAGTGCCACCAGCGTGGGATGACCTATTCCGCGCCGCTGAAAGTCACGGTGCAGCTGGTCACCTACGACGTTGACCCCGATACCCAGAACAAGACGTTAAAGGACATCAAAGAGCAAGAAGTCTATTTTGGCGAGATGCCCCTGATGACCGACAAGGGTACGTTCATGGTCAACGGTACCGAGCGGGTCATAGTGTCCCAGCTTCACCGGTCGCCTGGCGTGTTCTTCGACCACGATAAGGGCAAGACGACGACCAGCGGGCGTCTGCTGTTCAACGCTCGGGTCATTCCCTATCGGGGATCGTGGTTGGATTTCGAATTCGACGTCAAGGACCTTCTCTACGTGCGCATCGACAGGCGCAGGAAATTTCCGGCCACGGTATTGCTGCGTGCACTCGGGATGACCACGGAAGACCTTCTCAACTATTTCTATCCGTCGGATACGGTCCGCATCGAAGGTCGGAAAGCCTACAAACTGTTCAAGCGTGAGACCGTTGAAGGTCAGAAGGCATCGAGGGACGTCAAACACCCGTCGACTGACGAGGTCTTGGTCAAGGAGAACCGCAAGTTTACCAAGCGGGCACTCAAGCAGCTCGAGGAGGCGGGGATCGAGGAGATTCCTATCTCGCTTGATGAAATAATCGGCCGGGTCGCCGCGCACGACATCATCGATACCGCCACGGGAGAGGTTCTTGTGGAGTGCAACACGGTGATCGATGCGGAAACCTTCGATCACCTGCGCGAGAAAGGCGTTGATACGCTGGAGCTTATCTATCTGGATGAGCTCAACAGGGGAGGCTCGTTTCGAAACACCTTGCTCGTCGACAAGATCGACAGCACGGAAGAGGCCATCATCGATATCTATAAGCGTTTGCGTCCAGGCGATCCTCCTACCCTTGAGACCGCGACGGCCTTTTTCAACGACCTGTTCTTCAATCCCGAAAAATACGATTTGGGTCAGGTGGGACGACTCAAGCTCAACCGCAAGCTGCGTCTGGACGCCCCTCTCGAGCAAGGAACCCTTCGGAAGGAGGACATCCTCACCGTAGTCGATTACTTGATACTGCTTAAGAACGGGAACGGATCGGTCGACGATATCGACCATCTGGGCAATCGGCGTGTTCGAACAGTCGGTGAGCTGGTCGAGAATCAGTACCGGGTGGGTCTACTGAGAATGGAACGGGCGATAAGGGAGCGAATGAGCTTGCAGGATCTCGATACCCTGATGCCCCAAGAACTCATCAACTACAAACCCGTCTCGGCGGTCGTCAAGGAGTTCTTTGGCTCGAGCCAGCTCAGCCAGTTCATGGACCAAACCAACCCCCTTTCGGAAGTTACCCACAAGCGCCGGCTGTCGGCGCTCGGGCCCGGCGGGCTCACGCGGGAGCGGGCGGGTTTCGACGTGCGTGACGTGCACCCCACCCACTACGGTCGTGTCTGCCCGATCGAGACCCCAGAAGGCCCCAACATCGGACTGATCTCGAGCCTCAGCACCTACGCCCGGATCAACAGGTACGGTTTCGTCGAGACGCCGTACCGCAAGGTAGTCGGTGGAAGGGTCAGTGATGAAGTCGAGTACCTCACCGCGCTCGACGAGGAAGACCACACCATCGCGCAGGCCAACACCTCCACCGCTGGGGAAGGTACGCTGAGCGAAGACCGCATAGCAGCACGGAAGAAAGGGATGTCCCCGCAGGGGGAACAGACCATGGATTCGACGATCGTTTCGCCTGCGGACGTGACGATGATGGACGTTTCTCCGAACCAGCTCGTGAGCGTCGCGACGGGGCTCATTCCCTTCCTCGAGCATGACGACGCCAACCGCGCCCTGATGGGTTCGAACATGATGCGCCAGGCCGTCCCGTTGCTCAAGACAGCCGCGCCGCTCGTTGGTACGGGCATGGAGAGAACGGTTGCGCGCGACTCTGGTGTGACGGTGCTCGCCAGACGATCCGGGGTGGTCGAGAGCGTGGACTCCGAGCGCATCGTGATAAAGGTCGACACCGTAGCCGATGTTCGAGATGCGGGGGTGGACATCTACAATCTCACCAAGTACCAGCGCTCCAACCAGAACACCTGTATCAACCAACGCCCCATCGTCGCCGTCGGCGAGCGCGTCAAGAAGGGTGAGGTCATCGCCGATGGCCCGTCGACGGAACTCGGCGAGCTTGCTCTGGGACGCAACGTCGTCGTGGCCTTCATGCCTTGGAACGGCTACAACTTCGAAGACTCGATACTGGTTTCCGAGCGGATCGTGAAGAACGATATGTTCACCTCGGTACATATCGAGGAATTCGAAGCCGTTGCGCGGGATACCAAGCTAGGTCCAGAGGAGATAACCAGAGACATTCCCAACGTGGGGGAGGAGGCGCTGGCGGACCTCGACGAAAGCGGCATAATACGAATCGGGGCCGAGGTAGCTCCGGGCGACATACTGGTCGGAAAGATCACGCCCAAAGGCGAGACCCAGCTGTCGCCCGAGGAAAAACTCCTCCGTGCGATATTCGGGGAGAAGGCGGGCGAAGTCCGCGACACCTCTCTGCGCATGCCCCCGGGCACCGAGGGGACCGTCATAGACGCACGGGTCTTTTCCCGCAAAGGGGTCGCGAGAGACGAGCGCGCCGCGAGAATAGAAAAGGAGGAGCGTCGGCGCCTCGACAAGGACCGCAACGACGAGCTTCGAATCATTCGTAACAGTTCGCTGGAAACACTCGCTTCTCTGCTCGCGGGGAAGAGCACCGCCACCCGTTTGACGGACGATAGCCGTACGGTCCTGCTCGCCAAGGATTCTCCGGTCTCTCGCGAGACGCTGGAGTCGATTCCCGCGAGCTACTGGTCTGAGATCAAGGTCGGCGACGAGAAGGTAGAGGAACAGCTCGGTCGTGTCGTCGATGGCATGAATGCGAAGAACAATGCGATCAACGCGCAGTTTGACGCGAAAATAGAACGGCTGTCCCAGGGGGACGAACTCGCCCCGGGCGTCATCAGGATGGTCAAGATATTTGTAGCCATCAAACGCAGGCTGCAGGTAGGAGACAAGATGGCCGGCCGCCACGGCAACAAAGGCGTGGTCTCCCGAATCGTTCCGGAGGAAGACATGCCCTTTCTCGAAGACGGTACGCCGGTGGACATGTGTCTCAATCCGCTGGGGGTGCCGTCTCGTATGAACGTGGGGCAAATTCTCGAGGCCCACCTCGGGTGGGCGACGCGGAGACTCGGTGC
Source organism: Binatia bacterium (assembly GCA_046754245.1). GTDB lineage: Bacteria > Desulfobacterota > Binatia > UBA1149 > UBA1149 > JBHHVL01. The sequence continues at coordinate 28,973 of JBHHVL010000029.1, read as the reverse complement.
GCAGTTGACTCATCTGGCCGAGTCGGGCGACGTCGAGGGGCTACGGCAGAAATTCAAACAGGTCTACCCCGGCGCCGGAACCGCCGGGTACATAGACGGACTCGGTGCCGATGACCTCAAAGATCTCGCGGCGAAAGCGGCTAGAGGCGTGCACGTCGCGACTCCGGTCTTCGACGGTGCCGCGGAAGACGAGATCTTCGAACTCATGAATCTGGCGGGGGTGTCGGAGACCGGACAGTCGATGTTGCGAGACGGCAAGACCGGCAAGCAATTCGACATGCCGGTGACCGTGGGGGTCATGTATATTTTGAAACTGCATCATCTCGTCGACGACAAGATCCACGCGCGTTCGACCGGACCCTACTCCCTGGTCACCCAGCAACCCCTGGGTGGTAAGGCGCAGTTCGGTGGTCAGCGGTTGGGAGAAATGGAGGTCTGGGCCCTGGAGGCCTACGGCGCGGCGTATACCCTTCAGGAAATGCTTACGGTGAAGTCCGACGACGTGGCTGGACGTACGCGCATGTATGAAGCGATTGTGAAGAACGAGCACATACTCGAGCCCGGCTTGCCGGAGTCGTTCAACGTGATGGTCAAGGAGCTACAGTCACTCGCCCTCGATGTAAATCTGATTGAAGAAGAGGAGGCCGCGTGATGGAGAACCTCATTACACAGCTTTTCGATAAGCCCAAGAATCCGCGGGGGTACAGCGCTCTCAAGATCAGTGTAGCGTCGCCATCGACGATTCGATCCTGGTCTCACGGGGAGGTTAGAAAGCCCGAGACGATCAACTATCGTACCTTCAAGCCTGAAAGGGACGGTCTTTTCTGTGCGAAGATCTTCGGTCCGACCAAGGACTACGAGTGCAACTGCGGCAAGTACAAGCGCATGCGGCACCGTGGTGTGGTGTGTGAAAAGTGCGGCGTGGAGGTCATTCAGTCAAAGGTACGACGCGAGCGGATGGGCCATATAGAACTCGCAACGCCCATAGCGCACATCTGGTTTACCAAGAGCCTTCCCAGCCGAATCGCGAACCTGCTCGATCTGACCCTCAAGGGCCTGGAAAAGGTGCTCTACTATGAGAGCTACATAGTCGTAGATCCGGGAGACACCGATCTGGAAGAGTGCCAGTTGATATCGGAGCAGGAGTTCAGGGAAAAGACCGAGGAGTTTGGCGCGGGTAGCTTCGAGGCGGGTATGGGAGCGGAGGCGGTCCGAGGCATATTGCAGGATATCGATCTTGACGATCTTGCCGAGGAACTGCGCACGGCGCTGGGTGAAACCCGCAGCGAGGCGAAGCGGAAGAAAATCACCAAACGCCTCAAGGTGGTTCAGGCCTTCCAGCACGCCAACGGTCGACCCGAGTGGATGGTGTTGGAGGTCATCCCGGTCATACCGCCCGATCTGCGACCCCTGGTACCCCTAGACGGCGGACGATTTGCGACTTCCGACCTCAATGACCTCTACCGCCGGGTAATAAACCGTAACAACAGGCTCAAGCGGCTCATGGAGCTGGGCGCTCCAGACATCATCGTGCGTAACGAAAAACGAATGCTCCAGGAGGCAGTGGACGCGCTGTTCGACAACGGCCGCCGGGGGCGTCCGATCACGGGCGCGAACAAGAGGCCGCTGAAGTCGCTGAGCGAAATGTTGAAGGGGAAGACCGGTAGATTCAGACAAAACCTCCTCGGCAAGCGAGTAGACTATTCTGGTCGTACCGTGATCGTGGTGGGTCCAGAACTCAGGCTGCACCAGTGCGGTCTACCAAAAAAGATGGCGCTCGAACTCTTCAAGCCGTTTATCTACGGCAGGCTGGAGGAGCGGGGCCTGGTCACCACCATCAAGAGCGCCAAGAAGATGGTGGACGCCGAGGTGTCCGAGGTATGGGACATCCTCGATGAGGTGATCCGTGAACATCCCGTACTTCTCAACCGCGCGCCGACCTTGCACAGGCTCGGCATTCAGGCCTTCGAGCCGGTCCTCATAGAAGGCAAGGCAATCCAACTCCATCCACTCGTCTGCGCGGCATTCAACGCGGATTTCGACGGTGACCAGATGGCGGTCCACGTGCCACTGTCGGTGGAGGCGCAGGTGGAAGCCCGGACGCTGATGATGTCGACCAACAACATCCTCTCGCCGGCAAACGGCAAACCCATAATCGTGCCGACGCAGGACATCGTCCTCGGCCTTTACTACATGACGCGTCCTCGCCAAGGCGCGAAGGGCGAGGGGGGCCTGTTCGCCAACTTCGAGGAAGTACGCGTAGCCTACGACCACGAGGTCGTCGGATTGCACGCTACGATCAAGGTACGGCACGATGGGTCTATCATCGAGACTTCGGTAGGGCGGGTTCTCATGTACGAAGTGGTGCCCGACGGGGTCGATTTTTCTATCGTCAACCGGGTGATGAACAAGAAGTCGCTCGGCGAACTCGTCGACATCGCCTACCGTACCTCAGGTCAGAAGGCCTGTGTGATAATGGCCGATCGCCTGAAGGATCTCGGTTATACGATGGCCACGTCGGCGGGTATCTCCATCGGGATCAAGGATCTCAAGGTACCGGAGAGCAAGCGGAAGTTTCTCGCTGAAGCCGAAGAGGCGGTAAGCGAGATCCAGCGACAGTACGAGGCCGGATTCATCACCAACGGCGAGCGCTATAACAAGGTAGTGGATATCTGGGCGGGGGTCACGGATCGCGTCGCCGATGAGATGATGTCGGGTATGGCGGGTGAGACGGTAGTCGACTCGGAGGACAGTACGGACAAGACTCTTCGGTTCAATCCTGTCTACATGATGGCCGACTCTGGAGCGCGGGGTAGCGCTCAACAGATCCGTCAGCTCGCGGGTATGCGAGGCCTCATGGCGAAGCCTTCTGGCGAGATTATTGAGACGCCGATAACGGCGAATTTCCGCGAAGGTCTGACCGTATTGCAGTACTTCATATCTACTCACGGGGCGCGTAAAGGTCTCGCGGATACGGCGCTCAAGACGGCGAACTCGGGTTACCTTACCCGACGCCTCGTGGACGTGGCGCAAGACTGCATGATCGCTGAGAACGATTGTGGTACGCTCGACGGAATCGAACTCGCCTCGCTGATCGAGGGTGGGGAGGTCATCGAACGTCTCGGCGACCGCGTTCTCGGCAGAGTTGCTCTAGACGACATCGTGGACCCCTTCACGGGCGCGGTAATCGTCGAGTCGAACACCGAGATCGACGAAGCGAAAGTAGAGGTTCTGGAACAAGCGGGTGTCGAACGAGTCAAGATACGTTCGGTACTGACCTGCCAGGCGACCCGAGGGGTATGCGCGCTGTGTTACGGCCGTGACCTCGCGAGAGGGACACTCGTGAGTCAGGGTGAGACGATAGGAGTCATTGCCGCGCAGTCGATCGGCGAGCCCGGTACCCAGCTCACGATGAGGACGTTCCACATAGGTGGTACCGCGAGTCGACGCGCCGAGCAGACAACCCTCGAGCCGCGGCACGATGGGGTCATTCGTTTCGTGAACCTTGAAACGGTGGTTGACCCGGAGGGGTTCGGCATCGTTATGTCTCGTAACGCGGAGGTCCAGGTATGCGAGCGGATGGAGAGCGGCCAGCTGCGTGAGCGGGAACGTTATCCTCTCGCGCACGGCGCACGCCTTACCAAGAAGCCTGGCGACGAGGTCAAGGCCGGGGAACTGATCGCGGAGTGGGATCCCTTCCTTACCCCGATCATCACCGAGGTTTCGGGTCGGGTGAAATTCGGAGATATCATCGATGGGGTGTCGATGGAGGAACAAGTCGACCCCAACACGGGTCTTTCCACTCGCGTCATCAAGGCCGCCGCTGCGGGCAAGGACCTCAGACCCCGACTTTCGATCAAGGACCCGGCGGGCAAGACGCTGAGCCGTCCCAGGGGCGGTGTCGCGCGTTACGGCTTGCCGCAGGGTGCCTACCTCAACGTCGAAGACGGCACCGAAGTCGAGGCTGGCCAGGTCATTGCCAAGATTCCCAGAGAAACCACCAAGACGAAGGACATCACCGGCGGGCTCCCTAGAGTCGCCGAGCTGTTCGAAGCAAGGAAGCCGAAAGAGGCCGCGGTGATTTCCGAGATCGACGGTGTCGTAAGTTACGGCGCCGACACCAAGGGGAAGCGAAAGATAATCGTCACGCCGGAGATCGGCGACCCCAGGGAGTACCTGGTGCTTCGCGGCAAGCACCTCCTCATCCAGGAGGGGGACCCCATCAGCGTCGGACAGCAGTTACACGCTGGATCATCGAACCCGCATGACATCCTCAGCGCCAAGGGCGAGAAGGATCTCTCCGCTTACCTTGTCGACGAGATCCAGGAGATCTATCGCTTGCAGGGAGTCAGGATCAACGACAAACACATTGAGGTGATCGTGCGCCAGATGCTCCGCAGGGTGAAGATTTCTGACGCCGGCGATTCTGATTTCTTGCAGGGCGACCAAGTCGCCAAGAGCAGGTTCGAGGCGGTCAACGCCCAGCTGGTGGAGGAGGGCAAACAGCCCGCCGTCGCTGCGCCGTTGCTGTTGGGGATCACCAAGGCCGCACTGGCGACGGAGAGTTTCATCTCGGCCGCTTCGTTCCAGGAGACCACGAAGGTACTGACCGAGGCCTCGGTGAACGGGAAGACCGACCTGCTCATGGGGCTGAAGGAGAACGTCATCATGGGTCGCCTGATTCCGGCGGGAACTGGGATGGCCCAGTACGGGAGGCTGGAGGCGGCCTGTCCGAATTCTGGGGAGATCGAGGAAGACGACCTCAGTCAGGTTCTCGAGGCCTGAGGGTTTGCTTGGGATTGACTGTTGTTGACGCGCGAAATAAGTTGAGAAGTTAACAATTTTCGTGGTCCCCCGGGGTGGGGAGTGCGGATCATGACAAAGCAGGAATAGCGGTAGGTTAGAAGGTGCCAACAATTAATCAGCTTGTTCGGAAAGGGCGGCGGCGGGCTGTCGCCAAGAGCAACACGCCCGCGCTCGATAGCTGTCCGCAACGTCGCGGGGTGTGCACCCGTGTCTACACCTCGACTCCTAAGAAGCCCAATTCGGCGCTTCGTAAGGTCGCCAGGGTCAGGCTCTCCAACGGCATAGAGGTGACGTCGTACATTCCCGGCGTCGGGCACAACTTACAGGAGCACTCGGTCGTCTTGATTCGCGGTGGGCGCGTCAAGGACCTGCCCGGGGTTCGTTACCACGTGGTTCGCGGCATTCTCGACACCGTTGGCGTGGAAGAGCGGCGCCAGGGCCGGTCCAAGTACGGTGCGCGTAAGCCCAAATAGGTGGGGGGAGTTCTATGTCGAGGAAAGGTCCCGCCAGGAAACGAGAGTTGCTTCCGGATCCGAAGTACAAGGAAAAACTCGTCACCCAGTTCGTCAATGGAATGATGTTGGAAGGTAAGAAGAGCCTCGCCGAGCGTATTTTCTATAGCGCCCTGGAGCTGGTCGAGGAGCGTACGACTGACGGCGGTCTGGAGACTTTCAAGAAGGCCATGGATAACGTTAAGCCTTCGGTAGAAGTCCGGTCGCGGCGGGTTGGTGGTGCCACTTATCAGGTACCGATCGAGGTACGTCCTTCGCGCCGCACGGCACTGGCGATTCGCTGGATCGTCTCGAACGCTCGGTCGCGCAGTGAAAAGACCATGCGCGACCGTCTGGCGGCCGAACTCATAGAGGCCGCGAACAATCGAGGTTCGGCGGTGAAGAAACGAGAAGATACTCACCGGATGGCCGAAGCCAATAAGGCCTTCGCCCACTATCGTTGGTAGTCGGCCGGAGACGCAAGGGTTTAGAACGATGGCGGCCAGGACAGACCTAGCTAAGACCCGCAACATAGGGATCATGGCTCACATCGACGCCGGTAAGACCACGACCACCGAGCGCATTCTCTTCTACACCGGTCGTAGCCACAAGATGGGAGAAGTCCACGACGGGGCGGCCGTCATGGATTGGATGGTACAAGAACAGGAGCGGGGGATAACGATCACCTCTGCGGCCACGAGTTGCTTCTGGAAGGACCACCTCATCAACATTATCGACACCCCGGGCCACGTCGACTTCACCATCGAGGTTGAGCGGTCGCTCAGGGTTCTTGACGGGGCGGTCGCCGTGTTCTGTGCCGTTGGTGGGGTCGAACCTCAGTCCGAAACGGTGTGGAGGCAGGCGGATTCGTACAGCGTGCCGCGTATCGCCTTTGTGAACAAGATGGATCGTGTCGGTGCCGACTTTGATCGGGTAGTGGAAGAACTCAAAGGGCGACTCGGTGCGCCGGCGGTTCCCATCCAGTTGCCCGTGGGAGCGGAAGACAACTTTCGGGGCTTGGTGGATCTCGTAGGCAATAGAGCCCTGGTGTGGGACGACGGCGACCAGGGCGAGACCTACAGCGAGGTCGACGTTCCGCCGGAGTTGCAGTCACAGGTGGCCAGCGCCAGAGAGACACTGGTCGAGGCCTTGGCCGACGTCGACGAGGGCCTGCTCGAGAAGTTCCTCGAAGGCGACGAAGTCGAGGAGCATGAGTTCCGGTCCGCGCTTCGTCGCGGCACCCTCGCCGGTAAGATCTGCCCGGTACTCTGTGGATCCGCTTTCAAGAACAAAGGCGTGCAGCCGGTCCTTGATGCGGTTACAGATTACTTGCCCTCTCCGCTCGACGTGCCTGCGGTTGAAGGGCTAGAGCCGGACAGCGATAAACGCGTTGAACGTCCGGCGTCGAAAGATGGCTTCTTTGCCGCGCTGGCGTTCAAGATCATGGCGGATCCTTTCGTGGGTACGCTGGGCTTCATCCGAGTATACTCGGGAGCGCTGAGGGTCGGTGAGACCGTATACAATCCCACCAAGCGCAAGAGGGAACGGGTCGGGCGGTTGCTGCGGATGCACGCCAACAATCGTGAGGATGTGAAGGAAGTGTTGGCGGGCGATATCGCGGCGCTCGTGGGCCCGAAAACGGTGAGAACCGGCGATACGCTCTGTGACGAGAAGCACCCTGTTGTTCTCGAGAGCATAACGTTTCCCGATCCGGTTATTTCGGTTGCCATCGAGCCCAAGACCAAAGCCGACCAGGAAAAACTGGGCACCGCGATGCAGAAGATCGCGACCGAGGATCCGAGTTTCCGCGTCGCGAACGACGAAGATACTGGACAGACGATCATCTCGGGAATGGGTGAGCTTCATCTCGAGGTCATCGTCGACCGTCTGACGAGGGAACACGGGGTAGACGCGAACGTGGGTAAGCCCCAGGTGGCTTACAAGGAAACAATTCGCAAGACCGTTAAGCAGGAGACCAAGTTCGCGAAACAATCGGGCGGTCGAGGGCAGTTTGCGCACGTATACATAGAACTGTCTCCGCTGGCGGCGGGCGAAGGATTCGTGTTTGTCAACAGTATCAAGGGTGGAGCGATTCCGAGGGAGTACATACCGGCGGTCGAGAAGGGCATAAAGGGGGCGCTGGGATCGGGGGCCCTGGCCGGCTACCCGGTGGTAGACTGCCAGATCGAACTATACGATGGTTCCTCGCACGATGTGGATTCCTCGGAGCTGGCTTTCCAGATCGCCGGTGGAATGGCGACTAAGGCCGGATTGGCCAAGGCTTCGCCCGAACTGCTCGAACCGGTGATGGCCGTAGAGGTTGTCGTTCCAGAGAATTTCGTGGGCGACGTGATCGGTGATCTCAATAGCCGCCGAGGGCGGGTTCTCAACCTCGACAGCCGGGGGTCCACGCAGATCATAAAGTCGCTGGTTCCGTTGGCTGAGATGTTTGGTTATGCAACAGAGCTGCGTTCCCGAACGCAGGGGCGTGGGACCTACACCATGCAGTTTGAGCACTACGAGCCGGTACCGTCGTCGGTATCCGAGGAACTCACGGCCAGGGCAGTAGGTGCCTGAGCTGCCGCGAGCGTGGGAGGAAGATAAGGGATGGCAAAGGAGAAGTTTGATCGGACGAAGCCACACGTCAACGTGGGGACGATAGGGCACGTAGACCACGGCAAGACGACATTGACTGCGGCGATCACGTTGGTCCAGTCGAAGCAGTGTGGTGGCGAGGTGGTGGCGTTCGACGAGATAGACAAGGCGCCCGAGGAGCGGGAGCGCGGGATCACGATTGCGACGGCGCACGTGGAGTACGAGACCTCGGAGCGGCACTACGCGCACGTGGACTGTCCGGGGCACGCGGACTACGTCAAGAACATGATAACGGGAGCGGCGCAGATGGACGGGGCGATCTTGGTGGTGAGTGCCGCCGACGGGCCCATGCCTCAGACCCGTGAGCATATTCTGCTGGCTCGTCAGGTGGGAGTGCCTCGGATAGTGGTGTTTCTGAACAAGGCTGACATGGTTGACGACGCGGAGCTTTTGGAGCTGGTGGAGCTGGAGGTAAGGGAGTTGCTTTCGGACTACGAGTTTCCGGGCGACGACATACCGGTGATCACGGGGTCGGCGCTAAAGGCGTTGGAGAATCCGCAAGACGCGGAGGCGACCAAGTGCATCAGCGAACTCATGGAAGCGATTGATTCCTACATACCCTTGCCCGAGCGCGAGGTAGACAAGCCGTTTTTGATGCCGATCGAGGACGTGTTTTCGATATCAGGTCGCGGGACGGTGGTAACGGGGCGCATAGAGAAGGGCAAGATAACGGTTGGAGAAGAGGTCGAGATAGTGGGGATCCGCGAGACGGACAAGACGACGGTCACGGGGGTGGAGATGTTTCGCAAGCTTCTCGACTACGGAGAGGCCGGCGACAACGTGGGGTGTTTGCTGCGGGGTACGAAGAAGGAGGAGGTGGAGCGCGGGCAGGTTCTGGCGAAGGCGGGGACGATAACGCCTCACACGAAGTTTTCGGCGGAGGCCTACATACTGACGAAGGAAGAGGGGGGGCGGCACACGCCGTTTTTCAACGGGTATCGGCCTCAGTTTTATTTCAGGACGACGGACGTGACGGGTGTAGTGGATCTACCCGAGGGTACGGAGATGGTCATGCCCGGGGACACGGTGACGGTGGAGGTCAACCTGATCACTCCGATCGCCATGGACGAGGGTTTGCGGTTCGCGATACGAGAAGGCGGACGTACGGTTGGTGCTGGCGTGGTTACCAAGATAGCCGCCTAGGACCGGAGACATAGAGGAATTCCCGACTATGATGAGCGAACGCATCCGTATCCGGCTGAAAGCTTACGATCACCAGATACTGGACCAGTCGGTGCGAGAGATCGTTGATGCGGTCAAACGTACCGGCGGCATGGTCGCGGGCCCTATCCCGGTTCCGACGCGCATAGAACGTTTTACCGTGAACCGTTCTCCTCATGTCGATAAGAAGTCGAGGGAACAGTTTGAAATTCGTACTCACAAGCGATTGATCGACATACTGGAGCCAACTCAGCAGACGATAGACTCGTTGGGGAAGCTAGACTTGCCTGCGGGCGTCGACGTGGAGATCAAACTGCAGTAGCGGCTGAGTCGGAGGTGGCGGAATGAACGGCGTGATTGGCAAGAAACTCGGTATGACCCAAGTCTTTGATGCGGCGGGACAAGCGGTGCCGGTGACCGTGCTTGAAGCCACTCCCTGTACCGTTGTTCGCATTCGTACCGACGCGACCGACGGCTACAACGCCATTCAGGTCGGTACCGGAAAGAAGAAGGAGAAACGAATAACCAAAGCCGAGAAGGGGCAGATGGGGCCGGGGGGCAGGTCGGATTTCGCCACGCTGGCCGAGTTTCGGGTGGGTGAACCCGGGGATTTTGAGGTCGGCCAGGAAATCAAACTCTCCGACGTCTTCAAGCCCGGTGACGTTGTCGACGTCAGCGGGCGAAGCAAGGGCCGCGGCTTCGCGGGGGTGGTAAAGCGCTACGGATTCGCCGGTCAGTCGGCGACCCACGGGACCCACGAATCGTTTCGCGGAACGGGCGGTATCGGCGCGTGCGCCTATCCTGGAAGGGTCTTCAAGGGAAAAAAGATGCCGGGACACATGGGCGCTGCCCGAACCACGGTCCAGAACCTGGAAGTCGTGGACGTGCGGGTCGAGGAACACCTGATCCTCATTCGTGGTGGGGTGCCGGGCGCCCGTAACGGTCGGGTGATTATCCGACACGCGGTCAAGGCTTAGGATGATGGCGGCAAACGTTGGCATGGAACTGCCGGTCCTAGATTCTGCGAACAGCGAAGTTGCGCGCGTGGTTCTGCCGGAGCTGTTTTCGGGCGCGGTCAAGGATTATCTGATGTTTGAACAGGTGCTCGCGCAACGGGCGTCCGGTCGCGCTGGAACCGCATCCACCAAGACCCGTGGTTTGATTCGAGGCGGTGGGGCCAAGCCCTGGAGGCAGAAGGGCACCGGACGCGCGCGGGCCGGTAGTCGCAGGTCTCCTATCTGGCGAGGTGGAGGCACCATATTTGGGCCCCAGCCCCGCTCCTACGCGTTCCGACTGCCGCGTTCGGCGAGGAAGGCCGCGCTGAGAAGCGCTTTGGCCCAAAAAGCCCGTGATGGCCAGATCAGGGTTCTCGACAAGCTGGACTTTGATGCTCCGAAAACCAAGCAGATGCGAACGCTGTTGCAGGAACTCGGGATCCGGCGGCCGGTGCTGGTGGTGATTCCAGCGCGAGACGCGGCCGTGGAGTTATCGGCCCGAAACCTCCCAGGTGTCAAGGTGACGGTTGCCGAGGGCTTGAACGTTTATGACTTGATCGGCCACGAGTGGCTGTTGCTGGTTCGGGATTCACTCGGGACCATAGAGGAACGGCTCTCATGAAGTCGGTCCACGACATCATCCGGGCGCCGCTCGTCACCGAGAAGGGCACCGATGTTTCGGAGAGGGCGAGTCAGGCGGTGTTCAGCGTCGCTCTCGGGGCTAGCAAGACCGATATTAAGTGGGCGGTGGAGAAGCTCTTTGGCGTGGAAGTGCTCAGGGTCAGGACCCTCAACTATCTGGGTAAGAGCACGAGGCGTGGCCGCCTCACCGGTCGCAAGAGGGCTTGGAAGAAGGCCTACGTGACCCTCGCCGAGGGGCAGGTCATGGACCTCATCGAAAAGGTTTAAGCGGTAGTCATGGCAGTTAGAGCATACAGACCCACTTCTCCAGGCAGACGCTTTCAGACGAGTACCGACTTGTCGGCCGTCACTCGCGACAAGCCTGAAAAGTCCTTGCTGGCCAAGAAGACCAGGAAGGGGGGCCGCAATGCCCACGGTCGAATAACGCTCAGGCATCGGGGCGGAGGACACAAGCGCCGCTTCCGCACCATAGATTTTCGTCGGTGCAAGGACGGCATCCCGGCCAAGGTAGCCGCTATAGAGTACGACCCGAACCGCTCGGCGCGGATCGCACTTCTGCACTACGCCGATGGGGCGAAGAGTTACATACTAGCGCCCGAAAATCTTTCGGTGGGTGATACGGTTGTCGCCGGACCGGGTGCGGACATCAAGCCGGGCAACACCCTGGCCCTCGCGAGCATACCTCTGGGGACGTTGGTTCACGCGATCGAGATGAAGATTGCCGCCGGTGCGGCGATGGTGCGCGGGGCGGGTACGGCTGCGCAGATAATTGCGCGCGAGGGGGGCTACGTCTTGTTGAGGTTGCCTTCGGGGGAGCTGAGGAACGTGCGGGGTGAATGCCGTGCCACGGTGGGTGTTGTAGGCAATGCCCAGCACGAGAACGTCTCGTTGGGCAAGGCCGGACGGTCGCGTTGGATCGGCCGACGGCCATCGGTGCGTGGGATAGCGATGAATCCGGTCGATCATCCCCATGGTGGGGGCGAAGGGCGCTCAAAAGGGAATCACCCGACTACTCCCTGGGGCAAGCCCACCAAGGGGTATCGGACCCGACCGCGGAACAAACATTCCGAGAAGTACATTGTCGCGCGTCGTAAGCGCAGAAAATAACGGAGGCTGGATAGCGAGTTGCCCAGGTCGTTAAAAAAAGGTCCTTTTGTGGATGCTCACCTCGCCCGTAAGGTCGAAGCTCAGGAAAGCGGCGACCGGCGACCGATCAGAACGTGGTCACGGCGCTCCACCATCATTCCGGAGATGGTCGGGGTGACGATTGCCGTGCACAACGGGCGGAGGTTCATCCCGGTGTTGATTAGCGAAGAGATGGTGGGTCACAAACTCGGCGAGTTCGCGCCGACCCGTACTTACCATGGACATGCTGGAGCGCGCAAAGGTGAGGTAAGGTAGGGGGATGGAGAGCAAGTGCATCGCGCGTTACGTGCGGATTTCTCCGCGCAAGGCCCGTCTGGTGATAAACCAGGTATCGGGTAGGGGAGTAGAAGACGCTCTTACGGTGCTCGATATGAGCCCCAAGAAGGCCGGGCGCATCATTGCCCGAGTACTCCGCTCCGCGATCGCCAACGCCGAGGATACGCAAAACGTGGACGTCGACAAGTTATACGTCAAACGGGCGTTCGTAGACGGTGGCCCCATCACCTGGAGGGTCCGGCCGCGCGCGCAGGGTAGGGCTACGCCGATAGCGAAACGTACGAGTCACATCACCGTCGTCGTTGATGAACTTCCCCCTAACTAGATGGAGCCAGATTAGAAGTCGTGGGACAAAAAACTCATCCTAAAGGTTTTCGACTGGGTTTCTCAGAGACCTGGGATTCGTGGTGGTACGCGGGGAAAGACTACTCGACCCTACTTCACGAGGATCTGCGCGTGCGCAGGTTCCTCAAGGACAGGCTGCGGTTTGCGGGAGTATCGCGTATCGAGATCCAGCGAGCGGCACGCAAGGTCAAGGTCAACATCTACACGGCCCGGCCTGGGATTGTGATCGGGAAGAAGGGTGCGGAGATCGAGAAACTCAAGCAAGAGCTGGTGGGCATCGCCGGCAGCGGCAGTTTCATAGAGATCCACGAAATCCGCCGTCCGGATCTCGATGCTCAGCTAGTCGCGGAAAACATCGCCATGCAGCTCGAACGACGGGTTATGTTCCGGCGAGCTATGAAGGAAAGCGTTTCGCGCGCCATGCGGATGGGGGCTCTCGGTATCAGGGTGCAGTCAGCCGGTCGCCTCGGCGGACACGATATCGCTCGAACCGAGTGGTATCGCGAGGGGCGGGTCCCCTTGCACACGCTGCGGGCGGATCTGCAGTATGGATTTACCGAAGCCCGCACGACCTTTGGCGTGATCGGAGTCAAGGTCTGGATCTACAAGGGAGAAAAGTTCGGTCGCCCGCAGGACGAACGCGTTATAGGGGTCTGATTGATGCTTGCTCCCAAGAAGACAAAGTATCGGAAGATGCAAAAGGGAAAGGGTCGAGAGAAGGGCTTGGCCGGTCGTGGGCACACCCTCTCTTTCGGTGACTATGGATTGATGGCGACGTCGACAAGTCGGGTCAGTGCGCGTCAGATCGAAGCCGCTCGTATTGCGATCACCCGTCACATCAAGCGTGGAGGGAGAGTCTGGATACGGATCTTTCCCGATATTCCGTTCACGCGTAAGCCGGCGGAAGTCAGGATGGGTAAAGGCAAGGGATCGCCCGAGGGTTGGGAGTGCCAGGTCAAGCCGGGGCGGATCATGTTTGAACTCGAGGGCGTAGACGTCGCGCTCGCCAAGGAGGCGATGCGACTCGCTTCTCACAAGCTTCCGGTGTCCACGAAGTTTCTAAGACGAGAAGAGTTCCATGAAGGCGAGTGAACTTACAGGGATGTCGGGGCCTGAGTTGCGGAACAAGGCAGTGGAGTTACGCGAGGAGCTGGCCCGTCTTAATCTGCGGCGGTACGCACGCAGGCTCGACAAGACGGCTCAGCTTGGAAAGGTGAAGCGCGATATAGCACGGGTGCTCACGGTATTGAGAGGCAAGGAATCGGTGACGACGACGGAGGAGTCCGATGGCTGATGATGTAAGACTCCAACGACGAACCCGTGAAGGCGTGGTCGTTAGCAACGCCATGGAGAAGACGGCGATCGTTGCCGTGAGTAGACGGGGTCGTCACTCGCGTTACCGCAAGATCCTGGAGAGGACCCGCCGGTACCTGGTGCACGATGAGAACAACGCCTGCCAGGTGGGCGACAGGGTATCCATCTGTGAAACGCGGCCTCTGAGCCGACACAAACGCTGGCGTTTGCGTGAAGTTCTGGAGCGTTCTGTTCGGCAGGCGCCAGGTGTGGTCAAGAAATGATCGCGGTCGAAACGGTTCTCGACGTAGCGGACAATTCCGGAGCTCGCCGGGTTCTGTGCATCAAGGTTCTGGGCGGTAGCCGGCGTCGTTACGCGAGGATCGGCGACGTTATCGTAGCTGCGGTCAAAGAAGCGATTCCCGGTGGCAAGATATCCAAAGGCGAGGTGGTCAAGGCTGTCGTAGTCAGGTCCGCCAAGGAAATCCGCAGACCTGATGGATCCTACATCAAATTCGACACCAACTCGGCCGTTATCCTTGACAATCAGGGCGAACCCGTCGGCACCCGGATCTTTGGACCGGTCGCTCGCGAGCTGCGCGCGCGCAAGTTCATGAAAATAGTGTCGCTCGCACCCGAGGTCCTCTAGGGAAACATGAGATGGCTAGATCGAGACTGAAGAAAGGCGATACGGTGTTGGTCACGGCGGGCAAGGACCGGGGCAAGACCGGCAAGGTGATCAAGGTGCTGCGGAACATCGACAGGGTGATCGTCGAGCGGATCAATGTCGTCAAGCGTCACCAGAAGGGTACCAGCCCCCAACAACCGGGTGGTATCGTGGAGAAGGAAGCGTCGATTCATGTTTCCAACGCCATGCCGATATGTCCGCGTACCAACAAGCCGACCAGGGTCGGGAGCAAACGGTTGGAAGATGGGACCCGTGTTCGAACGAGTCGCCGCAGCGGCGAGGTGCTTTCAAGCTAGGTGGGAATCGGGAATGGCGGTTAGCAGCAGACTGGCGGTCCTCTACAGGGATGAAATTCGCAAACAACTCCAGGGGCGTTTCGGTTTTTCCTCGATATCACGGGTCCCGAAGCTGGATCGGGTCGTGGTCAACATGGGGTTAGGCGCTGCCGTGGCGAATCCCAAGTTGATAGACGAAGCGGTGAACGAGCTCGGCGCGATAACCGGCCAAAAACCGGTGGTTACGCGCGCCAGAAAATCGATAGCCAACTTCAAACTCCGGGAAGGCATGCCGGTGGGAGTCTCGGTCACCCTTCGTAGTGAGCGGATGTACGAGTTTTTCGACAGACTCGTGAACGTCGTGCTTCCGCGTGTGAGGGATTTTCGCGGGCTCAGTCGCCGGGCTTTCGACGGCCGGGGAAATTATACCGTGGGGCTCAAGGAACACCTTGTTTTCCCCGAGATCGACCTGGACAAGGTCGATAACGTCAAGGGCATGGGTGTGAGCTTGGTGACCACCGCGCGGACCGATGAGGAAGGTGAAGCCCTTCTTACGGCGTTGGGATTGCCCCTCAAGCAGTAGGAGACGACGAGGAACGAGCATGGCCAGAAAGGCTCTGATTGCAAAAGCGGCGCGGAAGCCGAAGTTCAAGGTTCGAGGGTACTCTCGGTGTATGCAGTGCGGTCGTCCGCGTAGCGTCTACCGGCGTTTCAAACTCTGCCGGATTTGCTTGCGGAAGATGGCGTTGGAGGGGGTTCTTCCCGGTTTGGTGAAGGCCAGTTGGTAATGGAGATCGATAACAATGTCGATGACTGATCCCATAGCTGATCTTCTCACCCGCATCCGAAACGCGGCGATGGCGCATCTCGCCGTCGTGGAGGTCCCGTGGTCGCGGATCAAAGAGCAGATCGCCCGCCTACTCTGCGAGGAGGGCTATGTAGACAAGATCGAAATCCAGGGTGAAGGACCCGGGCGCAGGGTTATCGTTACCCTGCGCTACGGTGAGGATGGTCGGTCGGCGATCGTCGGTTTGCGAAGAGTAAGCAAGCCCAGCCTGAGGATTTATTCTTCGGCAAAGGACGCCCCTAAGGTCCGTAATGGCCTGGGGATATCTATCCTCTCGACGCCCAAGGGCCTGCTCGTGGACCGCGAGGCCAGGCGCAGTTGCGTGGGCGGCGAAGTACTCTGCGAGGTCTGGTGAATTGTCGCGCTTGGGACGTAGGCCGATACCGATTCCGGACGGCGTCAAGGTTGACCTTGGGGAAGCGGAAATCCGCGTGGAGGGCCCGAAGGGTAAGCTCAATATGTCGTCCATAGAAGGGATCACCGTGAGGTTCGAGGAGAATCGCCTGGTTCTCGACCGCAGCGATGACTCTCGTGGGCAGAGGAGTTCTCACGGTCTGGCCCGGCGTCTACTGGCGAATTTGGTTGAAGGTGTCAGCGTGGGGTTTTCCAAGACCCTGGAGATAAACGGTGTGGGCTACCGCGCCGACGTCAAGGGGAACCAGCTCCACTTGAGCCTCGGGTTTTCACATCCGGTCGTATACCAGCTGCCTGAAGGGATCGCTGCCGAGGTGGATCAGCAAAACGCGGTTACGATATCGGGAATAGACAGGCAGGTAGTCGGACAGGTCGCTGCAGAAATACGCAGGCTGCGGCCACCGGAGCCTTACAAGGGCAAAGGCATTCGTTACAGGGGAGAGCACGTGCGTCGCAAAGCCGGCAAGGCGGCCGCGAAGTAAGGGAAGGCGGGTTATAAAGCGATGGGTGTTTCAGGCGAGCGTAGGAAGGCGAGGAAGCGTAGGCACGCTCGGGTTAGACGCAAGCTAAGCGGGACCGATGCGCGGCCCCGCTTGTGCGTGTTTCGCTCGAATCGCTACCTTTACGTGCAGGTAATTTCCGACGAGAGTGGCCGGACGCTGGCCGCCGTCTCGACCCAGAAGGAGAAAGGTCCCTCGCTGACCGTAGGGACTGCCCAGGTCCTCGGGCGACAGATCGCTGAGAAGTGCAAGTCGCTTTCGATTGAATCTCTGTTGTTTGATCGGAACGGGTACAAGTTTCATGGCCGGGTCAAGGCCATCGCGGAGTCGGTGCGGGAAGCCGGCATACGCTGCTAGGAGCAGCACGGGAGCACTCGGACATTGGCTAGACGAGAAACTCAGGACAGAAGGCCCAGCGAGGCCAGCGAGCTCAAGGAACGGGTGGTCTACATCAACCGCGTGGCCAAGGTCGTCAAAGGCGGTCGGCGGTTCGGGTTCTCAGCACTGATTGTAGTGGGCGATAACGCCGGCCGGGTCGGTTTTGGTGTGGGTAAGGCCAAGGAGGTTCCAGAGGCTATCCGCAAAGGGGTGGAGAGGGCTCGCAAGTACATGGTAACGGTTCCGATCCTGGATGGGACGATTCCCTACGAAGTAACGGGGCATTACGGAGCGGGCAGGGTTTTGCTCAAGCCGGCGTCGCCGGGTACCGGGGTGATAGCCGGTGGCGGAATCCGGGCGGTGGTAGAGCTGGCCGGGGTCGAGAACATACTCACGAAATGTCTCGGCTCGCACAACGCCCAGAACATGGTGCGCGCGACGATGGACGCTCTGGCTCAACTTGCGCGGCCCGACGCAGTCGCGTTGCGTCGGGGCAAAGAACTTTCGGAAATACTCTAGGTGGGTGGTGGCGTGGCTACGGCGGATAACATGATCAGAGTGCGACTTACGGGCAGTTATATAGGCTGCAACGAAAAGCAGAGGGGCACGTTGAGAGGCCTGGGTCTCATGCGCCGGGGGCGGTGTTCGGTCCTGCGGGTCAGCCCGGAAGTGTTGGGTATGATCGCGAAGGTACGCCACCTCGTGAAGGTGGAGGACTAGTCCATGCAGCTCGATTCGATGAAACCCGCTCCCGGATCTCGGCGACCTCGCAAGAGGATCGGGCGTGGTCCGGGTTCGGGGCATGGCAAGACGGCCGCGCGCGGCCACAAGGGGCAGGGCTCCCGTTCGGGCGGCAACGTTTCTCCGGGCTTTGAAGGAGGACAGATGCCGCTCGCGAGGCGTTTGCCGAAACGTGGCTTCAAGAACCCCTTTCGCGTGCAGTATCAGGTCGTCGGTCTGGGCGATCTTGCCCGTTTCGAGGCCGGTACCATCGTCGACGTTGAGGTCTTGCGAGGGGTGGGACTGGCGAAACGCCGGCTGCCGGTGAAGGTGCTTGCCAACGGTGAGCTGGGGCGTGGTCTCACCGTACGGCTGCAGGCCTGTTCGAAAAGTGCTCGGGCTGCGATAGAAGCCGCGGGCGGCAAGGTCGAGACGGTTCCACTCGGCGAGCAAGAATCGGGAGAACAAAGCTAGGTGTTCGAAGGTATCCAGAACGTTCCGCGCATACCGGAGCTGCGGCGAAGGCTCGTCTTCACCCTGCTTATGCTGGCGGTGTACCGGTTAGGGGTTGCGATACCGACCCCCGGCATCGACGGCGCGGCGCTTGGAGAGTACTTCCGCCAGGCCCAAAACACGGTCTTCGGCATGGTCAACCTCTTTTCGGGAGGGGCGCTCGAGCGGTTTTCCATCTTTGCCCTCGGAATCATGCCCTACATCTCGGCGTCGATCATACTCCAGCTGATGACCCTGGTCGTTCCCTATCTCGAACGGCTGTCCAAGGAGGGCGAGCAGGGCCACAGAAAGATCACCCAGTATACTCGCTACGGCACCGTCGGGCTGGCCTTGGTCCAGGGCATCTTCATTTCTCTTGGCCTCGAACAGATCCAGGCGCCCGGGGGAGGGAGCGTGGTCTTTGTCTCGGGCTGGTCATTTAGGCTGATGACGATGCTTACTCTCACGTCGGGCACCGTCTTTATCATGTGGCTCGGGGAGCAGATCAGCGAACGCGGGATCGGGAACGGCATCAGCTTGATCATCTTTGCTGGTATAGTCGCGGCTCTACCTTCCGCCATCACGGCGACCTTCAGCTTCGTTCGGCAAGGGGAACTCGGGGTCATGGTTCTGTTGATACTCGGGGTCCTCATGGTCGTTACCGTGGCTATCATAATCTACGTGGAGCGCGCACACCGGCGGATTCCGGTACAGTACGCCAAGCGGGTGGTGGGCCGTCGCATGTACGGTGGCCAGAGCACCCATCTCCCACTCAAGGTCAACACCGCGGGGGTCATACCTCCAATCTTTGCTTCCTCGCTGCTGATCTTTCCGGGGACCATAGCTCAGTTTGTGCAGTATCCCCTCTTCCAGCGGGCGGCCGACTACCTGCAACCGGGCGGGGTTTTCTACAACTTCGTCTATGTCGCGGCGATCATTTTCTTTTGCTACTTCTACACGGCGGTCACGTTCAATCCCGAAGACGTCGCGGAGAACATGCAAAAACACGGTGGATTCGTGCCGGGAATCAGGCCGGGGAAGCGCACGGCCGAGTACATCGATCGCATCTTGACTCGGATCACTCTTGGCGGTGCTATCTACGTCTCGGTCGTGTGTGTACTGCCAACCATACTGATCAGCCAGTTCAACGTTCCCTTCTTCTTCGGGGGTACGGCTCTGCTCATCGTCGTCGGGGTCGCGATTGATACCGTCGCGCAGATGCAGTCTCACCTGATACAGCGTAGTTATGAGGGTTTTATGGCCAAGGGCAGGGTCAGGGGCAGGTCCGGATGAGGATGGCACTGCTTGGACCCCCTGGCTGCGGGAAAGGAACGCAGGGTGCGGTGTTGAAATTGAAGCTCCAGCTGGCGCACATTTCGACGGGAGATCTGCTCCGCGAGGCGGTCGATCATGGAACCCGGGTCGGACTCGAGGCCGGGAAGCTGATGGCCGAAGGAAAGCTGGTGCCCGACGATCTGGTACTGGATCTGGTCCGGAAGCGCGTAGAAAAGGAAGGTGCGGGGTACGTCCTGGACGGTTTCCCGCGAACGCTTGCGCAGGCGACGGGACTCGATCTCATCACCGACGACATCGGGCAGGGGTTGGACCACGTGGTCTCTTTGAGCGTCCCACGCGAGGAAGTTGCGAGACGTCTGGGGGGTCGCAAGTGCTGTCCCGACTGTGGCCGGCTCTATCACCAGACCTTCAGCCCACCGCGGGAACCGGAACGTTGTGACGATTGCGGGTCGGGCCTCGTAATTCGTGACGACGACCGGGAAGAGACCGTACTGGAGCGGATAAGGGTCTACGAGTGCCAGAGCGCTCCGTTGTTGGGGTTCTACGAAGAGAAGGGCTTGCTCCGGGACGTGGACGGCTCCGGAGCGCCCGAGGAGGTGACGGCACGCCTGTTGTCCGCCGTTGGGCATGAGCGGTGATCGAGCTCAAGTCGGCTGCGGAGATAGAGAGGATGAAGGTTCCTTGTCGTATCGTGGCGGAGATACTGGAGGCCTTGTGCGGAATGGTACAGCCGGGTATCACTACCAAGGATCTCGACGCCGCCGCAGGAAAGATGATTGCCCGGCACGGTTGCCGTTCGGCCTTCAAGAATTATCGGGTGGGAGACGCGGTATACCCTGCCGTGTTGTGCGTTTCGGCGAACGAGGAGGTGGTTCACGGCATACCCTCCGGGCGGACGTTGGAGGCCGGAGACATCGTCTCGTTGGATTTTGGCGTTGAGTACGATGGATTTTTTGGAGATTCGGCGGTCACGGTCGCGGTAGGCGACGTTGATGCGGAATCGTTGAAGCTGATGGAAGTCACGCGAGAGAGCTTGTATGCAGGCGTTGAACACATGCGGCCGGGCGCTAGACTGGGCGACGTTGGTGCGGCGGTGCAGGCCAGGGCCGAGAGCAACGGATTTTCGGTGGTCCGGGCCTTCGTGGGACACGGCATCGGCCGTGCGCTCCACGAGGATCCCCAGTTGCCGAACTTCGGCAAGGCGGGGCGCGGGCAGACGCTAAGGCCGGGGATGGTGCTTGCGATAGAGCCGATGGTCAACGCCGGGACCTTCGAGGTGGCTGTCAACGACGATGGGTGGACCGCGGTTACCACCGATGGCCGACGCTCGGCGCATTTTGAACACACCGTGGCTATTACCGAGGACGGCCACGAAATACTCACTGAGTTGCGATAGGGCAGAACGATGAAAGTCAGAGCTTCGGTAAAGAAAATCTGCAAGGACTGCAGGATCATCAAACGTAACGGGGTTGTACGTGTGATGTGTAAGAACCCGAGACACAAGCAGCGTCAGGGCTGACCCACGCGAGAAGAACGTTATGGCTAGAATTGCAGGAGTAGATTTGCCTCACGGTAAGCGCATGGAGATTGCGCTCACCTACATTTTCGGCATAGGCCGGAGGTCGGCCAGGAACGTCCTCAACGCGGCGGGCGTCGATCCTTCGAAGCGCAGCGACGATCTCGATGACGGCGAGATCAACGCCATCCGTGGGGTCATCGACGAGGGGTACCAGGTGGAGGGTGATCTCAGGCGTGAGACAGCGATGCACATCAAGCGTTACATGGACCTCGGGTGCTACAGGGGGCTGAGACATCGCCGCGGCCTTCCGACCAGGGGCCAGAGAACCCACACGAACGCGCGTACTCGCAAGGGTCCGAGGAAGACCATAGCGGGAAAGAAACAGGCTTCGAGGAAGTAGAGAGGACCAGAGGCATATGGCAGTAAGACACGCGAGCCGGCGCAAGAAAAACAAGCGGACGGTCTCGGAAGGGGTGGTACACGTACGCGCCACTTTCAACAACACCCAGATCACCATTACGGATCCCGCGGGCAACGTGGTGGCCTGGAGCAGCGCGGGTGCATCGGGGTTCAAGGGGTCGCGAAAGGGCACGCCGTTCGCCGCGCAGCTGGCCTCGGAGAAGGCCGCCAGGACTGCCATGGATATGGGGATGCGAACCGTGACGGTGCTGGTGAAAGGGCCGGGCGGCGGACGGGAGTCCGCGGTTCGGGCCCTCGGTGCAGCCGGTCTGCAGGTTCGTTCAATCAAGGACGTCACCCCCATTCCCCACAACGGGTGTCGACCGCCGAAGAAACGCCGGGTGTGACCGGGAGAAGGATCGACAGTGGCTAGATACACCGATTCCGTATGTAGATTGTGCCGGCGAGAGGGTACCAAGCTCTTTCTCAAGGGCGAGCGCTGTTTTACGGACAAGTGCGCCATCGAGAGGCGGAACTACGCGCCCGGACAACACGGTCAGGGACGTAGACGTAAGATATCGGAGTACGCGGTTCAGCTGAGGGAGAAACAGCGGCTCAAGCGCATGTACGGTTTGCTCGAGAAGCAGTTCAAGCGATACTTCGTCATGGCTGAAAGGTCGCGTGAAGTGACCGGCGAAGCCCTGCTGAAGCTCCTCGAGAGGCGGCTGGACAACATGGTTTACCGCTTGGGCCTGGCCGGTTCCCGGGCGCAGGCGAGGCAACTGATAGGGCACCGGCACTTTACCGTGAACGGTAAGCGCGTGAACATCCCGTCCTACCTCACGAAGGCAGACGACTGGATCGCCGTGCACGAATCCAGCCGCAGCAAGCGGATTTTCGTTGAAGCCCTGGAGCTCGCTCAACGTCATGAGGCCCCGTCGTGGCTGGAAATGGATGGTGAGACGCTGACCGGGAAGGTGTTGAGAATACCCGATCGTGATGACCTGGCTTTACCGGTGAACGAACGCCTGGTCGTTGAACTTTATTCTAAGTAATGGATGGCCGTTGAACGTGCGCGGTTGCGCCGTCCTGGCCTGGAGGCATTTTCAGAATGTTGGATAATTGGAAGGACCTGATTCGTCCGGAGATAGAGATCAAGGCACTGACCAACGACTACGGCCGCTTTGATCTGGAGCCGTTCGAGCGCGGGTTTGGCACGACAATAGGCAACGGGCTTCGAAGGATACTGCTTTCCTCCTTGAAGGGAGCAGCAATTTCGAGCGTGTTCATACACGACGTCTTGCACGAATTCTCTACCGTCGATGGTGTGACGGAGGACGTTACGGATATCGTGTTGAATCTCAAACAAGTTCGGCTTCGGGTGTTCGAGGGACAGCGGCACGAGGGTAGGCTCGAGGCGTCTGGAGAAGGAAGGGCGACGGCCGGGGACCTCAAGTTTGGTCCGGAAGTTGAAATACTCAATCCTGATCAGCACATCGCAACGCTTTCGCCGGGTGCGAGCCTGGTCATGGACGTGGTGGTGAAGCGAGGCAACGGATACGTCACCGCAGACCGTAACCGTGAAGAGGACGCGCCGGTGGGAACGATCTCCCTGGACACCGCGTACGCGCCGGTGCGAAGGGTGAATTTTTCGGTTTCGGGGGCCCGGGTGGGGCAACGTACCGACTACGACAGACTCGCGCTTGAGGTTTGGACGGACGGAAGCGTCAGGGCGGACGACGCCGTAGCCATCGCTGCTCGTATACTGCAGGACCAGGTGCAGGTCTTCATCAACTTCGACGCAGACGAACTAGAAGCGCAGGTTGCTGAGGAAGAGGGGGTTAGCGAGCAGTTCAACGAAAACCTCTTCCGCTGCGTGGATGAGCTGGATCTCTCGGTACGGTCGGCGAACTGCCTGCAAAACGCGGACATCAAGTACATAGGAGAGCTGGTGCAGAGAACCGAGGCGGAAATGCTCAAGACGAAGAACTTCGGCCGTAAGTCGCTGCTCGAGATCAAGGAGCTGCTGGCGGCTATGGATCTTTCGTTGGGTAGTCGTATCGACAATTTTCCTGATCGCGAGGCTCTGGACCAGAGAAGGTTGGAACAGGAGACCTTCTGACGATGAGACACCTGAAGTCTGGTCGCAAGCTCGGGAGGACATCGGCGCATCGCCGGGCGATGATGCGTAACATGGTTACCTCTTTGATCCACGAGGGGCGGATAACCACCACCGACGCCAAGGCCAAGGAGCTTCGGCGTTGGGCTGACCGCATGGTGACCCTGGGCAAGCTGCAGACCGTCGCGGCGCGGAGACGTGCCCGCCGTTTCGTTCGTACCGACGCGGCATTGGCGAGGCTGTTCAACGAGGTCGCCCCGCGTTTTAGTTCGCGCCCAGGTGGCTATACCCGGATCATCAAGCTTGGGCGGCGCCAGGGGGACTGTGCACCCCTATCGCTGGTCGAGTTCACTGAACAGGGTGTGTCGGCCGACGACTCCTAGCGCGATTTCTCTATCCGTCCGGGGGGACCGCCCGAGCCCTCTAGGGCAAGGGGTGCGAGTGCGGCAGTGAAGACCTTGGTGAGGCGTTTGATCGGGCAGGCCCTCGAGGCCGCTCGCGACGCTGGAGAACTCGTCCTCTGCGAACCTGTCACTCCTCTGGTCGAGGTTCCACGTGAGTCTGGTCACGGTGATCTCGCCTCCAACGTGGCCATGGTTCTCGCCCGCACGGAGAAGAAAGCTCCGAGGCGTATAGCGGAAATCCTCGTCTCTCATCTACGGGCTCCGGAGCTGGAGACGGTCGAAATCGCGGGACAAGGTTTCATCAACGTCACCCTCAGCGAAGATGCGTGGCGTCAGCGCCTAGTCGAGATCATCGATTCGGGAGACGAATACGGCCGTCCCAATATCGGTATGGGCGAAAACGTTCAAGTCGAGTTCGTGTCCGCCAATCCCACCGGCCCTCTCCACATTGGCCACGGCCGTGGCGCGGCGACCGGGGATGCTCTCGCTCGCGTTCTCGAGGCCGCCGGATTCCGGGTCCAGCGGGAATACTACGTCAACGACGCCGGAAGGCAGATGGAGGTCTTGGGTCGATCGGTGCGGGCGCGTTATCTCGAGCGCTGTGGTGTGACAGAACCGTTTCCGGAAGACGGGTACCCCGGGGAGTACGTGCGCGAAGTTGCCCAGGCCCTCGAGGAGGCAGAGGGACGCCGGTGGGTACAAGCCGATGAGCCGGAAGCGGTAGAGTATATCGCCGATTTCGCGGCGCGGATGCTCCTCGAACGGATCAGGAAGGATCTTGAAGCGTTTGGGGTGACCATAGATAGCTTCACCAGCGAGCGGCAACTGCACGCCGATGGAACGGTAGACGCCGCCGTCGAAGCTCTGAGGGAAGCAGGGCATCTATACGAGAGAGACGGAGCCGTCTGGTTCCGATCGACGGATTTCGGAGACGACAAGGACCGGGCGTTGGTCAAGCGAGACGGGGACCACACCTACTTCGCGGGCGATATCGCCTACCACAGACGAAAATTCGCCTCGGGACTTTCGAGGGTCATCGACGTCTGGGGTGCCGACCACCACGGCTACGTCAAGCGGGTCCGCTCCGCTCTGGAAGCGTTGGGTCAAGATCCATCCGCCTTCAAGGTGGTACTGGTCCAGATGGTCAACCTCACAAGGGACGGAGAGCCCGTACGCATGGGGAAGAGGAGTGGGGAGTTCATCGCTCTCAGAGACGTACTCGACGAAGTGGGTCCGGATATCGCGAGGTTCTTCTTTCTCATGCGCAAATCAGACGCCCAGCTGGAGTTTGATCTCGAGCTCGCTCGCCGGCAGACGGCCGAGAATCCGGTCTTCTATATCCAGTACGCACATACTCGGATCGCCGGTATCTTCCGGCAGGCGGCGGAACGTGGCATCGATCTTGCGGCTGCCGGTGGCGTGGTGTCGGCTCTGCGCCACGAAGACGAGCTCGCCCTCATCCGGCTTCTAGACGAGTACCCAGACGTGGTCGAGGGGGCGGCTCGGAGTCTGGAACCCCACCGGATCGTCTTCTATGCGCAGAAACTGGCGGGGGAGTTTCATCGCTTTTATTCGCGGCATCGATGTGTGTCTGATGACGTGGAGGTTACTGCTGCGCGGTTGGTTCTGGTCGGAGCCGTCAAGCAGGTTATAGGAACCGCGCTGCGCTTGGTCGGCGTCCACGCGCCATCGAGAATGTGAACTGGTCCTATGGGGCGCCGAAGCAGCGGAAATTTTCAGTTTACGGGCTTCGAGCTGACGTTGCTCGGTATTGGCTTCACGCTCGCATCGGTGTTGGTGTTTTTTCTCGGCTTCTACGTAGGCAGGATGGTCTCCGCGGAGCACGCTCCAGCGGATGCCATGGTTGCGCGGGTTCCGGTGAGCTCCAGCCCTCACGGCGCGGTGAGATCCTTGACGCCGCGCGCGGGTCCTGAGGCGCTCGAGCCGTCGAAACCGCGATCCGAGAAAGGTGACGCAGTGGATGGTGGCAGTCGCGCACCGTCAACCGGAGCAGCGACCGCGGTTTCCCAGGGTGAATCACCCGCGGACAGGCAACGTCAGAAGTCAGAAAGCAGCCCGAGTACCGCGAGCGACCCAAGCGGGACTCACTTACCCGACGGCGTAGATGTCGGAAGCCCGCTCGGAGAAGCGGACCTTCCAGGGGCGGTGGATGAGGAACGTGTGGCGGTCGATTCCACGGGGACCTATACGGTTCAGGTACTTGCGACTCGCGATAGAGAGGAAGCGTTTGAAATGGCAGGCAGGCTGCGCGACCGGGAGTTCGACGCGTTCGTGAAACCGAACTCCGACGGCAGGGGGACCTGGTACCGGGTGCGCGTAGGCAGGTTTCGGACGTATGCAGAGGCGCGGTCCATGCAGGAGCGGTGCAATCGCAGCCTTGGGCTCGAATCGTACGTGACACGCGACTGAGTGATCTCGATGGTGATGGTTCCCGACTTCGACGAATTCACCCGCCTCGCTGCGGATTTCAATACCGTCCCGGTTTATCGAGAAATTGCGGCTGATCTGGATACGCCCGTATCGGCGTTCCTGAAAATCCATCGTGGTGGTTACGGTTTTCTTCTCGAGAGCGTAGAGGGCGGGGAACTGTGGGGACGCTACAGCTTTTTGGGCAGCAACCCCCTGATGGTCCTCAGGGCCGGGCGTGGGGAGCTCCTCGTGAGTCCCCGTGACGGTGTCGAAGAGAGGGTCGTCGGCGATCCCCTGCCAGCCCTGGCCGAGGTGCTCGCGCCCTTTCGTCAGGCGGCCGTGCCGGAACTTGGACGGTTTAGCGGCGGTTTTGTCGGCTACCTCGCCTACGACTTGGTCCGCAGCATCGAGAAGCTTCCCCTAAACACCGACGATGACCTGGGAGTCGCCGATATTTGTGGTTTGATTGCCGATAACTTCATCGCTTTCGACAACGTTAGCCGTACCATGAAGGTGGTGCAGCTGGTTTTTCTGGACGGTCGGACGGATCTGAGGTCCGCCTATGGAGAAGCTGTGGCCGCGATCGATGGGATCGTAGATCTGCTCTCGGCCGCGGCTAAACCGTTTCGCGCGGGTGACCACGCCGCTCTGGAGCCGCCGGCATCCAACCTGACGCCGCGAGAGTACGGCGATCTGGTAGAAAAAGCCCGCGAATACATTCGCGCGGGCGACGTGATCCAGGTCGTCTTGTCCCAACGGTTCTCCCAGCCCCTGGCCAGCCATCCCTTTTCCATTTACCGGGCGTTGAGGACGATCAGCCCGTCGCCTTACATGTTCTATCTCGATCTCGGTGACGAAGTGGCCGTGGGTGCATCACCGGAAATGCTCACCAAGATCGACGGCGACGAGGTCTCGGTCCGACCCATCGCCGGCACCATTCGCCGGGGGGTGGACGAGGAGGAGAATCGACTGCTGGTCGACGCCATGCTCAACGACCCCAAGGAGCGGGCGGAGCACGTCATGTTGCTCGACCTGGGTCGAAACGACGTCGGGCGGGTCGCGAAGACCGGCAGCGTCAAGGTGGTCGAGCAGATGCAGGTGGAACGCTACTCACACGTTAATCACATCGTTTCCCGCGTCACGGGCACACTGCGAGAGGGGTTGGATCGTTTTGACGCGTTCGCCTCCACCTTTCCTGCGGGTACGCTCAGTGGCGCGCCCAAGGTCAGGGCCATGGAGATCATCGAAGAACTGGAACCCACGAGACGAGGCATCTACGGCGGCGGGGTAGGGCACGTCGATTTCACCGGCAACATGGATACCTGCATCGCGATCAGGACGGTGTTGGTAAAGAACGACAGGGTGTATCTCCAGGTGGGGGCTGGTATCGTCGCCGATTCGGATCCCCGGAGGGAACAGGCCGAATGTGAGGCCAAAGCCCGTGGAATGATGGTAGCGCTTGAACAGGCCGTGGAGTTGGAAAAGCGTTGAAGAGTGTACTCGCCCAGCTGGTAGACGGTGTAGACCTCGACGAATCCGAGATGCAGAGGGCGGTCGGGTTGATCATGGACGGCCAAGCCACCCCGGCCCAGGTCGGTGCTTTCCTGGCTGCTCTTCACGTGAAAGGTGAGACCAGCGTGGAGCTGACCGCCGCGGTTCGGGCGATGCGTGAGCGTTCGCTAGCGATCGATGCCGGGGGATGCCTCCTTGATACCTGTGGTACCGGTGGCGATGGTCTTGGGACTTTCAATATTTCTACGGCGGTTGCCTTCGTAGCGGCTGCCCGGGGTATACGGGTCGCGAAACACGGCAACAGGGCTGCGTCGGGTCGCGTGGGTGCCGCCGATGTTCTCGAGGCTCTCGGGGTCAGGATAGACCTGCCGGTAGAAGAGTCTCGGCAGGCGCTGGAGCGTTTCGGATTCACGTTTCTCTTTGCGCCTCTTTATCACCCGGCCGTAAAACACGTGGCGTTGGCTCGCCGCGAGGTCGGGTTTCGCACGCTGTTCAACCTCACCGGTCCTTTGTGTAACCCGGCTGGCGCGACTCACCAGCTCGTTGGCTTGTATTCCGGCGAATGGCTCCAGCCGGTAGCGATGACGCTAAGAACCCTTGGCGCGAAGCGCGCCATGGTGGTGCACGGTGGTGATGGGAGCGACGAGATCACCACCGTCTCGCCGACGGCGGTCGTCGAGTTGAAGGATGGCAGACTCGAGACCTATAGTCTGGACCCGCTGGACTTCGGGGTCGCGAGGGCGTCGTCTGCAGACCTGGCGGGTGGTGATCGCGACCATAACGCCGACACGATCCGTAGGATACTGGGCGGAGAGACCGGACCCGCAGCGGACATCGTTGCCGTCAACGCCGCGGCGGCCATCTACCTAGCCGACCAAGCCGAAACCGTGGCCGCCGGACTCGGCGCCGCTCGCGAGACGCTCGCTTCGGGCAAGGCGCTGGAGCTGCTCGACGAGTTTGCCGCGTTTACTCGCGGGGAGGGGCGATGATCCTGTCTCGTATCATCGAAGCGAAGCACGCGGAAGTAGCCGAGCGGCGGAGTTACGCTACCGAAGCCGATCTGCGGGCGAGGCCTGGTTGGAAAGAGCCTAGGCGGGGCTTTCGCAGTGCGCTAGAGAGGAGCGACGGCAGACGTATCATCGCCGAAATCAAGAAGGCCTCACCCTCCAG
>JBHHVL010000028.1:0-37927 GCA_046754245.1 Binatia bacterium | reverse complement strand
TGGCGGAGAGGGTGGGATTCGAACCCACGGTACCTTTCGGCACACACGCGTTCCAGGCGTGCTCCTTAAGCCGGACTCGGACACCTCTCCGTTGTTCTCGCCGCCGGCCGCTGGCGAGAGAGGCCGGTTGGGGACGGAGGTCTCTTCCCCTACTGTCAGAGGGTACTCGGCCGCCCCCGCAAGGCTCCCGCCCCGGGCTAATCGACCGCGAGACGAGCGCTACCGTCCCGCATTTATCAGACCAGGTATAGAAAACCAGCTTTCGTCGGCGGCGGTGGCGACGTCGAAGCCAAGATCAATGTACCATCCGGCCTCATCCTGAAACGCGAGTCCTGGTATCGCAACGCGGGTACCGTGCATGAGCTGCATGTCGATGACCGAGTAGGCGTAGGCGAACATACGTGTCTCGTCGTACTCGAACTCCACATCGGGGTTTGGACGCGTGGAGGCACGGAAGCTGAGCATGACTGTTTTCCATAACTCCCCCCCTTGATCGTAAAGATCAGAAACCCCGATAATATTGGTCTCCTTGTCTATGAAGATGATCCTCTTACTGTAGGCGTAGTTCGGCGATTTAGATACGCCTTCCACGATGTAGACGTCCGGGCGCATCTCCCATTTTTCACAGAATGTCATGCCCCCGTCTCCCTTGCAGGGTTCCGGCGGAAGGCGTTCACCGTGAAGCGACATGTACATCGGTTTGTGGCCGAGCAGTCGCCATTCGAACCATGGTATCTGTCCCGCGTATCCTCCGAAGCTGTCGACGTCGATGTCCTGTCCGAATAGGGCGTCGCTGCGTTGAGCCGTCGACATGCGACGAACACGGCGCGTGAACGGGAGGTAGAGCCAGGTGTCATCGTGCCGGGCCTGATCCTGGTATCGGAAGCTCACTCCGCCAACGCCCTTTAGGTCGAAAGGCTCGATTAGCGGGTAGAGGCCGGCCTTGTAGAAGGTCTCGTCGTTGTTGGGCAGCAGAAGGGGCTTGGGGTCGTTGTAGAGGCGTCCTTCGTAGCGCATCAGGCGCAGCCACTCGGGCACGAAGTGTCGTTCTACGGTGTAGTGGCGGTTTCCCTTGGAGTCGGTGTAGAGTGAACCTGTGTCCGCGTCCGCGAGGTGCATGTCGAGCGACTCGCTGTAGTAGTGGGTGCGCTCGAAGTTGTACATTATCTTGATCGCCGCCTGTGGGTCGTTAGGGTCCACATCGGGGAAAGGCTTGCCGGCGACCCAGTTCTTGACCATGTTGTCGTCGGCGAGTGTGACCTGAGAGGCGTATTTCTCAGTGGCTTCAGCGTACAACCGTGGTGCCGGTATTTCTTTGTAAGGCACGATTTCCATGGTCATGCCGTTCCCGACGCACCAGGCCACTCCGGGCGGGATAACGTCTTTTACTAGCTGCACGTTGGTTTTGTCGACCGTGCTCCCAGGCCCAATTTCCGCAGCGCTCGCTGCGGACAGAGCAACCAATACCAGGGCGGTGGCGGCAGCGGCGGTGGTTAGATCCCAATGCTTCCCTGTTATCATGCGGCGAATATTGCCTGTTTTCCCGGTGCATCGCAACGGGTTATCCGGTTATCGTCGCCTTGCGGGTAGCGGGCGGGAGTGATACCTGCTGTTGGGTTCTGGTCGCCGAATAATGGGATACGAAGTCGTAGCTAGACGCTGGCGCCCGACGACCTTTTCGGAGGTTATCGGACAGGGGCATATCACCGAAACGCTTGCCCACGCGATTGAACGGGACCGCGTGGCCCACGCCTTTCTTTTCACGGGTACGCGCGGCGTGGGAAAGACCACGGTCGCCCGCCTGCTGGCCCGGTCCCTCAACTGCCAGCACCGGAAAGGCGCCGAGCCGTGTAACAGCTGCGCCAACTGTGTGCAGAACATCGCCGGCTCGTCGGTAGACGTTATAGAGATCGATGGCGCGTCCAACAACAGCGTCGATGACGTCAGGAGCCTGATAGAAGCGTCGCGTTATAGGCCCGCTAGTTCCGCCTACCGGGTCTACATCATCGACGAGGTTCATCAGCTGTCCCAGTCCGCGTTCAACGCGCTTCTGAAGTTGCTCGAAGAACCACCGGAGCACGTGAAGTTCATAATGGCGACGACCGAGCTGCACAAGATGCCGGCGACGGTGCTGTCCAGATGCCAGCGTTATGATTTTCGGCGCATATCGCTCGATGAGATCAGTCGTTGCCTGCAGCGCGTGATAGAGGGCGACGGACTGAAGGTCGAAGCCGATGCGATCGCGCTACTTGCTCGCGAGGCCGACGGGAGTATGCGTGACGCTCAGTCCTTGTTGGAACAGGTGGTCGCTTCGGGATCGGATCGAATCGATGCGGCTTTTGTCTCGGAATTTCTCGGCATCGCCGACCGCGATACCGTCGCGGGCATCGTCGAGGCTCTTCTCGAAGGAGACGCAGCGAGGATAGTAGAGTTCGTGGCCAACGTACGAACCGGCGGCTATGACCCCGCCCATCTGCTTCAGAGAGTGATGGAACTGCTGCGCTGCGTGACCATCGCCGCTAGCGCGAGCGAGTCTGTGTTACCGGCGGGCGTCGGTCAAGACTACCGGGATCTCGCGGCTCGTCTAAGGTCCAAACGAAGCACGCTCGATCTGCACAGAATGTTCCAGTGCCTACTGGTTACGGCTCAACAGCTGCGGGGCGTCGACTACGCTGACCTGGTTCTGGAAATGGGACTGTTGAAGGTTGCGAGTCTGGAGCCTGTGGCGATGGCGGCCGAGGTTCTGGAGAGGTTGCGGGGTGGTGGAGAGACCAGCGCTACGGAAGCCACTGGGGCGGGGGCGGGCCGTACGTTGGCAAAGCGCGATACGGCGGCAAAGACGAGGGCCGAGCGCCCGGTGGTCGAAGGCGGGGCTGTTGAGAACCCGGCGGAAACAAGACGCGGGCCGGAAGAGTGGGAGGCT
Source organism: Binatia bacterium (assembly GCA_046754245.1). Lineage (GTDB taxonomy): Bacteria > Desulfobacterota > Binatia > UBA1149 > UBA1149 > JBHHVL01. The sequence goes on along the minus strand of JBHHVL010000028.1, from coordinate 35,004 downwards.
TTCTTGGCTGGTGTACAGAAAAAGGCCGGCATAGATCTCTACGTCACTCTCAGCAACTGCGAAGTAGTCGAATTGAACGAAAAACGCCTCGCTCTCAAACCCGCGCTTGCAGGATTCAAGGCCAAACTCGCCGGACGCCAGGTCCGCGGCAGGGTAGTAGATCTCGTTGCCGAACACTTCGGGCCCGACGTGAAACTCGAACTGGTGGGTGAGGGGGCCAGCGGCGCCAGCGAGGGGTTTTCGGTACACAGCCTTGAACGAGATAGAGACCAAGCCGCCCACGGTGACGCGAGAGCGGATCCCCTGGTACGCGCAGCCCTGGACATACTCGGGGGTAACATTGAAAGAATCGACCGTTTGCGTTCTGACGATTAGTAGCGCGGACTGAAGGAGTTCGGATTTTCGATGGGTGAAATGGGGATGATCGATGTCATCAAGCAGGCCCGGACCCTGCAGAAGCAGCTTGACGAGGTTCAGAAGCGGGCCGAGAGACAGCAGGTCACGGCGAGCGCTGGTGGTGGGATGGTCGAGGTGACGATGAACGGGAAACTTCACGTCCTTTCGGTGAACATCGAGGCCAAGCTAGTCGCCGGCGGTGACGTCTGCATGATTCAGGATCTGGTTCGGGCCGCTTTCAACGACGCCATCGGAAAGGCGCGGAAAATGGTGGCTGGCGAAATGCAGAAAGTAACCGGAGGCCTCAACATTCCAGGTCTGGGATCCTGAGGGGCGGCTTTGGCTTTTACCCCGGCGCTCCGCCGTCTCGTCGATTTGCTGTCACGCTTGCCTGGTGTAGGCGAGAAAACGGCGTCGAGACTCGCGTTTTTCATTCTTCGTGGGGATGACGGTTACGCTCGAGAGCTGGCCGAGGCCATCTCTCGCCTCAAGTCGGATACCCGTTATTGCAGTGCCTGCTATTGCCTGACCGAGACGGACCCCTGTCACTACTGTAGCGACGAACGACGCGATCATCGCACGATATGCGTCGTCGAGGAGCCTTCGGATCTATTGGCGATAGAGAGCAGTCATGGATTCGATGGCCTCTACCACGTGCTTCACGGTTCGATATCGCCCTTGGACGGAAGAGGCCCCGAGCAGCTGCGTATCAAGGAGTTGCTTGCCCGACTGCAGGCCGATGGAATTGACGAACTCGTCATTGCTACCAATCCCACGGTGGAGGGAGAGGCGACCGCCGTCTTCCTCGCGCGACTGATCAAGCCTCTGGGCATAAAGGTCAGTCGCATTGCTCACGGCCTGCCGGTGGGCGGCAACCTCGAGTACGCGGATCGTGCTACGGTCGGTCGGGCCCTTGAGGGACGCAGGGAGATGTAGGAGTTCCGCGTAGCGGGGATCGTTCTCCCCCTTGCAGCTGGGGCCCACGGGTACAGGAGTTGCATCACGTGTTTGCGAATGATAGTTACTTGCAAAACAGTGGATTCTTCAAAATATACGGGGCAAAGAGGCTCCACGAGAGCTGAGGGCCAGGGCTTTCATGGGCTTTGCCGAAAAGCCGGATTATCGGCCACGAGGCAGAGACGCGCGATTTACAGCGCGTTGCGCGAATGCGGTGACCATCCCACGGCGGAGACGCTCTACGCCAGGATCGGTGGCAACGCGACGGGTCTGTCGATGGCGACCGTCTACCGGAATCTCAAGCTCTTTGTCGAGGCGGGGATCATAGACGAGGTGGCTACCGGCAGTAGTTTCACTCGTTACGACGCCAATCAAGCGCCCCATCATCATCTGGTGTGCAAGCGCTGCGGTAGCGTCAGGGATTACTACTGCGACGCTCTCGACAGGGTCGGCGACGAGGTCGGGGAGCCCGAGGGATTTGAGGTCCAGGACCTGAGGGTGAACCTGATCGGAATATGTGCCGCGTGTCGGCGGCCGGACGACGCTGGGACCACCGGTTGAGCGCGGGCGCTTTGACAAGGTTGTACAAGGGAACCGATGGTCCGACAGAGAGCCGGACGTCGATATACAGCAGAGGAGAAGAAAGGAAATGGCAGAGTTGAAAGGGAGCAAGACCCACGAGAACCTCAAGGCTGCGTTCGCCGGAGAATCACAGGCGAACCGCCGCTACCTGTATTTTGCGAAGCAGGCCGACGTCGAGGGCTATCCGGAGATAGCTGGTAATTTTCGCGAGACAGCGGAGGGGGAGACCGGACATGCCCATGGTCACCTCGACTACATCAAGAGCGTAGGAGACCCGGCCACGGACTTGCCGATCGGGGACACCGCCAGCAATTTGGCAGCCGCGGTCGCCGGGGAGACCTACGAGTATACCGACATGTATCCCGGGATGGCCAAGACGGCCAGGGAAGAAGGCTTTGACGAAATCGCTGATTGGTTCGAGACCCTGGCAAAAGCGGAGAAGTCTCACGCCGGACGTTTTCAGGGCCTGCTCGACGACATGGGATGATTCTCGGCCAGGTGCCGGTTGCCGCCTGAGCCGGCTAGTCGAGTCCGGACCTACTCCTTGCCAGGCCTGCGCGTTTTCTCGAACGCTGGTTCTTGGGCGCCTAAGTCGGGGTCACGGGGAAGCAGGATCGGCGTGGTGCACTGAGCCATGAGCGAGACGAGAAAGGTTTCTTACCAGCCAACGGCAGGGCTCAGCTACGACCCTCAGGACGGGGTCTACTGGGACGCGCAGGCGCTTGGCGCAGAGCTCACCCGTATTTTCGAGGTGTGCAGCGGGTGTCGCATGTGTTTCAAGTACTGCGATAGTTTCCCGACACTTTTCAGTCTCATTGACGAGAAACACGATGGCGACGTGGGCGGGCTGTCTGCCGAGGACAACGAGCGCGTGATGGGAGGCTGCTTTCAGTGCAAGCTTTGTGAGGTGCAGTGTCCTTACACGCCCCGCGAGGGACACGAGTTCAAAGTGGATTTTCCTCGCCTGGTTCACAGATACCGGGCACAGCGGGTAAGACGGGAGGGGGCGAGCGCGCGGGATCGACTGCTAGGGGATCCCGATCGTGCGGGGAAGGCAGCGCGATCGACGCTGGGGCTGGCCAACGCACTCAACCGCGTCAAGATACACCGGGTGCTGATGGAGAAGGTGGTTGGCATCCACAGGGACAAACGGCTCCCTGATTTTGCTGCGGTCACCTTCGAGAGTTGGGCCGATTCGCGCTCGCTCTGTGGCGGAGGGGCCGGACGCGAAGCGGTCCTGTTCCAGACCTGCTACGTGCAACACAACGACCCGGACATAGGCCGGGACACTACGGAGGTTCTTCGTCACAACGGCGTGGATTTCGCGTGCGTGAAAGGGCTGAAGTGCTGTGGGATGCCTGCGTGGGAACACGGGGATATAGAGACGCTTCGCGCGAACGCGCGGCGAAATCTCGATCTGTTGATGCCCTTTGTGGAAAGCGGTGCGGTCGTGCTAGTGATAAACCCCACCTGTTCGATGATGTTAAAGCGGGAATGGCCGGAGCTGCTTGAAGGCGAGGACCGCGGGCGAGCTCAGCGCCTTTCGGTGGCCGTGCGTGACGTGTCGGAGTATCTCTGGAGTCTGCGAAAGCAAGAGAGGTTTAACACCCGCTTTCGAAGCAGCCCGGGCGGCAAAGTGAGTTACCACGTGCCCTGTCACCTGAGGGCCCAGTCGGTCGGTTTTCCGGGCCGCGATCTAGTCGGCAAGATTCCTGGTGTGACGACGGCGCTTACGATGGAATGCTGCGGCCACAATGGCACCTACGCGATGAGCGTGGATGGCTACGGGGCTTCCAAGCGAATCGGCAAGAAGGCCTTCGACTCGATGAGGGAAGCCGGTGGCGAGGTGTGGGCGACAGACTGTCCCCTAGCGGCGCTACAGTTTGCACAGCACGCCGGGATGCGTGCCATGCATCCCATGACCATTCTCGCGCGTGCCTATCGTGGAGACGGCTTTGCCACTCCGGTTGGAAGAGGTTCGGACAAGGGTTGAGGCGGGTGCGAAGGGTTACCAGAGATGAGATTCTCGACTACGTTACCTACGGGGATCGGCGCGCCGAAATCCGATCCCAGGCCATGACTGTCAAGGCGGAGCGCCGCGTTCACGTGGGCCGATATCTTACCTTTCTCTTCGAGAACCACGACACCGTTCGCTACCAGATACAGGAGATGGTGCGGGTCGAGCAGATGGTGCGAGAGGCCGACATCGACCGCGAAGTGGAGACCTACAACGAACTACTCGGTGGGGCCGGCGAGTTGGGTTGCACGTTGCTCATCGAGATAGACGACGCCAGTATTCGTGACGACAAGCTCACGCAATGGACGGCGTTGCCTGACGCGGTCTTCCTCGAGCTACCGAATGGGACGCGCGTGGGGCCCACGGTTGACGGGAGACAACGAAGCGCCGCCCGCCTCTCGGCGGTTCAGTATCTCAAGTTTCAGACCGGTGGTGAGGTTCCGGTTGCGGTGGGAGTGGACCTGGGCGAGCAGGGGCTCGAAGAGCGAACGGAACTAAGCGAGTCGCAGCGCGCTGCTCTTGCTGAAGACTTGATTGACGACGGCTCCCGCCTGGGTACGAACGTTGTTTGAAAGAGGTTGCGCCTTCGCCAGCTGAAAGCTGAATTGGATCATGGCTGAGGAGATCACGATAACGCCCTTTCTGGAGGAACACCTGGATGCGATCGTCGATCTGCACGTCAGGTCTTTCGATCCCGGTCTAAACTACGCGCTAATCCTGGGCAAGCCTTTTGTCAGGGCCACCTATCGCTTTTTTCTCGAAGACCAGAAGAGTTTTGGCTTCGTGGCTTGGTGCGGGGGGCGTGCCGTGGGACTAGCGGTGGGCAGGCTCGGCTACTACACGAATTCCCTGAACCGTTACCGCATGTCGGCTGCTTTCGCGGCTGTCCTTGTCCGGCCCTGGCTGGTCGCCAATCCACGGATGTTGAAGAAAGCCGTCTCCGGTCTTTTGGAGCGGCTGCGCCGGAGCGGGGCCGCGCGCAGTCTCGAAGGTGCTCCGTCTCACAGCGATGGTCGCACAGCCACACAAGCATCGATATGCGTAGACCCGGACTTCACCAGGCGGCAGATAGGTTCACGGCTGCTCGAGGTTTTTGAAGAGTATTGCCGCGCTCACGACATGTCATTCCTTCGTGCGGGCATCGAGCCTGGCAATGAGCCCATACGCCGGACCTATACTAGCCGTGGCTTCGTCAAAGACGAGGTGGTGAGCAACGAGGCCGTGCTGTATTACTACCTGCGGCTCTGATCCCGCGCCCAGACGTTCCTTGTAACTGGGGCCAGGGAACGCCCCACTCGGCTACCTACCTGGACCTCGTCCCTTGCGACGCCTCCGTGCTTCCAGAAACATGCCGTGTAGAGCCAAGACGGAGTCTTGGAATAAGGGGGCGCAAATCGTGGCGGAGAGAATGACATTGATAATGAAACCGGTGGCGATGGTGGCGTTGACGGCCTTGGTAGCGGCCGGAGGGGCGTCGTGCAAGGGCGACGCCCCCGAGCCACTCAACGTCGGCGCCCACGCGGGACTGGTAGCGCACAGCGCCGAGTTCGAGAAGAAAGTCTACGAGGTGACCGAGGGCGTCTATGTCGCGGTCGGCTACGGTCTCGCCAATTCTATCCTCATCGAAGGGGATGGTGGCCTGGTCATCGTCGATACCATGGAGAGCCTTGAGTCCGCGCAGGCCGTGAGAGCGGAGTTCAAGAGAATTTCGGACAAACCAATACTCGCTGTCGTCTATACTCACAACCACGCGGATCACGTGTTCGGCGCTCGTGCCTTCGTCGAAGAGGGCTCGCATTCGGTGCCGATCTACGCGCACGAGACGACCAACTACTACATCGACCGTGTGGTCAACGTCATCAGGCCCGCGATCTCCAGGCGCAGCATGCGAATGTTCGGTAACTACTTGCCGGAGGGTGGTCTTATTAACTGCGGAATCGGTCCCCGGCTCTTCGCGGGACACGGCGGAGGGACGGTCGCTTTGCTTCGTCCCACGCATACATTTGCTGACGAACTCGACCTCCAGATCGGGGGTGTGAAGCTGAAGCTCGTTCACGCTCCCGGCGAAACCGACGATCAGCTCTTCGTGTGGCTGCCAGAGAAGAGGACGCTGCTGGCGGGGGACAACTTCTACCGGTCCTTTCCCAATCTCTATACGATTCGGGGCACGCCGTACCGAGACGTGATGAAGTGGGTTCGCAGCCTGGACCGCATGCGTGAACTGCGACCCGAGCACCTGGTACCCAGCCACACCCGACCCCTGAGCGGCGTGGAACACATACACGAGCAGCTCACCGCCTATCGCGACGCAATACAGTACGTTCACGACCAGAGCATACGAGGGATCAACGCCGGACTCGGTCCCGACGAACTAGTTCAGACCGTAAGGCTACCGCCGCATCTAGCCGCCAGCCCGTGGCTGCAGGAGTATTATGGCACTGTCGAATGGTCGGTCAGGTCGATTTTTTCGGGTTACCTCGGCTGGTTTGGCGGCGACGCGGCCTACCTGTCTCCGGTCGGAACTCAGCAAAGAGCCCGCCTCATGGCCGAGCTTGCGGGGGGTGAGGGGGAGCTGAGGAGACGGGCCGACGAAGCGTTGGCGGCTGGTCGGTTTCGCTGGGCAGCCGAGCTCGCGGATTACCTGCTGCGCCTCGAGCCCGGCGACCGCGGCCTGCGATTGCTCAAGGCCGAGGCGTTGAAAGCCCTCGGGGAACGAGCGATCAGCTCCAACGGGCGCAATTACTACCTGACCCAAGCCCTCGAGTTCAGCGATGAAATCGATATCGGCGCCGAGCAGGCGCTGTTGGGCGTGCCCATGGACGTTGTTTATAGCTTTCCCCTGGAAGGGATTTTTCGCGCGATGGCCGTCAGGCTCGATCCGGAAAAAGCCGCTGACGTCGATCAGGTGGTCGGCTTTCGTTTTCCGGATACCGACGAAGGCTTTACCATCCGGGTCCGCAGGGGGGTGGCGGAGATACAGGCGCGCTTTCCGGAAGACCCCGACGTCAGTCTCACGCTGAGCTCGCGAACGTGGCTGGACATACTGCTGGGCCAGCGTAGCGCGGTCGTCGCGCTCGCATCGGATGACGTTGGAATAGAGGGTAGCGCCTTGGAGTTGATTGGATTCTTGCGGCTTTTCGATCGAAGCTGAGGCCGGCGTCCGGGTGTCGCATGGCGGTGGGACAGTCGTGGACTAGAGTAGCAAGGTGACCGGTCCCTTGTTGACCAGGTGTACGTCCATGTTGGCTCCGAAGCGCCCCTCGGCTACCTCGAGGCCGCGCGCACGCAAGGCTTCTACGAACTCCCGGTAAAGCGGTTCCGCTTGGTCGGCCGGTGCCGCGCGGCTCCAGGAGGGCCGACGGCCGGAAGAGACGTCGCCCCAAAGCGTGAACTGAGAAACCGCCAGTACCGCGCCCCCCACGTCGAGCAGCGAGAGGTTCATTCGGCCCTGCCCGTCATCGAATATTCGAAGCTCGGGAATGCGTTTCGCCAGTGCGCGCGCCTCGGGGACGCCGTCGTCACGACCAACTCCCAGCAACACCAGCAATCCTTCCTGTATGGAGCTTATTCGCTGGCCATCGATCATGACGCAGGCTTCGCTTACTCGCTGTACCACCGCACGCATTCTAGTCCTTCCCGGCGCTGGACCACCAGGTTCCGGAACTTGCCCTAGGCAGGCGTAGCTGTCCACCGTCGCATTTTCGTCGTGGTGTCCGTCGGGGCCGGGGTTACACGGCTTTGCCGCCGTGCTAAGAGCCTCTCCTACAATCGTCCCAGGGGAGCCGTGCATGAATACCGTTATTGTCGACAAGCCCAGCGAACAGATAAGCGTAATAGAGCTTCACCAGCCCGACCGCCTCAATCCGATGAATTTCGAGTTGGTGGGTGATCTCTACGAGGCCATAGAGAAAGTGAGCGCGGACAACGAGACCAGGGTCGCGATACTCACCGGTGGCGGACGCGGCTTTTGCTCGGGAATGGATCTCGACGACGCGGGGATGCCGCCAAACATCGACGGCCTGCCGATGTCGAGGATTGCCATACGAGCCATGGAGTTCATGGCGAACCTCGTGCCGGCGCTCCGAGCCATGCCGCAGCCAGTCATTGCCGCCGTCAATGGCCCGGCCGTCGGCGGTGGGTTCTGTCTTGCCGTGGGCGCCGATATCAGACTGGCGGGCGAGAGCGCGAGTTTTCGTGGCGCGGGTATCATCAACGGCCTCACCGGTACGGAACTGGGCATCAGCTACCTCTTGCCACGCTTGATCGGTGCATCTCGGGCGAACGAGGTTCTCCTCACCGGCCGGCGGGTGAGCGCGGAGGAGGCGGAGCGCATAGGTTTGGTTTCGCGGATAGTTGCGGACGACAAACTCATGGAGACTACCCTCGGACTGGCCGAGCAGATGTGCGAGCTGTCCGCGCACGGACTATCAATGACCAAACGGGTTCTGTGGGCCAACCTCGAGGCCGGCAGTCTGGGAGCCGCCATAGACCTGGAGAACCGTAGTCAGCTGCTGGTCCGGATGACCACAAGTAATCTCGACGAGTTTCTTGCGGCACGCAGGGAAGGGCGCCAACCCGTCTACGAGGACTGACGGCTGACCCACGGTTGCAACCGTTGCCAGCGCTGCTTGAGGCGGCCGGTCGTGTGGAGGTTTGTGGAGGGATCTCTCCGACGGTAAACACACTCGATGAACAGTTTCGTACGAGGGGTTTGGATCGCGGCAGGCGTGGTGGTCTTCCTGGCCGTGTGCATTCGTCTTACGCTGGGTGGTGGCGAACACCTCGAGGACCGCAGCGGCGTTCCTTCGCTCTCGGCTTCGGCCCTGGAATTGGTGGCAGAACTCGATTACCCGCCCGGTAACATCGCGGTATCGAGCGGGGAGCGAGTGTTCGTGACCCTTCATCCGGACGGCAAGCCGCCGATGAAGGTCGCGGAACTGGTTGACGGTACCCCGGTTCCATGGCCGAGCGAGGCCTGGCAACACGAGCGCAGCGGCTCTCCCTATTTTCAGTCGATACTTTCGCTGCGCATTGATCGCCAGCGGCGACTCTGGGTTCTGGATTTTGCAGATTACGGTCGCGGCCAGCCGAGGCTGGTGGCCTTTGACATCGACAGCGGCGAGCTCGTCCACCAGTACGACTTTCCGGCGGAGGTGGCGGGTCTGGGTAGCATGCTCAACGACCTCCAGATCGATCCGGCCGGAGAAACGATCTACATCGCCGAGACCAGTCCGATCGTTCAACGACCCGCGCTAGTCGTCTACGACGTCATCGCGGGCACCAGCCGTCGTGTACTCGACGGACACGCTTCGGTCAAAGCGAAGAACTTTCTGATCAACGCGGTCGGGCGCGACATGCGAATCTATGGCCTGCTTGCCCTTCGTATCGGCGTCGATTCCATAGCGCTGGACCGACGTGGGGAGTATCTCTACTACGGTCCGGTGAACGGTGATCGTCTGTACCGCATCGCCACGCGGGATCTGGACAATACGGGGCTCGGTGACGAGGAACTTGCCAATCGAGTAGAAGACTTTGCCGCGAAGACCCTCTCCGATGGCCTCACCACCGATGACGCGGACAACGTCTACATCACGGACATGGAACACTCGGCGATCTTGCGGCTGTCGCCGGATGGCCGCTTGGAGACCTTGCTCAAGGATGCTCGGCTTCGATGGCCCGATGGATTCAGTTTCGGTCCGGACGGCTGGTTGTATGTTACCTGTAGTTCGCTCCACCACGTGTTGTTCGTCAGCAAAGCGCGCATGAGGGCTAACGCACCCTATCACGTTTACCGTTTCCGTCCCGGCGCCACCGCGGTCGCGGGGCACTGAAGCGCGTTTGTGGCCGGGGCAGAGACGGCGAGGAGGTCGCTTCCTCACCTCGGCCAGCGACTCTCCAGCTCCCTGAGCTGCCGCATCGCGGCTACCAGAGGGGTAGGTTTCCAACCGAGTTCGCGCTTCGCCCGGCCGTTGTCGTAGTCGCGTTTTACGGGAACGGGAAGCGGTATCTTCACAATCGGTGCTCGGCCGCCGGCTTTCTGCCACGCGTTCAACAGTTGCCAGAAACTACGGTCTCCGTCGCAGAGGTTGTAGGCCCGCCCCGCTGAAAGCGGTCTTTCAAGACTGAGAGCCACGGCTTCGGCGACATCGCCGGCGTAGACCCACCCGATGCGCAGACCCGCAGGAACGATCATCACCGGTGGACTGAAGAGCCATTTTACCAAGCGCCAGAACTTGTCGTCCCACGCGCCGAATATGCCGCTTGGACGCAGAGTCGTGAGCTGCAGTCCGAGTCTGGCCGCCAAACGCCAGATTTCCCTCTCGCCCAAGGCCTTGGAGAGCGGATAGACCTGGGAAAAACTTCGCGGCTTCTCTAGATCGTAGAGGGGCTGGTCCTCATCCAGCCGTCGCCTCTTGGGCTCGGCGTATACCGATATCGACGACAGGTGGACCACTCGCTTGATACCGACTACCGCCGCGGCTTCGAGGACGTTGATAGCGCCTTTGACGTTGGTTTCCAGGTGCTGTTGCCAGTCTTGCCATCCGAAATTGAGAAGCGCTGCGTTGGATACCAGCGCGTCGGCACCGTCGAGACCACGAACGAGGTCGCCGGGACAGGCCAGGTCGGCTCGGCGCAGTTCAACGCGGCACTCGTGAAGATGAGGACTGCGATCGGGATCGCGAATTACCGCGATTACCCTCGCGCCGCGGGCCAGGAGCACCTCGACGATGTTGCGACCCAAGAAGCCGCTTGCGCCGGTGACGGCTATGATGGAATCTTCGAGACGCATGAGCAGGACTCGCGGGATTGCCGACGCTAACAGAACCACGCGTCAAGGAAAATACCCGGGTGCTGCTCGGCTCGCGGCATGCCAGCGGATGTCTTTTCCAGGCGCTACTCTTGACCCAACGTTGCGGTCGGCGGATGTTTCACGATCAAGATGACGAGGGATTCTCAGCCAGGCGGGGTGCGGACCGGCCCCCCGCCATTTTCGATCCAGGGGCGAGAGGTTCGCCTGCCTTGCGAGGTGCGGCGGGCCTCGTCTATCACGGCGACCTACCTAGTCTCGGCTGCTCGGGCGCGAGAATTCATGCCGACCGACGCCTGGCGGCCGGCAGAACTGCTGCCCGGTAGAGCCCTGTTCAGCATCGCCTGCATAGAATACATCGACAACGATCTGGGAGACTACAACGAGGTTTCTCTGGCCTTCTTCGTTCGCGAAAAGAGGGTTCGCGCGGGGCTCCCCTACATCGGTACGGCGGTGGATCTGCTGCGTAGCCGACTGGGCACCTTCATTCACTGGTTGCCCGTGAATCAGGCTTTTACTCGCGAAGCCGGTGAAAGGATATGGGGCTTTCCAAAAACCACGGCGGAAATCGAGTTTTTTGATTACGACGGGCGGCGGGAGTGTCGCCTGAGCAGCGAAGGCAGGATGGTGCTGTCGTTTTCGACGCCGTTTGGTGGAACCGCGGCTCTGCCGGAAAGCTCGATGACAACGTATTCGATGGTTGATGGACGCCCGCACAAGACGCGTTTTGGCACCGCTGCGACGGGCGTGGGCTTCGCCCGTGGAAGTGCGGCAAGACTCGAGCTCGGCGACCAGGACTACGCCCGACGCCTGCGTTCCTTGGGCCTGCCCAAGAAGGCCTTCTTTTGCGTTTCCATGGGCCACATGAGGGGACTGTTCGAGAGCGCGGAACCGCTCTAGAGCGGCGCCGGCAGCGTTTTCATCGCAGGGTCGGAACGGTGGGCCGCGACGCGGTCGGTACTGGCTCTATGAGGGCGAACCGGGCAGTGGGCCTCGTTGTAACGCCCGGTGCGAGCCGTTATGTTGCGGGATCAAACGATCCGACCGCTCGTTGTGCGGGCCAGGTCGTCTCGACGCGGCGCTTCGTCGCCGCGACTTGCCTCTGGGAGAAATAGCTATGGATTTCGAGTACTCGGACAAGGTCAAGGACCTCCAGGCCAAGGTATCGGCCTTTCTGGACGAACACCTCTATGCCAACGAATCCGCGTTCGAAGAACAGATAGAGGCTGGTGGCCGCTGGACCGTCCTGCCGTTGCTCGAGGAGATCAAGGCCAAGGCGAAGGCCGAGGGCCTCTGGAACCTGTTTCTCCCCGACAGTGAACTAGGTGCGGGGTTGAGCAACCTCGAGTACGCGCCTCTGGCGGAACTCATGGGCAGGACACATTTTGGAGCAGAGGTCTTCAACTGTTCGGCTCCGGATACGGGCAATATGGAGGTGCTGGTTCGCTACGGTTCCGACGAACAGAAGGAGCGCTGGCTCGCGCCGCTCCTAGCGGGCGAGATTCGTTCGGTCTTCTGCATGACCGAGCCAGGAGTCGCCTCATCGGATGCCACCAACGTCAGGGCGAGCATCGTGCGTGACGGCGACGACTACGTCATCAACGGAACGAAGTGGTGGTCGTCGGGGGCAGGGGATCCGCGCATGAAGGTTTTTATCTTTATGGGCAAGACGGACTTTGACGCCCCCAAGCACGCCCAGCAGTCGATGGTGCTGGTACCTGCCGATGCGCCGGGTGTGAATATCAAACGCATGGTACCGGTCTTTGGCTACGACGATGCACCGCACGGCCACGGGGAGATAGAATTCAGAGACGTCAGGGTTCCCGTCTCCAATCTACTTCTCGGCGAAGGCCGCGGATTCGAGATCGCGCAGGGAAGGCTGGGGCCGGGGCGTATTCACCACTGCATGCGGAGCATCGGTATTGCCGAGAGGGCGCTGGAACTGATGTGCAAACGGGCTATCGAGCGTGAGGCTTTCGGGAGAAAGCTGGCCGAGATGGGGGTCACGAGGGCCCATATCGCTGAGTGTCGGATGGAGATCGAGCAGGCCAGGCTGCTCACCCTCAGGGCAGCCTGGATGATGGACACGGTAGGCAACAAGGCCGCTCGTTCGGAGATCGCCCAAATCAAGGTGGTCGCCCCTCGAATGGCGCTGGACGTTGTGGACCGCGCGATCCAGGTACACGGAGGCGCGGGGGTGAGCAACGATTTCATTCTTGCCCGTGCGTTCGCGAACCTGAGGACGCTTCGTCTCGCCGACGGCCCTGACGAGGTTCACCGAGAAACGGTGGGCAAGCTGGAACTGAGGAAACATCTGTAGCCCGAGGCCGGACGTCGCCGCCTGGGCGTTGCAGGGGGCGACGTCTCTTCAGGCGAGGGGCCGGCCGCCCGTTTCCGGGCGGGCCGGGGAGGCCGGTAGCCGGGTTTCCCCCATCAGATAGGCGTCGGTGGCACGCGCGCACTCGCGACCCTCCCACAGCGCCCACACGACCAACGACTGGCCGCGGCGTCCGTCGCCGCAGGCGAAGACGCCCTCCGTTGAGGTCAGGTAATCGGCGTCGGTCGCGATGTTACCGCGGGCGTCCAGCTCGAGGCCGAGTTGTTCGACGAGGCCGTTCCTCTCCGGTCCGACGAAGCCCATCGCCAGCAGGACGAGGTCCGCTTCGAGCTCGAACGTGCTGCCGCTGATTTCCTTCATCTGCGTGCGACCTTCTGAATCTTCCAGCCACTCCACGCGGACCGCTTCGAGGGAACGAACGCGACCGTCCTTGCCGAGCAGGCGCTTGGTCGCTACCGCGAAAGCGCGCTCCACGCCCTCCTCGTGGGAACTCGATGTTCTCAGCGTCATCGGCCAGTAAGGCCACGGCATGCTTTCGGTTCGTTGAGGGGGAGGTTTGGGCAGAATCTCGAACTGCGTGACGCTCGCGGCTCCCTGGCGGTTCGAGGTGCCAATGCAGTCGGAACCGGTGTCACCACCGCCTATCACGATAACGTGTTTGCCAGCCGCCGTGATAGACGACGAGGGATCCAGTGTGTCGCCCGCCAGCCTCTGGTTTTGTTGCCGCAGGAAATCCATGGCGAAATGCACACCCTCCAGATCGCGGCCCTCCACGGCGAGGTCTCGTGGAACCGTCGAGCCGAGGGAGAGTACAACGGCGTCGAACTCTCGCCTTAAATCGTCTCCCGTGAGGGCTGATCCCGCTTCGACTCCGGTACGAAATACGACCCCCTCGGCTTCCATCTGCTCGATACGCCGATCGATCAGGTCTTTCTCCATCTTGAAGTCGGGTATCCCGTAACGCAGCAAGCCCCCGATGCGGTCGGACCGTTCGAATACTACGACGTCATGGCCAGCCCGAGCGAGTTGCTGGGAGGCAGCCATGCCGGCCGGGCCAGAACCGATTATCGCGACGCGCTTGCCGGTCTTCGCCTCAGCCGGCAGTGGACGTACCAGCCCAGCTTTCCACGCGCTATCGACGATGCTCTTTTCGATCAGCTTGATCGAAACCGGATCGTCGTTGATGTTCAACACGCAACTCTCTTCACAGGGCGCCGGACACACCCTTCCCGTAAACTCTGGGAAGTTGTTGGTAGCGTGGAGGGCCTCTATCGCCTCCTCCCAGTCGTCGTTGTAGACGAGGTCGTTCCAGTCGGGGATGAGGTTGCCCAGAGGACAGCCGTTGTGGCAGAAAGGTACGCCGCAATCCATGCAGCGGGCGGCCTGGGTCGTGAGTTGCTCGGGGCTCGGGTCGCACTCCAACTCACGGTAGTCGCCCAAGCGTTCGCCGACCGGACGTCGCTGTGGCGTCTCGCGTTGGAATTCGATGAAGCCGGTGGTCTTTCCCATGGTTCGGATTGCCTTCCCTTCAGAGCTCAGAAATCAGACCGAAGCAGCTGCGGTTTCTTGCGACTCACGTTGCAGTTGCTCGAGCACCCGGCGGTACTCGGTGGGAAATACCTTGACGAAAAGAGCGACCGACCTGTCCCAGTCGCCGAGTATGGCCTCGGCGACGGCGCTACCCGTACCGCGTTGGTGGCGGTGTACGAGCAGGCGGATTTCAGCGATTTCCTCTTCGTCTTCGAGCGAGAAAAGCTCAACCATTCCCAGATTGCAGCGGTCACGGAAGTCGCCCGTACGGTCGAATACGTACGCGAGGCCACCACTCATGCCAGCGGCGAAGTTGCGGCCCGTTTCGCCTAGACAGACCATGCGCCCACCGGTCATGTATTCACAGCCGTGGTCACCGACGCTCTCGACGACGATGGTCGCGCCACTGTTGCGCACGGCGCAACGTTCGCCCGCTTTGCCATGGACGAATACCTCCCCGCCGGTCGCGCCGTAGAGCGCGACGTTGCCTATGATGATGTTCTCTTCTGGTTTGAAACTGACCCCCCGCGGGGGAGAGATGGTGACCAGTCCGCCGGACATTCCCTTACAGAAGTAGTCGTTGGCGTCGCCCTCGATGTGGGCGCTGATGCCCTTGGCCAGGAAGGCCCCGAAGCTCTGGCCCGCTGATCCCGTGAAGTTCAGCCGTATGGTGTGCGGGGGCAGGCCTTCCGCGCTGTAACGCTTGCTCACCTCGTGGGACAAGGTGGTGCAGACGGTGCGGTTGGTATTGGAGATCGGGAGGTCGATCTGCACGGCCTTGCCTTCTTCCAGCGCGGGACGCGCCATCGCGATTATCTGGTTGTCGAGGGCTTTCTCCAGACCGTGTTCCTGCGTGCCAGTACCGCTGATGCCGACGTCGGGACGGACATCCGGGCGGTGCAGTATAGCGCTCAGATCCAGCCCGCGAGCTTTCCAGTGTTCCAGGGCTTCCGTAGCGTCGAGCATATCGACACGGCCGGTCATCTCCTGGACCGTTCGAAAACCGAGTTCGGCCATTATTGCTCTAAGATCTTCGGCCACGAACGTCATGAAGTTCACCACGTGCTCCGGCTTGCCCGAGAACCGTTTTCTCAGAGTCTCGTCCTGGGTGGCGATGCCCACCGGACAGGTGTTGAGGTGACACTTGCGCATCATGATGCACCCCGAAGCGATCAGAGCAGCGGTGGCGAAGCCAAACTCGTCGGCGCCTAGGAGCGCTGCGATGGCTACGTCCCGGCCGGTTTTCAGCTGACCATCGGTTTCCACCCGGATACGGCTACGCAGGTCATTTTGGACGAGGACCTGTTGGGTTTCCGCCAGCCCGAGTTCCCAGGGGACGCCAGCGTGTTTGATTGAACTCAACGGCGAGGCTCCCGTACCTCCGTCAAAGCCGCTGATGAGAACGACGTCTGCCTTGGCCTTGGAGACTCCAGCGGCGATGGTGCCCACGCCGACCTCCGCGACCAGCTTCACGCTTACGCGCGCCGTCGGGTTGGCGTTCTTGAGGTCGTGAATCAGCTGGGCCAAATCCTCTATGGAGTAGATGTCGTGGTGGGGGGGAGGCGAGATCAGGCCCACGCCGGGGGTGGAGTGGCGGGTCTTGGCGATTATGCGGTTCACCTTGTGGCCGGGGAGCTGGCCGCCTTCTCCGGGCTTGGCGCCCTGCGCTATCTTGATCTGGATCTCGTCGGCGTTGGTCAGGTAATTACAGGTCACACCGAAGCGTCCAGAAGCGACCTGTTTGATCGCGGATCGCGCCGAGTCGCCGTTGGGCAGCAAAACGAAACGCTCCGGATCCTCACCCCCTTCGCCGGTGTTGGATTTCGCTCCGATCCGGTTCATGGCGATGGCGAGGTTTTCGTGGGCCTCCTTGCTGATCGAACCGTAGGACATCGCGCCGGTCTTGAAGCGTTTGACTATCTCGGAGGCCGGTTCGACCTCGTCGATCGGAATCGGTTCAACGTCAGCCTTGAAGGTCAGTAAGCTGCGCAGGGTGCAGAGGTTACGGCTCTGTTCGTTGATCAGTTCGGCGTACTGCTCATACCGGCGGACGTCCCCAGATCTCACCGCTTGCTGGAGCTTGGCTACGGTTTCCGGGTTGGTCAGGTGGAACTCGCCACGCCGTCGCCAGTAATACTGACCGCCAGGATCGAGCCGCGGGGAGTCACCGAGCCGAGGTCCGAAAGCGCTCGCGTGACGGCGGCGGGCCTCCTCGGCGATCACGTCGAATCCGATTCCAGAAACGCGTGACGCCGTACCGAAGAAGCAGCGGTCGATGACCTCGCTGTTGATCCCGATGGCTTCGAAGATCTGTGCCCCCCGGTAGCTGGCTTGGGTCGAAATTCCCATCTTCGACATGGTCTTCAACAGGCCCTTGCCGACAGCCTTAACGTAGTTGCGAACCGCCTCTTCGGGGCCGACGCCGTCTAGCGCGCCCTTTGCTGCTATGGCCCGTATGGTGTCCATGGCGACGTAGGGATTGACGGCCGAGGCGCCGTAACCCGTGAGCAGGCAGACGTGCATCACCTCTCGAGGTTCCCCGGATTCGATGATGAGGCCGACTTTGGTGCGGCGTCCGTTCCGAATAAGGTGGTGGTGGACCGCGCCGGTGGCCAGCAACGAGGGGATCGGGGCTTTGGCTCTTCCGGCCTCACGGTCAGAGAGGATTACGAGTTCGAATCCGTCGTCTACCGCCTTGGTCGCCGCCTCACAGACTCGAGCGAGCGCTTCCTCGAGGCCTTCTTCACTCCTCGAGGAGTCGAAAACGATGGGAATCGTGGAGCACCGTATGCCGTTGGCGTCGATCTCGCGGATGCTTGCGAGTTCCTCGTTGGTTATACAGGGCGTAGGTAAGCGCAGCTGTCGACAGTGGTCTGGGCTTTCATCGAAAAGGTTCTGTTGGCGGCCCGCCGTTGTTTGCAATGACATGATCAGTTCTTCGCGTATGGGATCGATAGCCGGGTTCGTGACCTGGGCAAAGAGCTGTTTGAAGTAGTTGAAAAGTAGCTGCGGCCGATCCGACAGAACAGCCAGGGGCGTGTCTGTTCCCATGGAACCGATCGGCTCCTGCCCATTGAGCGCCATCGGTGTCAGGAGAACCTTGAGTTCCTCCTGGGTGTAAGCGAAGACCGCCTGCCGTTCCACGAGTTCCTCGCCGCTGATCGGCGCCGGGACACGCGCCGGCATCGGCAAGGAGTCGAGTTCGACGAGTCCCTTCTTCAACCACTCGCCGTAGGGCTGGCGCACAGCCATCTCTTTCTTGATTTCTCCGTCGTCGATGATGCGATGTTCGTCGACGTCAACGCAAAAAATCCGGCCGGGTTGTAGACGGCCCTTGAATTCAATCATTTCGGGCGGTACGTTGATGACCCCCGTTTCAGAGGCAACTATGACCATGCCGTCTTTGGTAACGGTATAACGAGAAGGCCTCAGCCCGTTCCGATCCAGAATGGCGCCGACCTTGTGGCCGTCCGTAAACGCGATGCAAGCGGGGCCGTCCCACGGCTCCATCAACGATCCGTGGTACTGGTAGAAAGCGCGCCGCTCTTCAGGCATCGACTCGTGCTTTTCCCAGGCCTCGGGGATCATCATCACGCTCGCGTGAGGCAGGGATCGACCGGTTTGATAAAGAAGCTCCAGCGCGTTGTCGAAAACCGCCGAATCGCTCTGGCCGGGCTTGATGATGGGAAGAAGTTTCGCCACGTCTTCGCCGAAGAGGGGGGATTGAAAGAGCCTCTCGCGCGCGTTCATCCAGTTGGTGTTGCCACGCACGGTGTTGATTTCACCGTTATGGCAGAGATAGCGAAAGGGCTGGGCCAGGCTCCACGTGGGAAGAGTATTGGTGCTGAATCTTGAGTGCACGAGGGCGATGGCTGTGTCCATGTCTTCTTGGCCGAGGTCGGGAAAGAAGAGCGGAAGCTGAGCTGTGAGCAGCATGCCCTTGTAGACTACGGTACGGCACGAGAGACTGCTCACGTAGAAATCGCGAGCGGACGATCCGCCAGCGGCTAGAGCTTTGTTCTCCGCTATCTTACGTGCTGTGTACAGTCTCCTTTCGAGATCGGTCTCGTCGGGATCGCCCTTCGCCGGAGCGACGAAGACTTGGGCGAAGTCGGGTCGTGTGGAAAGCGAGGTCCGCCCGCAGTGACGCTCATCGATCGGGACCTGCCGCCAACCGAGCACCTTGAGGCCGACCTCGGCCACGGCGCTCTCGACGATTTCTTCGCAGATGTTGCGTTCGGCGGCGTCGCGGGGGAGGAAGACCATGCCCAGCCCGTAGTGTTTCTCGGCTGGCAGGGGGATGTGCAGATCGGCGCAGCGCTTGCGAAAGAACCCGTCGCTTATCTGCATTAGGATACCGGCGCCGTCGCCGGATAGGGGATCACAACCGCAGGCGCCGCGGTGGTCCAGGTTGTGGAGAGCCTCGAGGGCCTTGAGAACCAGATCGTGGGATTTGGTGTTATCGAGCCTGGCGAGAAAACCGATTCCGCAGGAGTCGTGTTCCGTCGCGGGAACGTAGAGCGAAGTCGGGGTCGCGGCCCGCGAGTGCCTTGAACCTGTTTCGTGTCGCAAGTCGAAATCCCCGGGGACGAAGAACTCTAGTCGACCTGGCCTAGACAGTCAAATCCCCAGGGCAAATGGCGAATTTCGGCCGGATAGTTGACAAAATAAGTGAAATTGGCCAGTAATGGCCAGGCAATGGCCAGATCTCGGAGCATCAGAAAACTGGACCCGCAGGAACTCAAGATCGCGAAAGCGCTGATCCGTAATCCCCGAATCTCTGACAACCGCCTCGGTGAGGAAAACTCCATCCCGGTGCGAACCGTCAACCGCAAGCGCACTAGAATGGAAAGCGAGCGTCTGCTCCGCTATTTCGCCGAAGTCGACATGAGCGAGACCGGTACGGGACACTTTAGTTGCAGACACCTCTACATCATACGCTTCAAGGTCGGCGTGCGTATCAACCAGTTCATCGACGAGCTACACAGGGAGCCAAAGGTCGTGACGGTCTTTACACGGTCGGTGTACGAGTCTCATGTCGCTGAGATAGACGGTCGGGTGGCGCTGGTCATGGTCATCGAGGGGGTGTCGGACGCCGATATAGTCGAGCGCTTTCAAGAGGAAATCGTGCCTGCCCTGCGCAAGAACCATGGCAAGGATACTATCGAGGAGATATCAACGATTCGGCTCCTATCGAGGGTTCGCATGCTTCGTAACTACATACCCGAGGTGAACATGGATAAGGGGCGGATTAGGGACAGCTGGCATCGCGACTCGGTGTTCGTGGCCTGAGTGCCGGCGACGCCGGTCGCTCGACCTGGGGGCGTATGGCTGGATGTGCGTTTTGGGTGGCCAGCCTGCCCGTGGTCTAGTAATCTATAGTCGTGTACGCGGCGATAGTGCTATCGATTGTTCTCCTCCTTGCCGGTACCGTAGACGCTGACGATAACGAGCGCTGGCGTCAGGTAGACGAGGAGCTCATTCTCCCGGACCCCTATCTCGATCGCTTCTGGCCCGAGTTTACTCCCCCCCGGATTTCTGCCCCCCTTGATCTACCGAAATCCGATCCGCTGTACGGGGAACGCATCGAGACCGACGCGGAGAGAGCCGAACGTGCGCTCCTTAAAGCGGACAGGGAAACGGAGGCGGAGTTTCGAAAGGATCAGTGGGATGACGAAGCTGAAGACGATGACATGCTCGCCGACGAGGAATACAACGACCCGCTAGAGTGGTGAGGGATGGCTGACGTACGCGAGAGCATAAGACTCAGCGACGAAGAAATACGCATATTCGTTGAGGCGTCGAAGACGGTCATCGTCGGTACCAACAACCACGACGGGGTTCCACACCTGGTGCCCATGTGGTTTGCCGTCATAGACGGCTTGGTGCACATGCATACTTACAGGCGGTCGCAGAAAGTAGTGAACCTCGCCCGTGATAACCGAGGCTCGCTGCTGGTCGAAGACGGGCATCGTTACGACGAACTACGCGGTGTTTTCATGCGTGGTCGTTATGACATCGTGGATGATCAGGAGCTCTGTTTTCGCATCGGCTTGATGTCGGCGGCCAAGTACAGCGGCATGGGCGAGGAAGAGGCCGCTCCCTTCGTTCGCAGCTCTGTTCGCAAGCGAGTCGCCTTGGTCTTTCATCCGGAGAAGATTGCAAGCTGGGACCACCGGAAGCTTGCGGAGGCAGGCGGTTCGTACGGGCCTTGAAATGAGCGCTCGGCGTTGCCCAGGTCCCGTGCTTCTGGCGGTGCTCCTGTTGCTTCCCGCCTGCCGCAGCACCGAGCCTGCGAGACCACCGGCGACCGCTCCGTCGACCAACGCGCCGGTCATCCTGTTCGTCGGCGACAGCATTACCCACGGCCAGGGGCTGACACGAGACCAGGCCTTCCCCGCGTTGCTGCAGCGGCGGATCCTCGAGGCCGGGTACGATTACCGCTGCGTCAACGTCGGTGTGTCGGGACTTACGACCGACGGGGGCTTGGGGCGTCTTGGCGAGTTTCAGGCGAAAAACCCGGCGGTGGTGGTCGTCGAACTCGGAGCAAACGATTTCTTTCGTGGCGTGCCGGTCGAGCGATGGCGCGACAACCTGGCGGCCATGGTCAAGCGCTTCCAGGCCGGCGGGGCGCGGGTCTTGGTAACAGGAACCATCTTTCCACTTGCCGGACGCGACTTAGAATCGGCCGCCGACGCCTATAGGGCCGTATCCGAGGCCACGGGCGCCAAGCTGTTGCCGGATATCATGAACGGCGTGGTTGGAACGGAGTCGCTCACGCTCGAGGACCACATCCATCCCAACGCCGAAGGACATGTGAAACTGGCGGAGAAGATCTGGCCGCAGCTGATGGCGTTACTATAGCGCTTCTTTTTCGCGCCGTTCGCTTCGGCCTGTGCTGTCAAAAGCTATGAAGCTGAGCGCCGCCGGGAAAATGTAGAGCGTGGAAACGTAGCATACTATCAAGGTCGCGGTCGCGAGCGCACCCAGCTTTATCTGGGGGTAGAGCCTCGCCGACAGCATGACGACAAAACCGGCGGTGAGCACCAGCGCGTTGTAGAAGAGCGCGCGGCCCGTGGTTAGCGCAGTAAGTCGACAAGCGGTTCTGTGATCCTCTCCATCCTCGCGGTAGGCTACGTAGCGGTGGAGGTAGTGGATGGCGAAGTCTACGCCAATTCCCAGCGTCATACCCCCGAGCAACACGTTGGCGACGTCTGCCGGTATTCCGACGAAGCCCATAGCCCCGTAAGCCACAGAAATGGCCAGCGCTACCGGGCAGACCATGAGCAGGCCGACGCGCAGGTGGGAGAACATGTACCAGCCGAGCGCGAACAGCACCGGGAAACAGAGCGCCAGGGTGCGAATCTGGCCCTGGATAACGTGATGTTCCATTCTCGCGGTGACGTGGGTAGCACCGGAGAGCACGGTCTTGGCGCCGCAAGCGTCGTGTCCCGGGAAGATATTGTCTATGAGGCGGTGAGCCAGCTCGAGGACGCTACGGGCGGCCGCGGTACCCGGGTTGTTCAGGAATATCTGAACGCGCGCGTAGCGGTAGTCGTAGTCTATGAGATCATCAAAATCGCCAGGATCGCCGGAAATCGAGTACAGGAGCAGGTACTGCGCAACGCTTTCTCTACTCTTGGGGATCCTCTCGGTGCCCGGGTGGCTTTCGTGGAGCACGAAGTTCATCCGTTTGATCAGCTCGGCGATGGAGAAAGTGTTACCTACGAATTCGTTCTGTTCCAGTCCGCTCTGAAGCCTGACGATCCTGTTCAGCAGATCCGGGTCTTTAATCGCGTCAGGCTTTCCGCCGTCTACGACGATGTCGAGCAGGGTGCTGCCGGCGAAGTGGCCGTTCACCGCCGCGTCTGCCTTGCGAAGATGATGATGGGGTGGGAACTGGGTGATCTGTGAGCTGTCCACCCGGATGAGAGTCATTCCGGCAGCGCATACGACGAACACTCCGATCAGCGCCGCGAGGACTGCGTAGGGGTGCTCGTTGCCCAGTTCCGATGACGCCCCCAGCGATCGTCCCAAGGGCGAACGGGTATCGAGGTGATCGACGCGTCTGTCACTCTTGGGACGGTGCAGCGGAAGTAGTGCGAGCAGGCTAGGGATCAGTACCAGCGTCAAAGCGAAGGCCGAGAGGACACCCCAGGCCGTCAGCAGGCCGAAATCACGTACTGGTACGAGCGGGGAGGCCGTCATGGAAAGGAAGCCGATCGCCGTGGTGAGGGAGGTCATGAAGACCGGCGGACCCATTTCGTGCATCGTCTGCTGAACCACGAACTCTCGCTCTGCGTCCGGGTGCTCGAACTGCAGGTCGTAGTACTTGGCCAGCAGATGGATGGAGTCGGCCACCGCGATGGGAACTATCAGCACCGGAAGTATGGAGGTGATGGTGTAGAAGGGATGTCCCCAGAGGGCGAGGAACCCGAGCATCCAGATTTCGCTTCCCGCGATCACGCTGAAGCAGATCAGTATCGCGCGTACGGACCGGAAAGACAGCGCCAAGAACAACGCGATAGCCGAGAGGACGAATGGCAGAAGCCGTCGGCCTTCGGCCGGAATGTAGATTCCGAACAGGCCCTGCGTTATCGGACGACCGGCAAGATAGAACTCTTCGGGATGACCGGCCCTGCGGAGACCATCCAGAAAAGCTTTGACTTTGAGGTAGGTCGCTTGCTGATCCCGGTTGCCGAGATCGGATTCGCGAACCAGTATGAGGGCGCCTTTACCGTCCCGGGAGGTGAGCGTCCCGTTGAACATATCATTCTCTTCGACGGCGTCTCTGATTGCGAGAGCCGCTTCTCGGGTCGATGGCACCTGTTCCATGAACGGGTTGACCACGAGGCCCGCTTCATCACCGAGAACGTTGTTGACAGTCGACAGCGATCGTAGATCCGAATTTACGCTGGTCTCGAATTCTGGTTGTAGGGTAAGCCAATCCGATATCCTAGCGATGACCGCCAGCGTATCGGGGTTGTAGATCCCGTCCGGGTGATCCTCACGCAAGACGACGATCATCGTGAGGTTCACTTCACCGAAGATGCCTTCGGTAAAATCCAAGTTGTATCGGGCTTCGTCCTCCACCGGAAGAAACTGCCGATAATCTGTGCTGACCCGGAGTTTTGGCAGCTGGGTCGCGAAGCCGACGGTGATCGCCCCCACGAGCAATAGAAACCGGGCCGGGTGCTTTATCACCGTTGTGACAAAACGGCCGTACATGTGGTTCGGATTCACCCGCGCGCCAAGCAGCTACTAGAAACTGCGCCTGACGCTCGCGAGGAGCATGTCGTTGTCGTCGAAGCCGCCGAAGACGCCACCGCTGCGGTTAGACAGGTCGAAGCGATGGCCGAAAAAAGCGTCGTATTCAAAGGAGAATCGCCAGTTGTCCCATGGCTCGTAGTCGATCTTTGCTTGAAGCCAGGCGTCGGCACCGTCGAGGTTGACCATGGAAAAGATCCAGGGCTTCACCGTTTCGTTCAGGTACGCCGCTGACAACCTCACACCGAGGTAGCGAGTCTGCTTGGATACCGCCAGCGCGGGGTGAGGGTGCACGACCTGCTCGTTTACGAACTGCAGACTCGCGTCTGCCTGTTCCCACCACCACAGATCGGGTTTTGTATCCACCGCAACAAGGGTGCGCACTACATCCTCACGGCTCAAGAACCCGCGCGGGGCGGTGGGTAATGCGCTGGACCGCGTGGGGTCAGTCGAGAGCAGACGCCCGTTTTCGTACGCGGCGTCAAAACGGAGCAGTACCGGTCCGTGGGGATGGACGACGTTGAAGGTGAAGAGATCGAACCGCTGGTGGGTAGGCGTAACGGAAAGTGTCGAGGGGTCGACCCGTAGCGCTGGCCTATCGTCCCAGGAGCGGAAATATCCGACTGACCAGTCCGCAACCAGCGGGTGGCCGCTGTAACGAAGGCCGAACTCGGAGTTGTCCATTGCGTTCGCGGGGCGATCGGTCTGCCCCAGGCTGAAGCCCGCCGGTATCATGGATGGGTCTATGAAAGACCATGGCGAATTCAGCTCGGGGAAGTTGGGTTCCTGGAAACGCCCGAGCCATATCAGCTGAACGTCATCGCCATTATCGAAGTAGTAGTCGACCGTGGCTCCGTCGACGCCGAGTCGTATCTCGTCGAACTTGGGCACTATGAAGTGGGTGAGGTCAAAGGGGGAGATCTGGTCGGATACGATTGTCCCGTCGGCTTCGCCCCAGGCGATCTGCATCCGGCCCACACGCAGGTCGAATTTGTCGAAGCGGAGCCGGGCGTAGGCTTCACGCAGACGCGATTCGATTCGGTCTTCTGCGAGGAAATCGGGGTCATCGCGGAGGACATCGATGGCAAAACGCAGCATTATCCAGTCGGAGCCGTGGGCTTCGACCTCGAGGTTGATCAATTGCCTGTGGAAGACCAGCTCATCGATCTGGGCGGTCCGTCCGCCTATGGACTCCTGTACGTAGCCCTTGTAGGAGGCTTCTAGATCCAGGGGAGACGCAGAGCATGGGGGCGCCGTGAGCAGCACCACCGTCAGCAGGGTGAAGACTAGGGTAAGGCCGTGCAGGCGGTCGCGCACCGGCCGGGCTGGGATCACTGCCTCAGATTCCGCTGGCTGAAGACGCTGTCGTTGACCTCCACGTCGAGTTCCAGCTTGGTTATTTCGAGGACAGTCTTGTGCTTCTTGATAAGGTTGTCCATCGTCAGCTTGTGAGCGCGCGGCCGAGGGTTGGATTCCGAAGCCGGCCGGATGTCTTCGAAAACTAGGACCTTCGCCAGCCTGCCGCTTTTGTCGTAGAACTCGATCTTACGAGGCAGCATGTCGGCTTTACCGATCCAGCTGATCCGCTTCGAGTAGTTGGTCTCCTTGGCTTCACGTTCGTTGTTGGGGACCGCAACGAGGACGTGGCATTCCACGCCAGCCTCGGTCTGTGGGGCGTCCAGGGTATAGTCCCAGTTGCGCAGATCGAGGTTCTCCATGTCCTCGTATGTAAACTGCGAGCCCATGAAATAGTCCTTCTTGTTGGAAGACAGGATGCGCTTGACCTTCTTGAGGGCGGGCAGATACAGCCATGTATCGTCGTCACGTTCGTCGTTGTAGTCGTAGGAGAGCAGGGTGGTGTCACGCACGTCAGATGGTTCTAGAAACCTGGAGAAACGGTGCTCCTCGTCATCGCTGATTTCCCTCGACCATCCTTCGATGGTGCGAACGCGAGTCTGGCCCCGGGGATTGATTAGGGTCATCTTCATCACCTGATGTTCGGTACGCGAGCGACGCGCGCGGTCGGTGGCCCTGGCTACTTCGAGGCCCGAGAGTTCCTCGCCGCCAAGGGCGCGAGTCGCGGGCAGCGATATGGCCAGCACCGCCACTGGCGGGATCAGCATACTGAGCCATAGCCTCCGCCGCTGGAACCGACGTGGGGAACGGTCGAAACAGAGATTCGGCTTACTGCTTGCGAGTTTCATCAGTCTTCCTCTCCTGCTGTCTGATCGGCTAGACCGGGTCTATTATTCGGGCCTAGGAGGCCTTTGAACACCAAGCGCAGAACATCTCCAAGCACGGCTTCGCGTGGATGAGCGTGAGGGTCCTCGAGGTGGAGAAGATAGATCTCCGTGGTCGCGGCTTGAACCGCGGTCGCCGCGCGCAGTGAATCGACAGCGGCAAAGTAACCTCCTCTCGTGCCCTCTTCTATGACCCCGGCAAGCATGTTCAGGCCCTGGTCGTATACCTCCTTCGCGGCCAGCGGAAAACCCGTAGACGGAGACACCCGGGCAGCCGCGTTGATCGTAAAGTACATGTGGATGGCGGCCGCTTCGTCACGGAAGAGCTCCAGCTTCTCGACGAGCACGCGCTCTATACGATCGCGAGGCGATCCGCCCCGTTCCATGGCGAGTTTGAGGCGTTGGTGGAAGATCAGCGTCTTCTTGTGAACGAGCGTACGGTAGAGAGCTTCCTTGCTCTCGACCAGGTTGTATACGGTTCCCACCGATACGTCTGCCGCCTGGGCAATTTCTGCAATCGAGGTCTCGAAGAAACCTTGTCTGGAGAACAGCATCGTCGCCGTCTCGAGCACGCGTTCGAGGGCGTCCTTACGGCGCTTCTCCACGCGGCTCAGGCTAATATTTGAGTGGTTGTTCATTTATGAATAAAGATTCAATCCGTTTGACAATGTCATGTCAAACGGCCAGTGTGTCGGCGGAAATCAAAGAAGTAGCGGGGTGCCGCGCCGTGTCATGCGGTGCTGGTTTCGAACGCTACGGGGCGTTGCAGCTAGCATATGTTCTTCAGTCTCGTCGTACGCCATCGCTTCGTCGTGATCGCCGCGTTCCTCGCGGTAACGGCTTTCTTCGCGTTTCAGCTCCCCGATTTGAGGATGGAGCCGGATACCGAGGCCTACGTTCCCATGCACCACCCGGCTCGCCGCTTTTGGCGGCGCGCCGAAGAGGATTTTGGTCTGGGCAGGGAAATACTCGTCGCCATCGAAGCGAGCGGGCCGCGTGGAATCTTCACGCCGGAGGTGCTCTCCGGCATCGCCGACCTCAGCGCCAAACTCCAGGCCCTCGAGGGGGTTGAAGAGGGGCAGGTGACGAGCCTGGCCGAGGCCGAGGCGATCGTGGGTACCGCGGACGGGCTGGAAGTTGTACCTTTCTTCTCCGAGTCGCCTTCCACCCAGACCGAAGCAGACGCGATCCGCGAGCGCGTATATCAGAACCCCATGTTTTTGAACCGGCTCGTATCGCGTGATGGTTCCATTGGTGTCATTATCGTCACGAGTCAACACTTCTCGGGCGAGGACCCCTTGGTCATCTACGAAAGGGTGGCCTCGGTTGTCGAGGGCTACAGCATCGAGGGCTGTCGCCTGTTGTTGGCCGGCAACGTCGCGGTCGAGGCTGTGTTCGGAACCCAGATGGCCGAGGATCTTGCTCGCCTCATCCCGTTGGCCCTTTTCGTTGTTGTCGTCGTTCTTTTTTTCTGCTTTCGGTCGATATCCATGGGCGATCTGCTCTGGCGCTCCGCTGCCGCCTGTATACTACTCGTCGCGTGGAACGTCGTCGGTTCGCGCCCCCTTGCGCCCGGTCCTCTGGTGCTCGCAGGGCTGGCCATGGCCATGCTTACGGTGAGGGGAGTCATGCTTCCCTGTCTCGTCGTGGTCATTGCGGTGACCTGGACTTGGGGTTTTCAGGCCCTTCTTGACCTGCCAATTTACATCGCCGGAACACTGGTTCCACCGCTTCTTCTCGCTATCGGGTGTGCCGACGGTATTCACATCATCGAACGCTACCACGAGAACTCTGAGTTCGGTGAGGATCCGGGTGAGATCGTCGTTCGAACTATGGAAGAGCTATGGCGTCCCGTGGTCCTGACCTCGGTTACCACGGCCGCGGGGTTTGGAGCTCTCGTTGCCGGACGCATGACCGTTTATCAAGTATTCGGGCTGACGACATCTGTCGGCATCGTGGCAGCGATGTTTGCGTCGCTCACGGTCCTGCCGGCGCTCCTTAGCCTGATGCCGCTGCCACTCAGACATCTGGCGGGGTATTCGGAGTCCTTGGTTCCCCGGATCTTGATTCGGGTGGGCGAGCTGACGGAGAGGTACCGCGTGGCTACGGTTTCGGCCGCGATCCTCATCGTGGTGTTGGGCCTGGTTTCCGCCAGTCGACTCCGCGTGGACTACTCGTGGGTGGAAAGCCTGCAGGAAGGTACGCCGGTACTCGAGGCGGACCGTATACTGAGAACGCGCCACGGTGGTACATCACCTATGAACATCATCATCAGCGCTGAGCAAGAAGGTGGGATCAAAGACCCCGCGCTTCTTGCCGCGACGGACAGGGTGCTCGAGGCAATGTCGAGCGATCCGGAAGTCGGTGACACCCGTGCTCTGAGCGAATACGTCAAGCGGATGAACCAGGCCATGAACGAGGACCGGCCCGACGCGTACCGCATCCCCGACAGTCGCGAACTCGTCGCCCAGTACCTACTGCTGTACTCGCTCTCCGGTGACCCGGAGGCATTCGATGATCTTGTTGACTACGATTACAGCAGGGCGAACCTCACGGTGTTGCTAAGAAGCGATCGAATGGTCGTTCTGGATGACACCTTCGCGCGCGTGGAGGGGTTGCTGGACCGTTACGTACGACCGCTGGGGGCAAAGGCCGAAATTACGGGTTCGGCGATGATGCTGAAGACGGTAATGGATCTGGTGCTGACCAGCCAGGTCTACTCACTCGCGGCCGCGAGTTTGCTCGTCTTCGTGTTCATGGCTCTGCTGTTCCGATCGGCGCGGGACGCGTTGATATGCATGCTGCCGCCCCTGCTTACGGGGATAATCAATTTCGGCGGCATGGGTGCCCTGGGTATTCCTCTGGGTCCGATGAAGGCGATGATCAGTGCCATCGCTCTGGGCATAGGGATAGACTATTCGATACACCTGATGTCGCGTTTTCGTGACGTGGTGGCCGAGGGGATGGCCGTGGAGGAAGCGATCGTCGAGGCCGTGCGCACGACCGGCCGCGCGATACTGTTCAACGGGATAGTCGTGGTCATGGGATTCGCCGTTCTCGGGTTTTCGGCGTCTCCCAACAACGTGGATTTCGGTCTTATGATAGCGAGCAACATGGCGGTTTCCTGTATCGCGGCGTTGATTCTCATGCCTGCCGTGCTCGCCATCATCGGCTACGCGCAGCAAGACCGGGCGAGGCGTGTAGCGGCGGCTGTCACCGACAGCGACGAGAGTACCAACTTCGCGCTCGCGCCGGAGCTCAACAAAGAACGGCGGGACTGACCCCATGATTTCTGACGCGCACTTCGCGCTCTCGCTACGGGGCCGTTCACCCATAGTGCGGGCTAGACGTATATTCCTCCCTTGAAACTACGGTCCTGGCGAATGATGACGTTGACGCAGGAGGGCTTGCCGCTTTGGAACGCCCTCTCGAGCGCGGGAGCAACTTGGTCGGGCTCTGTTACCAACTCGCCGTGGCCTCCCAGGGCCTCGACTACCTTGTCGTAGCGTGTATGGGACAGCTCGGTGGCTACCACGCGGTCTTCCCCGTACATCCCGATCTGGGGGCGAAGCATCTGTCCCCAGGCTGCGTCGTTTCCGATTATCCCCACGATTGGCAGCTGGAACCTTACGGCGGTGTCGTACTCGAAACCGTTGAGACCAAAACTGCCGTCTCCATAGATTATGAGGATCCGTCTGTCGGGGTGGGCGAGCTGGGCCGCGAGAGCAAAGGGCATACCGACGCCCAGCGTACCGAGCGGCCCCGGGTCCATCCACAGACCGTGCTTGGGTACCGGAAGCACCTTTGCCGCCTGAGCGACGATGTCGCCACCGTCACCTATGACGATCATGTCGTCGGTTACGAAATCGGCTATCTCCTTGCACATGCGCTGGGGATCAATCGGGACCTCGTCGGAGAAAAGCTTGGCAGCAGCCGCTTCACCGGCCTCGGTTTCCTTTTCCCGCCACTCTTCGACGACGCCCCTCCAGTCCAGCTCGACGCCGTCCTCGTCCATGATTTCGAGAAAGGTCTGCAGGGTGAGACCAATGTTGCCTACCAAGCCTACGTCCGCCCTGCGGTTTTGACCGATGAGAGTCGCGTCGAGATCCATTTGTATGATTGCCGCGCTCTCGGGAATCGACTGGCCGAAGCGCATCCTGAAATCGAGCAGGGAGCCGGCGAGCAAGACACAGTCGGTTTGTTCAAGGTAGTCTCTACGGGTTCGGTTGAAAAAATACGGGGAGTCGTGATCGACTTGCCCGCGTCCCATGCCGTTGCAGTAAGCGGGCATCTTTGTCGTGCCGAGGAACCGATTCAGGGCTTCTTTCGCGTTCGACCATTTCACGCCGGTGCCGACCATCATCATCGGCGCCTTGGCCCCCTTCAGGAGCTCGAGCGCTCGCTCGACGAGTCTGCGTTCCGGTCGGACCTGCGGGGTATCGAGTGGCGCCGGACAATAGGCCCGGTCGAGGTCGACCGGCCCCGCCAGTACGTCCATCGGAATCTCGAGGTAAGCCGGACCCGGGTTCCCCGCGAGCGCGTGCCGGATGGCCTCTTCCACGTACTCTCCGAGTCTGTCGGTTGCGTAACAGGCCTCCGCCCACTTGGTGATCGGGCGCATGACACTGATGTGATCCATTTCCTGTAGTGATCCCTTGCGAAGGTTGACTAGTGGCCCCTGACCACCGAAAACCAGAACGGGAGAGTTGGCCCGCCAGGCGTTAGCGATGCCGGTTACGCCGTCGGTGGCGCCGGGGCCGGCGGTGAGGATCGCTACGCCGACGCGGCCAGGGTTGAGCCGGGCCCACGCGTCTGCGGCGTGCACCGCGGCTTGCTCGTGGCGCACGTCCACTATCTTTATCCCTTCGTCGAGGCACCCATCGTAGATCGGCATCACGTGCCCGCCGGAGAGCGTGAATACGCACTCTACCTTCGCTTGTTTCAGAGCTTTCGCGATCAGTTTACCACCGTGCATATTGGGTACCTCTCGAGGGGATGCTGGACGGCAACGCCGACAGAGCCGGTGGCCGAGCGTCAATGTATATACGACGGTCCGAACAAAGAACAAAGCGGCCGCCAACACCCCGAGGCGTCGTATGTTTTTGAAGCGTTGGCTTCCCTAGGTTAGCGTGCGCCTGCGTGCGCGATGCCGTCGATAGCTCTCGTCGCTTCCGCCGGAGGCAGAGGATCAGGACCACAGGCGAAAGCCGCTACGACCGGCGCCGTGCTGTTATGTCGATCGGCGTTGCGCTGGTTGTTGCGTCGCTTGGCGTGGTGTCCGCGGCTTTTCCTCGGCGTACCCTCGCGCAAGAGTCGACCTACCGGGGAAGCTACGAGCTCGAGTTCACGGGCAGCTCTACGCTGCATGCTTTTCACGGCGACGTCCCAGAGCAGCAGTTCGAACTGCGCTCGGCGACGATCGCTGGTGGAAAACGCTATTTTGCCGAAATCGAGTTGGCTGTCGAGGAGCTGACGACGGGGAGTGGCCGGCGAGACCTCCACATGTATTCGATGTTCCGGGTCGAGAGATGGCCCAAGATTCGCGCGGTCTTTGACGCGATCGACCCGCGGCGCGCGCGCCCACCGGATTCCCCGTCACAAGGGGGAAGGGGAACTCTCGAGTTCAAGCTGACGATAGGCGACCGCACCCGATCGGTGGAAGCGCAGACCCGCGATTGGCGAGAAGACGACGAGGAAGCTTCTTTTCTGGTGGAGTTTGACGTCTCGCTCAGGGATTTTGACCTTCAAGCCCCCAGAGCGCTTCTTGTGATCCAGGTGGACGACCGCGTCGCGGTGCGGGTGAGAATCTCTCTGAGCAAGCGCTGATACCGTGGACTGGCTTCTCGGTAAAGGACGATACCCCTTCATCGCCGTGGTGGCCGTGGTGACGGTCTTCATGGCGGTCCACGCGTCAAGGATCGAGATCGAGCAGAGCAACCGCTCCATGACCGCCCAGGACGATGCCGTGGAAGAAGCGTACCTGGAGTTTCGCCGCTTGTTTGGGAATGACGAGGACTTGCTTCTGACCGTCAGCCATCCCGACCTCCTCTCGCGAAACGGCGTCGCGATGATTCGCAAACTGACGCACCAGATCAGGGGTCTGGACGGGGTTGGCGGGGTTCTGAGCCTCGTGACTGCCAAGCGGGTCGTCGCCGGGCCGGCCGGGGCCGAGACGGCACCGCTGATCCCAGAAGATAACCCGGCGGCCTTCGACGCGGACGAGCTGGAGATGATTCTGGACCGTAACCCGCGCTTGAGCGGGTTGCTCGTTTCCGATGACCGACGGACCGCGGCGCTGGTCGTAGAGCTGGAACAACGTGATGCGGACGACGCCTACGTCGCCGAGGTGATCGTTGACGTAAGAGACATGGTCGGTCGGATACCCGATGAGGGGTTCGAGTTTCATCTGACCGGGGTCCCGGTGCAGAAGCGCGACGTGACTATTTACCTCGAGAGAGACAAGGCGCTGCTGCTTCCGCTGGTCGTACTGCTCATGTCGGTGATGTTGGCGTTGTTCTTTCGAAGAGCGTCGGGCGTGTTGTTGCCGCTGTTCGTTACCGGACTGAGCCTGGTATGGACCTT
Source organism: Binatia bacterium (assembly GCA_046754245.1). Lineage (GTDB taxonomy): Bacteria > Desulfobacterota > Binatia > UBA1149 > UBA1149 > JBHHVL01. The sequence goes on along the minus strand of JBHHVL010000028.1, from coordinate 2,287 downwards.
GGGATTCTACGAGCTGAGCGGGCTCATGCTCAACCCGATCACGTCCTTGCTCCCGCCCGTCGTGATGGTGTTGGCGGTTGCCGGCAGCGTACACGTATACCAGGGGTGGCGTGTCGCAGCCGGGCAGGGCTTCGATCGGCGTGCGGTCATCACGGCGGTAATCGATCGGATCCGCAGACCATGCTTTTTCACCGCGTTGACGACGGCGCTGGGGCTTCTCTCATTGGTCATCAGCAGCACGCCGGCGGTCAGGGCCTTCGGCGCTTTCGCGGCTTTGGGTGTCTTGTTTGCTTTTCTCGCGACCGTCACCGTCTTGCCCGTCGGGTTGAGTTTCTTGCGTCCGGCCGGGAGTTCCAGAGCATCGGCGTTCCTGCGTGACGACCGCGCGATCGGAAAGCTGGATCGGTTTCTCGAGTGGACCGTTGAACTGGCCGCGGGCCGGCCCAGGACAGTGTTGTGCGTAGCGTTGGCCGTGAGCGCCGCGAGTGCGGCGTTGATCCCCGAGGTGCGTAACAATACCGATCTCGTCGGGTTTCTCAGGGCCGACGCCCCTCTCTACAAGGATACCGAGTTCATAGAGAGCAAGCTCGGGGCCGTGAACGCGGTGGAACTCATGGTGCGGAGGCGAGACGGGGCCGACCTCGACTCGGTCGCCGACATCCGCGCCCTCGCTCGCCTCGAAGGGGAGCTCGATTCTTTACAGGGGGTTGCGGCGATTCATAGCCTGTTGGACCTGCTCCGGCAGATCCAGAGGGCCGAGTTCGGCGCGGACGAGCTCGTGCTGCCCTCCGATCAGGACGAGCTGGACTACGCCTTTGACCTCCTCGAAACGGCTGGCGATGAGGAGCTACTGGGGCGCCTGGTCTCGCCGGGCCACGATGTGGTCCGACTGCGCGTCGGCCTCGGTTCCATGGGTACGCAGCGCGCGGCTGCACTCGTCGCTTCGGTGTTGCGTGTCGGTGAACGACTGCTGGGAGACGAGTATCTCCTGACCCCGACCGGTAGCTATTACCGCGTTGCTCGAGGTTCGAACAGTATAGTCGCGGCGCAGGTCAAGAGCTTTACACTGGCCTTGGTATTGGTGATGGCGGCGATCGGGCTGTTGTTTCGCTCGTCGAGGTATCTGGCGGTAGCGTTTTTCCCGAACGTGGTTCCCATACTGTGTGTGGGGGGCCTGATGGGTGCCTTGGGTATCGACCTTAGTACCGGGACGGCGATGGTGCCCTCGGTGGTGATCGGTATCGCGGTAGACGACACGATTTACTACCTGTGGCGCTTCCGAAACGAGGACCGTGGGGGCGATGCCGTCGCGGCTCTTCGACGAACGACGATGGGCACGGGAAGGGCTCTGACCGTTTCCTCGCTGGCTCTGGCACTGGGCTTTGCTGCCGGTGGGATGGGGAGCTTCAAGCCTACGATATTCTTCTCGCTCCTCACCGGTTCCGCCATGTTGATAGCTCTGCTCTGTGATCTAATCGTCCTACCGGCCTGCCTGCTTCTGACCCGCACGGGGGCAAGGAGACATGTGTGAGTAACGGCGCCCCGCGACGGGGTCAGGGGGCGGGGATGGTCAAGGCCCCGGTGGCTGTGATCGTGGTTTCGATCATAGCGTTCTCCGGAGCGCTCGGCGCAGAGAGCGGTGTGGGCGGCCCAGAAGGCGGTTCTCACGATTCACGGTCGGAAGCAGCACCGACTCGACCTTTGGACGAGATAGAAGCTGGGGGCTCAAAGCGCCCCGGCCGGGAAGAGGCGGTCGTGGAGAAGGTACTGGCCGCCGCCGTGGTCCCTTCTGAAGAGAGTGTACAAGGCGAGGTGCGCCATATCCTCAGAGGGGAGACCAAGGTGGTCCAGACCTTTCTATACAGCAGGCTGTTGAAGAGGGTTGTCGCGGAGATCGCCAAGAAGGAGTCCGTGAACTGGCCGCAAGGGCATCCGGGCCACGAGGATTCGCGCAACTACGTCGAAGCTCTGTGGCGGGCTCACGCTGAGGTCTGGAAGCGATTCAAACTCCGTCGCGACAGGCGTGAGCGGCGTCAGATGATGGTGATAGAGTTAACCCTTGACGACGAAAGATCCGCGGTCGACTTTTTCTACCCCGTGGTCGAGAAGCGGCACGGTAGCATCAGGCTCGGTGCGAAGGATCCGATCGAACGCGTGGCGCTTTCTCGCGAATACGTCCGAAGGAACATGGATCTGATACTCGGTGATTCGGTCTACCGGGATGTAGACGACGGCAAGGCCAGCCACGGTTCGAATGACGGAGGCTAGTCTTGGTGTGCCAGGAAGC
>JBHHVL010000027.1:0-38909 GCA_046754245.1 Binatia bacterium | reverse complement strand
AACAGCGCCCGACGGCGCGCTCCGCCGCCAGGGGCGTGGCTTTGCGGGCTTCGGGTCTTGAGTCCGTTGACGACTGGCGCCGGGAAGACGGCGCCCCTAAAATGCCGCACTTCGTGTATAGAGGTAGGGTTTGAAACGTAAGGCCTTGCGCGTCATGCGCCTCGGTGGCGGTACCTTGCTGCTGGTGCTAGGCGTGATAGGGGGTTTCATCCCGGTCCTTCAGGGCTGGCTGTTGGTGCTGGCCGGTCTTTCCTTGATGGCTCCGGAAAGTCGAAGGGCCAGGCGGGCACTGCGGTGGGCCAAGCGACGTGTGAGAAGCAGGAGCCGCGGAGACATCGGTTGCCATCGAGGTCCCGGGCTGCCGGGCGACGCGAGCGAGGACGTTGACAATGGTTGAAAAAGACAGATTTGGAGACAAGCTCCGAGACAAAGAAAAAGCGGAGGAGGATCGCTACTTTGCTCAGCAGGACAGGGCCAAGCTCGAAAAGCTCAAAGTCAAGGAACCGAGGAACGCGCGGTTGGGACTGTGCCCTCGCTGCGGTACCGAGCTAAACGAGAAAGACCATTCGGGGGTAAGCATCGACGAGTGCCTGTCCTGTGGTGGTATCTGGCTCGATGCTGGAGAGCTTTCGGCGATAGAACAACGCGACACGGAAGGTTGGATGAGCAGGTGGATCCGCAGTCTGCTAGAGGGTAGGGCTTGAGGCTCCCATGTTTACTGGGATCATCGAATCGAACGGCGAGGTCTTGAGCGCCGAAGTCCTCGAAGAGGGGAAGCGACTGCTGATCTCGACGTCGATTCCGGTCGACGAGCTCTCCCTGGGTGAGAGTATAGCCGTAGACGGAGCCTGTATGACCGTCACTGTCACGGGACGCGGGTTTTTTGCCGTCGATGTATCGGCGGAGTCTTTGAGGTGTACCACGCTGGGCTTCTTTCATCCCGGCCGGCGCGTGAATCTCGAGCGCTCGCTCAAGCTCGGCGATCGACTGGGCGGCCACGTTGTGAGCGGCCACGTCGACGGGATCGGCGAGTTGAAATCCGTGCGGCCCGAGGGCGAGTCGTCGATATACACTTTTCACCTGGGCGAAAAACTCGCCCGTCTGCTGGTAGAGAAGGGATCCGTGGCGGTGGACGGTATCAGCCTTACCTGTTTCAACTGCGGTGCGTCTTCGTTTGACGTCGCGGTTATTCCCCACACCCTGGAGGTGACGACCCTGGGGGACCGGCGGTCCGGCGACCGGGTTAACATTGAAACCGACCTGCTGGGAAAGTACGTAGCGAGGCTGATAGAGCCTGCGATAGCGACTTCGGCCGATCGCTGAGAGTTATTGCTCGCCTTTTCCTCGCGGCCGCTGGCGCGGCTGTCGAAAGCCGCTAGGCCGAGCCTAGCAGATGGGGCATCATGGCCTTGATCGGATCGACCTGAGAATCGAGCTGCTTTCCGACTCCGCTCAGCAGTCCCATGACGCGAAGCACGAGAAGGAGGTCCGAGGGCGCCCGCACCAGGGGGTTAACTCTAAGGACGCGTAGCAGCTCGTCGTTGATCCGTTCCACCATGCCGGCATCGGCGTAGGCACGGCCTGCTTTGAGAGCTTGGCCGAGGAACAGTTCGCCTATGGTCGTGAAGACCTCGTCGCCTCCGCGCCTGGTCTCGAATCCGAGCTGGCGGAAGGAATCGCCGATGGCCGCGCCGTCGCCGGCTATGATCGCAGAGAGCATCCGTAGTACACCCCGTTTCAGTTCTGGCGTGAACTCCTTGGCCAGCCCGAGGTCGAGTATGACGAGCACCGGACCCGGTTGGACGAGGAGGTTGCCGGGGTGAGGATCACCGTGGAAGAAACCGTGTCGAAGAATCTGGGTGAGGTAACAATCGACGAGTAACTCGGCGACGGCGTGTTTGTCGATGCCTCGCCTACCGAGCTCGGCGACGTCGCTGATGCGAACCCCCTCGATGAAGTTCATTGTCAGGACCGTGCGGCAGGACAGTTCCTCCAGGGGAGTCGGAAACACGACTGTCTCGTGGTCGCGGAAGTTCTCTGCAAACCGTCGAGCGTTGGCGGCTTCGTTGACGAAGTCGAGTTCGAGCGGGATGTATTTTCGGACCTCATCGAGCAAGACTCGCATGTCGAAGCTCCGTTCGATGCGTGCTAGCAGGCGGATGAAAAAGCCGAAGTTTGCGAGGTCGGTCGCTATGATACGGTCGATATGGGGGTACTGGACCTTGACCGCGACCTCGAAGCCGTCTTGGAGCCGTGCACGGTAGACCTGCGCGAGGGAAGCCGCGGCGATGGGATGCTCGTCAAAGTGGGCAAAACAGCTGTCGAGTGGGCGGCCGAGCTGCGCCTCGATCCACGGTTTCATGATCGAGAAGGGTCGCGGCGGAACCCGGTCGTGAAGCTGGGAGAGCACCTGGACGTATTGATCAGGCAGTATATCCGCACGACTTCCCGCGAACTGACAGGCCTTGATCAACAAGCCTTCGAGCTTGATCGCGGTGGTGCATACCAGGATCGCGCTCCGTAGGTGCTGGCGGTCATAATACCCGGGGCGGTGGCTCGCGCCGGTAAGCAGACCCCGAAGCTGCAGGGCCTTGTACCCGAGGTATATTGAGAGCACCATGCGAGCCACGGTGAGGAAACGGCGCACGCGGGCCAGCAGGGGAAGAGGGTTTACCGGCCCCACGGTTTCAGGGGGAGGGGCTGTGGTGGGAGAGAAACAGCGGGGTGCCCGGCTGAGGGCCCGGCGTCAGTCACCAGCCCCCGTTTCGAGGCTGCGCTTGAGTTCGTCGATCTGCTTGTTCAACGAATCACAGCTCTTGTTCAAGCGCCATACGTAGGCGAAGATGAGAAGCCAGATAAACGCGTAGGCCGCCCCGAGATATTGAAGATGGTTCATTAGGCTCCTCCGTCCAGAGATCTAACCACCGCTAGGCAAAGCCTCGAGCCTGTCGGCTTCCGCCTGCAGTACTTCGACTTCGTCCGCCAGCCTGAGGGTGCGCATTCGAAGTACCCACAACCAGAAGAACAGTAGTGTGAAAGCTGCGGTACACAGCAGCAAGGTCGTCAGCATGGCGCCGTCGGTCAGACCTGATTCTCCTCCCCGCGTCCTCAGCACCGCGGGGTGTATGGTACGCCACAACCTCGTAGACAGGACTATGAGAGGTATGTCCAAGGTGCCGACTATCGCGAGCACCGCGGCGAAGCGCGCCGCCGTTTCGCTACCGCGCGTGAACTCTCGCAACAAGAGATAGGATGCGAAGATGAGCCACAAGATGAGGGTCGTGGTGAGTCGAGAATCCCAGGTCCACCACGCGCCCCATATGGGTTTCGCCCAGATGGGGCCGGTGACGAGCACCATGGTGCCGAACATCATACCCACCTCGACGGCGGCGTGCGCCGCGTGGTCCCACTGACGCTTGCGTGAACTCAGGTACGCGATGCTGGCGCCGCAGGCCACACCGAAAGCGAGGAAACATGACCACGCCGCGGGTACGTGGTAGTAGAAGATCCTCTGGACGACGCCCTGCACTCGCTCCGTCGGCACCCAGAAAAATACCGCGTAGAGGCTCACGACGAAGGCCAGCCCGGTCGGAACCGGCAACCACCTTACCAAAAGGTTTTCCAAGGACTTCATGCGTGTCTGCGCCATCATCAGTCGGACGATACGTATTCGAACGCCAGCCACCCGGCCGTCACGAACAGCACGTCGAAACCTATCAGCATGTTGCCCCAGCCTCCAGCGGCGGACAAGGGCTTTCCAGCCATGACCACCGCCGTGGCCTTGACGGCGGCGATGAGAAGGGGGAGTTCAAGCGGCAGAACGAGCAGTGGCAGCATGAGTTCACGAGAACGGCTGCCGATGGCGACGAGCGCAAAGAGCGTCCCGATCGCGGTCAGACCGATGGTTCCGCCGATCATCACGGCGGCGAGCGGCCCCACGAAGGCCCGAAGATCGATGGCGAAGAAGAGCCCGAAGACGGGAAGAAACAGGGCTTCGAACGCCATAATCAGAAGAAGGTTGACCGCGAACTTCGCCAGAAAGATGCTACCACGGTCCAGAGGGGACATCAGGAGAGCGTTCATGCACCCTTGCTCCTTTTCCCCGAGAAAGCTGTGTCCGAGGGCTAGGGTGGTCGAGAACAGGATCGATACCCATAGTATGCCCGGCGCCAGGTAGCCGACGTTGTCGGGTGCGATGTCGATGGAGAAATTGAAAGCGAGCAGCATGAGGACGCCGAGTACGAAGAGCGACGCAAGGACTTCCTTGCGTCGCGCCTGCAACAAGAGGTCTTTTCTGATGAGGGCCAGCACTATGGCTTCCCTCCTCCAAGGGCCGCGTACGCGCTTTCGAGCCCATCGAGGTTGAGACCGGCGTCGTCGGAGTGCCACGCGACCTTGCCGCCGCCGAGGATCACCGCTTCATCCGCGACCGCCGCCGCTCGCTCGAAGTCGTGGGTAACAAGAACCACGGTGGTTCCAGCCGCTCGCTGTTCTTCCAGCACCGCGCTCAGAATTCGGGCGCCCTGCCTGTCGAGGCCGGTGAAAGGCTCGTCCAGGTATAGCAGTTCCGGCTCGTGGAGTAGCGCCCTGGCGAGCGCGAGACGTTGCGACATTCCTCGCGAGAAGCCCCTCACGCTGCGCCCTGCGGCCGAGCGCAGCCCGACGCGTTCCAACAACTCGGCCGGCCGGCCGAGGTCGGGGACTCGGTAAAGCCGGCGGTAGTACTCGAGGTTTTCTATGGCCGTGAGGTCGCCGTAGAGCCAGGTTTCGTGACCCATCATTCCCACCCGCCGTCTGTGGGCCGGGCTCGCGGGCACCTTGTCGCCGAGAACCTCGTAGCTACCGCCGTCTTTTCGGAGCAGCCCGGCGAGTATGCGCAACAGCGTCGTCTTGCCGGCGCCGTTGGAGCCGAGTATCGCGAGGCTGCGGCCGCGCTCAACTTCGAGATCGAGACCTCGGAGTACGCGCAGTTTTCCGAAGCGGCGCGTGAGCCCCCTCGCGATGATGGCCATTTCAACCACGTTTCGAGTTCCCTATTGCCATGGAGCTTTTCCGGTCCGACCCCAACCACAAGAGGTAGTACAGGTGCGATGAAATAGCCGCCGCCCACAAGAAGAGATCCAGCCGGGCGAACAGTCCCGTCAGCAGCAAGGCCCAGGCCACGCCGTTTCGATTGGCGAAACGGGCGGCAAAACTCGCCGGCGCGGTTTGTTGAAGCCGGCCCTGGGCGCGGCTCGCCCAGAGGTGGCGAAAAACCCTCTGGTAGGCGACCGCGGCGCTCACGGCCACCCCCGCGAAGGCAACCAGGGCGAGTATATCGGCATGGTCGCCCGCGTCGCCGCGCTGGGCGAGGGCAAACAACATCGCGAAATGGACGGCGAGATCACCGGCGAAGTCGACCTTTTCACCCGCCGAGCCGTCCCGCACCGCCGCACGGGCGAGTTCTCCGGCGACGCCGTCCAGTACGCGGGACAAGAAGAAAAGAAGCGCGCCGAACAACCCCGGCGCGTAGCCCCCTCCCGCTATGGCAGTCGCGGCAAGCAGCCCCAGGCCCACCTTGGCCATCGAGACCTGTAGCGGAGTAACCGGCGTCGCCGCGAGCCGTCGCGTGATCGGTAGAGAAAGGTAGGACTGAACGAACTCGAAGAGCCGAGACTCGTTGGTAACGGCCACCCGGTTGAAGAGTTTGTTCTCGGCGCGCGCAACCGCGACGTTGTCACTGAGGCGATGGCGTTCGGTCACGTCCAAGGGAAACAGGGCGACGGGCTCGAGAGCGCTGTTGTTGATCAACTCACCAGAGGGGGCGTCGGCGAGTCTGGGAATGATTTCCTTCAGCGCCGCGACCCTGATGCGTGCGAGGGGGGCTACCGTGCGGCCACGGTCGTTGAACCGGGCCAGTGCCGGACCGTCGGTCTCGGCGATGAATTCCATTATCGCTCGCGGCGAGATGAACCAGTCGCCGGCGATAACCAACACCAGCGCGTCATCGCTTCCGGCTTCATCTCCGAAGCGATCGGCTGGAACGCAGAGGACGTCGTCCCCGACTTCACAGGATATTTCCGCTCCGAGTGCGCGCATGCGGTCCGGAAAGAGAACGATGGGCTCCAGCTGGAGACGGCGGATGGCGGCGACGTGGCGGGCGACCGAGGCCATACCCCCGATTCGGACCACGGCCGTCCGTCCCGTAACGAGAACGATGACGGGTTCACGGTCGAGAGTGCCGAGTGCGGGGGGCAGTTGCACCGGAAGAATATATCGATTTGGGTCGAGGGAATCGAGCGCTTGCGTAGTCCCTTCGGCTGCGGAAGACTCCGGCGGGGTGAGCGATTCTGCGTACGGCTCGTTGATATCCAGCTGGATGCAGGTTCTGCGGACGCAGAACCTCGCCGAAGGCCGGCGCGTAGACCCCGTATCGCGCTGGTTGCTGATCGTGCGCGCGAGCGTGTTTCCGATGACTCTGACGTCGGGACTTATCGGTGGTCTCCTCGCCGCAGATGTCGGAGTCGATTGGGCGTCGTTCTTGCTGGCGGTGGTGGGGCTGCTCCTCGCCCACGCCGGCAATAACATGATCAACGACTATTTTGATTTCGAGTCCGGCCTCGACACCGAAGGCTACGTGCGGGTGCTGTACGCGCCTCATCCGGTGGCCTCCGGGTTGATAACAAGAGCTGGACTGCTCGCCGCAATCGTGGCGGTCAACCTGGCCGACCTCGCCATTCTTCTCTACCTCGTCCAGCGAAGGGGACCGTGGGTCGCCGCCTTTGCCGTAGCGGGACTACTGATAAGCGTATTCTACGTGGCGCCGCCGATACGGCTCAAGCACCGCGGCCTCGGCGAACCCGGTGTCGCTCTGGTGTGGGGCCCTCTCATGATCGGTGGTTGCTACTACGTTGCTGCCGGTGAAACGCCGGCCTGGGTCTACCTAGCGAGTATCCCCTACGCCTTGCTGGTAACCACCGTCCTCTTCGGCAAGCACATCGACAAGCTAGAGTCGGACTCGGATCGCGGTATCCGGACCTTGCCTGTGCTCCTGGGGGCGGACAGGGCTCTCGCCTGGGCGAGGGCAATGATGGCCGGTTTTTTTGTGACGGTCGTGATTCTCGTAGCTTCGTCGGTCCTTCCTCCGTGGGTGATGCTGGTGTTGTTCGCGCTGCCGCGGTTGCGCGAGACTATGAAGGTCTTTGGTGCGCCAGCTCCGGCCGAGCCTCCCGCGGGTTATCCGATCTGGCCGTTGTGGTACGTGGCCTGGGCCTTCCGGCTCACCCGCTTCGCCGGGAGTCTCTTTGTCCTGGGACTGGCGATAAACCTTCTGGTGCCCTGGAGCCTGTAGATCGGCTCGGGCTCTGGGAGGACGCGCTTGCTCGGCGCGGACCGCTCGAGGGCGCCGCTTCCAAGAGCGGTCCTTCTCACGTAGGCTGGCGGCAGTCCGCCCGCGGACCCGCAGGCGATGGTTCAATTTGTTTCAAGGAGTTTTACCCGATGAGAGAAGCAGTAGTCGTTTCGAGCATGCGCACTGGGCTTGCCAAGTCGTACCGAGGCAGTTTCAACATCACGCGCCCAGACGAGTTGTGCAGTCACGTGATCAACGCCGCGCTTGAGAAGGTGCCGCAGGTCGACAAAGCGGAGATTGAGGACGTCATAATAGGTTGTGGTTTTCCCGAAGGCCCGCAGGGCATGAACATGGCGCGCATTGCGGTGCTGGGTGCAGGTCTTCCTGAGACGATCGCGGCTACGACGGTAAACCGCTTTTGTTCGTCCGGGTTGCAGGCCATCGCGATGGCGGCTCACCAGATCGTCGTCGAAGGAGCCGAAGTAGCGATAGGTGGAGGAACGGAAAGCATCACCCTTGGCCAGGGCCAGATGAACGCCAACGGGCTTCTCAGCGAAAAAGTTCAAGAGAAGTGGCCAGGGGTGTATATGGGAATGGGTGAGACCGCCGAGGTCGTAGCGGAGCGCTACGGCGTTTGCCGGGAAGATCAGGACGCGTTCGGACTGCGGAGTCAGCAGCGCTACGCCGCGGCGGTAGAAAAGGGTTACATCCCGGACGAGATAGCGCCCATGAAGGTGACGTGGGCCAAGAAGGACAAAGGCTCCGGTGAGACCACCATGGAGGAAAAGCTCGTCGACGCCGACGAATGCAACAGACCGCAGACGACGCTCGATGGGCTTGCTCAGTTGCCGCCGGCTTTCAAGGAAAACGGTACCGTTACCGCGGGTAACGCGAGTCAGTTGAGCGACGGGGCTTCGGCTACCGTATTGATGTCGGCGCAACGGGCGAAGGAGCTGGGGGTGGAGCCGATGGGCGTCTTTCGTGGCTTCGCCGTCGCCGGCTGCAAACCCGACGAGATGGGCATAGGCCCAGTGTTCGCGGTTCCGAAACTGCTGAAGAGGCAGGGGCTCAGGATAGAGGACATCGACATCGTCGAACTCAACGAAGCCTTTGCTTCCCAGGTTCTCTACTGCATGCGGGAACTGGGCATCACGGACGAGCAGATCAACCCCAACGGCGGCTCGATCGCGATAGGCCATCCTTACGGGATGACCGGTAGTCGGATGGTAGGTCAGCTGCTCAGGGAGTTGAAACGCCAGGGCAAGAAAACCGGCGTCGTTACTATGTGTATAGGCGGTGGTCAGGGCATGGCCGCGTTGTTTGAGGCTTGCTGAGGATCGCACGCCGCTTGGGGTGGTGCGATCGAGCGTGACCGCACCACCGTGCGTTCAGAGCGATCCGGACGGTTCGGCCGCAGGCTCGCGCTCGACCGACGCTTCTTTGCGCCATCGTATCAAAGCCGAGGCGATTTCGTGCCTCGCACGGGAGGCGATTTCGTCGGGGTCCTCGCCTCGGTGGCGGGAGATGGGTTCCCCCACGTATACGTGAATGCGGGTGCCGAATGGTACCGGCAGCAGGTTGTTGGCGAGGAGCTTCCAGGAGTTGTCAATGGCGACCGGCACCACCGGGATCTCTGGTGCCGCCCCGAGCAAGGCCCGCGTGCCGCTGGCCTTGAAGCGCCCGAGTTCTCCGGAGCGGGCTCGGGTGCCTTCGGGGTAGATGACCGCCGATACGCCGCGCTCCTGCGCCGTCGCGGCGACCTCCCTGATCGCATTTTCGGCTTGAGTGCGGTTACGGCGGTCGATCACCGCGTTACCGCCACGGCGCAGGTTGTAGGATATGCTCGGAATCCAGCGTGCGAGCTCCCGTTTGGCTACGTACTTAGGGTAGTTGCTGAAGTGCAGTGCTCCGAGGATTGGTATGTCAAACATGCTCTGGTGATTCGCGATGAAGAGGTAGGAGGTGCCAGGCCGGACGCGCGGCGACCGTTCCACCACAAGGCGGGTGCCACATAGGCGCAGGGCGCCGACCAGGCAGCGTTGTAGCAGCCCCACTACGAATTCATGAGCACGACTCCCGAACATCCGGGCGATTCGCTGAAGGGGGTCGAAGCACAAAAGCGTCGCGCCAAAGGTCAGGAGGAAGGGGAGGGTGGTCAGCCAGTCGATCACACGAGGGGCGCGAAAGACTTGGCGGCCAAGGTAGCGCTGACCTTCGTCGGTGTCATCGTAACGAGCGGCGGCCGCGCTCCCAGGACCTGACCCACACATGCTTCGTTATCCCTCGGCATCGAGGGCGCCGGCGGAGCGCCGCCGCCGGCCGGCAGAGTTCATGAATTGCCCTCCTCGTTTCTGCAGCCGGGCCCGGGCGCAGGGCCGCAGGTTCTTGGAAAGGTCGGCGTCCCTCCGGCGGGCAAAACGGTAACCCAGCGCATATCGACGCAAACAATCCTATCCGCCCTGGTCTTTCAAGCGGTCGTAGCGGTAGCCGGGGAAGCAGGCTAAGATCACGCCGTGGGCGGTACCACGGAAGAGTTGAAGCGCCTGCTGGCGCTATATCGCAAGGGGCACATCAGCGAGGACCTGTTCATCGAGCAGATGGCCGAACTCGAAGGAACCGATCCTGGTTCGGCGTCGCCGGAGCCCGCGGCGGGGAACCGGGGCCCTCGCGGCCCCTCTCTGGTCGACATGCTCGACTCCTACCGCGCCGCCGAAGCCTCGGGGGCGGCGACCATTCGGGCCTGGATCGATCTTACGGATGACGGAGAACTCGAGGGGGGGCTGAGAACGATAGCCGCTCGAGAAGCCGCGCACGCGGAGCTTCTCGAGCAGAGGCTCGCAGAGCTTGGCGTGAGCGCCCAGGCGCGAATCCCGGAGTGGCTGGAAAGGTACAACGCGGCGATTCTCGATCCGAGCGCTTCGGACCTCGACAGGCTCGGGGCGATCGTCGCCCAGTTTCCCCGTATAGAGGACGCGGTAGAGCCCGTCAGGAGAATGGCGCAGTCGGTAACCGGTGACGAACTCACCCGTGAAATTCTGCTTACGATCTGCGATGACGAATCGGCGACCCTGAGCTGGTTCCACGACGCGTGGAAGAAGCGTCAGCGCTGATGGTTCCGGCAGCCCAGCGCCGTCCGGGTTGTCAGGTCACGAGATAAGCTTGGCGGCGGGTCGTGTGCCCGCGAGTTTGAGATGCCTCCTGCGTGGCTGTCGGCCCTTGACCCGCTCGTGCTCGAGCAACCATTGCTTGAGTCCCAAGCCGCCGCCGTAGCCGGTGAGACTGCCGTCTGAACCGACGACGCGATGGCAAGGAACGACGATGGGGAGCGGGTTGGCGGCTTGGGCGCCGCCGACGGCGCGGACCGCGCCGGGCCTGTCCACCCTGCAAGCGACTTCTTTGTAGGAGGCACAGGTGGCGAAGGGAATAGCGGCGACGGCTTTCCACACCGCTCGCTGAAACTCGGTGCCCGTCATCAACAGGGGTAGATCGAAGGCTCGCCGCCGGCCCGCGAAATACTCCAAAAGTTGCGCAGCGGCGGTTCGCAACGCCGGACTCACTCCGCGACCGATCTTGGCGCCGGGATAGCGTAGCGCCAGCCACACGTTCATGCGCATGTCGGCGTTGGTTCCGGGAAGTTCGATCCTCAGCAAGCGATCAGGCGTCGCGGCGAGGAAAATCCGCCCTACCGGGGTAACTACGGAATGTGTGATGACACGGACGATATCCGGCTGCTCGGACTTGCCGACGGTGGAATGCATCCTCAGACTCATGCTATGTGCTTTTATGCTCTTTATGGCCGCCGGAGCAAGGGAAAGTTGACCGCCCGTCGAATTATTTTTTCGGGGCGAGTCCGTCGGTAGGTTCCGACTCCCGACTGGGTGGCCGAAAGCTGCTAAAGTGGCCAAGGCTTATTTCTATTGTCAATTGTCGCATTTGCCGGAGGAGAAACAGGTGGGTGGGTGTAAGGGAGAAAACGGACGCACTAGGGTGGTCGTAGTCGGTAGCGAGAGTCCCGGGCGCTGCTTGGCGGCGGGGGCGGTCCTCACCGACTGCATCGGTGAACACGGCTGGTCAGAGAGGCTCAGCGTTGGCGTGGCCGGCTTCGGATCGGGCGCAGGCCGCCCCTCGAAGACAGACCTGGGGGCGCTTAGCGCGGCGGGCGTCGAGTGCCCAGCCGAGGCATGCCCAGCGCTAGGCCAAGATCCTGAAATCCTTGAAGAAGCAGATGTGCTGGTTGCCTGTGAGCGCGTTGACGCCGAACGCCTCATCGAGATGGATGAGAGTATGGGCAAGCAGGTGATGACGCTCTCGGAGCTGCTCGGGGACTACGCCCTACCGGCAGCCGCGCTCGACGAGTTGCTGGCGAGGCTGCGCGAGGCGATGCCGCTGCTCGTGCGCCGGCTGGTCGCTACCGGGCCCGCCTAGCCTAGCCGTCGGAATTAGACCTCAATAAGTCTAAAGCCCTTCTCCTTGCTCAGCTCGTCGAGAAAGCGGTCCTGGGCGACGAATCGTAGCAACGAGCGCCGACGTTTCTGAATAACGACGCAACCGGGGGTTTCCCGCCTCATGGCTTCTTGGGTTTCGCAGGCGTAAGTCCCACGCGCCACCTCGAGTCTACAGACGAGACCTCTGTCGCGGGCTTCGGCGACGATGTCGTTTCCCTCTTCCAGGATGAGTTTTTCGTGGCGGTCGAAGAGGGTGTCGCGGAAGTCTTCGGAGGGCCGCGCGCCGACCTGACCGGTTTCGCAGATCTTCGTGGCGATTGTGGCCGGTCTGGCGGGGTCGAGAACCGCGAGCACCAACAGCTCTGCCGAAGCGGCGCTGGCTTCCGCGATGGCCCGCTCAACGACGGCGTGGTCGAGGCCGACGTCGCTGATGATGAGCATCACAGTGGCCACGCGGCCGACTCTAGCACCGCTCGCCGATCGCCGCTAGCACTCCGGTGTCGCCGGCCGCCTCCTGACGCCGGACGGGGGGAGCTATCCCTCAGGACGCGGCTGCTAGGGCGTCATCGTTGAAGGAGGACGGGGGTTCCGATGTCGACCAGCCGGTAAAGCTCCTCGATGGCAGCGTTGCTCATCGCCACGCATCCCCGCGTCCAATTCTTCCCGTTTCCCTGATCCTCGGGACGGTCCGAGCCATGAAGGCCAAGTCCCCTGCCAATACCGAGAGGGACACCGCCGATGGTGGGAACCATCTTTTGCTTCAGCCGCTTTTCGTAGACTTCACGGTCCTCTTCGTTGGGGTAGTCGATTTCTATGAAGTAACGCCAACGCTCGTGCTTGCGCTTGTCGGAGACCCTGTACAACCCCTCCGGGGTTCGCATGTCACCTTCGTAACGTTTGTCGCCGTCGGGTATCGCGCCCAAGACGACGGGAAAACGGCGATACATTTTGCCGTAGCGGTAGAGCGTGAGCTCACGGTCGCTCTTTCGTACCACGACCGCCACGGCCTCGGTCTCGAGGTCCGGGGGCAGTTCAGACGACTCTGAAGGCCCGGGGGGCCTAGCGCCGCCGCAAGCCGAGACCGTGAAGGCGACGGCCACAGCGGCTAGCAAGGCAAACGACAGCCCGGACCTTGAAGCGGGACGTAGGGTACAACGCATGTCGAGTACTTTTGGAACCTTACGATTCTTGCGGATGGTATGATGGTATTCAACACCCTTGACCACCGAATCTGGGGTGATAGCTATATTTTCACGGGCGAAGAACCGGTTTGAACCCCCTCGGACATACACGACGATCCCTTTCATCCCTTGTCTCCCGCGCTGTGGGGGCGGCGCCAGTAGTGGTTCTCGGCGTGCTGCTGGTCGACCCGGGGGCGGCTGCGGCTGGCGAGATGACCCGACACTGGAACCTCGAAACTCTTCGAGAGCCTTCCGGACTCGTGTACCACCCGGGGCGCGGCAGCCTCTTTGTCGCTGGCGACGAAGGTGATGTCGCGGAGGTCAGTGTCAAGGGAGAACTTTTGGCCATGGAGCGACTAGGCGGAGATCTCGAAGGAATTACCTGTGATCCCTCCACGGGTTTTCTCTACGTGGTCCGCGAAGGAGAGGACGAGATAGTCGAACTCGACCCGGAGGGCTTGAAACCGCTGCGGCGTTTCAGTCTCGATCGAGCCTTCGAGGAGGATGCTGATTTCGTGAGGCGCGGTGGTGACGGACTGGAGGGGATTACCTTCGTCCCATCACCGGAGAGCGCCGAAGGCGGGAGCTTCTTCGCCGTCAACCAGAACGATCCGGCGGTGATCCTGGAACTCGGGTTGCCGTTGAGGAGTTCATCCGTGAACGGAACGGCCCGCATAAAGGCGGCCTACCAAATCGAAAGCTCTCCTCTTTCTGGTATCGTCTGGCTGCCCGACGAGAACGTGTTCCTTGTCACGTCGGCGCTATGGGGTAGAGTCGACCTCGTTGAACGAGCGGGAAAGAAGGTAGGTTCGTTCAGGGTCCCGGGCTTTCTCCCCGAAGGGCTGGCCCTTGTCCCAGGCGGACGGTTCGTAATAGCCCAGGATACCGGAGGCTTGATAGAATGGACGCCGGACAAGGATCCCGTCGCAACCCTGATCGGTGAGGCCGATGCCGGAACGAAAGTCACCAACAAGTGAGAAGAGCCCCTCGGTTCGTCGAAGGTCCCCGCTTGCGATCGTGGTCCTTGCGGCCGGCCAGGGGAAGCGAATGCGTTCCCGGACCGCGAAGGTCTTGCACCAGGTCGCCGGCCGTAGCCTCATCGCGCACGTCATGGGAGCGGTGGAACCCCTGGGGGCCGATAGCTGCGTTGTCGTGACCGGTTACGACGCTGAGGGGGTGTCACAGGAGGTCGGGGCACGCGCGCGTAGCGTTGTTCAACGCGAGCAACTCGGAACCGGTCACGCGGTCATGCAAAGCCACGGTACGTTGTCGGGTTTCGATGGTGACGTGCTGGTACTCTGCGGAGACGTGCCACTGATAACAACGAAATCGTTACGCGCTCTCCTCAGGCGTCACAGCCGTAGTGGGGCTCTCGCGACCGTACTCGGTATGGTCCTTGATGACCCGGGTGGCTACGGCCGGATACTCGACGAGGGCAGGGGAAGGATACGGATCGTCGAAGACGCGGACGCCGTCGGCGCCGACCGGGATGTCGACGAAGTCAATACCGGTATATACGTCTTTGAGAGCGGCTTTCTGTTCCGCAGCCTTTCCAGGCTTGACCGTAGCAACGTTCAGGGCGAGTACTACCTCACGGACCTGATGGAAGCCGCGTCTCGGCAATCGCGCGCCGGTTGCTCCCTGCTGGAAGACGAAACCGAAGGCCTCGGTGTGAACTCGCGCTTTGATTTGGCTCAGGCAGAAGCCGTCATGCAGGAGCGGCTCATCCTCAAGTGGATGGAGAAAGGGGTCACGTTCCTGGACCCGTCCACGGTGTACCTGTCCTGTGAGGCCAGGCTGGGACGCGACTGCGTCATAGGTCCCAACGTCAGGTTGGATGGTGCTACGAGCGTCGGGGCCGACTGCGTCATCGACGGCTCGACCTACTTGCGGGATACGACCGTTGGCGCGAAGGTGCACGTGAAATGGGGCGTAGTCGCAGATCGGGCGAAGATCGCCAGCCGCGTTAAGCTCGGACCTTACAGCCACCTCAGGCCGGAAGCAGAGCTGGGCAGCGAGGTCCACGTGGGGAACTTCGTCGAGATCAAGAAAAGCCGTCTTGGTCGGGGGACCAAGGCCAACCACCTCTCCTACATAGGCGACGCGACCGTGGGCAGCGGAGTCAATGTAGGTGCCGGTACCATTACCTGCAACTACGACGGTTTTACCAAGTCTCGTACCACCATCGGCGATCGTGTTCAGATCGGCAGCGACACTCAGCTCGTCGCGCCGGTGAGCCTTGGCAACGATAGCTACGTAGCGGCGGGATCGACGGTGAACAAAGACGTCGAGGCGGGGGCTCTGGTATTCAACGACAAGAAGCAGCAGATTCGAAAAGGCTGGGTCAAGGATTTCCGGAGGCGAGCCCGCAACAAGAGGGGCGGTTGAGGTGTGTGGAATAGTCGGTTACGTCGGCGGCCGGCAGGCTGACGCCGTTCTGTTGGACGGGCTTCGTAAGCTCGAGTACCGGGGCTACGACTCGGCCGGGATCGCGACGGTCGATGGCGGTGAGATCCAGATTCGACGGGCGGTGGGGAAGCTGGAGAATCTAGAGACCGCACTGAGAAAACGGCCCCTCGAGGGTTGCACCGGAATAGGCCACACCCGCTGGGCGACCCACGGTCGTCCGTCGGAAGAGAACGCCCACCCCCATGTGGCGGGAGGGGTCGTACTCATCCACAACGGGATCATCGAGAACTACGTGAGTCTTCGCGCGGAACTGCTCGCCGAAGGGCGTTCTCTTCAGTCGGATACCGACTCCGAGATCATCTCTCACCTTATCGACCTGGATATGGCGAAGGGAGCTTCACTGGTCGAAGCGACCCGCACTACGGTAGCGCGCCTGGAAGGTTCGTACGCGTTGGTTGTCATTTCCCATAACGAACCGGATCGACTGGTCGTGGTGAAGAACGCGACCCCGGTGGTGATCGGCCTTGGGGAGGGCGAGAATTTCGTTGCTTCCGACATCCCCGCGCTTCTCGACTACACGCGCTCCGTGATCTTTCTCGACGACGGCGAACTCGCCGAAATAACGTCGGATGCCCTGGCGCTGAGTGATTTCGCGGGCAACCCGATAACCAAGAAGCCACGCCGCATTAGCTGGGATCCGGTGACCGCGCGCAAGGGGGGCTACAAACACTTCTTGATCAAAGAGATCCATGAGCAGCCCCAGGCCCTCATCGATACCATGAGGGGGAGGATAGCCCAGGACACCGGGCGGGTCGTGTTGCCGGAGTTGGAAGCACTGGGCCGGAGGCTCGATTCCGTCGAACGGGTTTCAATGGTCGCTTGTGGAACGGCGTGGCACGCCTGCCTGACGGGGAAGTTCATCTTCGAGCGCTTTGCGCGTCTTCCGACCGAGGTCGATTACGGCAGCGAATTTCGCTATCGGGACCCGTTGGTAGACGAGAGCACGCTGATGGTGGTCGTGTCGCAGTCGGGCGAGACCGCGGATACCCTCGCGGCGCTGGAATCGGCGAAGGAGCGAGGGGCGACGGTACTGGCGATATGTAACGTGGTGGAGTCGTCTATCGCACGGAGAGCCGACGCGGTGCTGTACACACACGCGGGTCCGGAGATCAGCGTGGCCAGCACCAAGGCCTTTACCACGCAGCTTACGGCCCTCTACCTCGCCGGCATCTTCTTCGGAGCCAGACTGGGAACTCTGAAAGAGAGCGTTCAGACCGAGTCCGTACAGGCTCTCGTGCAGTTGCCGCTGCTGATGGAGAAAATCCTTCGCAACGAGGACGAGATCGCGGTAGCGGCACGCGCTTTCGCGACTGCTTCGGATCTTCTCTACCTCGGACGCGGCATCAACTACCCCATCGCTCTCGAGGGTGCGCTCAAGCTCAAAGAGATCTCCTACATTCACGCAGAAGGGTACCCGGCGGGCGAGATGAAACACGGCCCGATCGCACTCATAGACGAATCCATGCCGGTGGTGGTTCTGATTCCCCGCGATGAGGTCTACGAGAAAACCCTCAACAACCTCAGGGAGGTCGACGCCCGCAGCGGGCGAATCATAGCCGTTACTGACGAGGCTGACGAAGGGCTTGCCAAGATGGCCGAAGCAATCATTACCGTGCCACGGACGAACACGGCGTTGATGCCGGTCTTGCTCACTATCCCCCTACAGCTTTTCGCTTATCACGTGGCCGTTGACCGCGGTACCGACGTGGATCAGCCGCGTAACCTCGCAAAAAGCGTAACCGTCGAGTAAAGCGGGGCGGCTTTTGCACGCCGGCGACGAGACGCTATAGTCGCCATGATGTTTGCCGACGCAGCGAATCCTCGGACGCCTGGTCCTCGGAAGCCATCTGCTGTCTCGCCCATCGGTGAGATCATCACGGACATTCGTGAGGGTCGGATGATAATCCTCATGGACGACGAGGATAGAGAGAACGAGGGCGACATCGTGGTTGCGGCGGAGAAGATAACTCCCGAGCAGATAAATTTCATGCTCAAGCACGCCCGCGGCCTCATATGTCTGCCCATGACCGGTGAGCGGCTCGACGCGCTGGGCGTTCGCATGATGGTGGCGGAGAACACCGCACCACTGGGGACGGCCTTTACGGTGTCTATAGACTCCCTCCACTGCGAGGGGAGCGGACTTTCAGCCAGGGACCGGGCACGCACGGTCAGGGACGTGCTTCGAGAGGGCTGCGTGGGGAGCGATTTCCGCACCCCGGGCCATGTGTTTCCGTTGCGGTCCCGCGACGGCGGGGTGCTGGTGCGGACAGGGCAAACCGAAGGCGCGGTGGATCTTGCGCGTCTGGCGGGTCTCGAGGCTGCCGGCGTCATATGCGAAATCTTGAACGACGATGGTACCATGGCGCGGCTGCCGGAGATCGTGTGTTTTGCCAAGGAGCACTCTCTCAAAATCGCGACCATAGCTGACCTGATCCAGTACCGCCTGCAGACCGAGTCCCTCGTTCGTCTGGTGGCAAGCGCTCGATTGCCCACCCGCTACGGGGGAGAGTTCACCGTTCACGTATACGGATCCAGCGTCGAGGACGGCGAACACCTCGTACTCGTCAAGGGCGCGATCGACCCTGAAAAGCCGGTACTCGTGCGGGCCCACGCCGAGTACGTACCGGGGGACGTTTTCGCCTGCATCCATCGAAATACAGCATCGGTGCTTCATCGCTCGATGGAACGGATAGCGCAGGAAGAATGTGGAGTGGTACTGTACATCAGGCGACAGGGGCGCGGGGCGAACATGCTGGCGGAGGGCGAGCAAGGCGAGGTTACGACCAATCCAGCAGCGAGACTCGCCGCGTTCAAGGACTATGGGCTGGGTGCCCAGATCCTGAGAGACCTGGGCGTTCGCAAGCTACGCCTGCTTACGAACTCTCCGCCGAGGCTGCCGAACCTCGCCGGATACGGTCTCGAGGTCGTAGAAGTAGTCCCGGTCTGATCTTCTTCGAGCTAGGTCGTCCTCGCTACTGGTGCAGCGCGAACACGAGAAAGTGGGTGTTAAGACCCGAGTTGGCTTCGGCCCACAGGCCAGCGTGCGACTCGTGGCGGATACGATAGCCGAGGCTCATGTCGCGATCGCCCGGCAGTGCAAAGGTCACTCCGACACCGGCCTGGTCGCTGAAGAGGATGCGAGAGCCGAGCTTCAACCCCCGGAGGTCTGACCACACGAAACCGATTCCGGCTTCCAGATAGGGAGTTAGCCCGGCCGAAGCGCCGCGGACGAATCTCAGCATCGGGACCAGCTGAAGGTCGAAGCTATCCCTGTCGCCGCTGAACAGGGTCAGCAACGGCTCGACGACGATGGAGAAGGTGCCGCCCGACGCTTCGTTCCATCGCCCTAGCATGGCCGGACCCGCACTCGTGTAGCGCCAGCCCAGGGACAGGCTATAGAGGTCAACGTCCGGGGACTTCGACGAGAAACCCAGCGCCACGACCGGCCCCCCCGATTCAAAGGCCACGCCGGCGAGCGACGAGGCGGGTAACGCGGCGCACAATACCAAGGCAAGGGTCAGCAAACCCATGGTACGGCTAATCAGGTTGAACACTCTATTCATAGTTTCCTGCTGCCTCGGCGGTCTTGCGCCGCTCAGGGGGACGTTTCCCAGGACGAAGGAATAGTCGGCGGGCGGTTTACTCGCAAACCCCCGGTCGGTACGGTAACCTGAAAAACGTGCCTGATTTCCGGAGATCTCTTATTGGTGCGTACGCGGCCCCCGGCGTAGCGCTGTTTCTGCTTCTTGTCGAGGGTTTCGTTTCTTCCTCTATTGCGGCGGGACCGGCTAGGGCCACGGTCGTGAGCAGCAGAGCGCGACTGCGGGTGGGCGAGCAAGCGACCGTCGCGGTACGCGTTGAAATCGCTGCGGGCTGGCATCTCAGCGGCGACGATCGCGGGGCCGATTCTCTTGTTCCCGTTTCACTCGATTTCGAACTTCCGCGAGGTGTTTCGGTCGCCAACGTCGCCTACCCCGTCGCCGGGGAGCGGGAGGTCTACTTTGGCGGAGGTAGACGGCTAAGCGTCTACGAGGACGATCTGACGATAGACGCGGTGTTGAGTTACGACCAGGTGGCTGGCCGCCATCGTGAGGCCGTGGCCCTTCTCCGATACCAGGCTTGCACAGACACCTTCTGCTTGAGACCAGAGCTGCTTCGGCTTCCCCTCGACATCGATTTTTCCTGTCTCGAAGGGCTCGCCTACGCGGGCTTCGGTCGCGGACCACTGGCGGTTCTCGGGCTTGGCGGCATCTGGATCATCCTTCCCGGTCTCCTGCTGATGGGACTGGTTCTCAACCTCAGGCCCTGTCTGGGGCCCTTGATCTTGGTCACGCTCGCGAACTTTGGGCGCTGGTCACGGCGGGGCGCCGCCGCGCGCGTGGGACTCGCAGTATCGTACACGGGCGGTATCGCGGCGACCTTTTCGGTGTTTGCGGTTGCCGCCGCGTTCGCGGCCGAGGTTGTTCACGGCGACACGGCGACCTGGCTTGCACCGTTGGCGCTAGGTGCCGGCGCGTTCGTTGTCTTACTCTCCATGTTCGGTCTGTACCGCGTGTGCAGCACCCAGCCGGTGGAGGACCAAGGATTTGGTGCCTCGTCCTTGGGAATGATCATGGGCCTGGTAGCGGCGCCCTGTATCGGTCCCCTGGTAGCAGCGCTCGTTCGGCTCGGCGGCGGCTCGAAAGTGGATCTGGTCCTGTCTCTGGCGGTGATACTCACGCTTTGTCTGGGGTTGGGCGTGTCGGTCATTGGTTTCGCCCGCGGGGAGCGTGTCGACAGCGGGCGCTTGCTCGCCAGCCCCTGGCTGCGCTGGGCGGAACATGGGTTCGGATGCTTGCTGCTGGCGATGGCGTGTTATCTGATCGCCCCGGCCTTGCCGGCGGCGATTGCGGGCAGCCTGCTGCCGGGTTTTCTCGCCGTCGCCGTCGTCTATCTCGCCTTTGTCGACGGGGCCGCGCCCGCCGTTCGTCGCCAGCGGATGGTTCGCCGGGCCATCGGTGCCGGCGCTCTCTTGATGCTCGCCGGCGCATACCTGCCGCTTGGATATTCGGCGGAAGCGCTTTCCTGGACGCCGTTTTCGGCCGCCGCTTACGACGAGGCGCGCAGCGTCGGTAAGCCTTTCGCCATGGAATTCAGCGCGGAATGGTGTATGCCCTGTAAGGAGATGGCCGAACGTACCTTTACGGATTCGTCGGTGATCCAGGCGGCGGGTGACATGGAATTCTTGTCAGTAGACATCACCGTGATCGATAGAAAAACGGAACTGATCATGGAAGCTTTTGACGTATTTAGCGCACCGACGACCATCTTCTTCGGGAAGGACGGCAAGGAACTCACCCGCCGTCTGGGGTTCATCGGTCCCGTGGACTTCGCCGGTCTGCTTCGGCGCAGCTGGGGAAAAGCCGAGGACAAGAGCTGAGGACGGATTCGAACCGCCGGCAACGAGGAGATGTACCATCGAGTTTAAGGACCTAGACCTTCCAGAGCCCGTAAGGCGCGGTATAACCGCCGCGGGTTTTACCGAATGCACGCCGATACAGGCCCAGACCTTGCCTCTGGCCCTGGGTGGTCAGGACGTCGCGGGACAGGCGCAAACCGGCACCGGCAAGACGGCGGCCTTTCTGATCGCATCGTTTAGCCTGTTATTGCGGAAGCGGCGGCGGGCCGAGGAGGGATCGGCTGCCCTTCGTTGCTTGATCATCGCGCCGACGCGAGAGCTAGCGGTTCAGATTCGAGACGAGGCCGAACTGCTCGGACGCTATTGTGATTTTTCGATCGCCGCAGTGTATGGCGGCGTCGATTACGAGAAACAGAAAAAGATCATCGCCTCGGGCGTCGATGTGCTGATCGGCACTCCAGGTCGATTGATCGACTTCTTCAAGCAGAAACTCTTTTCGCTCGCCAAACTCGAGGTGCTCGTCATCGACGAGGCCGACCGGATGTTTGATATGGGCTTCATCGACGACATTCGCTTCGTGTTGAGGCGCGTGCCACCGCCGGAGAAGCGCGTGTCGTTCATGTATTCGGCGACCCTCTCTCACCGGGTCATGGAGGTCGGGTACGAGCACCTGAACAACCCGGAACGGATATCGGTTTCACCCGATACGATAGCGGCGGACAACATCGAGCAGACCGTCTATCACGTCGGGATGGAGGAAAAGTTCCCGCTCCTGTTGGGGCTGCTCAAACGGGAGCAGCCGTCGAGAGCTCTGCTGTTTGTCAATACCCGTCTGATGGCGTCGGAGCTGGCAGACCGACTGTCGGTGGAAGGGTACATGGTCGGCGCGCTGGCCGGGGATCTCGATCAGCGAAAACGCCTCAGACTACTGGATGATTTCAAGACCAACCGGGTAAACATAATGGTAGCGACGGACGTCGCCTCCCGAGGACTCCATATAGACGAAGTCAGCCATGTGTTTAACTACGATCTTCCACAGGATCCCGAGGACTACGTCCACAGAATCGGGCGGACGGCGCGAGCCGGCGCGTCCGGAAAGGCTCTTTCACTCGCCTGCGAGCGCTACGTCTATTCACTCGAGGCCATCGAGGATTTTGTCGGGCACGGGATTCCCCACTCTTTTCCCGGGGCGGACATGATGGAGAAGCCCAAGTCGTCAAGGCCGCGTCGTGGGCGCAAGAAGGGAGGTGGCCGCAGCGGTGCGGGGCCGTCACGCCCGAGAGGCGGGCGGCCCGACGGCGAAGGCGGTGGCCGCCGGCGCAAGCGCCGGAATCGCGTGCGTGATCGGGGAGACAATACCGCAGCCGAAGCAGTGTAGGGCCGGGAGGAAAGGCATTGCCCCTTGTTGCCGCGTTGGTCTGCCTGGCCTGCTACTGGCTCGCCTACCGCTACTACGCTGGGTATTTGTCCCGGCGTGTTTTCGCGCTCTCGGACCTTCGGCAGACGCCGGCCCACACGCTACGTGACGACGTAGACTACGTTCCCACGAAGCGTTTCGTGCTTTTCGGCCATCACTACGCTTCGATAACCGGCTTGTCGCCGATGCTGGGTCCGGCGATTGCGGTCATCTGGGGTTGGTTTCCCGGCATGCTCTGGGTCGTTGTCGGAGCGCTACTCGTTGGCTGCGTTCACGACTTCAGCGCTCTCGTCCTTTCGATGCGCGCGCGCGGGCTGTCCGTGGGCGCAATTACCGAAAGCATCGTTGGCAGCCGGGCGAAGAGCATGTTTCACCTGATCATCTTCTTTGGCATCGGGCTGGCGATGGGGGTGTTCGTGTCCGTGATCGCCGATCTCTTCCTGCCTTCGGCCTATCCGCAGGCGATCATGCCGAGTGCGTTGATCATGGTGCTGGCGGTCGCCGCGGGTCTGCTCGCGTACAGGCGGGGGATCTCGCTGGGGATGCTCGCGGCCGTCGCTTTCGTGCTTGCGCTTGCCGCGGTGGTGGTCGCCGCGACCACGGAGCTGCTCACGCTGCGGTGGGAGAGCCGCGATGGCTGGGTTTCCGTGCTGCTCGTATACAGTTTCTTGGCTTCGGTGCTACCGGTGTGGTTGTTGCTGCAGCCGCGGGATTTCATCAACTCCCTACTCCTCTATCTCGGCATCGCCTTGATGTACGGGGGTTTCTTTGCCCTGAGGCCGGTTTTTTCCTCTCCCGCGGTGGTCCTCGACCCGCGCGGAGCACCGCCGATTTTTCCCTTTGTTTTCGTGGTCATCGCCTGTGGGGCGGTTTCGGGTTTTCACGGGTTGGTGGCTTCGGGAACCTCTGCCAAGCAGATCGATCGAGAGCGCGACGCGGTCATGATCGGGTACGGCGGGATGATCGGCGAGTCTCTTCTCGGGTTGATGGCAGTTTTGGCGTGCACGGCGGGCTTTTCCTCACCCCTGGCCTGGCAGGAACACTACGCGAGCTGGGGTTCGGCGAACACCTTGGGGAGCAAGCTCGGTGTGTTCATTGACGGCGGTGCCCGCTTCGTCTCTACCCTGGGGATACCAGACGGGCTTTCCACGGCGCTGATCGCGGTTGTGGTCGTCTCTTTTGCGTTGACCACCCTGGATTCGGCCACTCGGCTTCTCCGCTACAACATCTCAGAGATGGGCTCCACGCTGGGATTCAGGGCCGAGAACCGTTTTCTCACTTCGGCTCTGGCCATAGTCGTAATCGGTTTCTTCGCGTTCTACAGGGTAGACGGGCGTCCCATGGGGCTCGCGCTATGGGGGCTCTTCGGGACCACCAACCAACTCCTCGCCAGTCTGACCTTGATCATCGTCTCGCTCTACCTTTACCAGCGTCGCAAGAACTATCTCGTCACGGCCCTACCGGCCCTGTTCATGACGGTTACGACCATCGCCGCTATGGTATCGAATCTGTTGCGCTTTCGTCGCGGCGGTCAAGGGCTGCTCTTTGCGGTGGGGCTCGTACTGTTGTTGCTTGCGATCGGGGTTATCGCAGAGGGCATGCGAGCGGCCCTTCGCGCCAGGGCAGCGCGCTCCCGGGGGGAGAGCAGTCCTGGCTGGGCGCTGTTCTCGGATTGACGCCGTCTGGACGGTCTACCGTCGAGCCTCGAAGAGCGGAGCCCGACGAAAATCCCAAAAAGCCGTTGAGGGATGGCCTGCGCTTTGGTAGCTTCGTATGACCGATGCAAGATAGCGGGGTCTCTCGAACAAGCAGGACGATTGCGCCGCCGTCCGCGGTCCGGAGACCAGCGGCCAAGCGTTTCACCCTTGACACAGAGCTGCGGCGTTCCCTCGCTGAGCTTACCGCCCCCAAGCCGGGTGAGGCGGAGAAGGCTGGCGTAGAGAACGACTACGGTCTCGATACCGCCTTCCGGCGGCGAAGCGAGCCTATATTTCGGTTTTTCTTCGACCACTACTGGCGCGTGAGTGTCGAGGGTCTCGAGAACCTTCCGGCGCAAGGCGGGGCCATCTTGGTCGGCAACCACTCCGGTGCGATCCCGCTGGATGCGACGATGGTGGCCTACGCGATATCAGAGAGGTGGGACTGCGGCCGTCTGGCGCGACCGCTCTTCGACCGATTCGTGGAGAACCTCGGCCCGGTTGCCGAAATATACCGTAAGCTCGGCGGTGTACCCGCGCGCTATTCGGTGGCTGATGAGCTGCTGACGAGGGGAGAACTGCCGCTGATTTTTCCCGAGGGGATCAAGGGGGTATCCAAGCTCTTCGACGAACGCTACTCGCTTCGCCGGTTCTCGACTTCGGCCGCGCGCCTCAGTGTCAGACATAGAGTGCCCATCATACCATTCGCGGTTATCGGTGCGGAGGAGGTCTATCCCATGATAGGTCGCAGCACGCGACTCGGTCGTATGATGGGTGCGCCATACGTTCCCATCACGCCCCTTTTCCCCCTCCTCGGTGTGGGCGGGCTCATACCACTGCCGACCAAGTGGCACATTGCCTTCGGTAGGCGTATATACCTTTACCGTGAAAGTCGTTTCAGGGGCCGAAGCTGTATGGACTTTGAAGCGATGTCCGAACGGCTGCGGCGGACCGTACAGGTGATGGTGCGTCGAAAACTGAGGCAGCGTTCGTCGATTTTTCTGGGATAAGGAGAAGCAACCCGTGCTCAAGATTGGAGACGAAGTGGTGCACCAGAGCCATCCGGGACGGTTCAGGGTGACAATGATCGAACCGCGTCCCCACGCGAACGTGTACGACCGCGTCATTACCATTGAATCGAGCCGGGGGCTCGAGCTCAAGTTGCTCGAGAGCTCGGTGCGGAAGCTTCAGGGGTAGGTGTTCAGACCCGCCTGGTTCAGCGACCGGGTATCTCATGGCGGGGCAGGGGCCGGTAGCCGGCACAGCGCTGGCGCCGCCGAACTCGGGCTCTGGCTGCTGCTGCTGACCGTTGGATGCGGCGGCCACCGGCCGCCGCTGGTGTTGCTCACCGTCGACACGCTCCGTGCGGACCACCTATCGACCTACGGCTACGCGCGAGCCACGGATCCCAACCTCTCACGCTTTGCCGAGAGGGCCGTGATCTTCTCACGCGCTTTTACGCCGCGTCCCAAGACCACGCCTGCGTACGCTTCGATCTTTACGGGGCTCTATCCGTACCGCCACGGTCTAGAAGTGCTCGGCGACGAACTGGCGAGTCCCAACCTCACGGTCGCGGAACTCCTGGGCCAGCGGGGCTTTCGCAGTTACGGTTTCGTCAGCAGCACAGTCATGGTGGGCCGTCTATCGGGGCTCCAGCAAGGCTTCTCGCTCTGGGACGATCATCTCCCTTCTCGAGAAGCGTCCCGCGACAATTTCGAACGCAAGGGAGCGGAAACGGTGGACAGGGTAATCGCTTCGATGGATCGACTGGGCGGCGGCGATCTGTTGTTCGTTCACCTCATCGATCCCCACGGTCCCTACGACGCGCCACCGCCGTTTGGCAGCGCTTTTAGGGGGACTACCCCCCCGACTCGAGAAGAAACGCGAGCGCTAGCTCCCCAGCAGGTACCGTCGTTTCAGAGAATTCCGGGGGCGCGCACGCTCGATGACTACGTCAACGCCTATGACGGGGAAGTCCTCTACGCCGATTACTGCTTGGGTCGTCTGGTCGAAGCGCTAGAGGAACGCGGGATTTTCGACGAAGCGCTGGTGATCGTCACCGCCGATCACGGGGAGAGTCTAGGTGACCACGGCCACTACTTTCGCCACGGCCAGTCTCTTCATGAACCGTCGGCGAGGGTGCCGCTGCTGATCAAGCCCCCGGGGGGCAGGACGGAAGGTGTCCCCACGCGCTGGGAGGGAGCGGTTTCGCTGGTCGACGTTTTCTCGACCTTGCTCGACTACGCCGGCGTGACCTCGCCCTCTGGAGTGGACGGCCAGAGCCTACGGCCTATCGTCGAAGGCGGGAGATCCGGGAAGGGCCGGGTGGTGTTTTCGACGAGACGGGGAGGCGGATGGGCCGCACACGGGCGCGAGGGCTCGGTGTTGGCTTCTCTCTGTGGTCGCGCGGCCGGCGGTGGGGGGGAACTCTGTGGGGCTCGCTTCTTCGACGCGAGCAAGGATCCGGGACAGGTCCATCCGATAAGCGAAGGGAGCCTCTTCTTGAACCTAGCCGACGAGCTGCGCCGTTTTGTGGCTGCGGCTTCCGCGTTCGATCTGCCTTTCGCCGTGACGCGGCGCTACAAGCCGACCGACAAAGGGTTCGTGGTCGATTTCATGCAGCAGCACAATCGGCGCTATCGACGACTCGGCCGCGGTGACCGGCGCGCGCTGAAGGCGCTGGGCTACCTGTGAGTCGTTCGTTCGCAGGGCCGAGATCTCGGTCGGCTTTTTCGGTCGGGTTCGGATGGTGCCCGGTAGGCGGCTGCCACAGGGGAAGCTAGATGGCGGTCACGCTGTATACCAGGGACGGCTGCGGATACTGCGCTGCCATAGAGAAGGAGCTACTCGCCGCGGGGAAAGCATTCCGGGTAATTAACGTTGACAAAAATCCCGAACGAATTCCCGAGCTTCTCAAGATCAGCGCGGGACGTCGCGTGGTACCGGTTCTAGTCGATGGTAGCCGAATCGCGGTCGCCCCGCGGGGTGGCACGAACTTTTGACGAGGCGAAGGCTAGCGAGGTACCCGGCGGCGATTGTGCGCTTCACTGAGCGCGGATCGCGCTTTTTCGTTGCCAGGCATTGTCGAGGTGGTGTATGGTTTTTCGGTGGAAGATTCCAGGGTTTTCTTGCGCGTCGGCGATCGCGTCTACCAATGTTACCGTGAGGAATGGGGGTTGGGCGCCGTCGTCGAAGAAATGACCTCGACCATCGTCGGCGGTACCTGCCTGGTTCGCATCCTTTTCGAAGACGGGGTGCAACGCACGTTCAACAACGATCTCAATAGCGAGAGCTGCTGCTATTTCATGGGAATGCGCAGGGAATACAGAGTCGGCTCAAGCAGAAGAAGAACGGGGGCGCGGCGGATCGTCCAGCGCTCGGCAGCGGGAAACGGACGTTAGATCAGTCGCTCTTAGAACCGCCGCTATTCTGGGACAGCGTCGGACAACGGCCTTCCCCAGGGATCGGTTCGAGGGATATCGCACTTGGCGAGCGTGGCCAGCGTGTCGGGGTTGACCCAGCCGGTTCCCATGGCACAGGGACGCGGTTGCCCGTCCTCCTCCACGCGGGAAGGAACCGCTTTACGAAAGTTGAGCTGAAGACGTTTCGCCACGTCGACTGAGCCTAGCCGGAGCAAGCCGTAGTTGCCAGCCGCTGGCGTGGTTGATATTAGCGTCGTTCTACCTGGCCTATGGACTACAAAGACAGTTTGAACCTCCCCGCGACAGCTTTTCCCATGCGGGCTAACCTGCCCGTGAGAGAGCCGGAGCTGATTAGGCGTTGGCAGGATATCGATCTGTACCACCGAATGCTCGAGCTGCGCGCGAACGCCGAGCGTTTCGTCTTGCACGATGGACCACCCTACGCGAACGGGCGCATTCACCTGGGCCACGCACTCAACAAGATCCTCAAGGACATCGCCTTGAAGTACAAACACCTCGTCGGCTTCCGAACCCCGTTCAGACCGGGTTGGGACTGTCACGGCCTGCCGATCGAACTCGAGGTGGAGAAGAGGCTTAGCCGCAGGGCCAAGCTCGCCATGGGCAGGACCGAGATCAGGCGAAAATGCAGGGAGTACGCCAGAGAGTTTGTCGATATACAACGCGAGGATTTCCGTCGCTTGGGTATAGTCGGCGAATGGGATCGACCGTATCTGACGCTGGACTTTTCGTACGAAGCCCGCGAACTGCGGGAACTGGCCCAGGTCATCGACAACGGGCAGCTTTACCGCGGACGTAAACCGGTCCACTGGTGTGCGTCCTGCCGCACGGCGCTGGCGGAAGCCGAGGTGGAGCACGATGATCACGAGGCAACCTCGGTTTACGTAGCGTTCGTTGTCCGGGGGGCCGGAGGCGAACTGGAGCGTTACCTGGAGCGGGGCCTGTCATTGGTGATCTGGACCACCACGCCATGGACTCTGCCTGCAAACCTCGCCATAGCCGTCAATCCCCACCTCGATTACGCGGTTGTCGAACGGGGGAACTCGGCGGTTATCGTGGCGAGCGCTCTGGTCGAGGGGCTGAGCGAGAAGTTGGGGCTCGGGCGCGTGCTCGCGACCTTCGAGGGCTCGGTGCTGGAGGGTGTCGTTGCCAGGCACCCGTGGATAGACAGAGATTCTCCAGTGATATGCGGAGACCACGTGACCCTGGAGGCCGGTACCGGCTGCGTGCATACGGCGCCCGGACACGGGCACGACGACTACGTGGTGGGCCTGCGCTATGGGCTGGAGGTATACGCACCGGTGGACGCCGCCGGTCGTTTTACCGCGTCGGTGCAGGGGTTCGCGGGACGCAAGGTCCTCGAGGTGGATCAGGACGTCGCGGCCCTTCTGGATTCGGTGGGTGCGCTGCTCCGTAGCGAACGGATCTCGCATAGCTACCCGCACTGCTGGCGGTGCAAGAAGCCCGTTATCTTCCGGGCGACCGACCAGTGGTTTATTTCCATGGATACCGGCGGCGTACGTTCGCGGGCGTTGCAGGAACTGAACGAGGTGACGTGGGTCCCGTCGTGGGGAAAAGAGCGAATCGAAGGCATGATCGCTAACCGCCCGGACTGGTGTCTTTCGAGGCAGCGTGCCTGGGGGGTTCCGATGATCGCGCTGCGATGTGAGGGTTGCGATGAGGTCTGCTGTGGTGCTGAGCTCACGCGTCACGTGGCGGACATAGTCGAAGAGGAGGGATCCGACGCGTGGTTCACCAAGGAGCTCTCGGAGCTCGTGCCCGCGGGGTTCCGCTGCTCTTCCTGCGGAGGTGAACGGTTCGAAAGAGAAACAGACGTCCTAGACGTCTGGTTCGATTCTGGTGTAAGTTACGCGGCGGTCGTAGAACAGGACTGCGGAGCCGACGTCGTCGCTGACCTATACCTCGAGGGTAGCGACCAGCACCGTGGGTGGTTTCACTCCTCGCTTCTCGTTTCGGTCATGACTCGCGATCGAGCGCCCTACCGTACTGTTCTGACTCATGGTTTCGTTCTGGATGGCGATGGCCGAAAGATGTCGAAAACCGTGGGCAACGTCATGGTTCCCCAGAAGGTCATCGAGCAGTACGGGGCCGATATCCTCAGGCTCTGGGTCGCCTCCGAGGACTATAGGGAGGACCTGCGACTATCTGCCGAGATCCTCAAGCAACTGGGTGAGTCCTACCGCCGGGTGAGGAACACGGCGCGGAACCTCTTGGGCAATCTCTGGGACTTCGACCTGAAGATCCACGGCATGGATTACGGTGACCTGTACCAGCTCGACAGGTGGATACTGGGGCGTCTCTACGACTTCGTACGTCGTTGCCGGCGAGCCTACGAAGCCTATGAGTTCCACTTGGTAGTCCACGCCCTGAACAACTTCTGCAGCGTAGATCTCAGTTCTCAGTACTTCGATATTATCAAAGACAGACTCTACTGTTCAGACAAGGAATCGAAAGCGCGGCGGGCTGGTCAAACCGCCATGTATCATATACTCGAAGCACTCACGCTCACGATCGCGCCGGTGCTGTCTTTCACGGCTGAGGAGATCTGGCAGGCTTTGCCGAATCGCCAAGATCGATCCGAGAGCGTTTTCCTCGCCGATTTTCCGGTACCGCCGGAGCGCTGGAAGGACGAGGAGCTGTTTTCGCGCTGGGAGAGCGTCTGGAGGGCGCGATCCATTGTGACCGCTGCCCTCGAACGACAGCGTCAACGCGGAGACATCGGGCACTCGTTGGACGCACGCGTGTTGCTGCGAGCGTCGGGCGAAGATCTTGCCAACCTCGAATCGCTGGGAGAAGATGACCTAGCCGCGGTATTTATAGTATCGCAACTACGGCTCGAAGCCGGGGAGGGAGAAATCGAGGCCGACGCACACGCCGCTGCGGGTTTGAAGTGTGCGCGTTGTTGGAACTACCGTGAGAGCGTGGGAACGGTGAATGAACATCCCGACATCTGCGACCGTTGTAGCCAGGTCGTCGCTGGTTTCTGAAGTGTTGCGGCCTACCAGTGCCTCTGCGCTGACCGCGCTGGCCGGGGGCATCGTGATTCTCGACCGGTTGACCAAGTACCTGGTGATGTCGTCGATGTCTCCCGGGGATTCGGTAGCCGTCGTTCCAGGCTTCTTTTCGCTGACCTACGTCACCAACAGGGGGGGGGCCTTCGGCATGTTCGCCGATCTTGGCGAAACCTGGCGGTTGGGCTTCTTTGTCGTGGTAGCCCTGGTGGCGGTTGGTCTCATGGGCTGGATGTTTTTGCGAACCCCGCCCGGGGAGGTCCTCCATCGAGCAGGGTTGGCGGCGGTCATGGGTGGCGCTCTCGGCAACCTCTACGATAGACTAGCTTGGGGGAAAGTTGTTGATTTTTTTGATGTTTTCGTGGGCTCTTGGCACTGGCCCGCGTTCAACGTCGCCGACAGCTTCATCACCATCGGCGTGGCCGCTCTGCTGATATCGAGTTTCCGGGCTGGGTCCCCAAATGAAATCGTTGATGGGACGTCCAAGTGAACGGCTGCCCACAGACGCGCGGCTCCCGCCGCAGGGTTCCGGAGAGAGTTGGTGTCGCGGGGGAGCCGGAGGCGTACAATGGACGGAGCCGCCGCTGTGTTCGGAGGCCGGGAGGGGTACGATGAGAGTATCTAGGTGTAGTATCACGGTTGGCTTGGTCGCGACGGTGTTGGTGGTTTCGGCCTGCGCTTCGGGGCCGCTCACGACGCGAGAGCGGCATACGGGCGCGGGTGCGGCGCTGGGCGCTGGAGCCGGTGCCATCATAGGAAGCGCCAGGGGCGACGCGGCCGAGGGAGCGGTCATCGGAGGGGCGTTGGGTGCGCTCAGCGGTGCCATGCTCGGCGATCAGGCCCAGGCGGGGGAGCGCAGGAGCGATGAGATGGAGGCGCGCTTGCGGGCTCAGGAGGAGGAGCTCGCCAGGCAGCGGCGGGAACTGGAGGAGTTGAGGTGACGACGAGCATCGGGGGTACGCTGGGGGGATGCCGCAGGAACTGCTCGGGGATACTGGGTTTAATATTGTTGTTGGCGACGGTTTCGGCCTGCGCTTCGGGGCCGCTCACGACGCGAGAGCGGCATACGGGCGCGGGTGCGGCGCTGGGCGCTGGAGCCGGTGCCATCATAGGAAGCGCCAGGGGCGACGCGGCCGAGGGAGCAGTCATCGGAGGGGCGTTGGGTGCGCTCAGCGGTGCCATGCTTGGCGATCAGGCCCAGGCCGAGCAACAGCGCCGGGGCCGTCTGGAACGCCGGCTCGAGGTCCAGGAACGTGAGCTCGCCCGCAACCGGCAGTTGATCGCCAGGCTGAGGGCTCGCAACATAGACGCGACTCAGTCGGACCGCGGCGTGGTGGTTACTCTACCCGACGTGCTGTTCGAATTCGGCAGCGCGTCTCTCACCCGAAGCGCGAAGCGTAAGACCAGGGACATCGCCGAAATCCTCCTCAAGGAGGCCAGGGGACGTCGCGTGCTCGTGGAGGGGCACACCGACTCGATCGGTGCGGTGCTCTACAATCAGGGTTTGTCGGAACGTCGGGCACGTGTGGTGGCGATGGCTTTGGAAAGCCACGGGGTGTCGCCTGCGCTGCTCGAGTCCGCCGGTTACGGCGAGAAGTACCCGGTTGCGGCGAACACCAATCCCGACGGCAGCGACAATGCCTCGGGCCGCGCGCGCAACCGGCGCGTCGAGATCGTGATACTGAATTGACTCTGCGCTACGGGGCTCGCAGCCCAGCAGGACTGCGAGCCCCGCCGCCACGGGTGTGACTCCTCAGGCGTCGTAGTACATCTCGAACTCATGCGGATGCGGGCGCAACCGCAACTCCGAGATCTGGCCTTCTTTGAACTCTATCCATGCTTCGATGACGTCTTCTGTAAATACGTCGCCCTTGAGGAGGAACGCGTGATCGTTGGCCAGGGCTTCCAGGGATTCCTCGAGCGAAGCCGGTACGCTGCCGATCTTGGTAGCCGATAACTCGGCCTTGCTGAGCGCGTAGATATCCTTGTCCAGAGCCTCACCCGGATCCAGCTTGTTTTCTATGCCGTCGAGTCCAGCCATGAGCATGATAGCGAAGGCGAGATACGGATTCGCGCTGGGATCAGGAAACCTCACCTCTATGCGCTTGGCCTTCGGCGACGGCGAATAGGTGGGAATCCGGACCGCGGCCGAACGATTTCGGCTCGAATACGCGAGGTTGATGGGTGCTTCGAAGCCGGGCACCAACCTTCGGTACGAGTTGGTCGTCGGGTTGGTGAACGCACATATCGCCGCTGCGTGCTCGATGATGCCGGCGATGTAGTGCATGGCGGTGTCCGACATTCCCGAGTAGTTGTCCCCAGCGAACATCGGCTTGTTTCCCTTCCAGATCGACTGGTGGGTGTGCATCCCAGTGCCGTTGTCCAGGAAAATCGGTTTGGGCATGAAGGTAGCCGTCTTGCCGTTTCGCTGGGCGACGTTTTTCACGGTGTACTTGTACCACATGATGGCGTCGCCCATCTCCACCAGCGGTAGACGGTATAGGTCGATCTCTCCTTGGCCAGCGGTCGCGACTTCGTGATGGTGTTTCTCGACGCGCAACCCGACCTTCTCCATCGACTGTACCATCTCTTCACGTAGATCATGGAGGCTGTCCACGGGTGGTACGGGGAAATATCCTTCCTTGTAGCGGGGCTTGTGGCCGAGGTTCTGGCCTCCGTCCTCCGCCGTGTTCCATTGTGCTTCGGAAGAGTCGACCTCGTAGAATCCGGTTTGGTGATGTTGTTCGAAGCGAACGCTGTCGAAGACGAAGAACTCTGGCTCGGGGCCGAACACGGCCGTGTCGCCGATGCCGGTAGATTTGAGAAAGTTGATCGCTTTCCTTCCGATGTAGCGTGGATCACGTGAATAGTTTTCGCGAGTCAGCGGGTCCTGAATGTCACAGATCAGCGACAGCGTTGGCCGCTCGAGAAAGGGATCCAGGACGGCCGTTTCAGGATCGGGGACGACGAGCATGTCGGAGTTATGGATGCTCTGCCAACATCGGATAGACGATCCGTCAAAACCGAGCCCCTCGGTGAATACGGCTTCTTCAAACTCGCTGAGAGGAGTCGTGAAATGCTGCCAGGTTCCGGGCAGGTCACAGAACTTGTAGTCGATGGCCTCGACGCCCTCCCTCCTGGCTTTGGCGATGAGGTCCTTGCCGCTTACTTTTCTTGGCGCCGCGCTGCGGACTTTGCTCACCGACTTTTTCTTGGTTGCCATGTTCCCTTGCGTCTCCCTTGTGGTACTGAGGTCGCGCCGCGAGCGCCCCGGCTACAAAGCTTCTTCGCCTGTTTCACCGGTACGAATGCGCACGACTTGTTGGATTTCAGATACGAAAATCTTCCCGTCACCGATCCGGCCGGTTTTGGCCGCGGAGGCGATCGTTTCGACAACCCTGTCGACGTGATCATCCTTGACGATGATCTCGATCTGCACCTTGGGCAGGAAATCGACGACGTACTCGGCGCCGCGGTAGAGTTCCGTGTGCCCGCGCTGGCGGCCGAAGCCCTTTACCTCGCTAACGGTGATTCCCTGTACGCCGACGTTTCCCAGAGCCTCTTTGACCTCGTCGAGCTTGAACGGCTTGATGATGGCTTCAATCTTCTTCATGTTCTTGTGGCCTCCAAAGTGGTGGCGGTACCGTCGACGGCGGGGCGTATACTAATAGGAACAGATCGGTCCTGTAAAGCGTCCCCAGATCTGGCGACGCTTCCTATTCGCTCGCGCAGGGCTACCACCGGGTTTCTGTGTTGAGAGATGCAAGTGTGGTGCCACGCCACCCTTGGCGTCAGTCACGCGGTTTGCCCGAGGCTGGGCGGCCCGCGCTGCCGCCAATTTTGGCAGTGCCGTCTGTATGGGCAGGCCTCAGGTAGCCAGTCCTGCGGCCTTCAAGGTCTCCCAGGCCTTGTTGATTTCCTTCATCTTCTCTTCCGCGATGCGTCGAAATTCGGGTCCGAGGTGCCTCACGCGGTCGGGGTGGTTTTCGAGCGAAAGGCGGCGCCAGGCGGCCTTCATATCGTCCTTTCCGGCGCCCCGGCTCAGCCCCAGCGTACCGAGCGCCTTGTCCACTTCCGCTTCGGGGTCGGCTTCTGGTTCACGGCCAAAGCCGAAACCCCCGACGAAGTCGCCGAGCCCGAGAAGCACCGTGACCCTTTCTACGAAGCGGCGCTCCTCGACCGTGACGCGGCCGTCGGCCTGCGCGACGGAGTTGAGCAGCTGTACGACAATCAGGCGCTCCTGGAGACCATAACGTGACCTCAGCCGTCCGCACAGTTCTTCTACGCTTACCTTCGAGCCTCGGCTGGCCTTGATGAGATCCCGTATCCAGAGCAGACGCTCGTCTTGATAGCCGAGGCGGTGCTGGAAGAAGTTCCTGATCGCAGTGACCTCACGGCGATCGAGTTCGCCGTCCATCTCGGCGAGCCGCGTAATCAGGGCGACCAGCAGCTCGACGAAATGGTTGTGATCCTCGGTCTGGCTCCGAGTGTAGTAGTCGACGGCGCGGTAGCGTATCCACCAACTCAGGAGGTACCCACCTACACCGAGTATGACGAGGAACGCGAGAAAGACTCGGAGCACACCGACGAGAAGCGGGGTTCCACCTATCAGCAGTATCAACAGGAGCAGCCACAGACAGCCAAGATTGCTCCTGTATCCCATATCGCAAACTCCCTCGGAGAAAGATTGGTCGGGGTGAGAGGATTTGAACCTCCGGCTCCTGCGACCCGAACGCAGTACTCTACCAGACTGAGCTACACCCCGAAGATCGCCCTGCCGACAGGGGCTGGGATAACACGCCTGGGGAAAAAAGCGAAGTCATACCGCCTTCATCGCGGCGATCGTCGAGGCGTAATCCGGGGTACCAAAAATGCCTGAACCAGAAACGACGACGTCGGCACCCGCCTCTACCACGGCGCCGACGTTCGAGGCTTTGACACCCCCGTCGACCTCCAGCAAGCAGGGACTTTCGTAACGACGTTTCAATGCGGTCAGCGCCTCGAGCTTGGACAGCGCGACGGGCATGAAACCCTGACCACCGAAACCCGGCACGACGCTCATGACGAGCAACATCGCCGCGCGCGCAATGAACGGAGAAACCGTCTCCACCGGGGTGGCGGGGTTGATCGCGATCGAAGCCTTGCAGCCGTGACTTTCGATGAGGGAGAAGGCCCCTTCGATGTCTTCAACGACTTCTTGGTGTACGGTTATGTAGTCGGCTCCCGCTTCGGCAAATGCCTGAACGAAGCTCAGGGGCTTTTCGACCATCAGGTGTACGTCGAGCGGCAGGTCGGTAGATCGGTCGAGAGCAGCGACGAGGTCCGGCCCGAGCGTGAGATTCGGAACAAAGTGGCCGTCCATGACGTCGACGTGAATGAGGTCTGCGCCAGCCTTCTCGACCGATCTCGCCTCTTCGGCGATGCGACCGAAATCAGCGGCGAGGATGGAAGGGGCGATCAGCGTCATTCGCGGTTTATACGGGGGTGAGGGTGACCGGGCAAACGCGGCCGAGTGAAGGTCAGCGTTCACCGAACTTGGTAAGCCGGGCGGCAAAAAACCCGTCGGTACCGTGCAGATGCGGGTAGGTTCGCAGACGCCCTTGTCGGTCGACTAGCGCCGCGACCGCCGGGTGGAGCGAGCTGCTGACGTT
This sequence comes from Binatia bacterium, assembly GCA_046754245.1. GTDB lineage: Bacteria > Desulfobacterota > Binatia > UBA1149 > UBA1149 > JBHHVL01. The sequence continues at coordinate 2,849 of JBHHVL010000027.1, read as the reverse complement.
TTCTCTGAAGGTGCCGTTGTCCGCGAGGAAGCCGTCGATCAACTCGTCGTTCTCGGTGGCGCTGAGGGTACAGGTCGAGTACACCAGATCACCGCCTGGACGCAGCAGTGCAGCTGCGTGGTCGAGTATGCGTCTCTGCTTGGCGGCGAGGTCAGCGATGTCCGTCGGCCGACGGCGCCAGCGTATTTCCGGATGCTGCCTCAACGTGCCAAGGCCTGAACAGGGGGCGTCGACGAGCACGAAATCGAACGGTGCCAAACGCCCGAAGTTCTCGACCGGACCGGCGTGGAACTCGACGTTGGTCAGAGCGCAGCGTCTCAGCGTATTCGCGACGCGCTCGGCTGCGTTCGGCGCGGGGTCTACGGCCACCACCTTTCCTTGGGGACCCACCAGTGAGGCCAGATGAGCGCTCTTCCCACCGGGCGCGGCGCAGGCGTCCAGGACGCGGGATCCGCGACGTGGAGCGAGAAAGAGGCTGACGAGTTGCGAGGCTTCGCTCTGAGGGGTTGCGAGCGAACCACAGTCAACGGGTCCATTGAGTCTGATGGCGTCGGGAGCCAGTCGCCCGGACACGGCGCAGGGCCGATCGGGCGGGCAACCGCTGTTGAGCACGGCGACGATGTCGTCCCGTGACTTCAGCGATCGAACAACGGTGGGGGCGGGCTGGTTGTTTGCCTGCATCAGTGCGAGGGCGTTCTGCTCGCCAAACTGAGTCAGCCAGGTTCTTACGAGCCAGGGGGGATGGGATGTTTCGATGGCGAGGCGCTCACAGTCCGGACCATCCGGTGGGCGGCGTGGTCCCTCTCGACTCGCGCGACGCAGAACGGCGTTGACCAGACCGGTGGCCATTGGACTTCGGCGCCGTACGAGCTCTACGCTGCCGTTGACGGCAGCGTAAGCAGGAACCTTGTCCAGAAAGAATAACTGGAACAGGCCCAGTCTGAGCGCGACCAGCGTGGCTCGGTCGAGTCTCGCTGGCGCACGCCCGCAGAGGTACTGGAGATTGTAGTCCAGAGTGAGCTGCCGCGAAAGACTCCCGTAAACGAATACGGTCGCCAAGGCCCTGTCACGTTCGTCCAGGTCACTGCGCGACAGCAAGAGGCCCAAGGTGGAGTCTGCGAAGGCTCCCGTCTCGACACGCGTGAGCACCTCGAAAGCCAGTCCGCGCGAATCAGGTTTCGACATCGAAACTCAAAAGCGGAGCTGTGGAGGGGAAGCCACGCAAGAAGTCCCCCACGCTCATCTCACGCCGCCCCTCGGGTTGAACGCTGGTGACCAGTACGGTGCCCTCGCCGCAGGCCACCAGAAGGCCCTTGGCCGACGCCTCGAGTATGACACCGGCCTCGGCGGTGGACGGTGCCGAATCGGCTAGCTCGGCAGACAGGATTTTGAGCCTCTTTCCACAGGCGTAGGCGAAGGCCCCGGGGCGGGGTCTGAAAGCCATCACGCGCCTCAGTACGGCGGCGGCATCCTCTGACCAGTCGATTCGCATCTCCTCCCTCTTGATCGGTGGCGCGAAGGTGGCGAGACTGCTGTCCTGGGGCGTGTAGACCGCAGTTCCGTCGGCGATACGTTCGATCGCTTCGTCGAGCAGTTCGGCGGAAAGTTCGGCGAGGGTGGCCCGCAGCGTTCCGCCGTCTACGCCAGAGTGCAGGTCGACGGCCGCGCTCAAGATTATGTCGCCTTCGTCCATTCTTTCGTTCATCCGGATGATGCTAACACCGGTCTTATCGTGCCCCTCGAGGATAGCTCGTTCGATGGGAGCGGCGCCGCGAAGCCGCGGGAGCAAGGAAGCGTGGGCGTTGATGCAGCCGTGGGTCGGTATGTCGAGCACCTCGCGGGGCAGTATGCGGCCGTACGCGACGACCACCACCAGGTGGGGAGCGAGTTCGCGCAGGTGGTCTCTAAACGCCTGCTCGCTGGGGGTAGACGGTGCCATCACCTCGATGCCGCAGCGCTCGGCGAGCCTCTTTACTTCGGAGGCTCTGAGTTGCTGTCCGCGGCCGGACCGGCGGTCAGGCCGCGAGACGACGGCTATCACGCTGTGCCGTCCCGCCAGCAGCCGATCCAAGCACAACGCGGCGAAGGCGGGCGTTCCCATGAAAACGATCTTGAGTTCGTCTGATGGCCGTACCTCGGCGCTGGCACGCTTCTCCGGCGTTACAGAACGGACCGGTGAGGTAGCGGACGAGGAGGTCAAATACGCGGGACCCCGTCATCCGATGGCCACTCGTCAGATCTTAGCATTTTCTTCAGGCGCTTCTTGTACAGCTCGCGCTTCAACCTGGACAGGTGGTCTATGAAAAGAACGCCGTCGAGATGATCGATCTCGTGTTGAAGACAGACGGCTTCGAGCCCTTCGGCTTCGATCTCCACTTCGTTCTGAGAGAGGTCCCAGCCCTTCACCAGCACCCGGGAGGCGCGCGTCACCTCGGCGGTGAATTCGATCACGCTCAAGCAACCCTCTTCCCATACGAGTTCACCCTCGGCCTCCGCGATCACGGGGTTGATGATTCTGACCTGTCTACGCCCACGGTTTTCCCCGTCGGTGTCGATTACGATCGCGCGCTCCAGCACGCCCACCTGCGGCGCTGCCAGCCCGACGCCGTTGGCGGCGTACATGGTCTCCACCATGTCGTCCACGAACCCTGCCACCCGGCCGTCTATGTTGTCCACCGGGCTCGACCGTTTCGCCAACAGCGGGTCGGGGAACTTGTAGATCGCTCTTACGCTCACCGTGGACGTAAAACCCAAGAACCGTGCAATTGCAAGGGGTTACAGCATGTTGACGGGGTCGACGTCGACGCTGAGCCGAACCCCGGCGCGTCTGGCCTCGGTGGCTAGGCTCC
>JBHHVL010000026.1:0-39049 GCA_046754245.1 Binatia bacterium | reverse complement strand
GGACGAAGCCGTGGCGTCGAGAAGCGGAAAGTAGGGCCAGACGGCGGCCAGCGAGCAAGAGACGGCGACGATCGCGGCGCCGTCGATGTAGGGACGTAGGCGCGCGACGCCATGCCGGCTCCAGATCATCGCCCCGAGGCCGGCGAACAGGAAGATGGCGGTAAGCGCGTGCACCAGCGTGACGGCGAGCGTGAGCAACAGGGTCTGCGCGAAGGCTCTGGCTCGGTTGGCCGCGAGGTAGTGGTCGAAGCTGGCCAGGGCGAAAAAAGTCAGCGCGATGGCGAAGGTCGAGGGATAGGACAGCACGTAGAAGAGAACCTCCAGATGGAGGAATCCGCTGACCAACCAGGGATGCTCCCCCCAGAGAAGCAAGAGTAAAGCGGTCGCGAACAGCGCGGTAGCCTCGCTCGCGTAAAGGCGGCGGGCCAGGGAACGCAGGGCGACGAGCAACAGCAGGAGGTTCGCGATCGCCATCGCCGCGAGCGCGTTGTACGCGGCGACCCCGGTCAGGCGAGCCGCGGTGGCGACGACCACCGCGTAGGGCCAGTAAGGGATGCGCGCGGGTTCACCGACGGCGAGGGGGTGGGAGGGCGCAAGCGGGTGGGCAAAGAGCTCCCGTACGATCGCCGCGTGTACCCAGAAGTCTTCGATCCAGCTCCGCTGCTGAGTGAAGTAGACGGCGAGCGCGACCAGCAGGCTCGCTAGGGCAACGAAGCCCCAAAAATATAGACGCTCGCCGCGGGACGCTCCGTCACCCGCGGCGTCGGCGGAAGCGGAACTAGCCCTGTGTTCGTGCACGCTCGAGCGTCACTTTGACGGACAGGAGGAGGGCCTTCGGTTCTCCCCTCGTGAATCTCTCCATCAGGGCCATGCCCGCCAGTCTATGGAATTTCCGGGGAACTGGTCAAGCGACGCCGAGGCGACACCGGCACCGGGGGTCGGCGTCCCCCGGTCGGGCCCGGCCTTGAGACAGCGGCGGCGGTCGATAACAATCACTGCCTCTCGGATCTCACAGGAGGGCTCAGGTGCCGATCGTTCGTTCAGGAGAAGTCAACATCCACTACCAGCTCTGTGGCGAGGGAGAGCCACTGTTGCTCATCATGGGCTTCGGCATGACCGGGGACATGTGGCTGCCGTCGCTCCCCTATTTCTCGGGTTTTCGCACCGCGTGGTTCGACAACCGCGGTGTCGGCAGGTCCGATCAGCCCGACAGCGACTACAGCATCGACGACATGGTGGCCGACGCCGTCGCGGTCCTCGATGACGCGGGTATGGAACGCGCCCATTTGTTCGGGGTGTCCATGGGGGGGATGATCGCGCAGGCTCTGGCCATCGCTCATCCCGAGCGCGTCAACCGGCTGGTACTAGGCTGCACCTCCTCCGGCGTGGCGTCCTCCCACATGCCCGATCCGGAGGTGCCACTCGCCCTGCTCGAGGCCCACGCGCTCCTCGACTCGGATCTCGACGCCGGCGTGAAGCTGTTGATACCGTTGCTGTTTCCCGACGATTTCGTCGCGGCCAACGGCTCGCTCCACGAGGTCGTCAAGATGGCCGTGGGCATGAACACCACACCGGCGGCTACGATATCGAAGATAATGGGGGGCATCATGGGTTTCGACGTTCGAGACCGACTCGGGGGGATAGCGGCTCCTACCCTGGTGATTCACGGCGACGAGGACAGGTTGATCCCGATAGGAGCGGGTCGTGAGATCGCCGGTGCGGTACCCGGCGCCGTCATGCACGAACTGTCCGGCGCCGGACACGCCTTCATGGTACAGAAGCCCGATTCCCATCTGACGATCGCCGACTTCCTGGCGGCCTGAGCACTGGAGGCCGGGACGAAGCGGGGACGGAGCGTGGCCACGAGGCTGACCCTGGACGGGGAGCCTTGCAGGGGGGCAGTTGAAGTACGAAAAAGCGATCGCCGATTTCATCGCTGAACGGACCGGCGCCAGCGACGTCGCCCTCTCGAACTTCCGCCAGCACACCGAGGGGTTCTCGATGGAGACGATGTCATTCGACGCGCGCTGGACCGAGCCCTCGGGTGAGAGGTTCAGCGAGCGCCTGATCCTCCGGCGGCAGCCCGAAGCCGGACTCCTGGAACCCTACGACCTCGAGCCCCAGGTGCTCGCGATGCAGGCCGTGCAGGGGACCGTGGCGGTCCCGCGGTTCTTCTGGTTCGAGGAGGGGGACGCGGTGCTCGGTGCTCCCTTCTACGTCTTGGGCTTCGTCGACGGGGACGTTCCGCTGCCCTTCGTCAGGGCTGACGGCAGCCTGCCGATCGAAGATCCTCGTGTCCGCGAGTCACTGGCGAAGGACTTCGCCGAGAACCTCGCCGCGCTCCACCGCTTTGACTGGCGGGCGGCGGGGTTGGACAAGCTCGGTGTTCCCGCCGACGGCGCCGAGGCGGCACGCAGCTGCGTGGACACCTGGCGTGGCTACTTCGACAGATCGCGGGCCGGCCCCATGCCGGTGATGACGAGGGCCTTCTGGGAACTCGAGCGGCGCCTGCCAGGGGATTCGCCCCTGTGCCTCGTGCACGGGGACTACCGTACCGGCAATTTCATCCGCGAGGGTGGTTCGCTCAGGGCGGTGCTCGACTGGGAGATGGTCCACGTGGGCGATCCGATGGAGGATCTCGCGTGGGCCTGCGCGAGAATGTGGCGAGGCCAGACGGAGCTGCCGGGGCTACTGGTGGAGAGGGAGCGCCTGGTCGCGATGTACCTTGGCGCGGGCGGTTTCGAGGTCGACGAGGAAAGGCTGGCCTTCTACGATCTGCTGTCGGGGGTAAAGATGGCGGCGATAATGACGACCGGCATTCGTGCCTATAGCGACGGTCGTACAGATGACGTTCGGATAGCGACCTTCAGGCACGGGCTTGCGGGCATCTTCGCGGTGATCGGCGAGGCCATGGGGTTGCTACCATCGCTGGGAGACGCGCAGGCATGAGCATGGTGACGGTAGATCGCGTGGTCGAGGGGGTCGTGAAGGTACTCGAAGGGGAGGTGCTTTCCGGTCTGGGGGCCGGCTACGCTCGCGGACAGCTCTTCGCGGTAATCGAGATACTCGAAAATCTCGGTGGCCAGGTCAAGTGGGGAGGGGTGCTCGAGCAGATGGAACTATCGGCGATGCGCGATGTCGCCGCCGCCCTGGCCGAGAAGCTGACCGACACGACCCTGGCCGGCGGGTTCCGTGCCTTCGCGTCCGCAGGAGACCTCGGGGAGGAAGCCGTCGAAGAGGGCAGGGCGCTGCTGGTGGCGTTGATGGAGAGCGAGGCCTTCGGGGACGAGGAGATCCGGCGCGAGGTCGACGGATTCATCACCAACTTCCTCGTCACCGCGGCGATGTTCACGCGTCCCAGCCGTCTGACGGAGATCTCACAGGGATAGCAGGCCGTTGAAAAAGGCCCATCTGCTGCGTTGGGCGCTACCCGCTCACTCCGACGTACCACCAAAGTACGCCTCCGTTCGCGGGTTTACGCGCCCGCCTTGCATTTGGACCTTTTTGAACGGCCTGTTACGTGGGCTTTTTCAACGGGCTTATAAGCGTTCTCAGTCAGTGTTCGATCGCCGGGCGCGATACCAAGACGACGATTCTCCGCTGCCCCAGCCCAGCAGCGGTTTCATCAGGGTCGCGGCCTCCCTGCGGTCGTCGTACCAGCGCAGCACCACCGGGAGTAGCAACAGGTCCGCGAGCAGTGCGATGACGATGGTGAGAAGACAGAGCATCCCAAAGTGTACCGTGGGCTGGAAGCTCGCGGTCATCAACACGCCGAAACCGGCGCTGAGCGTAACCGAGGTGTAGACCAGCGCGCGGCCCATCTCCACGGTCGCCCGCCGCAGGGCTCCGCCCATGTCGAGCCCTTTTTGGATGTGAATGTGAACCCTGCTGACGAAATGTATGGAATCGTCGACCGCGAGTCCTATCGCGATCGACGCGACCATGGCCGTCATCGTGTCCAAAACGATTCCCGTCAGGCCCATGAAACCCAGGCAGAGGATGATGGGAACGACGTTGGGGATCATGGCCATGGCCCCGAGGCCGATGGAGCCCATGTGCAGACACATGATGAAAAAGATCGCTACCAGGGCGAGGCTGTAACCCTTGATGAGACTCTCCCGTATGTAGTCCTCCATGTGGGCGTACAATAGCGCGACGCCGGCTATGGTTCCCTCTAACTGGGGCGGAAACTCGCGATCGATGTAAAGGCCGAGGCTCTCGACCAGCCGCGCCGCCTCGGTCGAGGAGTGGAGGTCGAGGCGGGCGCTGACGCGCGCTTGGCTGTAATCGAAGGTCACGTACTCGAGGATGTCGCCGTCGGGGGCGTCCATTTCGTAGAGCAAGAGGTACTGGGCGGCCTCTTCCCTGGTCTGGGGCAAGCGATACTCCCGCTGGTCGTTGTCGAAAAAGGCCCGCCTGAGGTCCTTGAAGTAATCAGCGACCGACTGGGTCGAGCTGACGCCCGCCTGGGTTTCGAGAAAAGCTTGGAGCGCGACTATCTCCTGAAGCACGGCTGGATCCTTGACGCCGTCTTCACGGCCCGTGTCTACCATGACGTCGACGGTGAAGGTGCCGGCCAGCGCTTCCTCGATGCGCAGGGTGTCGATCCGGATCTGCTGGTCTTCCTTGAAGTACTCGAGCAGCACGGATTCGGCGCGCACGCGGGTGCCGGCGGCTACGCCGGCGGCGACCAGGACGACCGAGACGGCGACGATCGCCGGACCCCGCTTCATGGTGAAGAGGTGCAAGCGTTCGAGGCTCCTCGCCGACAGGGCCGTTCCCCCGGGCCTGGGCTTGCGTGGCGGCGGCAGGTAGCTGAGGACGATCGGCACCATGGACACGGACAGCACGAAGGCACCGGCGACGCCGAGAGCCGCGAAGGCGCCGAACTCCCGTATGCCCTCCACCTTGCTGATGAGTAGCGAGAGCAGCCCCAGCGCGGTGGTCAGGCTGGTGAGGAAAAGCGGCGCCATGAGTTCTCGAAACACCGACCTTAGGGCGCTGGGCTGATCCTCCCCCTTCGCGCAGTGGTTACGGTAGTCGACGATGATGTGCATGGAATCTGCCACCCCCACCGCCAGAAGCAGGGGCGGCAGCATGATGGTCGCGAAATTCATGGCGCGGCCGCAGAGCACGATCCAGCCCATCCCCCAGACCGTGGCGAGGATGACCGTGCAAAGGGGCAGCAACACACCGGCGGCCGATTTCATCAGCAGCCAGAGGACCGCCACCAGCAACCCGAGCATGAGAACGGTGGTGGACTGCGAGTCGACTTCCGAGAGGAAGAAGAGCTGTTCGTCGATCACCGGACCGCCGGAGAGGTAGAGCTTGACGTCGCGCTCCTCCCCGAGGGCCTCGCGAATGGAGTCTATCGCTTCTACCTTGTAGTCGAAGTCGTCCGCGCGATGCGGCAACCGAACCACGATGCAAGCGAAGTCTCCCGAGGCCGAGACCACGTTGCCGACGTAGAGCTCGTTGGCGAGCGCTCGCTCGCGTAGTTCCCCGAGGGACTCGACGTCGAGCGGAAACTCGACGAGTTCGTGGATTTCAAGGGCGTCGTTCCCGCCATCGATGGCCTCGATGTTGGTGAGGCTGAAGACCTTCTCCACGTGGGGTGCCTTCTCCAGGCGGTGGGTGAGCCTGTCGATCGTACGCAGGACCTCCGGCGCGAATACGTCCGGCGCTTCCAGGCCGACGATGATCAGATCGTCGCTGCCGAAGGTTTCGAGCAGTCTGTGGTGGGCGAGCAGCGCCGGGTCATCCTGGAGAAACCAGAGCTCGAGGGCGTTGTCGAAGCGGGCGCCGCGTAGCTGGACGGCGGCGAGCACGCTGATCGCGGCCAGCGCCAGGAGAATGACCTTGCGGTGGGCGAGACAGAAGCCGAGCCAGGCCTCTCCTATTCGGCTCGTCATTGCCGCGTCCCCTCCTGACCGGTCGGCACCGTCGACGCGCACCAGTCGGCAAAGAACCCGGTAGCGACGGTCGTGCGAAACTCATCCGGGGCGATGATTGCCTGCAGGGTCAGACCGTCGAGCAGGGCCAGGAGGGCGAGCGCGGCGCCGCGGGTCGGAAAGGGCCTGGCTTCCCCGCTGGTGACGGCATCGTCGAAGATCGCCTGTACCCGGTCGGCCGACTGCCGGTAGAGATCCGCCATCAGGGCCTTCAGGGGCTGGGCCTTGCGGGGCCCCAGTTCGGCCCAGACCTGGAGTAGGCTGAAGCAGAGTTCGGTCCAGTCATCTATGGCCTCGAGCAGGGAGGAGAGGAAACGCCGTATGCGATCGTGGATCGGTCCGCGGTCGGATTCGAAAGCGGCCATCGCCGGCTCGAGCAAGGTCCGGAACAGGTAGTCGGCGGTGCTGGTTAGGAGATGTTCCTTGCTGTCAAAGTAGGCGTAGACGCCACCCTTACTCACCCCGGCCCGCTCGGCTACCGCCTGCATGGTCGCGCGGTGGAAGCCGCGCTCGGCGAAGACGCCGAGCGCGGCCTGCATGAGCGCTTCCTGGCGCTGGGTCCTGTCTACTACACGAGGCAAATGAGCACCTTCCGGCCGCTGTTTATATTGACCGACCGGTCAGTCATCTTAAACCACCCTTCCTCTGCACTGTCAAGCCCGCGCTCGGGCCCCGAGGACGGCGGTGGCGGCCACCAGCCTCAGAATATATGCTGCAGGAATGCGCTGGTTCTGGGTCTCGTCTGTGGTTTTGGCCTCGATGGTCGCGCTCGTCCCGCGATCCGGGGCCGAGCAGGCCGAGATCTTGAGCTTCGGCGTCGGGGCCAACGAGATCAACGTGGTCCAGCACGGGGAGCTGATCTCGATATTCGCCAACAACGTCTCCGCCGACCTGGTCCTACGCCAGCTCGAGAACATAGGTGGACCGAGCTACGCTTCGCTCGAACCGCTCACCCGCCCGGTCAACCTGACCATGCACAAGGTGACCTGGGAGGAGATGATCCGCCGCATGCTCTACGGCTACAACTGCTCGTTTCACTACAAGGGCGGACGCCTCGCTCGCGTGCGCGTACTTCGCATGAGCCCTCAACGGCCCTACAAGACCCCCCGGCTTCTCCAGAGCCGTTCCGAGTGGAAGGCCATCGAGCTCGAGGAGCTCGACGCCGCACGTGCCGAAGAGTGACCGTGGCGTTCAGCACCAACGAAAAGCACACCCTGCAGTTGACCGCCGTAGGCCACTTCGGCGCCCACTTCGCGATGCTCGTCTTTCCCACCGTGGCGGTCTTCATAGCTTCCCAGGAAGGACTTGCCCTGGAGACCGTCCTCGGCTGGAGTTTCGCCGGCTACCTGCTCTTCGGCTTGGGGGCGCTGCCGATCGGAGTGCTGGCCGATCATCTGCGCGCCGTCTGGGTAGTGCGAACCGGCGTAGTCGGAACCGGCGTGGCGCTCATGGCGGTCTCTCTCGCGGAGCCGGGGCCGGGACTGGCCGTGGCGCTGGCTCTGGTTGGAGTGTTCGCCAGCCTCTACCACCCCGCGGGTCTCGGCCTCATATCGCGTACCGTCGCCGCCCGGGGCAGGGCCCTGGGAATCAACGGGATCTTCGGCAACGTCGGTATCGCCGGCGCGCCGCTCGCGGCCGAACTCGCCTGCGGCGCCTGGGGTTGGCGAGGGGCCTACCTCGCCCTCGGGGCTCTGATGCTGGCGTTCGGCCTGATGGTCGCGTTCAGACGGATAGACGAGCCCGAACCGGGGGAACTCAGCGGCGACGACGGACACCACGAGAGCGGCGAGCGAATGAAGCTCTTCGCGATACTGATGGTCGCCATGACCCTCGGCGGCTTGAGCTACCGCGCCAACACCGTGGCTCAACCCGCTTACTTTGCCGAGCGCGTGGACTATTTTGGTCACGGGGTCGCCACCTCGATGGTCTACGCCCTGGGAATATTGGGGCAGTACGTAGGCGGGCGACTCGCGGACCGCCACGATCTGCGCGTCCTCTACCTCTGCTTTCACGGGCTCAGCCTGCCCTTCGTCTTGGCGATGGCGCTGCTTTCCGGCTTGCCGTTGATCGGTTCCGCCGCGCTGTTCGTGTTTTTCTCCATAGGCATGCAGCCCATAGAAAACAGCCTCGTCGCCCGCTTCACGCCCGACCGCTGGCGATGCACCGGGTACGGGCTGAAGTTTTCGGTGGTGTTCGGTGTGGGCGCCCTGTCGGTTGGCGGGGTACGCCTCTTGCTTCAGTCCTACGGCCTGGCCGCCGTGTTCCTCGCGGTAGGCGGCGTGGTAGGCCTGCTCGTGTGCATCGCCTCGTGGCTCGCTTTCAGGACCAGGGCCGCGCCGATACTCAACGCCGCGACCGGGGCCTGACCTCAGGGCTGCGGCGGGGTGTAGTGGGCCAGGTCCGTGGGAAAGGAGCCAGCGATCGCCTCCGTGCTCGAGCTGGGGAAAGGGGGAGGGTAGCCGTCGGCGCCGAGCACGTAGGCGTCCACGCGGTCGAGGCCGGCCTGGGCCACGTAGAGGACTCCGCTGGCGAGGACCATGCGGCTCGGAAAAGAGGCAGTGTCGCTGAAGGTCGAGGCGTCGGGGGTTTCGCTCAGCAGGCTCCCGGTGACGGGATCGAGGTCGAACGCGTCTACCCGCCCGATGTTGAAGCCGGTGGCGTAGATGCGGGTGGCGGTCGCGTTGATCAGCAGGTGTACGTAAGCTTCGGTGTCTCTCGTACGGGAGTCCGGGTCCGCCGGCAACAGGCCGTTGACCTTGATCTCGTAGGCACTGATGCCCGGGGAGCTCCGGTCGGTCACGTAGAGAACGCCGTTGCGGATAACCATGTCGTCGGCGATGCTGACCAGGGTAGAGGGAACCTGCGGTTCGAAATCATCGGGAATATCGCCGTTCACGTCCAGTAGAAAGGTGTCTATGCGCGCCTGGCTGATGCTCACCGCGTAGAGGAAACCGTTGAAAAGCTCGATGCTTCGGTAGTCGGTCGCAAAAGAGCTCGATGAAGAAGACTCCAGCGGCGGTAACTGGCCGTTGTCATCAAGATCGAAGGCCGTTACCGAGTTCCTCCCCGGCACGGCTACGTAGAGCATGCCGTTGTCCACCTTCATCTCCCTGTAATCGGCCAGCACCACCGGCTGGGTCGAGGCCGTGGCCGTGGCGGGGAGGCTGCCGTCGGCGGCGAGTTCCAGGGCGACCAGGCGATCGTCGAGCGCGACGTAGAGTACCTTTCCCGAGACCGTGAGGCGACGGGGGTTGAGCAGCTCTATGCTGCTGAACGGTGTGGCTGGCAACAGGCCGTTGGCGTCGAGGCGGTAGGCGTCGACGCTGTCACCCCGGGCCGAGGCGACGTAGAGTACGGAGTCGCCTGGTGGATCGGTGCTTGAAGGACCGGGGGGCAAGGCTTTCTCGGTGCCGCTTCCCGCTCCGCAGCCGAAGCAACCGATAAGCCCTGCGAGCGCCGCCACCGCCAGGTAACTACGCGTGCTTGCTCGCGAGGCGATCATGAAGCACAAGCATTAACCGAGGCGTCTTAGGGTGTCCAGCGGGCGCGTGGAGCTCTGCCGCCAGGCTTGGAAGACGGGGTCGTGAGATTCGGCAAGGGTGACAGCAGGTCCTGGAACGTCGTGGCGGTGGCTAGGGATGGCTTGACCGGAGCGGCGCTGGAGGCGCTCAAGACCGTCGGGGAGTTTCGTACCGCGGGCTATCCCCGGGTACTCGTTGGCGAAGTCGCGCCGGAGGGGGGTCTGGTGGAAACGGTGGCCGGCTGTGTGGCCGCGAACCCGCCTCTTGCCCGTACCCTTCACCGCGTGGTGCCGGTGGAGGACGCCGTGCTGTTCGATGGCGACGACGTAACGGAAACGCTCTGCGAGCGTTTCGAGGGGATGGGTGAACGGATAGCGGCGAGGAGCTTCCACGTGCGCGTGCATCTGCGCGGGCTCAAGGGGCGTCTGCAGACGCCGGCCGTAGAGCTGGCGCTGGGCGGTTTCCTCTACGACCGCGCGGAGGCCCTGGGGAGACCGCCGAGCGTGTCGTTCGACGACCCCGACGTCGTCGTGGCCGTCGAAGTGGTCGGCCGGCGGGTGGGCTACGGTTTTCTCGAACGCGAACAGCGGGCGCTACCGCTGATATGGAGGGCCTGACCCCGCTCGGTGGGTCAGGGGGAGAGCAGGACCTTGACGGCACCCGACGATTTGTCGGCGGCGGCGCTGAAGGCCTCCTGGGCGTCGTCGAGGGGGAAGCGGTGGGTGACGAGGCTGGCCAGGACCTCCCTCCTCTTGACGAGGATGTCCAAGGCGGTCTCGAAGTCCGACTGCTCGGCCGTCTTGTTGTAGACCATCGAGGCTACTATGTGCACTTCCTTGATCACGGCGATCAGAGGACTGAAAGACGGGGTTTGCTCGAAGAGCCCCACCATGATGATCCGCCCGCCAGGCTCTAGCACCGCCACGGCGTCGGCGACGGTTGTCGCGCTTCCACCGACGGTTTCGATGACCACCGAGGGTTGGTGGTCCAGGTGGTAGACTTCGTCGGGCGCCAGCACGCGGTCGCAACCGATCAGTCCCGCTAGTTCCTTTTGATGATCGTAGCGGGCCGTGATGGTAACCCGGTCGGCGCCCAGCTCCTGGGCGGCAACGGCGGCGAGCAGGCCCACCGCACCTCCACCGAGGATGAGGACCCTGCTACCGGGTCCCACGGCACCGAGTCGCGCCGCGTGGACCCCCACGGCCAAGGGCTCGGCCAGCGCTCCGAGTTCGGAGCTCAGTTGTACCGGCAGGCGATGCAGGCAGTAGGCGGGAACGACGAGGCTGTCCGCCATCCCGCCGGGAAGGTGAATGCCGAACAGCCTCGCGTTCGAGCAGAGGTGGTAGTCGCCGCCCAGGCATCGGGCGCAGGTGCAGCAGCGGGCCAGCGGTTCCACCGCGACCCTGTCCCCCTGTGCCCAGCCCTGGACCCCGTCGCCGCACTCGCCGACCGTGGCGCTCATCTCGTGTCCAGGGCAGAACGCCGGCAGCAGGCCCCGCCCGTTGAACCAGTGAAGATCGCTTCCGCAGATGCCGCAGTGGCTAACGGCCAGCCGGACCTCTCCGGGGCCCAGAGCCGCGTCCGGCGCGTCGACCAGCGCTACTTCTCCGGCCTGAGGAGCTTGCAGTTGTCTTGTCACGGTCTGGCGGCGAGAACCGAGGGCTAGTTGAGCTCGGAACTCGAGTAGCCCAGGATCGCCCGCGCGACGATCATCAGGTTGATCTGTTGCGTTCCCTCGAAGATGTCGTTGATCTTCGCGTCCCGCATCCACTTCTCGAGCAGGACCTCACGAGAGTAGCCGAGGGGCCCCATGAGTTCGACGGCCTTCTGGGTGATACGGGTAACCACCGTTCCGGCCTTGGCCTTGCACATCGAGGCTTCCCGACTGTTGCGCTCGCCGCGATCTATCATGTTGCAGGCCCTCCAGGTGAGAAGCCGCGTGGCTTGCAGCTGGGCTTCCATGTCGATGACCTCCCTTTCGAGGACGGTCATCTCACGAGGGCTGGCGTCGTAGCGGATCTCCACGCCTTCCTCTTCTAGCTTCGCCTTGACGAAATCCAGCGCGGCCCGGGCGATACCGATGGCGCTGGCCGCGACCACAGGCCGGGTCGCGTCAAAGGTCGCCATGACGCCCTTGAACCCCGACGTTCCTTTCTCGACTATCTCCGCCGAGCCGAGAATGTTGTCGGCGGGGATGCGTGCGTTGTCCAGCGTGATCACCGCGGTGTCGGAGGCGCGGATGCCCATCTTGTCTTCGACCCTGTCCACCGTTACCCCCTCCGTGCCGGCCGAGACGATGAAGGGTTTGATCGCCGCACGCCCCTTGCTCTTGTCCAGGGTGGCCCATATCACGACGAAGCCGTCCGATTTGTCCAGTGCCCGCTCCCCGGATGTACAGAAGATCTTGGTGCCGTTGAGTACCCATTCATCGCCGTCGCGCACGGCGGTGGTCGCGACCTGCTTGGAATCCGACCCGAAGTGGGGCTCGGTGATGGCCATGGCGCCCCACTTGGGCTTGCCCTCGTGGAACTTGCCGAGGAAACGCGCCTTCTGTTCGGGGGTGCCGACGGCGTTGACGGCGGCGCCGCCGAGCCCCGGGTTGGGGATGGAGAGGTAGAGGCCCGCGTCGCCCCACGAGAGCTCCTCGATCTGAATCGCGGTCACGAGGTTGCGTTCCGATGGTCCGGCGTCGGCGTTCTTGGGACTGAACTCGGCCTCGCTGGGGCTACTACGGCTCACCTCCCACATGGTGTTGAAGAAGTCCCAGGGGTCGGTGTGCTCTTCTTCGTCGTACTGCCTCGCTATGGGCCGCATCAGGTTTTCGGCGACCATGTGAACCATTTCCTTACGTTGTTTGGCTGCACCAGAGAGTGAAAAGTCCATGTTCGTGTTACTCCTCGATGAATCGCATTTTTTCTACGCCCCGTGATCAGACCGACGCCAGGCCCTCGAACACCGCGAAGCCGCGACCGTTTCGGGCCCACAGCTCCACCGGGTGCTCGCGTATGAACCCGTGGCCGCCGAGCACCTGAATCCCGTTGTCGGTCACCATCATCACGGCGTCCGCGGCGTACCTTCTGGCCATCGCGACTTCGCGGGTCGCGTCTTCGTTCTGATCGATTTTCCACGCGGCTTCCCAGTTGAGCAGGCGCGAGGCGTCGACTTCTATGGCCATCTCGGCGAGCATGAAGGCGATGGCCTGCTTCTGACCGATCTTGACGCCGAAGGCTTCCCGCTCCTTCGCGTACTCGATCGCGTAGTCTAGTGAGGCTTTTCCCACGCCGACCGCCATCGCCGACTGCGCGACCCGCGCCCGTCTGAGCATCGGCGACGCGTCGGTACCGAGCCTTGCCGAGGCCGGTACGCGGCAGTCGTTGAACTTCACCGCGTGGGTCTCGAGCGCCTTCACGCCCATGTTCTTTTCCCGCTCACCGACCTCCATCCCCGGCGTACCCTGGCGGACCGCCAGGGCCGCGACCGTCTCTCCGTCGCTGGCGTAGACGATGATCCAGGGCGCCGAATTGGCCAGCGGGACCTGGCACTTCTCACCGTTGATCACGTACTCGTCGCCGTCGAGAACCGCAGAGCAGCGCATGTGGTCGATGTTGGCGTCCCAGCGGGGCTCCATCACTGCAGCCGAACCGGCGGCGAATGAGTCGCCACAGTAAGCCGGCAGAATTTCCTTTTGCTGTTCCTCGTTCCCGAGCAGGACCACGGGATCGATGACCAGTCGTGGAGAGAGGACGTGCAGGGCGATGGCCAGGTCGCCTTCGGCAAGCTTCTCGGCGATAACCGCGCCGGTCACCGCGCTACCCGGCTGGCCGAAGCCTCCGCAGGATTCCGGGACGGTGGCCTGCGCCAGGCCCAGACCCCAGGCTTCCTCGACGAGATCGGTGGGGATGGTCTCGGTCTCGTCTGCCTCGTGGGCCGCCGGACGTACCCTGTCCCTGGCAAAAGATACCACGGTTTCTTCGATGAGCTGCTGGTCTTCGTCGAGGTGGAAATCAATCATGCTTGTTCCTCAGGACCCGGCGGAGCCTCGGGTTCACGTTTCAAAGATTGCAGAAGGCAGTCGAGAAAGACGCCGAGGGCAGCGGACATGTCGAAGCTCTCCGGGTCTTGGTAGTACTGGATCTCGGCTCCCATGACGGCGCTGGTATAGCTCGCGGCCACGCGATTCGCGTCCGCGCCGGGGTCGAAGAGGCCCTGCTCCTGTCCCTGCCGGACGACCCTGGCGAGAAAAGAGCGGAACCGGCGCATGGTGTTCCTCAGCCGTTCGGAGACCTCGTCGTTGGTGTCGATCGCTTCGATCATAAGCGTGATGATGAAGCGCGGGTGATCGTTGGAACTGGCGTGGCTCTGGCAGACTTCGAGGATACGGCGCAGGGCTTCGTCCGGCGCGACACCCCGGCAAGCGGCCTCGACGCGGGATTCGAACTCCCTCACGCGATCGTTGACCGCTTCGGCGAGCAGCGCCTCCTTGTCCCGGAAATGGTAGTAGATCGCGCCCTTGGTCACCCCAGCCATACGGGCTATGCGGTCGATGGAGCTACCACGGAAGCCGAAGCGCGAGAAACAGTCGGTGGCTATGGCGGTCAGCTCGCGTTTGGATCTGCCGTTGCGCGGGCCAGGCTTGACGTCGCTCAACATACCAAACGTTTAGTATTTTTGCTGCGCTGAGTCAATACGCGCACATATCACCCCCGGTTGGGGGTAATAATGCTTGACTGGCGGTCCGCCGTCGTGATTTTCTTGACCCTACGACCCATGGCCTGGATCAGACACATCCCGCCATCGCGCGCCGGTGGCCGCCTGGCCGGCGTCTACAAACAGATCCGGGCGGACGTCCCCCGCGTACCGAATCTCATGCAGGTCTTCAGCCTGCGGCCGGAGACCATGGAGAACATATACCGGTCCTGGCTCTCGAGCATGTGGAGCGGTAGCGTCACGCGTCAGACCAAGGAGCTCCTGGCTCTGGTCGTATCGAGGTCGGCTCGCTGCGACTACTGCAGCGATTCCAATCTCGTCTTTCTGCAGGCCTCTGGCATGGACGGAGACAAGGCCTTCGAGGTCGAACAGCATCTCGCCGAGACCGGTGGCCTGCCCGAGAAGCTTCTGGTCGCTCTGCGGTTCGCGGTTCAGCTTACCGCGGACCCCCGGGCGATCGCCGACGAGGACAGGGAGGCCCTCCGCAAGGCCTGGCCGGTGGCCGAAGAACGCGTCGAGGCGGTCGCCGTCATGGCGGGCTTCAACTGCATTACCCGCATAGCCAACGGTCTCGGCGTCGCCCTTGAGATTCCGACTTCTTTCAGGCGCTTTGACGCCGGTCGCCGCGGTGCCATCTCGCTGCTCTCCCGGCTCACGGCCTTGAGCGTGGACCTGGCCGAGAAATCGATCCCCGCCCGCTTGCCCGACGACAACCTCCGAGCGCTGGACTTCCTGTTCCTCTCACAGCTCGGTTTTCCGGCGATTCCGAGCGGCTTCAGGGCCTTTCGCTACTGTCCAGAGCTCTTCGACGGCCAGCTGCGGCTCATGGAGAAGGCGGTGGCGGTCGTACCCCGTGATCGATGGATGAGAATTGGGCTGGTCGTAGGGCGCCTCACCGGCTGCGATTATTTTGGTAACAACTGTGCGGCCTGGCTCGAGCAGAGGGGCGTCGAGCCGACCGAGATCGTCGCCGCTAGCGAAGGCGCCCCCTCGTCGGTGGCCGACGGGGAGAAGTACTGCCTTCGCTTCGCCCGCGATCTCACCCTCCACTCTCACACCATAGACGAGGCGCGCATCCGAGAACTCCGCGGCGTCGGGTTCTCGGACGGCGCGATTCTGGACCTCACCTTCGTCGCGGCCGTCTTCAACGGGATGGCTCGTCTGGCTGTGGCTCTGGAGCACGAAGGCGGAGAAGCGGCCGCCGCCGCGGCCGGTAACGGCGCCTAAGCGGCGCTTGCTATCACCGCCGGGCTGTTACACGAGTCGTCGATAAGCTATAAAAGGTGCCAGGGACGTGGAGGAGTATGGCCTTGGAGAGTGCGAGAGCTGTTGAGAAGGACGTAGAGGCGGAAGTATCGGGAAAGGTGTTTCGCTTTTTGTCGGCTATGCACCCGTCGCTGACTCGAAGCGAGCGCAAGCGATTCGGTTCCTATGATCCGGAGAAGTGGTACCCCTGGACCAACGAGGTATCCTCTCGCTTTACAGAGCTAATGCGCCGTTCGCCGCGCGATACGAGCTTTGCGCGCGGTTTCGCGTACGCGGCTCAGACCAGCATACCGGAAGGGCGCTACCTCGGAATCACGGATTTGCTCGACAACCTCGACCGTCTGCCGGGCGCCTTTCGAGGGCCCGACGGCAGTGGTTTCAAGGCGAGGCTGGAGGGGCCCGGCTGCGCGACCGTCGTCTTCTCCGGTTTGCCGGGTTTCGCCAACGCCTGCATAGCGGTTGCGGAAGAGCTTACCCAGCGCTTGCAGGCGGCCGGAGCGCGTGGGGTCGGGGTGCGGCACGTGCAGGGCTGCCGCTTGCAGGGTGCTCAGCACTGTGCGTTCGAGGTCAAGTGGAACTCCGAGGAGACCCCGCAGGGCGCGTTGCTGATCAGCGCGGCCGAGCTTCTCGACGAACCGTTGGAAGACGGACCCGCGGAGAGCGGGTCGATAGAGGACGCGGGAACCGTGGTGGTGGGGGATTCGCGCGAGGACGAGGACGCTCCGTCGCCGGGCGCGGCCAGCGTGGCGAGCCAGGAGCCCCTGGAGCCGGCGGTGGCCGATCTCCTCGAGCCTTCGCCTTCCGTCGTTGAGTTCGCGGGCGCCGACCCGGCGGCTCAGCCCTCGCCGCGTGCCGACGACAGGGCTGTGGGCTCGGCGGGCGCGGTGTCGGTTTCAGAGCTCGAGCGGGCGCTGCCCAACAGCGGCGAAGACCTGTTCGCCCAGCTCAAGCAACGACTCGCCAGCGCAGACCGTCAGGCGATGCTCTACGACAAGGCCCAGGCCGAGATCGACAGCCTCAAACTCGAACTCGCGCGGCTGCGTTCACAGCACGAGGCGAGCATGGTGGATTCCGAACGGCGGGTCCGGGAAGCGCGAGCCGCTCTCGACCAGCTTCGCGCGAACATCAGGGCTCTGGTGACGGACGACTGAGCGAATCTCCCCGTATCATCCTGGTAGGACCCCGCGGCGGCGCAAACGTCGGCGCGGTGTGTCGGGCGATCGCCAACATGGGCGGCGGTCGGCTCTTCGTTGTGCGCGGTGAGTTCGACGTCGACCAAGCGCGGGTCATGGCCGTGCACGCTGCCGAGGTTCTCGACGGCCGCGTCGGCGTGGACAGCCTCGAACAGGCCCTCGCTGGCTGCGCTACGGTGGTGGGCACCACGGCCCGAAGAGGAGCCTACAGGCAACGGTGTGAGGACATTCGCCCCTTGGTCCGGTCCTTGGTGGAGGCCGAGGCGCGCGATTCTCCCTCTGCCCTTGTGTTCGGACCGGAAGACCGGGGGCTATCCAACGACGAGATCGCCCTCTGTCACCGCCTGGCCTTCATTCCGTCGGCGGCCGAGTACGTTTCGCTCAACCTGGCTCAAGCCGTGATGGTCGGGCTCTACGAGTACCGTCGTGCGAGGCTAGACGCCGCTCGGGGGACCGCGAGCGGGGGGGAGGGGCCCCGCGACACGGTCTACGCCCAGCCGCAGCGGCGAAGAGCCGACGCCGGGGAGCTCGAAGCGATGCTGTGCGCCCTCCAAGAAGCCCTGCTCGAAATCGGGTTCCTCTCGCAGGACAATCCTCAGCACGTCATGCACAGCATCCGCTCGGTTCTGGGTCGTGCCGGCCTCGATGACCGCGAAGCGCGGATATTCCGCGGCCTGGCGAGACAGATCAGTTGGTACGCCGCCGGTGGCAGGGAAGTGGCGATGGGCAAGCGCGAGCGAGGAGACAAGCTGCGTTAGCCCGAGGGGGGACGGATCCTTGCATGCAATAGGGCGTGGTAATAATTTGGGGGCGACGATCTACCCGGTGACAAGGAGGTACAGATGGTCGCAGTGGTAGCGAGGATGAGAGCGGCGGAGGGCAGCGTAGAAGAGGTAAAACGGCTGTTCTGCGACATGGTCGAGTGGGTTACGGAGAACGAGTCCGGCACTGTCACCTATACCTGCAACCAGTCCAACGAAGACCCCCAGGCCTTCATGTTCCTCGAGCGCTATACCAACCTCGCGGCCCTCGAGGCGCACTCCTCATCTGATCGCATGAAGGAACTCATCAGCAGCCTTGCGGGTAAACTCGAAGGCGGTCTGGACGTCCAGCGCTACGAGGAAATTGCAGCCAAGCTCTAGTCCGGCGCTTTCCGTGCGGCGCCGGACTGCGAGCTCCTGGTCAGTTGGCTAGCCTGCTCAAAGTGGCGGTGACGAGGCCGCGGCTGCTCATGCTCGGGGTTCTCGGGTTTGCCGCCGTCGTCCTGGCCGGAATACCTCGGCTCACCTTCGACAGCTCGGTCGAGTCTCTGAGCGTTCCCGACAACCCCGCGCGCCTGTTTCAACAGCGCGTGTCGGAGATGTTCGGACAGGAAGAGGTCGGGGTCGTCGTTCTCGCGGTCGACGGTGACATATACCGCCCCCCGGTTATCGAAGCGCTTCGCGACCTCGACTCGGCGTTGTCGCGAATCAGCGGCATCAGCCACACCCTGAGCCTCTCGAACGTCGCTGATCTCGCCGCCGACGTCTTCACGCCGCCGCCCATGCTTTCGCGCGGGCCCGTCACCCCGGCTTCCGTCCGCGCGCTCAAGGAACGGGTGATGGCCAATCCGCTCTACGTTCCCAACCTCGTGGCGACCGACGCCGGGGCCGCGGCCATCAACGTCTTCTTCGACGCGTATCTCGCGCCCGACGACTACGAGAGGCTCGACGACGAGATCAGCGCCGTCCTCGAAGGCTACCAGGGGCCCGGCGAGCTGTTCTACGCCGGGATGTCGCACGTGCGCGTGCGCGCGGTGAGGATGATGCAGCGCGACCTCTCGCGTTTCTCGCCGATCAGCCTGGCGGCGATGATGGTCGTGCTGTGGCTGAACTTCGGTTCGGTGCGAGCCGTGGTCCTCCCGCTTTTCGTGATCGCTCTGGGGGTGGGACTACTGGTTGGCCTCATGGGATGGCTCGGCGCACCTATCACCATGACCACGCTGGTACTGCCCTCGTTGCTCCTGGTGATCGGCGGGTCCTACGCGGTGCACGTGATTGCCGCCCTGCTCCGCGAGGGAGGTGGGGGAGACACGGGCGACGTCTTTGCCCGTGTCCGCGCGCGGGTTGGTCTGCCGGTCGCGGTATCGGCGTTGACCACCGCGACGGGGTTCGGCTCGCTCGCGATTCACCCGATTCCCGCCATCTCGGGTTTGGGCTTCTACGCCGTGGTAGGCATAGCGATAGTCGCGGCGACATCGCTGTTTGTCCTGCCTCTGGCCTTCGGCTGCGTCCCAGGCCGCGAGGCTATGGGGTTCAAGAGCGGGTGGGCTCGGCCGTCTTTGGGTCCGCCGCAGCGCCGAGGCGAGGGAGCAGGGTTCGCGGCCGGCTACCTCGTCTGGCTGGACCGCCTTCTGCAGCGCGTCGGGGCGTTCGCCATCGACCACCGGCGCGTCGTGTTCCTGATCGCCGGTCTGGCGGTAGCGGTCAGCGTCGCTGGTAGCCTGCGCCTGAGGGTCAACACGGACTTCCTGAAGGTCTTTAGGCCGGACGCCGAGGTACGCCGTCAGCACGAAGAAGTGACGCGGCGGCTGGTCGGGCCCAACCCTGTCAACATAGTAATCAGCGGACCAGAACCGGGCTACTTCAAGGGCATAGCCAAGCTTCGCCAGGTGCGCGAGTTTCAGGAGTTCCTCGAGGAGTCCGAGGACGTGGACACCACGGTCTCCTTGGTCGACTATCTCACCGAACTCGACCTTGGCCTCCAGGCTTCGGGTGGTGGGCTGACGGTAAACGAAAAAGGCGAAGTGGTCGAGGTCGAGCCACCACCGAGTTTCTGGAAGGCTCCTCGCGAGCAGCTGCCCCAGGTGTTCGAACTGGTCTCGATAAACCGCGAAACCTTCTCCCCCCTGGTCGACGCCGATTTTTCGATTCTCAACGTCACCGCCCGTACCTCGCTGACGGGCTCGATGGACACCGCGCGGCTTCTTGACGAGATCGACGGCTACGCGCGGGTCATGTTTCCCCGAGGCGTGGAAGTTCGGGCGACGGGGAATCTGGTGGTGATGAGCGAAACCGCGGATCGCGTGATCAGCGGACAGGTGGAAAGCGTCGCGCTGGCCTTCGCGGTGATACTGGCGGCCCTGGCGTTGCTGTTCTTGTCGCTGCGCGTCGGGTTCGCGGCGATGATCCCCAACGTCGTTCCGCTCGTGGTTTTCTTCGGCGTCATGGGCTGGTTCGATATCGAGCTCAACCTCGCGACGAGTATCATAGCTGCGGTCGCCCTGGGCATCAGCGTCGACGATACCATCCACTACATGGCCCGCCTCAACCGCGCGGTGAAGAGCGCTCCCGGTCAGCGTGACGCCCTGCTCGAGACGCTGAGGACGGTGGGCCCGGCGGTGGTCGCGACCTCCCTGACCCTCACCGCGGGCTTCATCGTCATGGTTCTGTCCGGCTTTTCAGTGATCGCCAACTTCGGGGCTCTCTCCGCGATCACCATGATGGTCGCGCTGGTCACCAACGTCGTGCTGCTCCCCGCGATCCTCGCCACGGTGCCGGTGATCAGCATCTGGGATCTCGTCGCCTTTCGTCTGGGACCGAGTCCCCATCGTACCATCGATCTCTTCCGTGGCCTCGGGCCCCTCAGCGTGCGACTCTTGGTGCTCATGGGTGAGCTTCGTTCCTTTGCGGCTGGCGAGGAGCTGGTGCGGAGCGGCGAGCCGGGCGAGGAGATGTTCCTCGTTCTGAGCGGCGAGGCCGAGGTCCTGCTGGCGGAGACCAACCAGCGACGGTCCATCGCCCGCCTCGGGAGAGGCGACGTGTTCGGTGAAATGGCGCTCCTTCGGAAGACCCTTAGGACGGCCGACGTCGCCGCGTGCAGCGACGTCGAGCTACTCGTGATCGACGAGGATTTCCTGCGCCGCCTTCGCCGCCGTTACCCGCGCTTCGCCTCGATCTTCTTCATCAACATCGCCAGGATTCTCAGCGACCGGCTCGAGGACGCCAACCGCCGCGGCGATTGATTCCTTGCCGGCCTCAAGCAATATTCGCTCGCGTGTCGGGCGCTTCCACGCGCGGCCCCGGATCGGGGCCGGCGCCGCCGCGAGTGCCCGCTGCGGCTTTTTCGCGCGCCTGGACATCGAAGGAGGATAGCAAGGCAAGTGGCTGTAATCACACGAAAGACCGGTAACTACCTGGAGGATTTCAAGCTCGGTCAGCTGTTTCGTCACAAGGGCGGCAAGACCGTCAACGAGGGAATCTTCAACGCCTTCACCGAGTTCAACATGACCACCAACGCGCTCTCGAAGAACCAGGAGTTCGCTCGCTTCCTGGGCTACAAGGGCCTCGTCGTTCCTCCGGGTCTGGTGATGAACGTCGTATTCTCGCAGACCGTCGAGGACATCTCCGAGCTCGCTCGCGCCAATCTCGAGTACATCGACATGCGTTTCGGCGAGCCGGTGTACGTGGGAGACACCCTCGAGGCCGAGACCACCGTCGTCGGCATCAAGTCCTCCTCCAAGAACAACGACCGCGGGGTCGTGCACGTGAGCACGGTGGGCCGCAAGCAAGACGGTTCGGTGGTCATTGCCTTCGAGCGCAAGGTACAGGTCTGGAAGAACGACCTCGACGCCAAGGTCGACGAAGGCGAGCTCGAGGACAAGCCCTCGGTTGAGTGCGAGCCGGTGATTCCCGCCTACGATGGCTCGAAGGACTACGGGCTGAAGTCTCACCTCACCAACGACTACAGCTACTTCGAGGACTTCAACGCCGGCGACC
Organism: Binatia bacterium; assembly: GCA_046754245.1. Classification (GTDB taxonomy): domain Bacteria; phylum Desulfobacterota; class Binatia; order UBA1149; family UBA1149; genus JBHHVL01. Next base: position 17,654 of record JBHHVL010000026.1, on the reverse strand, counting down.
TCTTCAAGCACTCCCGTGGTCGGCTGGTCACCCAGGAGCACATCGGCCTCACCGCGATGCTCGACAACACCTCTCAGGTGCACTGCAACCAGTTCCTCATCGACCAGAACCCCCAGAAGTACCTCGGGGGTCAGCTCATCATCTACGGCGGGATTCCCTTCAACATCTGCCTCGGCCTGTCCTGTCCGGATATTTCCAACAACGCCTCGGCCGACGTGGTCTATACCACGGGCCGGCACACGGCGCCGTTGTTCGCGGGTGACACGGTGTTTGCGGAGACCGAGGTGCGCGAGACCCGCGACTACCCCGGCCGCGACGACCTTGGCTTGCTCGCGGTCACGCTCAAAGGCTACAAGCACCGGGACCCCAAGGAGGGCGAGGAGGGACCTCAGAGGGTCGACATCTTCTACCTCGAGCGCGAGTTGGCGATACGGCGTCGCAGCCACTACGCATGAGATCTGGCGTCGGCCCAGCCTCCGGGACGCCGGGGCGGCGCTGTCGCTACCGCGGCGTAGAGACCGCGCTGGCCTACGGGCCCGACCCGGGCACGGAGCACGCCGCCATGCTAGAAGGCGTCGCCATCGTCGATTCGTCGTGGCGGCGGGAGATCGTCGCCAGCGGCGGAGACCGGCTGGAGTTCCTCCAGGGACAGCTCAGCAACGACATCGCGGGACTGGAAACCGGACGGGGCTGTCCGACCCTGGCCCTCAACCGCCAGGGGCGCGTGGTCGCGACGCTGGCCGCCTACCGGCGCCCCGACGACCTGCTGCTGGTAACGGACGCGGCGCAGCTCGATGCCACCGAGCCCGGCGAGGGTTTTTCGTTGATCGGCCCGGCGGCGCCGGGGCTACTGCGCGGCGCGGGCTACGAGGCGGAGCTCGAGCGTGGGAGCTGGAGCGTCTCGCGGGGGCGCCTGTGGGGCGTCGAGGTCAGGGTTCTCGGCCGAGACGACCTATCGCCGCCGGCCTTCGACCTCTCCCTGGCCGATCCAACCGAGGCCGGGGCTCTGGCCTCGAAGCTCGAGCGGGCGGGAGCCGTCTGGGCCGGTGTCGAGGCCCTGGAGCGCCTGAGAATCGAGAGCGGCACGCCGCTCCACGGCGTCGACGTCGACGAGAGCCGCCTCGCCATCGAGGCGCGCCTGGAGTGGGCCATTCATTTTGCCAAGGGCTGCTACCTCGGCCAGGAGGTGATCGAGAGGTCGGTGAGCCGGGGGCGTGTGAACCGGCTCCTGAGTCTGCTCGAGACCGAAGGCGAGATCGCCCCCGGCGACGGGATCGAAGGCGGCGGGGAGAGTGAGACGGTGACGAGCGTGTCCGGGTGTTTCGATCGGCGGCGGCTCGCACTGGCCTACCTCGCGGTGGATCGCGCCGGCTGCGGCGTCGACGTGGATATAGTGAGCTCGCGGGGTCCGGTCACCGCGAGGGTTCTCGACTGGCCACGCGAACCGGTGCTGCCCGGTCGCGAGAACTGAGCGAGGGCGCCGTGGGGAACCCGTCCGCCAGCGGACCGCGCCTCTTCGTTCGGGGGGATCTCGACGGCTTCTTCGGGCTCGCGCTCGACAACCTCATCCAGCTCCTGGTCATCGTCGCCCTGTGTAGGGCGGTTCTCGGATTCGGCCCCGATCTCCTGCTCGGGCGGGTGCTGCCCGGGGCAGCGCTGTCGATCGTGGTCGGCAACTTTTTCTACTCCTGGCAGGCCCTGCGCGTGGCGAGGCTCGGCGGGCGCGACGACGTCACCGCGCTTCCCTACGGCATCAACACCGTGAGCCTGTTCGCTTACGTCTTTCTCGTGATGCTGCCGGCCAAGCTGGCGGCCGAGGCCGCCGGCATGAGTGCAGAGGCCGCCGCTTACCACGCCTGGAGCGTGGGGCTGGTGGCCTGCCTGGGGTCGGCGATGATCGAGACCGGCGGCTCCTTCGTGGCGGACTGGATACGGCGCAACACGCCGAGGGCGGCGCTGCTGGCGGCCCTCGCCGGTATAGCGGTCTCGTTCATCTCGCTGGCCTTTTTCTTCAAGACCTACGGCTCTCCCCTGGTGGGGCTGATAACCTTCGCCGTGGTGCTGGTGTGCTACTTTGGCCGCGTGCGTTTCCGGGCCGGCATTCCGGGGGGACTCATGGCGGTTCTGATCGGGACCGCGCTCGCCTGGACCACCGGACTGGTTTCCGGTGATGCGACCGCGTGGGAGGCCGCGCGCCAGCAGCTGGGCCTGCGGCTCCCCTGGCCGGTGTTTGGCGAGATCGCCTCGGTGCTCGGGTCGGGCGGCCTGGTGGCTTACCTGTCGATAATCGTTCCCATGGGCATCGTCAACGTGGTCGGCTCGCTGCAAAACATCGAAAGCGCGGAAGCCGCCGGCGACTCCTACGACACCAGGAGCTCCCTGCTCGCCAACGGCGTCGGGTCCTTCGTCGCCGCGTGTTTCGGGAGCTGCTTCCCGACCACGATCTACATCGGTCATCCGGGCTGGAAGGCCCTGGGCGCGCGCGTCGGCTACTCCGCGCTCAACGCGGTCTTCGTGGCGGTGATCTGCCTTACCGGCAGCGTGGCGTTGATAGCCCTGGCGGTGCCCGTCGAGGCGGGCATGGCCATCGTGTTGTGGATAGGGATCGTGATCGTAGCCCAGGCTTTCGAGGCGACCCCGAGGCGTCACGCGGCGGCGGTGGCGGTCGGCCTCTTGCCGGGCATCGCCGCCTGGGGTGCGTTCATGCTCAAGCAGGGCATGAGGGCGGCGGGCGCGGGAACGCCCGGGGGGCCGCCCTTCGGCCCCGAGCTCGCCGGCGCCATAGACGCGCTCGACATATCCGCCCACGGCGCGTTCGCCATCGAGCAGGGCTTTATCTTCACGGCCATGATACTGGCGGCGGTCGTGGTAGCCATCATAGAGCGTCGCTTTCACATCGCCGCGGTCTGGATGGGCGTGGCCGCGGTGCTGGCCTGGGCGGGCGTGATCCACGCCTACACCTGGACACCGAGTGACACCGTGGGGGTCTTCGCGCCCGGCGCCGGAGGGGAGTGGGCGCTGGCCTACCTGCTCACCGCGCTGTTCCTAATCGCCGTGCCGCTTGTTACGAGGCCGCTTTCCGGGGATTCCGAGGAGGACGCCCGCTGAACCCGCCAGGCGAGAGCGCGAAGGCGAAGGTGAGCGGGGCGGCCTTTTGTCCTGGGGCCGCTTTCCCGTAAGGGTGTGGGCCGTCATGCTCGGCGACGTCGTACTGCTGATGGCTCTGGCCTGTGCGGGGCTCGTGCTTGGGCGCCTGCTGCGGCTTCCTCCACTGGTCGCCTACCTGCTCGCCGGCGTATTGGCCGGCCCCGGGGCCCTGGGGCTGGTGGCCTATTCCGAACGGCTCGAGGCGCTCGCCGAACTCGGGGTCGCGCTGCTGCTCTTCGGTGTGGGCCTGGAGTTCTCCCTGCTGCGCCTGCGCCGTACTGTCGGTCGCCTGGTCGCCAGCGGGGCCTTGCAGGTGCTGCTCAGTGGCGCGCTCACGGCGTTGATGTTCCATCTCATCGGCTTTGGCTGGCGAAGCGGGGTGGTGGCCGGTTTTCTGGTTTCGCTTTCGAGTACCGCGGTGGTCTTCAAGCTCTACGCGGACAGCGGCGAGATGGACTCGCCGCACGGACAGGCCGTCGGCGGCATACTGCTGTTCCAGGACCTTGCGCTGGTGCTGATGATGGTGCTGCTGTCGGTGATCGCCCAGCCCTTCGACTACTCGCTGGCCGGGGGGATAGCCGAACTCGTCAAGGCCGTGGCCGGCGTCGCTCTCGTTCTGCTGCTCGCCCGGGCGATCCTGCCCGGGGTGCTGGCCCTGGCCGCCAAGACCGGCATCCCCGAGCTCTTTCCGCCGCTGTCGGTGTTGCTGGCCTTTGGCACGGCGCTCGGCGCGCACGCCTTGGGGCTGTCGCTGCCGGTGGGGGCCTTTCTCGCCGGCCTGGCCCTGTCCAGCAGTCCCTACGCCCAGCAGGTCTTCGCCGAGGTGCTGCCGCTGCGCGACGCCTTCATCGCGCTGTTCTTCACCAGCGTAGGCCTGCTATTCCGGCCCGCCGTTCTGGCCAGCGCTGGCTACAGTTTCGTTACCCTGGCCTCGGCGGTCGCGCTGAAGGGGGTGGTCGCGGGTGTGATCATCGCGCTGATATGGCGTTCGAAGCGGCTCGGGGTCCTGGGCGGCGTCGCGCTGGCCCAGATAGGCGAGTTCTCCTTCGTCCTGAGCCACCGTGCCGTATCGCTGGGTCTCATCGACAGGGTCACGGAGCAGGCCTTTCTCGGCACCGCGATCGTGAGCATGGCGGCCACGCCCTTCCTGGTGTCCGCGACTCGCGCCTTCTACCAGAGGGAAGAGTCGGCCAAGGGCGGAGCCGCGGCCGAGGCGGGCGAGCGGGTGCTGCTGGTTGGCTACGGTACCACCGGCGAGGCGGTGGCGAGGGTGCTGCGGGCGGCGGGAGTCGAATTCGTCGCGCTCGACATGAACGCGGATCGGGTTCACCAGGGCCAGCTCGAGGGAATGCCGCTTCGCTTCGGTGACGCCTCGCGGCGGGCGACCCTGGAGGCCGCGGGAGGGGCGGCGTGCCGCGCGGCGGTCATCGCCATCAACGATCGCGCCGCGACCCGGCGCGCGGTGGCGATGCTGAGGAGCATGAACGACCGGGCCCGCATCCTCGTGCGTTCGCGGAGGGTAGAGGAGATCGACGAGCTCGAGTCCCTGGGCGCGGACGAGGTGATCAGCGGCGAGTTCGAAGCCTCGGTGGAGCTGTTTGCGAGGTTGCTGACCAACCTCGGTGTGCCGCGGCACGTGGCGCGGGTGCAGGAATCGATCATCAGGATGGACCACTACGGAACCATGCGGGGGACCGCGAGCTCGAAGGAGCTGTTGCCGGAGATCGAGAGCTTGATACGAGGGGGTACGCTAGAGACCGCGCAGGTGATGGAGGGGAGCTACGCCGCCGGCCGGCGCCTGAGCGAGCTCGACCTGCGCCGTGGGACCGGAGCGAGCGTGCTGACCCTGGTCAGGGACGAGGTGCCGATTTCAAACCCCGACGGCGCTACCAGGCTCGAGGCCGGCGACATGCTCGTCATCTACGGCCCCCACGCGGCCATCGACGGCGCCCTCAGACTGCTCGAACCGCGGCTCGCCGACGAATCGAAGTCCCGGGACAGCGGCGGGGGCGACGACTAGGCGAGGCCGCGCGCGGGCGGCGCGCCGGAGCCGGCCGTGGCGCGGGGTCTGCGCCCGTTTGCGATCCTGCGAGAAAAAACGCTTGCAGGACCGGTGCGAAGCTGATGGCATGGCGCAACGATGGAGCGCCGCCACGGGACCGTCACGGTCGATCTCGAGACATCGCTGGCCGCGGTTGACGAGCAGGCCTGGAACCGGCTCGTCGCCGCCGACGATCCCTTTCACGAATACGGTTTCCTCCACGCCATGGAAGCCTCCGGGGCGGTGGGGGCGGGGACCGGCTGGGAGCCGCGGTTTCTGCTCGCACGTGTCGGGGGTTCGCTGGCCGGTGCCCTGCCGTTCTACCTCAAGTACCACTCCTGGGGCGAGTACATCTTTGACTGGCAGTGGGCGGAGGCATACGGCCGCGCCGGACTCGACTACTATCCCAAGGCGCTGGTGGGCCTGCCCTTCACGCCGGCGAGCTGCCAGCGAATACTGGTAGCACCGGGCTACGACTTCGAGGAAATAGCCGCCCCTCTGGTCAGGCACCTGCTGGCCTTCGCCCGCAGCGAGCGGCTGTCGAGCGTTCACGCGCTCTTTCTCGAGGCCAGGGAGCAGCGCTTTCTCGAGGGCATGGGGTTCGCATCCCGCCTCAGCTCCGAGTTTCTGTGGAGGAACCACGGCTACTCTTCCTTCGAGGATTTTACGCAGGCGCTGAGATCGAAAAAGAGAAAACAGATAGTCGCGGAACGTCGCGCGGTTCGCGCGATGGGCCTGGAGATCACCACACTAGTGGGCGACCAGATCCAGGAGCCCCATGTCGAGGCGATGTGGCGGTTCTACGCCGACACCACAGAGAGAAAAGGTGGGCAGCGCTACCTCAACCGAGAAACCTTCGGGCTCCTTCACCAAGACTGCCGGCACAACATGGTCATGGTGCTGGCACGTGATGGCGGTCGGGAGGCGGCCGGCTCGCTGGCCTTTCACAAGAGCTCGAGCCTCTACGGGCGTTACTGGGGTTCGCTGGGCCACTACCCCGGCCTCCATTTCGAATGTTGCTACTACCTTCCTCTCGACTACGCGATAGAGGCAGGGGTGGGGCGATTCGACGCGGGTGTGCAGGGCGAACAGAAGTTCTTCCGTGGTTTCGAAGCCCACGCCACGCTGAGTTCACACTGGATGGCCCACCCACCGGCGCGACGAGCGATCGAGGACTACCTCAGCGATGAGCGGCACTACGTTCGCGAGGTCATCGCGCGTTACAACAGCCTGTCCCCGCTCAAAGCGCTGAGGTCGCGCGTTTCCCGTGGCGACGGGAAGCGGGGAGAGTCCCCCGATTGCGGGGGCTGACGATTTTCGTTTTATACGGCGGCGGATAGGGGTTAAATGGGGGCCATGCCAGTGCGCAAGCCGCTTCACGGGAAACCGGATGGGGATCTCGCCACCGAGACCACTCAGCGCGTCAAACGGCCGCCGCTCTACCGGGTGGTGTTGCTCAACGACGACTACACGCCCATGGAGTTCGTCGTTTGGGTGCTCAAGGTCGTGTTCTTCAAGCCGGACGCGGAGGCCGTACGGCTCATGCTCGACGTCCACAACAAGGGCAAGGGCAGCTGCGGGGTCTTTCCCCACGACACGGCTTGTACCAAGGCCGCGCAGGTGAAGCGCTTCGCGAGGCAGCACGAGCACCCGCTTGAGTGCCTGCTCGAGGCGACGGGTGGCGACGAAGGTGGAGACGGGGAGCGATGATCGTTTCCGACGAACTCGAGAAGACCATCAGGCGAGCCTTCGCCTACGCCAGCGACCACCGTCACGAGTTCGTGTCGGTGGAGCACCTGCTCTGGGCTCTGCTCGAAGATCCAACCGCGTCTAAGGTGCTCGCCGGGCTCCAGGTAGATCTCGAGGCCCTGGCCCAGGAGCTCGGCGAATTTCTCGAGGCACACTCGCCGCGGGTTCCGCTTCTCCCCGGCGAGGCCGGGTACGACGGCGGGACGGACGACGAGGGCGTCGGAGCAGATGGCGAGGACGAGGGGCTGGTCGCCGCTGGCAGCACCGGTGACGGGGCGGTGTCGCTGAGCAGCAAGGCCAACGACGCCCACGAGGGGCAGCGCTACCAACCGGGGTACACCATGGGAGCCCAGCTGGTCTTTCAGCTCGCGGCTTCGCACGTTCAGTCGTCGGGCCAAGAGGAGATGGACGGCGGCAACCTGCTGGTCGCGCTCTTCCGTGACGAGCATTCTCACGCGGTGTGGTTTCTTTCCAACTACGGCGTAAGCCGCCTCGACGTGGTGCGGTACCTCTCGCATGGGATCGGCCGCGATGATGACGGCGCGTTCCGCTACCTCGGCGCCGCGGCGCCGTCGGTGGGCGAGGGCCCCGAGGAGCCGGACCCGCTCGCGGACCTCTGCGTAAATCTCAACGAGAAGGCCGCGAAGGGGCGGATCGACCCCCTGATAGGCCGCCGAAGCGAGGTGGAACGCGCGATCGCGGTGCTCGCCCGCCGCCGCAAGAACAACCCGGTGCTCGTCGGCGACGCCGGCGTGGGCAAGACGGCCATCGTCGAGGGCATGGCGCTGGCGATACAGCAGGGAGAGGCTCCGGATTGCTTGTCGAACACCGTGATCTACGCGCTCGACATGGCGTCGCTGACCGCGGGGACCCGCTACAGGGGGGATTTCGAAGAGCGGCTCAAAGCCGTCATCAATACGTTGGCCGCGGGTGAGGAGGATCGGGTTCTGTTCATCGACGAGATCCACACCGTGGTCGGGACCGGCGCCGCTTCCGGCGCTGCCCTGGACGCGTCGGCGATGCTGAAACCCGCGCTCGCGTCCGGCGAATTGCGCTGCATAGGCACGACGACCTGGCAGGATTACCGTGCGATCATCGAAAAGGACCACGGGCTCTCGCGGCGCTTTCAGAAGATCGAAATATCCGAACCGGGGGAGAAAGAGTCGCTTGAGATCCTCAGGGGGCTCAAGGCTCAGTACGAGTCGTTTCACGGCGTCGCCTACACGGCTGGCGCGCTCAAGGCCGCCGTCGAGCTCGCCGGCCGATACGTCTCCGATCGCCTGCTGCCCGACAAGGCCATAGACGTGCTCGACGAGGCGGGCGCCGAGGTCAAGCTTCGTGCGGGAGACGGCGACGAACCCCGACGGGTGACCGTACGTGACGTGGAAAAAGTCGTGTCGCGCATGGCGAGGGTTCCCACCCGCACCGTTCATACCGACGACCGCAGGCGTCTGGAGAACCTCGATCGCAACATCAAGCTACTGGTGTACGGTCAGGAGAGCGCGATCGACCAGGTGATCGACGCCATCAGGCTGTCGCGGGCAGGCTTGGGTGAACCGGACAAGCCCATAGGCAGCTTCTTGTTCGCCGGTCCGACCGGGGTGGGGAAGACCGAGGTCGCCAGACAGCTCGCGAGCAATCTCGGCGTCGAGTTCATCCGCTTCGACATGAGCGAGTACATGGAGAAGCACGCCGTCTCGCGGCTCATAGGCGCGCCGCCCGGCTACGTCGGCTATGACCAGGGCGGCCAGCTTACCGACGCCGTTCACCGTACCCCCTACTCGGTGGTACTGTTCGACGAGATAGAGAAGGCCCACGAGGACATCTTCGGCATCCTCCTGCAGGTGATGGACTACGCGACTCTGACCGACAACAACGGCCGTAAGACCGATTTTCGGCAGACCGTCCTCATAATGACCACCAACACCGGCGCGCGCGAGAGCGCACAGAACCCGATAGGGTTCGAGCAGGAGGGCGGGTTCTCGGACCGTAGCTCGAAGGCCATCGAGCAGACCTTCAACCCCGAGTTCCGCAACCGCCTCACCGCTATTGTGCACTTCGAGGAGCTGTCGACCCGGATAGTGGAGCAGGTGGTCGAGAAGATGGTGAGCGAACTCGAGGCGAGGCTGAAGGCCAAGAACGTCACGCTGGTCCTGAATTCGTCGGCGATACGCTACCTGGCCCGCAAGGGCTACGATCCCCGCTACGGGGCGCGTCCGGTCAGGCGCTTGATCGAGAGCGAGATCGGCCACGCGCTGAGCTCCGAGATTCTCTTCGGTTCCCTGCGCGGCGGCGGCCAGGTGAGGATAAGCTCCGACGGCGAGAGCCTGTCGTTCGACTACGGCTCCTGACCAGACGCCTGGGATTCAGCGACTACGACGGTCGCTGCTTGGGGCGGCGTATCATGACCAGCCGGCCGAGTAGCTCGGCTGGTGGCGCGGTCGGCGGCGGGGATATCTCGACTCGCGGGCCTACCCCCTGGACGAGCATCGTTCCCTCCGAGCTGGATACGAAACCCTTTACCCGCAGCAGATCCATGGCCTCGAGACGCTCTCGTAGCTGCGCGCGGTCGACCCCGGGGCTTATCTCGAGTTCCTCGCTTTCGAAGAGCTCGTGCTGGTGTTGCTGCTGCAGCGGGTCTCTCGCCGAGCGCAGGCCGCCGGGGGCGGGCGGGAACAGAGCGGCCGGGTCCACAGCGCAGTGCCGGGCGTAGAGTATGGGCGCGCGGGGTTCGAGTTCGCGCAGTAGGGTCTCGATACTCTCGAGGTCGTCTCTCGAGACCAGGTCGATCTTGTTCAGCAGCAGGAGATCGGCGGATGACACCTGGTCGGCGAAGGTCCCGTCGAGCTGGTCCCCGCGCTTCACCTGTTCGGCGTTGACCACCACCACCGCGGCGTCGTCACCGAGCCACTCGCAGACCGGTTCCCGCCAGAAGTTGACCAGCGTGTCGTAGGGTAGCGCCACACCCGAGGTTTCGACTACGATGCGGTCCGGGTTGACGCGTTCACGGAGCATCTCGAGGGTATCGATGAGCTCCTCGCTGAGCCGGCAGCACACGCAACCGCCCTCGATCTCCACGTAGGCTTCGTCTCCTTGGCCCAGCAAGACCTTGTCTATCCCGAGTTCACCGAACTCGTTGGACACGACGGCCACCCTGTACCCGCGTACCGCCGCGTCCGCCAGGAGGTGGCGCACCAAGGTGGTTTTGCCGGAACCGAGGAACCCCGACACCACCAGGGCCGGAACGTTGGCTACGGGGGAGCTGGTTCGCACTTGGTTCATCGTGGCCCGCGGGTGGTTGCGCGGCTCTACGCAGCCGGTTTCGAGCGCAAGCGATCTTCTTCTCGTTCTCGCCAGCTCGCGACGAGGCTCGCGGTGCGGCAGCCGTTGGCGCGGGACAGGCGATCGAGGTCGTCGGGGGTGTCGACGTCAAGCGCGAAGCCCGGCAATTCGACGGTGAGACAGCTTATCCCCGCCGACTCGCAGGCGCGCCGATGGGCCTCGAGGCTCGCGCCCTCGAACCTCGGGGTGATCACCGTGGGGGGACTGAGCAGCAGCCCGTTCGTGCCGCCCGGCGACGATGAGGGAACCAGCACCACGGGGTGGAGGGCGGCGTCGATCGCGAGAAGCTCGTCGATTTCGGACGGCCGGAGCAGGGGCACGTCTCCGGGGATGGCCAGAAGCCTGCTCGCGCCACGCCTCTCGAGGACCCGAGCCGCCTGAGAGACCGCGGCGTTGAGGCCGCGAGGAGCTCCGGTCGCCGAAGCGCACGAACGTTCGTCGACCACGTCGGCGCCGAGGACCAGGGCCTGTTCTAGCAGCGCCTCGTCGGCGCTCACCACCGAGATGAGGTCGACGCGCCTGGCGGCCCGCAAGGCCACGAGCATGTCCTCGAGCATTGTCAGGGCCAGCTCACGGCGCTGGCCCTGCTCGAGGCAGGAAGCCAGGCGGTTCTTCGCTCCTGAGATCGAGCGCACCGGAACGACTGCGGCGTTCATGGCGCGGCAGGGTAGTGGAGGCCCGCAGCCCTGTAAAACACACCTCCCGCGTCGGCCGCTAACGACCCGGCCAGGCGCCCGCCGTCCCTACTGGCACACGCCGAAGAGACAGTTAAAGCCGGGCCGCAGTCCGCGTCCGTCGTGCGCGAAGTCAAGCAGGCTCCGGCGCCATCGCAGACGTAATTCTCGCACTCCTGCTCTGGATCGGTCCCCTGAGCGTAGAAGCTGCAGAAGCCCTCCGAGCGGCGGGGGTCAAATCGCGGCTTGCGACTTGACCCGTAGGACGTCGGTAAGTCTATACCGGCGGCTGCATTTCTCGTGTTGCGCCAGGTTTGCACGTGCTCGCCTGACGGCCGTAGGTACGGTGGCCGCGGCGATACCGAGGGGAGGTGTCGCAAGCCGCGATTTGACCCCCTTTACTTTTTCGCGCGTCAACGCCAATGGCAACGGCTTTGCCCGCCTTGGGGGCTTGGGTTATAACTGCGCGGCCGGTGAGGGTTATTGCGGGCACACATGGGGGGGTGAGGCTGTCACCAGTTCCGGGCCAGGCCACGCGCCCCACGGCGGAGAGGGTGCGAGAGGCCTTGTTCAGCCGACTGCAGAGCCGCTTCGGCTTGGCCGGGGCACGCCTCCTGGATCTGTTTGCGGGAACGGGGGCGCTTGGCATAGAGTCGCTCAGCCGGGGGGCGAGTGGTTTGGTATTCGTGGAGAAGAACCCGCGAGCTGTGGCGGTGCTAAGAGCCAACCTCGAGAGCTGCGACATGCTCGACCGTTCCGAGGTTCTGTGCGGCGAGGCGCTGAGCCGGCTGGCCCTACTGGCCAGGGATGAGCGGGTTTTCGATGGCGTGTTCGTCGACCCACCCTACCGGGGGGGGGCCAGCGTCGCCGTGCTCGAGAAGCTCGGCGGCCTCGGGCTTCTCGCGGCGGGAGCCTGGGTTTCTGTGGAGACCGACAGGCGCGAGGCCTTGCCGGGGGCCGTCGGCGGCCTCGCCAGGCTGCGCGTCGATCAGTACGGTGATACGAGGCTGTGGTTGTACCGAGCGAGTGGACCTGGAGACCGTGAATGATGGATAGGATCGCCGTCTACCCGGGGTCTTTCGACCCCATAACCAACGGACACGTCGACATCATCAAGAGGGCGCTTCAGCTCTTTGATCACGTACGGGTCGCCGTGGCCTACAACAAGGACAAGCCCGGCGGCCTGTTCACGCCCGAGGAGCGCATGACGATGATAACCGAGGTCGTGGGTGATTTCGGCGAGCGCGTTAGCGTGGACAGCTTCTACGGCCTGCTGGTGGACTACGCCCGAGAGACCGGGGCGCAAGCGGTGATCCGTGGGCTCAGGGCGGTCGCCGACTTCGACTACGAGTTTCAGATGGCGCTGATGAATCGTCACCTCTGTGATGACGTCGAAACCGTGTTCCTCATGGCCGATGAGGCTCACTTCTACACCAGCTCGAGTCTGACCAAGGAGGTCGCCGCGTTGGGCGGCGACATCTCCGGGCAGGTGCCGGCTTCGGTGATGCAGAAGCTAGAGAAGAAGTTCCGGAAGCGATCATGAAGCTCTCTACGCGCCTGGATGTCATCAAGCCCTCGTCGACCATGGCGGTCAACTCCCGCGTCCTGGAGCTCAAGGCCGAGGGACGGAGCATCACGGGCTTCGCGGCGGGCGAACCAGATTTTCCGACCTGGCCGCACGTCTGCGAGGCCGCCCGCGAGGCCATACGCCGTGGCGATTTCTACTACACCGCGGTCGGGGGTACGCCGGAGCTCAAGGAGGCAATCGCCGAGAAGCTCGCCCGCGACAACGGGCTGGAGTACTCCAAGGCCGAGGTGCTCGCGAGCTGTGGCGGCAAGCACGTGCTCTACAACGCCTTTCAGGTCACGCTTTCGCCCGGCGACGAGGTTCTCATCCCTTCTCCCTACTGGGTGAGCTACAGCGACATGGTCGCCCTGGCCGGCGGCGTTCCGCGCTTCGTGCAGACCAACGAGGACAGCGGTTTTCTGCTCAGCCCCGCCGAGCTCGAGGAAGCCATGGGCGAGTCCACCCGCATGGTGATACTAAACAGCCCCTCCAACCCCACGGGCGCGGCCTACTCGGAGGAGGCCATAGACGCGCTCGGAGAGGTGCTGGAACGCCAGCGCTGCTGGGTACTGTGCGACGACGTGTACGAGTTCATACGCTACGACGGCGTCAGGCCCCGTCATCTGGTCGACCTGCGCCCCTCCCTGAGGGAGCGAACGATAATAGCCAACTCGGTTTCCAAGACCTACGCGATGACGGGCTGGCGGGTGGGATACTGCGCGGCGCCCACCGAGGTCATCCGCGCCATGTCCACGATACAGGGCCAGATGACCTCCAACCCCACGGCCATAGCCCAGGCCGCGGCCGCGGCCGCGCTGTCCGGGCCCCAGGACCAGCTCGAGCCCATGGTGGCGGAGTTCAAGCGCCGGCGCGACTACGTGTGCGAGCGGATCAACGCCATCGAGGGCCTGTCGCTGTCGGTTCCCGGGGGCGCGTTCTACGCTTTCGTGAACGCCTCGGGCGTTTTCGAACTCACCGGCGCCCGGGACGGCGACGAGCTCGCTCTCAAGCTTCTCGACAGCGCTTCGGTGGGGGTCGTCGGCGGCAACGACTTCGGCTCTCGAGCTCATTTCAGGATCTCCTACGCCACTTCCATGGAGCAGCTCGAGACCGGAATGGATTCCATCGAGGGCTGGCTCGGGTCGCTGTAGCCTTCGTCTGGTCGATGAAGCGCTGCGTCTTGGAGAAGCCCGGGCTCATCAGGGTGGACAACAACGCGCCCGATCCCGTGGCCGGGCCGGGCGACGTCGTCGTGCGGGTGCGTGCGGCGCTCACCTGTGGAACCGACCTCAAGGCCTGGAGGCGGGGCCACCCCAAGATGCCCTGTCCCACCCCTTTCGGGCACGAGTTTGCCGGCGAGATCGTAGAGCTCGGATCCGGCGTAGAGGGTTTCGGCGTCGGCGAGGCGATAATGGCGGCCAACACCGGCCCTTGCGGGCGCTGCTTCTTCTGCGCCGGGGATCAGGAGAACCTCTGCGAGAGCATCATGGAGGAGATGGTGCTGGGGGCTTACGCCGAGTACCTGCTGGTTCCGCAGCGGGTGGTTCGGTGCAACCTCTTCGCCAAACCCGACCAGCTCAGCTTCGAACACGCGGCCCTGCTCGAACCCCTGTCGTCGGTGTGCTTCGGGCTGAGCCACGCGAGGACCGCCGACCTCAGGGAAGCCTCGAGCGCGCTGATAATCGGAGCGGGTCCGATAGGCCTGCTGTGGCTGGTCGCCCTCAGAGCCGCGGGGGTGGGACGGGTCGTTGTCTGCGGGCGCGGTTCGGCGAGGCTGGAAGCGGCGCGCCGGCTCGGCGCCGAGCGGGTCGTGGAGGCGCCGCCCGAGGCCGACGCGGCGATGGCGGACCTCGTCGAGGGTAGAGGAGCGGATCTGGTCGTGGAGTGCACCGGCCGGCCCGAGGTATGGGAGAGGGCCCTGAGCCTGCCCCGGCGCGGGGGAACCGCGATACTCTTCGGCGGCTGCCCGCCGGGGACCAGCGTGAGCCTCGACAGCTACCGGCTGCACTACGACGGGGTGGTGGTTCACAGCCCCTTTCATTTCCGCCCGCGCGACGTTCGTAGCGCCCGCGAGCTGCTCTCGCGCCCAGACCTAGACTGGTCGCCGCTCGTCAGCTCGAGTGCGTCGCTCGACGAGCTGCCCGCAGTCTTCGAGCGCCTCGGAGAGGGCCGTGACGTGAAGTGTGCGATAGTGCCGCAGGACCTACCGGCCGCCGAGTGAGGAGAACCGTTGAAAGCCGCCACCTACTACAGCAGCGATGACATCAGGGTAGAGGAGCTCGACAGGCCGGTCCCCGGGCCCGGCGAGATACTGGTCCGCACCCGCGCTTGCGGGATATGTACCGGCGACCTCATGCCCTGGTACATGGAGCGCAAGGCGCCGCTGGTCTTCGGCCACGAGCCGGCCGGCGAGGTGGCCGGCCTCGGCGAGGGGGTCGAGGGTTTTCGTGAGGGCGATCGGGTCTTCGCCCATCACCACGCTCCCTGCGGGCGCTGCCGTCTGTGCCTGCGTGGCGAGTACGTCCACTGCAATACCTGGCGGAGCAGCGGGCTGAGGCCGGGCGGCATGGCCGAGTACTTCGTGGTGTCGGCGCCAGCCGTGCGGGCCGACACCGTCACGCTGCCATCGGCCATGGACTTCGAGAGCGCGAGCCTCATCGAGCCCACCGCCTGCGTGGTGAAGTCGCTGCGGAGGGCCGCCGTCGAGGACGGCGATACGGTCGTGGTCGTCGGTGCCGGGATCATGGGGATGATACACCTGGTTCTCGCCCGCCTGGCCGGCGCGAGGGTGATCGTCGCCGACAGGGTGGCGTTTCGTCTTCGCAAGGCCCGGGATCTCGGCGCGTTTGCGGTGGTAGACGTGGATCGGTGCAGCCTGAGGGAGGGGGTGGCGGAAGCCACCGGCGGAGAGATGGCCGACGTGGTCATCGTTGGCCCGGGAAGCATCGATGCAATGGAGAGCGGCATCGAGGCGGCCGGCTCGGCCGGGACGGTCGTGTTCTTTACCTGCTCGCGTCCGGGCGAGCGGCTCAGCATTAACCCGGGAGAACTCTACTTCGACGAAATTTCGCTGGTACCGAGCTACTCGAGCGGTCCGGAGGACACCCGGTGCGCCTTGGAACATCTGGCGGCGGGCGACCTACCGGTCTCCGATCTCATCACGCATCGCTTCGCCCTCGACCGGGTCAGCGAAGCGGTGACCACGGCCGGCCTCCTGGACCAAGCGCTCAAGACCGTGGTTCTGTTCGAATGAGCTACGATGGAGTTGCTGTGATGAAACTTCCCAAGAACCCCTTCCATCCCGGAGAGATACTGCTCGAGGAGTTCCTCGAGCCTGCCGGCATAACGCAGACCGAGTTTGCTGGAAATGGAAAGGTAGGGTGGACCCGCACTCGGTTGAACGAGTTGATTCGCGGCAAGCGGGGCATTACAGCCGAAGCCGCCCTCGACCTCGCGGACGCACTGGGCACGACCCCTAAGCTCTGGATGAATCTTCAAGCAACGTGGGATCTTGACCGGGCGCTACGGCGCCGAACGGCCGCGTAGATCTGGCCGGCGAAACGGCGCAGCGGACCGAGGACCGAGGACCGAAGTCTGCGAGGCGCGGAAGTGGTCGGGCATTCCTCCCCAATTGAAAGGGAGAACCGAGGCCCACCGCGCTACTTCTGCAGACTCTTGTGGAAAATGACCTCGGCCTTTTCGGCTGCAACCGTGGCCCGCTTGGCCGCTTCTTCGGCTGCCTGTGCGGCCTTCTCGGCACGCGCCACCGACTCCGCCGTGTCGGCGTCGGCCTGAGCTTTCGAGCGCATACTCTGCATACCCGCGCAACCGGCGAACACGATCAGTACACCGAGCAGCAGGGTGGCGTTCTTGATAGCTTTCATACTTGATCCTCCGGGAAAAGCCGTGAAAGGGTTGTTGCCCACACGTACGGCCCTTCATTGCATAGGCGCGAAAGGCGCGCAACTAGCGCTTGTTTCCGTTCTCGGCGGTCAAGCGCGCGAAACAGTAAAGGTTGAACCCGATTATCACGCCCCAGGACAGAGCCATGAAGATCCACCCGCCAGCGCTCATCGTCTGTCCTCCACCCCGTGGTTGTTCCAGGTTCTCGAGGCCTGCCTCACGAGGCCAAAAACCGTGAGCAACAGCCCCAGCACCAGCAGGCGCGCGCCCACGATGTAGGGCCTGGCCTCGGCGGTCACACCGTCCATGGATAGCTTGGCGGGTACCTCTTCCCAGAGCCACCAGGCGAGTATGACCACGAGAAAGACAGGGGTCAGGTACTTGATGACGGTCTTGAAGAAAGCCGGCGGCCGGATCAGCGCGCCACGCCGGATTTCATCCCAGCCCCGGTCCATGCCGAAGACCCAGGCAAAGATCAGCACCTCCATGAGCGCGAATACCACCAGCGCGATGGTGCCGACCCAGTAGTCTATTTCATCGAGGAAACCGTAACGTTGAAAGAATATGACCGGCTGGGTGAGGAGGAACATGCTGCCGCAGACCAGGGACACGGCCCTGTGGCGGGTGAGGTTCCAGGCTTCCTCTAGCAAGGCGATCATGGGCTGGGCCATGGCCACGGCCGAGGTGAGGCCCGCGAAGAAAAGCAGCAGAAACCACAGCATTCCCAGCAGGTTGCCGACGGGGACGCGCTGGAAGATCACCGGCATGGCCTGGAACCCGAGGTCGAAGGCACCGCCTGCGGCTATCTCGCGGGTGCCGGCGACGCCGAAAAAGGCCACCGCCGCGGTGAGCGCTATGGTCCCCCCCAGCAGCACCTCGGCGAACTCGTTCACGCCCACAGTCGAGGCGCCGGTCAGCGCTATGTCGTCGTTCTCCCTGAGGTAGCTCACGTAGGTGTGGATGATGCCCCAGCCGATCGACAGCGTGAAGAATATCTGGCCGGCGGCCGCGACCCACACGCTGGCGTCCCCCAGACGCGAGAGGTCGGGGTTCCAGACGAAGCCCAGGCCCTCCGAGACGTTCCAGTCCGGGTGCAGAGGATCGGGGGTGCCGAAAGTGAGAACCCTGAGGACCAGCAACAGCCCCAGCAAGAACAGCAACGGAATCGCGGTCTTGGCGAGTCGCTCGATACCCTTGGCGACGCCACCGCGCAGTACGAACACGGTCAAGA
>JBHHVL010000025.1:0-39688 GCA_046754245.1 Binatia bacterium | reverse complement strand
TGATTTCTCTGCGGGTGATCGGCGTGGAGACGGACGAATCCGGTGGGCGCGTGGAGATCAGTCTGACAGGCGGGGGAACCCAGGTCGTTCCCTTCGCGCTGCTCGAGGAGAACTCGGCTCAGACCGTCGTCATTCCCGAGCCCCTGCCTGCTGATTCGGTCCTCATCGTACTGGAAGAAGACGCGGCGATCGACGATATCGTGATCGATGAGGCCTGTGGTGACTCGATTCTCGATTCTGGCGAACAGTGTGATGACGGTAACGTGACGAACGGGGACTGTTGCAGTTCGGCGTGCACCGCGGAGGTTAGCGGACTTTCTTGCGACGACGGTGATTCCTGTACTCCCGCGGACGTGTGCGACGGTAGTGGTTCTTGCGTCGCCGGCGGAACGCTGTGCGGAGACGGGGTTCTCGACGCCGCCTGCGGCGAACAGTGCGACGATGGTAACCTCGCAGACGGGGACTGCTGTAGCGGCAACTGCCAGATCGACGTAGACGGTTCGCCGTGCCAGGATGACGGCAACCCGTGTACAGACGACCTGTGTCAGTCAGGGACCTGCGGGCATGGTTTCAACGACGATCCCTGCGATACCGGCAACCAGTGTACGATCGGTGATAGCTGCAGCGCTGGCGTCTGCGTTGCGGGTCCGCCGGTTGACTGCAGCGACGGTAATTCTTGTACCGACGATGGCTGCGATCCAGGATCCGGCTGTGTCCACAGCTCAAACTCCTCGCCTTGTTCCGACGGCAACGTCTGCACCGACGGTGACTCTTGCACGGCCGGAGTCTGTGTAGGCGGTGGACCCCTGGACTGTGACGACGGTGATCCATGCACGGACGACTTCTGCGACCCACTGGGGGGTTGCTCGCATCTGCCCAACAGCGCCCCGTGCGACGACTCGAACGCGTGTACCACTGGCGACGCGTGCAGCGGCGGATTCTGTGTCGGAGGTCCGCCCCCTGGCTGTGACGACGGGAACGCGTGCACGGATGACGTATGCGATCCGGCGTCAGGTTGCGCGTTCTGGCCAAATACCGATCCCTGCGACGATAGCAACCCCTTCAACGATCCCGACGTCTGCGTTGACGGCGTGTGTGTCGGTCAGGGTGGCTGCCAGGGGGACGACGCTAACTGCGATGATCTCGACCCCTGTAGCGACGATACCTGTTTGCCGAGCGGGGCTTGCGACCACGTCCCCAACGCGGCACCCTGTTCGGACGCCAACGCTTGTACCAGCGGCGACTTCTGCAGTGCCGGGGTCTGTGTTGGTGGTCCGGCTCTTGACTGCGACGATTCCAACGTTTGCACGGACGACTTCTGCGACCCGGCCCAGGGTTGCTCTTACGTCGCTAACTCCGCCCCCTGTGACGACGGCGACGCGTGTAGTGCCGGAGACGCCTGCGCTGGAGGGGCCTGCTTCGGTGGACCGGCCCTGAGCTGCACCGATGGAAACCCCTGCACGGACGACGGCTGTGACGGTCAACTCGGGTGCGTATTCATTCCGAACGCCGCGGTCTGTGACGATGGTGAGGTATGTACGGACGGCGACCTCTGCACCGGCGGAGTCTGCGTGCCGGGTGGTCTGAAGGACTGTGACGACGACAACGTCTGCACCGACGACAGTTGTCAGGCGGGTCAGGGATGCGTTCATGAGGCGAACCTGTCGTCCTGCGACGATGGCCTGTTCTGCAATGGCGCGGACTCTTGTATCGCAGGGACGTGCCAGCACCTAGGCGATCCCTGTCTCGGCAACGGACAGTGCAATCAGGGTTGCGACGAGACGGACGATACCTGTTTCGATTCGGCCACGACGCCCTGCGATGACGAAGACGCATGCACCGTTGGCGAGAGCTGCGACGGAACCGGACTGTGCTCCGGCGGTTCGCCGCCCTGTGGCGACGCCGTGGTTCAGGGACTTTGCGGCGAACAGTGTGATCCCCCGGACGGTGTTACCTGTGCCGCTGACTGCACGCTGATAGCGGAGTGTGGCAACGGGGTCATCGAAGTCGGGGAACAATGCGACGATGGTAACGAGGTACTTGGCGACGGGTGTGATAACTGCGTCGTCGATGAGAACGACCTCGCTTGCTTCGAGGGCAAGAACGCCCAACCCAGCCGAACCGCCAAGAAGGTCGTCTTTGAGTCGTCGGCGGATTTCGTCGGATCCAACGCCGACGGCAATCAAGAGATATTCGTTTTTGACCGGCGTGAATTTCACCGCCAGGTTCGGCGAGGCGTAGACCGGCTCTCCGCACGACGGGCGGCGATGGTCCAGATCACCGATACCGTTTCTGCGGTGCCAGGCGTGGAGATCTCGAACAGCACGCCAACCGTGAACGGAAGTGCCAGGTTCTACGCTTTTGTATCCAACGCCGATCTGACCGGAGAGAACCCAGACGGGAACAAGGAGATCTTCCATCTGGATATCAAGAGGGGGGAGCTCACGCAGGTTACCAACACCGTGGGCGTCGATAATCTCAACCCCAACCTCAGGGCCTTCAAGGCAAAGATACTGGTGTTCGACTCACCTGCCAACATCGTCCCAGACAGGTGCGTCGGAGGCGACCGCGACCAGATGTTGTGCAGCAGCGATCTGGATTGCACGGGCCTCATCTGCGGGGACCCTTCGGTGTGCCCCTCGGCACCCTCGCGTTGCGGAAACGCTAGCGAGAACCGTGAGGTCTTCGAGTGGTTACGTAAACCGCTGCGGCCTAGCGGTCTGCAGCTTCGACAGCTTACCGACGCCGAGACGGGAATCAGTGTGGTAGGGCGAAGCGTCAACTTTCATACCAGCGCCGCTGCCTTCTCGAGCACGGCGGATCTGCTTGGGATCAATCCGCTGGGGAGCGCCGGCAGCCGATCGATCTACAGGGTACAGAAGAAAGCCCACGAGCTCGCTCAGGTCACGGTTCCTACCGAGCCCTTCTTTGTCAGTGAGAGTCCCGCGCAGGCCAAGAAACGTTTCGTTGCCTTTGCCTCGGACGCGGATCTCGACTCGGGGAAGAACCCGGACAGGAACGTAGAGATCTTTCTCTGGGACGAAAGAGCCGTGCCCGGGCAGCTCTACACTCAGATAACGGACACGGTGGCCTGTAACAACGCGCGTCCCGGGATCGGTTCCAGGGGTCGGTTCATCGCCTTCCAGTCTACCTGTGATCTCGTCGGTCCGGGTAGCAATCCCGGACAGTCGGTCTTCGTGTACGACCGTAAGCGCGGCGGGTTCTTGAAGGATCTCGTCCTGCGAGGACCGGAAGGAACGGACAGCTCGCGCCCGGCCGTCACGCGCCGGGTCAAGACGGTCACTTTCGAGGCGGACCCCGGGGGGATGCAGCCCAACGTGTTGTGTATCTTCAACGTGAGGAAGGAGATTTTCGACGGCCTGGTTGTTCCCTGATCGTCGAGGTCGTAGCCCGGACGTGGGAATCCCCCGGTTGGGGGCTGTGGCGGCAGCCGCGGTTCCGGTCTGCTCGCTGGCGTATGTCGCGGCCTAGCCGGGAAGCGGAACCGTTGAGCGTTGCCGTTCTCATCGGTCTTGAGTCATACTTGGTAAGATGGGAGGTGGTCCCAAGCGGCTCGCATGGTGTTCGAGATGGCTGGCGGTTTTCGTCGCTCTAAGCCTTCCCGGTACGACCATTTTCCCATCGGCGTGTCAGATGGCCGCCCGTTTCGATTCCGGCCCGCGCACTCTGTCCTGTCATCGAGACGAGGCTTCGACTACTGATCGCAACGGCAAGTCTTGTTGCTGTTCCGGTCTTCGCAGGCCCAACGGTGGACGGTGTTGCTGTGCCGCAACCGGTGTCATGGGCAGCTACGTGGTCGATCCCGTTGTGCCCTCAGGCCGCGGCGAGCTGACCGTTGCCGTGCTCTTGTTCGGCTGGCCCCGTTCGGTGAACCGGCGGAGTCCACTTATCGCGCTTTCTCCGGATTCGCCTCCTCCTCGATCCTTTTCCTGAAGCACTGTCCAGACGGGTGTCGTGGGGGTAGCTCGGGCGACTGGCCTTCGGTGGCCTGATTCCGTGTACCCACGTCCTTGGGATTTCATAGTCCGCTATCTCCCTTGCTATTGCTGGGTGGGCGCAAGCGCGCTCTTGGCGAAGCGGACCTGCTCCTGCGCGTTCGTTGATCGAGAAGGAACAAAAAGAGTTAGGAGAAACGATGGATGAAGAATTATATTGATCAAGGAAGGACGCGTCACGCGTCGCTGTCCACGGCGGTCGCGGCGGCTTTGTTCGTTGGCGGTCTGGTCTCGCCACAGCGCTCCTTCGCCTGCGACCTGTGTGCGATCTACACGAGCGTGGCCATGCACGAGAGCAAGCCCGGCCCGTGGCTGGCGTTGAGCGAACAGTTTACGAGTTTCAAGACGCTGAGTCTCGATGGCGACCAGATAGACAACGAGGAGGGGGAGGTCATGCGTAGCTCCATCACCCAAGTATTGGTGGGCTACAACCTCAGTCATGACTTTGGCTTGCAGGCGAGCATACCGTACGTAGCGAGGCGCTTTCGGCGTCTGGAGCAAGGGGTCCTGGAGAGTGGTCGCGAACGTGGACTGGGAGACGTTTCGTTGCTGGCCAACTGGCTGGCGTTCGAAAAGATCACGGACGACGGCATAGCACGACTCTCTTTCAGCGGCGGCGTGAAGCTCCCGACCGGCGATTCCGACCGCCTCGGCGAAGAGGCCACCCACGAGAGCGTCGCCTTGGGAGTGAACACGGCGGTCGAAAATGCGCACGCCGATGGCGAGGAGAGCGGGGTGCACGGACACGACCTGGCGCTGGGCAGTGGTTCCGTCGACGCGGTACTGGGCACTCAGCTGTTCGCCAGCCTGGGGAAGGGCTTTGCTACGGCGGAGCTGCACTACACGATCCGAACCGAAGGGGACTTCGACTACGAGTACGCCGACGACCTCGGCTTCAGGGTAGGGGCCGGTGCGTTTCTCGTCAGTCGTCATCCGGACGTGTTTGCTGCGGAGCTGGTCTTGTCGGGTGAGACCAAAGGCAAGGACAAGCAGCATGGTGGCAGGGTCGATGACACCGCTCTCACCGCCTTGTACCTAGGTCCACGAGTTCTCTACTCGCGCGGGGACGACGTCGTCGCAGACCTGGCGCTGGAACTCCCGGCGATCCAGAACAACACGGGTCTGCAGATCGTCGCCGACTATCGCCTCAGGGCGGCGATAAGCTGGCACTTCTGAAACCGGACCGAACCGTGGGTCCGCGGCGCCGGAACCGGACCGCGGGCCTCACGGTTCAGTGTTTGCCGAAGCACGGGACGACTCGGAGCGTTCGTTCGCTCTGGTCTCGTAGCTGGCGAGAATACGTCTGGCCACTACCATCTTGTGGACTTCGTCGGGGCCGTCATAGAGGCGCGCCATGCGCGCGTTGCGATACATGTGGGAAAGCGGCAGATCCTCGGTTACGCCCGCGGCGCCGTAGACCTGGATTGCCTTGTCAATCACGCTGTGCAGGACCTTGGCGCCGAAAAACTTGATCAAAGAGATCTCCTCTCTCGCGCCCGCCGGGCCGTCCCGATCGATTTTCCACGCGGCGTGTAGGGTCATCAACCGGGCGGAGAGGATGTCGGCGCGAGCTTCCGCGATCCAGTCCTGGATGTTGGCCTTGCGCGCAAGGGTGCTGCCAAAGGCTTCGCGCAGCACGGCTCTCTCGCACATCAACTCGAAGGCCCGCTGGGCCTGCCCGAGCCAGCGCATGCAGTGGTGGATTCGACCGGGTCCCAGGCGATCCTGGGCGATGAGGAAGCCGCCACCCTCGGGGCCGAGCAGGTTCTCGGCCGGAACCCGCACGTCTTCGTACCAGATCTCCGCGTGGTGGTGGTTGTCCTCTCCCATAACCGGAATGCCGCGCTGGATGTTCACGCCGGCCGAGTCCAGCGGCACCAAGAACATGCTCTGGCGTTCGTAGGTCGGCGCATCCGGGTCGGTCAGGGCCATGACTATTGCGAAGTCTGCCCCGTGGGCTCCGCTGCTGAACCACGCGTGCTTGTCGATCACCCACTCGTCGCCGTCGCGCACGGCGCGGCCTCGCAGCAGGCGCGGATCCGAACCGGCTACCTCGGGCTCGGTCATCGAGAAACAGCTCCGGATCTCGCCGGCCACCAGGGGCCGCAACCACCGCGTCTTTTGTTGTTCACTGCCCCACTTCCAGATGATTTCGGCGTTGCCGGAGTCCGGCGCCTGGGATCCCACGCAGGAAGGGCCGTAGGGGCTACGGCCGAGAACTTCGTTGACCAGCACGTAGTGCATGAAGGGGAGGCCGGCGCCGCCGGCCTCCCTCGGTAGGTGGAAAGCCCAGTAACCGAGTGCCTTGGCCCGCGCTTGCACCTCGCGGATGGCCGACGAAAAGGGTGGACCGCCGAGCTCCAGGGCTTCGTGGGGCAAGCGCTCGAGCGGAATGACGTATTCGTCGACGAAACGGGTTACGTTCTCGACGAGTGTGGCGATTTCCTCGGGAACAGAAAAGTCCATCGTAATGTTCCTCGGTTGGTTTCCGGCCACGCCAGCGGCGTCTGCGGCTGGTTTCTGCTAATGGGGCGCGCAACGCCACCAAATGGGACAGTATGATGGAGCCCTCAAGCTAAGCAAAGCGCCGCGCCTCGGGAGAGAGGCCAAAACCGCCGAATCTGTGGCGGCGTGGCTTCGGCGGATGATTGCTGACAATATGCGTGATCATGCCGATGAACGAGACCGATAGGCAGCGTAATCGCTGCAGCAACATCAACCCAGCTTTCAACGCTGTCGCCCGAGACGAATTTGAGGCCATGCTCCGGGCCGACCGCTACCTGTGCCGTTGCGCGGAGTTCGAAGAGCTTATCGCGCGGACCAACGAGCACTTCTGGAATCCAGAGGACCCGGACTACATAGATTTTGACGAGCCGGCGCCCAGAGACGAGCCGATGCTGCCATTCGAGCAGATACCGGAACGCCATTCGGCGATCTGGGACCGGCTTGACGAGGGGGGACGGATCAATTTCGCCAACCAGACCCTGTTCTTCCGTGTCAGTGGCGTTCTCCACGGCGAACAGGGGGCACTGAGTATTTCTACGGGCTTGGCCGACATGTTGCTGGACGCGGGAGCCCAGGAGTACGCGACCAACCAGGCCAGGGAAGAAGCGCGACACGTTCATGCCTTCGCGAGGTACATGGAAGCCCGTTTTGATGGAGAGGTGGCTCGACCCACTCCAACGCTGGAACGCATTCTCCACAGAATCGTCGGATCCGACGTGATCTACGAAAAACTCATCGGTATGCAGATGATGATCGAGGGCATAGCCATGGGCATCTTCGCTGGTTTCTACCGGTCGTCCAATGACCCGCTCCTGCGTCGTCTCGCTCAGCTGGTCATGACGGACGAGGCTTTTCATCACAGATTCGGGCAGATCTGGGCGCGCCTGAACGTGCCGGGAGTGAGTGAGGAGATTCGCAACGAACTAGAGGATTTCAGCCAGCAGATGTTTAACGATCTGTTGTTCAACCTCGTAGGCGCGGATCAGCGGGCGGCCTTGTACAGGCGTTGCGGCATAGACCCGGACTTCGCGGTGGCCGCCATGGCAGAGGTCATTACGGATGAGAAACGTCGAGAATTCATGCGTGAGAACAGCAATATCTTCCGGACGCTGATCAAGACCCTGTGGACAGCCGGGCTCATCACCGAACGTACCTCCGCGTACTACGAAGGATGGGTCGACATGGAGGCCATCGCTCGAGAGGGGCGGTGGACCGTCGGTGACGACATCGCCGAAGCCGGTATGGCCGATCTCAAGAGCATCAACGAAGGGAAGCGCAAGATCGTCAGCCGACTCAATTCCTGACCTGTCGCTCCGTCGGCGAATTTTTCTCTTGCATCGCAAGAGGCCAAGGGGTTTTCTTTCCTCTCTGGGGAAGGGGATGGATAGCGGTAAATACCATTTCAAACCGATAGACAATTACGTGGTGGACATGGACCATGGTCCCCTGGCGCCGCGCGTTGCCAGCCTGTTTGCAGCCGACACGGAATACGTAGTGCTCGATCTTGATCGTACGGTTCATCTCGACGTCACCATCGGCGAACAACTCGGGTGGGAGATCTGTGGTAATCCCCGAGCGGACGGTCTCGACCCTGACTGCGGGGGCCAGGGGTCTGGCGGCATGCCGGGCGTATCGCTGGCTAGGCCTCTTCGTGCTGCGGGAACGCTTGGCCGCGGCCTTCGCTACTGGGGGCCGGCTGGATTGGTATACGCGCTGACCGTGCGACTGGGCGGAAAATGGCCGCGTTGGCACAAGCTGATGATGTCGCGGCTTGGCGCCAGCTACGTCGAACGTATGCAGGCCCTCATGCGGAGCGTGCTGATGGCGACGGCGGCCGGCTACACCCCCGACGAATTGAGGGCCTACGCGGCCTGCGCCTGGGCACGGTGGCGGAGCAAGCTCGTCATAGACGCCGACGTCGTCGCCGCGATTCGAGAGCACTGCCCGCGGCTCAGAGCCGTCGTATTGTGTAGTGCGTCGACCGTTCCCACCGTCGAGCACGCCTGCGGTGAGCTAGGTGCAGACGGGTACATTTCTAGCAGCGTAGACCTTCGCACGGGGCCAAATGGTCACGAGGAGTACTGCGCACCAGTCGGCATCCCCCTGCTGTTCAGACCCCGACGCCCGCGATACTTTTCGAGGCCGGGTGGAGTCGTGCATAACGCGGCCGAGACCAAGATTCGTCTGTTGCGTCAGCACTACCCGCAGATGTTCAGGCCGGGGACGGTAACGGTCGGCGTGAGCGACAACAACCATGGCGAGGACAACTGCTGGCCCAACCACTTTTCGCACGTCATCGCTCTGAACTCGCGGTACCCTTTTTCGCCTCTGGTCGCCGTGAACTCGGTATGTATGGACATCCGGATCGTGCGGGCCGCGACGGTGGTCTCCGAGCCCTTGGCGGCGCCCACCGCTTCTATGGGCGCGCGCGTCTACAACGCGGCTGAGCAGCTCACACGTATGGTGCGACCGGATTTGGAACGGCTGGAGCTTCTTGTCCGGGAGCTTCGCCTGGCCCGGGAAAGGGCATCGAGCCGCGTCGACGAGAACAGCAGACGGGCGATGGCTCTCTGTGTCGCGCGGTTGGCCGATCTTGTGGATCGTTACAACGTGGCTTCCCAGGCGGGTAAGGCCGCTCTGTCGATCGAGCTGGACCGCCTCTCCTCACGCCTTCGCCGTTTGCGAAAGAGCATGTCCAAAGCGGCCAGGGACAGTTACCGGATCGAATATGAAATCGACCGCCTTCACGGGCGGCTCGCCGCCAGGCTCTCCGGCGGCTTGGAGCCGGCGGTGGTCTAGTCAGCGCTGAAAATATCCCCGTGAGGGGGAAATATTGATTTTTGTCTTGACGCAGGCCCCCGGTTCGTTAGAGGCTACTATCTGGGGCGGCGTAGTTCGGACGGGATCGCTTCGCGTCCGCGGGATTGGGCCGCTTTCCTTGTTTTCCACAGGAGGGTTTCATTCATGTCGCGCCACCATCTGACATTGCCGATTGCTGTGATCGCCGTGTTTTTTTTCTCCCTGTCCAACTCTCAAGCCCACACGGGGCCCTTGCCGAAAGCTGCACAGCAGTGCCGTAAAGCGATGAACAAGAGCGTGGGTAAGTACATCAGCACAGCACTCAAGGAGATGGCCGGCTGTTACAAGAACTCAATGAAGAAAGGTTTTCCGGCGGACATCACGCAGTGTGCCACGGTCGTCGGCGGCGACCTGAAAGGCAAGGTCGACAAGGCGCGCCAGAAGGCCGGGGCCAACTTCGCCAAGAAATGCGCGAGCGTCAGCCTAGCCGACGTCGGCGCGCTGACGCAGTGTCCCTCTCCCTGCGGCTCCCTCGGTGCGATCCTGGATTTCAGTTCGCTGTTGGACTGTCAGCTCTGTCTTGCTGACGCGGACGCGGAATTGCTTACGGAGGCTTCCTTCGGCGGTGCCGGTTCGGGTTTCTCTAAGGGGCAGCAGTCCTGCCTCAACGCTGTGGGCAAGTCGGGAGCGGTACACGCCAAGATAGTGTTGAAGACGCTCGCCAAGTGTCGCCAGAGTGTGGACGCTGGCAAGTCAACCACGGACTGCGCCGACCCCAACCAGAACGACCCGAAGGGAAAGCTCGCAAAGTCGCTGCTGAAGCTGCAGGGCAACATAGCCAAGAAGTGCAGCGACTCGGTGTTGACGGGCCTGGGGGTTTGCAACGGTGCCGCGTTCACGCTGGCGGCCGCTCAGGACTGCATCTCGCAGGTCTACGGTTCTACCTCCGGCGACGGCTCCGCGACGATTTCGAGCGACTGCGGGTTGGACGAGAACTGTGATCTCGCCGACGAGAACTCCCTTACCTGTCTCGTCGATTGCGGTCAGGTCAGCCACGTGGTTCAAGACATCTTCAGCGCCTCGTGTACCGCCTCCGCCTGCCACAGCTCGACCGCTGCGGCTTCCGGTCTGGTCCTGGAGACGGGGCTTTCAGCCGCCAACCTCATCGGTGTCGACGCCGTAGAGCTACTCGCCAAACGCGTGGTAATCGGCGATTCGGCGAGTAGCTGGCTGTTCAAGAAGATCTCGGAGCCGATTCCCGCGGTCGGTAGCCGTATGCCGGTGGGAGCCGTGCCGCTGAACGCCGCAGAGCAACAAGCAGTAAAGGACTGGATAGACCTCGAACTCAGCGCCTGTGGCGACGGGGTCTGTGACTTCGTCGGAGCGGGTGAAGCCGCCGACAGCTGCCCCGAGGATTGCGGGCGCTCCGTTCCGGCCGAGGTCCAGGCCATCTTCGACAGCAACTGCAGTTCGAGCGGCTGCCACGACCTCTTTTCGGCGGCGCAGGGCCTGAACCTCTCGGCCGCCGTGGCGGGGGTCGAGACCGTCAACGTCGTTTCATCGGAAGCACCAGGCTTCAACGACCTGGTCGAGCCCGGGGACTCGGCCAACAGCTGGCTCTTCACCAAGATATCCCAAGCGGTTCCTGGCGTCGGGGCCCAGATGCCGCTGGGGGGGCTTCCGCTGAGCGCCACCGATCAGCAGACCATACAGGACTGGATAGACGGGGGGGCGCTTACGCGGTAGCCGGGCCCGCGCAAGAACAGCGCGGCCGGGAGAATCAATCCCTGGGCTGGGTGCTTCCCAGACCGTACTTTTTGATCTTGTACCACAGGCTTCGTTCGCTGATCCCCAGGGCCTTGGCCGCTCGGACTTTGTTGTTGCCACAGCTTTCGAGCGAACGACGGATGGTATCACTCTCCACGGCCGCAACGGCGTCCGCGAGACTTCCGGACCCGTCGCCGGCCGACGTCCCCAGGGCCGTGTCGGGCGGACGGAGATCGAGCAACTGATCGACCATGTCGGCAGAAATAGTTTCGCCCGTGGTGAGCACGACGAGTCGCTGGCACACGTTACGGAGTTCCCTGACGTTTCCCGGCCAGTCGTAGTTGTTGAACAACTCGAGCGCGTCAGCGTCGAGGCGAGCGAGGCCGCGTCCGTTCTTCACCGCGGCGTCTTTCATGAAGTGATCCGCGAGCAATGCTATATCCGATCCGCGCTCTCGAAGAGGCGGAAGCGAGAGGTTGAGTACGTCGAGCCGATAGTAGAGATCCTGGCGGAACTCGCCCTTCTCGATCGCGACGGCAAGGTCACGGTTGGTCGCCGACAACACCCGGGTATTGACTTGGATGCGGTTGTTGCCTCCTACCTTCTCAACTACCCCCTCTTCAAGCACCCTGAGAATCTTGGCTTGCAGTTGAAGCGGCATGTCTCCGATCTCGTCGAGAAAAAGGGTGCCACCCGACGCCAGTTCGAACTTGCCCACCCGATCGTCGTTTGCCCCGGTAAACGCCCCCTTGACGTGTCCGAACAACTCGCTTTCGAGCAGCTCCAGAGGTATCGCAGCGCAGTTGACGGGAACAAACAAACGGTCCCTACGGGAGCTAAGGCTATGTACCGCTCGGGCGACCAGCTCCTTACCCGTGCCGGTTTCGCCACGGATCAAGACGTTGACTTCCGAGGATGCGACGCGCCGCAGCTGTTCAAACAGGCGCGACATGGCCTCTGAGCTTCCGATGAGATCCTCGAGTCTCTGCAGACCGCTTTCTCTGAGGTAGTTGTACTCGGTGGTCAGCGCACTGACCTCAAGCGCACGCTTCACGAGGATTTCTATTTCATCGAGGTTGAACGGTTTGGTGACGTAGTCGTAAGCGCCCTGTTTCATTGCCTGGACGGCGCTGCCGACGGTTCCGTAGGCGGTCATTATGATGACCGGGACCTCGTGTCCGAGTTCCCGGGTGGCTGCCAGAACGTCCATGCCGCCGGAACCCGGCATCTTGAGGTCGGTTATTACCAGATCCACGTCTTGATCGAGGGCGGCGATGGCCTCGTCACCGTTCGCAGCGAGCGACACCGAAAGGCCCATCGCCGACAGAGTCGCGTCGAGGACACGCCGAATCTTTTCCTCGTCGTCGACGACGAGAACCTGTCTATGCTGAATCATACTCCGGAAGGGTAACCGTAAATTCTGCTCCACCGTCGGGAGCGTTACACGCGCGGATGTTGCCGTGGTGGGAGGCGACTATGCGCTGGACGATAGCGAGACCCAGGCCTATACCCCCCTCACGCTTACTGTAGAAAGGCGAAAACACGTTTTGCAGTACGTCGTCGGGCATTCCGGGCCCGTTGTCCTTGACCACGACACGAACACCGTCGTCGTCGCGCGATGTCGATATTCTCACCCAGCCTCCTTTACCACAGGCCTGTATCGCGTTCATGAGCAGATTCAACAGTACCTGTTGGATCTGGCTACTGTCACAGTAGACCTGAGGAAGGCTGTCATCAAGGTCACAGCGCAGGGCGACTGATTTCGACGCTGCTTCGGTACCCAGCATGTTGATGGACTTCTCAACGATCGCGTTGATGTCGGCGCTTCCCCGTTCCGGTGGATCGTGTCTGGCGTAGTCGAGCAGACCCGTCACGACCGAATTGAGACGGTCGGTTTCTTCACAGATGAAACGCGCGAACTCCTGCCCTTCAGCGTCGTCACTCGCTTTCATACGACGCTCGATGAGCTGAGCGGAGTTCTTTATGATGCCCAGGGGTGTGCGGACGTCGTGAGCGATGCCGGCGGCCATCTCGCCCAGGAACGCGAGCTTGGCTGACTGGAGCAAGTCGTCGTGAGCTGCAGCGACGTTGCGGACCATCTTTTGAAAGGAAAGCGTCAGCTCTCCGACTTCGTCGCTGCTGATCGGATCGGGTATAGCTTCCAGCGTTCCCTTGTCCGCGATGCGCGAGGCGATGGTGGTCAGCCGTTTGATTGGCTCCGATATGCTGGAAGATATGAGCCAAGCCAAGGCTAGACCGAACAGCGTTACCCCCGATCCAAAGAACATCATCTGCCTGCCCATTCGCACGACCGGCGCCATGGTTGCCTTGGTGGGTTTGGCCGCGGTAACCGTCCAGCCCAGATCCGGTAGCATGTCGGTCGTGCCTAGTCCTACCTCACTGATCGTGAACTTTCTGCCTTCGCTGTCGCTGGCTTCGTACAACAGCGGGGACGAGCGTGAGTCAAACGTCACCCCGCTGGGCGGCTGGATGTCCCAACTCCTCAGGCGAGCCGGTCGTGGTTCCGGGCCGGCGATTTCGCGTCGCTCTTCGTCGAGGAGACGCAGGTTGACGTAACCGTGGCCGGCCTTGGGGAGCACCACGCTCTGGAACACGCGGGTGTCGAGAAACACCAGGAGAAGCCCGAGGTCCCCGTTTCTGCTGTCGGGATCGGGGATGGTAGCGGTAATTCCCAGGTAATACTCACCGTGGTCTTTGGACCATGTCACCCTTCGCGAAACGCGCACGCCATCGATGCCGCGGCTCGGCAGACCAGCGGTGGCGAGAGAAAGATTGCGACCGATGAAGGCTGGATTGCTGGACGCTATGCAGGACCCCTCCGGGTCGAGTGCCATCAAATCCAGATAGGCCCCGTAATGATGTTTCAGGTCCTCGAGAAACAGGGAAACGGATTTGTCGATGTCGTTGACGACGAGTTCGCGCATGACATCCACGCCGGTCCAGGTAACGGTGTTGCGGATGTGACCGTCTAGCAGCTGTTTGAGGGCCGCCTTGACGGTGTCGGCGTCATCTGCGAGGTGGTCGTGCAGAGAAGGTTCGAGAGCGTCCTTGGCCGCCCTGAAGGTCAGCAAGCCGTACGCCAGGGTAGGCAGAACAAGCAGCACCGCTGCGTAGAGAAGAAGCTTGGAGCGAATTGAAGTGGGCACGTTATTCGCCGAGAATATCTACGACCTTGACGGTATCGTCGAGCAGATCAGCGGGGATGTAGCCGACTGCCCCGCGCGTCGTTGCTACGTACGCCCTCACCGCGGCGGGTGATTTCAGCACCGGGGGCGGCATCACCCCCTGAAAGTACTGGCGATTCCAGAAGCTCACGAGTTCGTCCGGAGAACTCCTGAGGATTTCGCGAGAAAAACTGTCTCGAAGGGAATTGCCAAAAGACGTGTTGATCGGGACGACGCGTACGCGGTCGTCCCAGAAACGCGCACTACGACGGTAGATTCTTTCGAGTCTGGATCTGGTAAGGGTATTGACGGGGTTGGCCGGATGGACGATCACTACGAAATCTGGACCCGCACCCTGCGCTGGAACGCTCAGGATCGCCAGTGCGGTTGCCGTCACGAACAGGGCAGCCGATATGGACGTGCCCGATCTCATGAATCAGAACAGCACCGCGACGGAGCTGAGGAAACCATTGCCCTTGAGGTCTCCTGAACCGGCCACGATTTCCGCCTTGAAGACCACGTTCGGTTTGTACTTCCACGCGAAACCAACGGTGGCGGGACTGCCGCTGTCGGTGTCCAGTTCTGCGTGTTCGAGACGAAGAAACGGATAGATCCTTGTTCCGGTTTTGTATACGGACTGAAGGTAGGCACCCCAAGTGGCCTTACCACCGGATCCCGGATCGTTCACTACGGTTTCGCCGCTGAATTCCCAACGCTCGCTCCTGTACATGAAGTCGGACCCAAGCACGTGCTCCCAGCGGTCCTGCATTTCATCTTCAAAGCGAAGGTAAGACAGCGCGAGCTGCCACTGCTCCTGGTGGTTAACGAGCAGACGGCCGCCGATCCCCCGGCGTATTCGTTGAGGACCGTCGCCTTCGTCGAGCTGGTCGGTGAACTGGCCAAAGACCGAGGCGTTGACGTCGAGACCGCCGTAGAGGAAGGTCCGGTTCAGTTGCACCCCGGTGATGCCGGTGTCAAAGAACATGCGCGTCGTAAAAGGTCTCGATGTGGACCAGACCAGCGGAGCAGCGTGGATCTGGTTCCAGGTCCCGATGGGGGTCAGCAGCTTACCGAGCTTGATGTCGAAACCACTCGCCGAGTCGTATTCGACGTATAGACGTTCGAGCTGGCTCGCCTGCTTACCGGTATGGGGTCCATCGCTTTCGATACGGAACGAATCCTCCAGTTCGAATTCCGAGAACAGCTTCAGGTCGGAGTTGAAACGCAACCACAAGAAAGCGCTCAGATCGCCGAGCTCCAGGCTGTTGGGTTTGTCGTCGCGCAATTCCAGGCTCAGAAAGCTGTAACCGCCGAGACGGACGTCGTCGTTGATGTGCAGGCCGCGACCTGGCTCGTATTCCCCGGCTTGGGTGACCTCGCTGCATACCGCGAGGAAGAACGCGCCAAGTAGCAACGCAAGAAAGGTAGGGGCCTTTTTCATGAGTTCTGCCTCCAAACTAGAACAGCATGGGGCCAACAATCAACAGGGCCGGAACCCGAATTAACGAATTCCGGCCCTGCGCACCTGGAGCGTGAGACCGTTTCCGGGGGGGAGTTAGTGGGAAACGGCCCCACAGAAGCCATCGCAGAAACCAAAGCTTCCACCTGACTCCCACCAGCGTGCCGGCAGCTTCATGCCGGTAGCGCGGCGTGACAATAGCTCTGCAACTGACGTGCCAAGCCACCGAGACCAGGAATCGGGGATAACGGCGTCCCGGCCAAGCAGCCGGGCGGTTCCACACTGCAATTCGTTGCAGGCCGCCTGCAGGCGATTTCAGACCGTCGCACGGGGGCCCCCGCCGCCGTTGTTTATGGTCGGGCAAAAGCAATACTATCGCCACCATGAACGATTCACGAGCAGCAATAGACTGGCACGAGATCGGCGAGCAGGCCACCGAGCTTCTTTCGCGCTACATCAGGATTGACACGACCAATCCCCCCGGGGGGGAAGAGGCCGGCGCGCTCTTCCTCCGCGACGAACTCGCCCGTGAGGGCATCGGCTCACAACTCTACGACGCGGGAGACGGTCGCGTCTCGCTGGCGGCTCGTCTCAACGGCGACAGCGGCGGTGCGACAGAAGGGAAACCTCTCGTTTTGCTGTCACACATAGACGTGGTGCCGGCCGAAGAAGAGTACTGGGAAGTTCCCCCTTTTTCAGGAAGCGTTACCGACGGATACATCTGGGGTCGTGGCGCGCTCGATATCAAGGGGATGGCTATCATGGAACTCTTGGCCATGGTTCTGATCAAACGCCACGGTCTGCCGCTTTCGCGGGACCTCGTCTTTATTTCGGTTGCCGACGAAGAAGAAGGCGGTCTCAAGGGCGTTCGATACCTGCAGGAAGCCGCACCGGAATTGCTGGACGCGGAGTACGTCTTCAACGAAGGTGCGTATGGCTTTAGTCAGTTCATGGGTCAGCATACCAAGCTGTTCGGGGTCTGTTCGAGCGAGAAGAGCCCCTGCTGGGTCAAGCTCGTGGTCAGGGGTGAGCCGGGGCACGCTTCGGTGCCGCACACCGACAACTCCCTGGTGAAACTGGTCCGCGCCCTTTCCCGCGTCGAAGAGCGGGAGAAGGTGGTGAAGCTCACGGATTCTGTTGAGGCGATGCTCGCGACCCTGAAACGGCGGGGATTCCTGCCTGGCGAACTTGATCACCGAGACCCCGCGGTCGTCGAGGCTCTGGCGTCGGCGGACGCCCACCTGTACGCGCTCAGCCATGACACCGTATCTCTCACCGGTGCGCGCGCCGGCCACAAGCACAACGTTATACCTGCCAAGGCCGAAGCCACGCTCGACTGCCGTCTCCTTCCTGGAACCCGAACCGAAGCTTTCATCGAAGGGTTGAGGCAGATCATCGATGATCCGGACGTCGAGATAGTGAGGGTGCTGGAACACGACTCGGGGCAGTCCTCGATGGATACGCCGGCCACGCGCGCGATCGCTGAAGCCATATCTGAGCGGTACGGGGATGAGGCCGACGTGCTGCCCATGCTGTCACCAGGATTTACGGATTCTCACGCTTTTCGAGAAGCCGGCGCGCAGGCCTACGGTTTTACCCCCGTACTGCTGACCCGGGAAGAGCTCGGCACGATACACGGGCACAACGAACGAATCAGCGTAGAAAATCTCAGGCTTGGAACCGAAATACTCTTCGACGTCGTAGGGCGGCTCTGCGGAAACGGCGCCTGGCGGTGAGTCCTTCAGCGGAGCCGTCGGCGGATGCCAGTCGATGATACTTACCCGAGAAAAAATTCTTGAAGAGATGGCCGCTGGTTCTATCGTCGTCGACCCTTTTGAGGATGACATGCTGGGTCCGGCGTCAGTGGACCTGCACCTCGGCGACGAGATCAGAGTCATGTCGGAAGACGCACAGCCCGTCGATGTCCTCGATGACGTCGACTTCCGGGAACTGACGGAGCTGAGGTCATTGACGACGCCGTTCGCGCTGGCCACCGGTAGCACCATACACGGGATCACCCGTGAGCGAATTAGGCTCTCGCCGAATATCTGCGGGTGGCTCGAAGGTAGATCGCGTTTTGCCAGGCTGGGCCTGATGATCCACGTCACGGCCGGGTTCGTCGCACCCGGGGTCTCTAACCGCCAGGTCCTGGAGATATCCAATGTTTCTGGACGTACGCTCAACATTCACCGCGGAACGCGGATCTGTCAGCTCATCTTTCAACGTACCGACGGGTCTGCTGTTTACGCGGGACGTTTTGCAAAGCAGGAGAGCCTGTAGCGGGAGAGCCAGCGCTCCCCGGCACCGCGGGGCCTAGTGGACGCCGCTGGCCGGCGCTAGCGCTTCCGGCGCGATACCCAGACGGCGGACAGCGGTTTCCCAGAGTTCCTCGAAATGAGTGTCGAAGACCAACTCAGGGGTCAGATCGCTTGTTACCCAGGACCCCTGGGTGAGTTCATTTTCGAGCTGTCCCGGTCCCCAACCAGAGTAGCCCAGTATGAATCGCATGCGGCTGGGCGGGCTCACCGCCAGAACCGCGAGCGCCTCGGGGGCCGATGAAAGCTGAATTCCTGGAGCGATTTCTCTTGTCCCGGGTTCTTGAAGGCCCGCGACCGGTTCGTGCAGTATCCAGCCGGTTTCCTGTTGGACCGGCCCGCCGACCCACACCGAGGCGTCGGCGGCTCCTCCCCAGGTGACGTCCAAGGAGGCTAGCACCTCTGCGACACGGTGCTGAGCTGGTCTGTTGATGGCCAGTCCAAACGACCCTTCGGGATGGTGTTCAGTCATCAGCACCACGCTGCGGCGGAAATTAGGGTCGGCGAGCTGGGGCATCGCGATGAGCAGGCCGGGTGCGAGCTCTGATACGGAAGCCATGTATTATTCTCTACTCTGACTGGCGTTGCTGGGCAAGACGGTTTTTCCAGAAGCCCACGGACGTGAGTTCCGAGGGTGCTGCGGAGCCCTCGGAAGGCGAAAACGACGCCGCTCAGGAGGGGGGGGCGTCTGCGAGCAGCTGCGCGATAATGCTGCGGGCGGCGGTTTCGCCGCTGTGAATACAGTCGGGTATGCCGATGCCCCCGTAGGCGTTGCCGGCCAGGGCGAGGCCGGGAAGGTCCGTTACCAGAGAATCGATGCGGCTGATACGGTCGAGATGGCCCACGTGGTACTGGGCCATGGCATCGGCGTGACGGGAAATGATTGCCTCGCGGGGTGGATGACGTATGTCGAGAAGCTTGTCGAGATCCGCTCTGACCGATTCGAGCAGCGACGCGTCGTCAAGCGCGAACTTTTCGGGGAACAGCGCACCGCCTACGAACGCGCGTAGCAGCACGTTCCCGGCCGGCGCTCGGCCGGGGAATTTCACGCTGCTGAAAGTGCAGGCCAGTATGGATCGTCTCTCGATAGCCGGCACGACGAAACCGAAGCCGTCGAGGGCGTGGTGGATGTCTTCCCGCCGGTACATCAGGTTGAGAGTAGCCGTCGACGCGTATTCGATGCTTCCGAGTTCCGTGCTCAACTCTGGCGAAACCGCGCGGAGCACAGCCGCGGCCGCTGGGGCCGGCAACGCCAGGCAAAGCCCGTCCGCTCGTAGCTCACCCGAGTCCGTCCGAACGATCCAGTGGTCGCCGCGGTGGGTTACGGACCGGACTCTCTGCTTGTAGTGCACGCAACCCCGGGGGAGTGACTGCTCGATGGTCTGTGGCAGCTCTTGCAAGCCGCCACGCAGAGTGGCGAACATGCCGTAACGGGGTCCAGCGTCAAGCGACGGTGATCTCCGTTCCATGGCGCGTCGCGACCGCAGCATAGCGAGGATCACGCTTCTGCTGCGGGCTTCCATCTCCCTGAAGCGCGGCATGGTCGCCAGCAGGCTGAGCTTCTCCGGATCCGCCGTATATATCCCGCCGACCATTGGTTGGGCGATTCGCTCGAGCGCTTGCTGCCCTAGCCGCCGACGGACGAAATCCGCAAGGCTTTCGTCGCCGGGCTCGCGTCTTCGCGGGAGTATAAGGTCGGCCGCCATGCGCAGCTTACCCGCGGGCGAGAACAGGGAGGTGGTAACGAAGGGGAGAAAGCGGGTGGGAGCCAGCAGGTTGAAACCCTCGGGTACCGGGTAGATGCGCTGTCCCCGGGCTATGAAGCTGCGCCGATGCTGTTCCCCTGTTCCTATGATGTTCCCGCCGACGCCGATGGCATCACAGAGGTCAAGCCCCCATGGCTTCTCGGTGATCATCGAGTCCGGACCCAGCTCGCAGATGAAACCGCCGCGCCGTGCGGTAGCGATAACTCCACCCGCGCGGTCACCTGCTTCCAGCACGGTGACATCGACGCTCCTATCAGGGTCTTCTCCGCCGTTGGTCAGGTTCCACGCCGTGGACAGACCGGAGATCCCTGCGCCGACAACGACCACGCTGGGCAGCTTGGGTGCTTGACCTTCCACGCCCGTGAACCCCGTTCAGCCTTCGGCCCGAGCGAGGGTATCCTCGATCTTGTCGGCTAGCATGGCTGTAAAGCTCGGGTGATTTCCCACCGTTGGTACCCGTACCATGGTGAGGCCTAGTTCTTG
The DNA here is from genome assembly GCA_046754245.1 of Binatia bacterium. Lineage (GTDB taxonomy): Bacteria > Desulfobacterota > Binatia > UBA1149 > UBA1149 > JBHHVL01. The sequence continues at coordinate 19,393 of JBHHVL010000025.1, read as the reverse complement.
GGCGATGCTGGCCGCTTCGATATCGAGGTCGTAGAGAATCTCGACGTGATCCAAGAGAAATCCAACCGGTGTGACCACGATCGTGTCGAAGCCGCTGCCGGCCAGCTCCCGGATGCGCTGGCCGAGGTCGGGTTCGAGCCACCGACTCTCTCGCGCGCCGCTGCGGCTCTGCCAAGCGAGGAGTGGTTCTACCCCGAGGCGCCCGGCTATCTCGTCGACGGTTTCCTCTACCTGCACAGCGTATGGGCTGCCCTGGGCGTCGGCCAGTGGGATGGAGTGGGCCGTGAATATCCACGCCGCGCGGCACCGTCGCGCTTGGTCGAGCCCTTCGCAGGCTTGCTCTACCCTGGCCACAACGCCCTCGATAAAGCCGGGCTCCTTGTGCCAGGACTTCAGGTACAGAACCGAAGGGGGGTTTGGTGCCGTCCGCTTTCTGGCAAGTTCGATGGCTTCGACGTAGCGCTGAGTAGAAGCTTTTCCCTCGTGTGGCGCCAGCAAGACCGCAACGATGATCCGCACACCTCGGCGTTTCAACCCTTCAAGGACTTCGTCAAGGCGGGGCTCCCAGCAGCGCATTCCTAGGCAAACAGGCAGGGGAAGGCTTCGCGATGCCAGCTGACGCTCGAGCGAATCGGCGAGTTCCTCCGCCAGACGATTGTAGGGAGAGCCCCCTACGGCCCGGTAGTGTGATTCAACCTCATCGAGGCGAGCCGCCGGAATCCCACGGCCAGCCGTCACCTCGATAAGAAAGGCGCGGACCTCAGCAAGCGAGGAGGGGGCGCCGAAACCGGCGAGCAGCACCGCGGCTTGCGGTCGGGAGGTCAAACCCTCGTCCCCGCAGAGGCCGAGCGCGGAGCCGGATCACTCCGCATCGCCGGCACTCCACTCCTTGACCACCTCGACCAGAGCGATCACGTTGTCTACCGGTGTCGCGGGCAGTATCCCGTGACCGAGATTGAAAATGAACCCTGAGCGGTGGGCAACCCGCGAGAGAATCCTCTCGCAAGCGTCGCGCAGGAAAGCCCGATCGGCGAACAGGGTTACTGGATCCAGGTTGCCCTGAATCGCGACATTGGGGAAACGTCGGCACACGTCGCGAAGATCGACCCTGTGGTCAACTCCGAGTACCGAGCCGCCGGCTGCGACCTGGAGATCCAACAGGGTGCCGGTGTTGGTCCCGAAGTGAATGACCGGTACCTCGGGAGGGAGCGATTCCAGCACGGCCTTGGTGTGGGGCAACACATAGGTTTCGTAATCGTCGCGGGAAAGACAGCCCACCCAGCTATCGAACAGCTGGAGGGCTTGCGCTCCAGCTTCCACCTGGGCCCGCAGGTAGGCCGCCACGGCTCTAGCGATGAGCGACATCATTGCGTCCCACGCCCCTCTGTCGCCGTACATGAGACGCTTGGTGTGTATGTAGTTGCGTGCGCCTCCGCCCTCCACGATGTAGGACGCGAGCGTGAAGGGAGCCCCACTAAATCCAATCAACGGCAGCTGCGGTCGCAGATTTGCCCGAGTGCAACGTATCGCGTCGAAGACAAACGACAGGCTCTCCTCGGGACGGACCTCCTTGAGCCGGCCCACGTCAAGGCCGCTTCGGATCGGACTGGATAGCGACGGTCCTTCGCCCTTCGCGTAGGTCAGTCCCAGGCCCATGGGTTCGACTACCAGCAGGATGTCTGAGAAGAGAATCGCCGCGTCTACTCCGAGTCTCTCGGCAGCGGTCACCGCTACCTCGGCCGCGAGCTGCGGGGTCTTGCACAACTCTATGAAGGGCACCCTGGCCCTCATCTCGCGGTATTCGCGCATGTAGCGCCCCGCTTGTCGCATCAGCCAAACCGGTGCACGCTCGGTCGGTTCGCACCGACAGGCTCGCATGAATACGCTGTCCTCGAGGTCTAGTCGGTCGGCGGTTGCCGAGGCCGATTCGATCATCATGCGCGGGCGGTCGCCGACGCGGCGCCGGCTATCCAGCACCTCTATGGCGCGCTGCGCCGCGGTGTGAATGAGGGTGCCGAGCTTGGAATGCTCCGGTTCGATGTCGACGTCGATACCGAATTCACGGATGGTCTGCGAGCAGATCGGTCCGACAGATCCAACGACCGCTTCGGACGCCGCGGTGCGAAGCTGGCCTTCTAGGCCTGCTTCAGAGGCTACCTTGAAAAGGTTGCGGACCTGATTCGAGCTGGTGAACAGCAGCACGTCGGCGTTGCCCGCGACTATTTCACGAATGGCTTCGACAAGCGGACCCCGGTTGTCCGGTAATTCCCAACGGTAGACGGGCACGCTATCCACCTCGGCGCCCCGATCGCGCAGTGCTTCCAGAAACTCGTGGTTGCTTTGGCCGTACTCTTGAACCGCGACCCGCGAGCCCGCGAGATTGATCGGGTTTGGTCCATCGGACATCGCCGCGATGACTTCACGCCAGGTGTTGGGTTCGGGAACCTCGATGGCTACCCTCACCCCCACGTTTCCGAGGGCGCGGCGGGTCTTGGGGCCGCGGGCGACGACCGTGGTGTTGTTGAGCGCCGCGACAATGCCCTCGCGATCAAAAGAACCCTCGATGGCGGAAAAAAGATAGCGGGTCCCGACACCCGTTAGAAAAACCACGGCGGCGAAGCGCTCCTCGACGAGGTCGCGGGCGAAGTCGAGAGCCGCGGTGTTGTCTTGAAGGGGGACCTCGCACATGGACGGCGCACACAGCGCTATCCCGCCCGCCTTTTCGATGAGCCCGCGGCTCTGCTCTCCCATTCGACTTTCGAATGAAACCACGCGGAGACCGCCAAAACCCCTCCGGGCGTTCTTGCCGTACTTATCGTTTCCTGCCATCACCGGGCCAATGTAACCTCGCTTATCTGTAACGGCAAAACCATCAAGAGAAACTAATTCATGGAAAAGCTGGTCGCGCCGGGGCTGAATACGGGAGCCTTCTCAGACGTTGATTAATAACACGTCCGACGCATTTTGTGATAGTGTTTGCGCCGCCCGTGGTCTTTGCCGAAGGAAGGGGTTTGCGATGAAGATTCATGACATCACCAAGATCGAGGATCTTGGTGTAAAAACCATAGGCCCGGAGCGCTCGGTGAAAGAAGCGATCGCGATGCTCGTAAGGTTCAACATTGGTTCTCTTCCCGTGTGTGCAGAGAACGGACGCCTCGTGGGCATCATCACCGAGCGAGACGTACTGAGGTTGTGGGCCCAAAACGACTGCTCGAGCATCGAGACCCGAAGGGTCTCGGAGGTGATGACGAGCGATCTCGTAATCGGTGTACTCGACGATGACGTTTCGTATGTCATGCGGGTGATGACCGATCACAGGATAAGGCACCTGCCGATCATGGACGGTGACCGGTTGGTACAGATCATTTCAATAGGCGACGTTGTCAAGGCCCAGCTGGACGCCTCGAGCGCGGAGATTCGTTATCTTCGCGATTACGTCTGCGGCTGACCCGCATCGGTCTACCTGCGCTGTTCGCTGCCTCGGAAGACAGAGGCGTTCGCGGTGGCGGCCCGGGCGCGAACTTGACCGGCCGCGCGAAAATCGCCAGATTGCCACGCGGTGTGCTTTTCTCGAAGCTGGCGTTCCTTACCCCCGTCCGCGATTATTGTTGCGTTCACCCTGCTGGACCTCGTGGTCCTCGTCGCAGCCTCAGGTCCTGCTCGGGCCCAGCTCGTCAACATCGAAAAGGAACGCCGTGCGGAGGGAACAGAGGGCACGAGTAGGCGGCTCAATCTCAGCGTAGCCGTCCGTTCCGGAAACGTTGATCTTGTAGACCTTGGGTTGGGTCTGCGTCTGGAGCGCTGGAACGAAAGCACGGCAACGCTGCTTCTGTCGCGGGGGCGTTTCGCAGAAAGGAGCGGAGATACGTTCGTCCAGGAGGCTCTCGTCCACCTCCGGCACAATTTCCGGCGTGACAGGCGCGTAGATCCCGAGATATATACTCAGTACCAAACCAACGAGTTCGCTTTACTGGATAGCCGCGTTCTTGTCGGCGGGGGTATACGGTCGCGGCTGGACAGCGGCGATCGAACCTCGGCGTACGTGGGGTTGGGGGCCATGTACGACTACGAGTCGTTGGATGTGGATCCCAGTGGCGAGGAAGACCCGAGCAGCTCGGTGGCGCGCCTTAACGGCTACGTGAGTTACGGTTACGCGTTGGATCGGAGGGTGATTCTGAACAATACTCTCTTCATTCAACCGCGGGTGGACGATCCCGGTGACCTTCGGATTCTCGAAGAGGCGACGATGACGGTGGAGATCACCACAGCGGTTTCGCTTCAGGTTACCTTCAGACTGAACCACGACAGCCGCCCTCCCAGCACGGTGGAGAGTACCGATCTGGAGCTCAGGAACTCCTTGGTTTTCAACTGGTAGGCACGGGCTCCCGGTTCTCGTTCTCGAGAAGCGGGACCGCTCTGTGAGGGGACAGGGCGACTACTTGTTCGAATTGCGGCGTAGCGGTCGTTTCCGCTTCTCTATGCCGATTACCCTACCGAACTGCTTGAGGACCGAGGTCAGACTGTCCCCTCCTTCGCTGACGATCTTTCCGGTTACCCGTGCCCCCTTCTCGAGAACCGTTCCGGTCGCCTGCTTGCCGGATTTCAGAATGGCTCCGGTCGCCTGGGCGCCTTCCTTCAGAATTCGGCCGGTCACGTCGGGAATGATGTTGATGACCGTCGATACAAGGGCGCGTCGGTTGATCGACAGGTCCGGATCCTTGAAGGTGCCGGTGACAGTCACGGGGATGTAAGTCCAGCCCGCGCTGTCCTTGAGATAGGGAAGCAAGATTCCAGTGGAGAGGAGCTTGCGTTCTGAATCGGGTCCTATGCCCACCCATAGCTCGCAGTCCAGGGTTTCATCGAAACCCACACTCCCGGTGTAGGCGAGCCGCGCGGAGGGGTCGCCGAGGACGAAGAGGGGGCTCGACAGCCGGCCACCCGAGATCGTGAAGGTACCACCGGACTCGGACAGCCTCAGTTCTGCCAGCTCACGGATCCCAGTGGACTTGCTCAGTCTCTTGAGGAGGCTTGAATCGCTGAAACGCCCGCTGGCAATCGTGAGCTTGCCTTCCACCTTCAGCGTATCGGTCGCGCGCACGGTCTCGGACACCGTACCGGAAAGCTCTGCCTCCAGGGTGCAGCGCCCATCCATTCGTCCCCAGGACTCGGGCAGGTAACGGCCGAATAGCTCGCTCAGACTCGCGTCTTCGAGGTCTGCGGTAGCGTTGTAGACGAGTTTTTCAGGACTGAAATACAGGTGCCCCTCTCCCGTGAGTTTGCCCGAACTGTTTGTTGCTTCGATTTCATTCAGGTCGAGGTTCCCCCTGCTGTATGTGCCCTTGCCTCGCACCTCGGTGAGCTCGACCCCGAGCACTCTGAAAGAAGACACACGGTAGTTTCCGCTCACCCGCAGGGGACTCTCGCGCGGGTCCTTCCCCGGGGGCGGCGGGCTTTTCTTCCGAGCCCTGGCCATGGCGTCGATATCGAGACTGTTCAACTCGAGATCAATGCTGAGCGCCGCCGACCTCAGGCTACCGGTACCGCTTAGTGAGAGGTCCAGATCCGCCTGGCCCTTCTGGGTACTCCAGTGCGGTCCGAACAGAGCAGGCGCCAGCTCTCCAAAGGAAGCGCTCCTGAGCGAAAGTTGGCCCTCGTAGCGGACCGTACCGTCCTCGATGAAAACGTCGGCTTCACCGTGCACACGGGAACCGGCCACGTTGGCCTCCATACCGCGAACCTTTATCCGCGAGCGTTCCCACTGCACCGCACTCACCGCTCCACTGAGCGACAGACCCCCGCTCGTCACCCGGTTTACACTGACCATGGCTCTGACCCGCAGCGCGTCCGGCGCTACGGCGAGGGCCGACCTGGTATCGCGTTGCCGCTCGGCCCACCCGCTGTGGGTGGCTTTGAGGAACTCGGCGCTTCGATCTAGGTCAAGGTGCTCGAGTTCCACCGCCAGCGTCGCCCTGGCCCTTTCCGCGAGTATGGTTCCCTCTACGTCGAACCTGGACGGGTTTGCTCCCATGACGGAAACCTGGCCGCTCACTGCGAACTCGGTGCCTTCACCGCCGTGCAGCAAGCGAACGCGAGCCTGTACTTCGTCCAACCTTGCGACCCCGACACCTTGCTCACCGATCTGGGACAGCACGACAACACAGTCTTCGAACGAAACCTGCCTGATGACAAAGTCCGGTGCGCCCCGGGGGGCGGGCTCCGGGGCGATCCCTTTGTCGCTGAGTAGCTTGAGGAACCCACCGGCGTGTCTATAAAGAGAATCGTGGTTGTAGCGCCCGAACCTGTCGCGCTTGATGGCCAACCGTGCCCCTTTGATCTTCACCCGGTCGATCACCACTCGCCTCTCCAGGAGTGCCGGCAGCTGCAGGCCCAGAGCGAGTTCGTCCGCGCTCAGGAATACGTCGCCTTGTTTGAAAACAAAGGCGGGGTCATCGGCGATCTCGACTCCCTTGAGAAAGAGGCTTCCTCGTGAAAACTCTATCTTTTCTACCCTGATCTCGCGACCCAGCCTCTCCCTCAAGGCGGGCATCAGGTTGGAGTTCACCCAGCCGGCGTCAAACAAGAGCTGGGTAAGGATGAGGGGGACGGCAATCAGGAGTACCAACACCAGCATGGCCGACACGAGCAGCAGCTTGCCAGCGATGGATCCTCGCTCGGTATTGGCCACGTCGATTCGACGTTCGCGGCTGGGTAGTGTTTCGATAAACATCGAGAATCGGCGAAACTCACGCCGGTATCCGCCGTAATTTACTATTGTGATTGCAGGATGGCCGTAGGTCCACCATCGTGTGGAAGAAGAAGCGATCTTCTTCGGCCCCTGCTGTCGCGTTTTTCTTGCCATGCCCGATGGCAGGACCGGGAGAAAGCCGTTGGTAACGAAATTCACGGAGAGAATAACCTTTTGTGCCGGGCGGCCTTCCGGCGGGTCATTGATGCTACTGGGGATCTTGGCCCTGGCGTCTTGCACGGGATCGGACAGCCCGTCGGACACAGCGTCCGTGCTGCGCCGGGACTGGAGCGTCCCACGCGCGGCTCCAGAGGCCCAGCCTTACGCTGACGTTCTGCGTGAACGGTTACGGCTTGCGCTCGCGACCATGCCCGAGCCCTACTCGCCGCGGACCGATCATATTCGCGAGGACGGTTCTCCCGTGTATACCAACCGCCTCATTCTGGAGAACAGCCCCTACTTGTTACAGCACGCCCACAATCCCGTGAACTGGTATCCCTGGGGCGACGAGGCCTTTGCGGACGCGGAACGCCTTGGGCGGCCAGTGCTACTCAGCGTGGGTTACTCCACCTGTCACTGGTGTCACGTGATGGAGAGGGAGTCCTTCGAAGATGTGGAAATCGCCAGCTTCATCAATGCGAACTTCATCGCGATAAAAGTCGATCGGGAGGAGAGGCCGGATGTCGACGCGGTTTACATGGACGCGGTCAATATCCTCACCGGCAGAGGCGGCTGGCCGATGACCGTGGTACTTACGCCGACGCGAGAACCTTTCTTTGCTGGAACCTATTTCCCGGCTCGGGATGGTGACCGGGGTTCACGGCGAGGACTCTTGACAATTCTGAAGGTTCTCGCCCAGCGCTATCAGGAGGATCCTGATTCAGTCGTTGAGGAGGCGGCTCGCATCACCCAGCGCATGCAGTCTATGGCTGCCCGGATAGTACCCGGCGAGCTGCCGGACCGATCGGTGTTTGCCAAGGCCAAAGGCGATCTCGCGGGGTCCTTCGACGGCGAATACGGCGGGTTCGGTTCGGCGCCAAAGTTTCCGCGTAGCGTCACGCTTGACATGTTGCTCAGGTACTACCGTCGGAGTGGAGACCGCGAGGCCCTCGAGATGGTGCTGACGACCCTGGAGGGTATGGCGAACGGCGGGATGTACGATCAGGTGGGCGGAGGCTTTCACCGCTATTCCACCGACGCACGGTGGCTCGTACCGCACTTCGAGAAGATGCTTTACGACAACGCCCAACTGGCGTCTATATACCTGGACGCCTATCAGATCACTGCTGAAGATCGTTTCGCCGAAATCGCCAGGCAGATCCTCGATTACGTGCTTGCGGAGATGACCGATGAACGTGGCGGTTTCTTTTCCGCGACAGACGCCGACAGCCCGGTACCGGGAGGACACCAGGAGGAGGGCTGGTTCTTTACGTGGGCGCCATCGGAAATAGACGACGTGTTGGACGCCGACGAGGCTGACATTGTGAAGCGTTACTACGGGGTTAGCAAGGCGGGCAACTTCGAGGGCAGGAATATTCTTCACGTAGCCCTTCCGCTAGAACAGGTGGCGCAGGAACTTGGTCTTTCGGAGATGGCGGCGCGCGAACGTCTCGACAAAGCGCGAGAACGCCTGTACCGACGCCGCGCCCTGCGACCCCCTCCGGGCAAAGATACCAAGGTCATTACCGCCTGGAACGGGCTCATGATATCGGCTCTCGCGCGCGGCGGGCGGGTGTTGGAGGTCCCGGCCTACGTCGACGCTGCAACCCGAGCCGCGGTTTTTCTTACCACGAAACTCACGGTCAACGGTCGCCTACTGCGTACCTCGAAGGGTGGGCAGGCCAATCACGATGGGGTGCTTGACGATTACGCGTTTCTCGTTGCCGGCCTCCTCGACCTGTTCGAAACGACTTTTGATCAGCGGTGGCTCTCTTCGGCCATGGAATTGCAGAACGTGTTGCAGGACCATTTTCTCGACCCGAGCGCGGGCGGATATTTCTTTACGGCTGACGACGGCGAGACCTTGCTCACCAGAGAAAAGCCGTACTACGACGGCGCGAGACCGTCGGGAAACGCCGTCACTGCTTCCAACTTGATGCGGCTCTATGAGTATTCCACCGACGAGCTCTACCGGGAGACGGCAGAAAGGGTGTTTTCGGCCTTTGCAGACCAAATGAAACGCTTTCCGACCGCCACCCCGAGGATGCTCGCGGCGCTGGATTTCTATTTCGACAGCCCCAAAGAGGTGATCATCGTAAAGCCCTCTCGCGAGGCCGACGCGGGGCCTTTCATGCAACGCCTGAGAGCACAGTACCTGCCAAACTGTATCGTCGCGGTTGCCGCCGAGGGTGACGAGGTCCGGCGGCTTTCTGAGCTGCTGCCGTTGGTTGAGGGGAAGGTTGCAATCGGGGGGAAGGTAACGGCTTACGTATGTGAGAAGAAGGTGTGCAAGTTTCCGACGTCGAGTCCTGAAAAGTTCGCTTCGCTGATCGCTACGGTCCAACCCTACTAGCCGTCTCAGGGAACTCGGATTCGAGAGAACCGCCGCAGCTCGATCCGGTGCCGGCGGTGCAACCAAAGCAGTGAGAAGCGGTGGTGATCGGGGTGCCGGCCAGATCAGCGAAGCTCTGTATATCGTCAACCGTCGTCAAGGGCCGTCCGGCCGCGAGTGGAATCTCGAGCATCTGATTGAAGTCACAGTCGTACAGGCCTCCGTCCCAGGAGACGCTCAACATCCTGCGGCACATCAGCGCTTCGACTGTCGATGGATTGAAGTGATTGACCAGTAGGGCCATATACCTGTCGTACTGACCGCGCCGCTCGAGCTGCTCCGCGAAACGGCTGATGGGCATGTTCGTTATCGTGAGCAGCCGGTGAAACTCTATTCCCAGGGAACTCGCGAGTTCCTTTCGGAACATACGTTCGAGTTTTTCCTGGGCGGGCGGCAGGGTGTCACCTACAGGGTTGTAGACAAGGTCGAGACGCAGCTCGCTACCAGACCGGCCGTACCCGAGCGAGTTGAGGAGCCGCAACGCCCTTACGCTCTTGCCGAAGACGCCGTTCCCTCGCTGGGCGTCGACGTTACTCTCGCTGTAGCACGGCAGCGAGCAGACAAGATCTACTCCGTTGTCTCGATAGAAAGCCGGAAGCCAGCCCATGTTCGGCTCAAACACGACCGTCAGATTGCACCGAACAATGATGCGGCGACCGAGACGCCGAATGTTTTCAACCAGATAGCGAAACGATGGGATGAGCTCGGGAGCTCCGCCGGTGAGGTCGACGAATTCCACGCTGTCGCTGCGCTCGAGCAGTCCGACAATGGTCTTCGCGGTGGGCGGAGACATGATTTCGGTGCGTCTTGGGCCGGCGTTGACGTGGCAGTGGTGGCAGGCCTGATTGCAGAGCTTCCCGACGTTGAGTTGCACGGTAACGGGCAGGCCGCGGTCGAGCGGCCGATGGCCATACCGAGAGAGGGTTGAGCGGAAATCGAAAGTCATCAGCAACAGCCTACAAGTAATCCGCCGCGCTTTCTCGTTCCGCCGCCAGGCGGAACGAGCACGATGCCGGCCCCGGCGGATCGAAGTCTTGAAGCCGCCGAGGCCGTATCCGGGGAACAGGGGGTACTCCCCGAGACAATTTACCCGGCCATCGCTACTCAGATGCTACGCCACCGCGCGTGGAGAGTTACACGGAAAGTGCGGCGATCGGTCGGGTTCGCAGCGTCATCGAAGCTCTATGGGAGAAAGGATTTGGGATTGTCCATGCGCTTGACTTATAAGACCGCTGCGGGTTTTGAGCCGTTGTTATCGGACGTGTAACTGCTGGCACATTGAAACGTAGAGAATTACAGGGGCCCCATGGCTGAGGAAATAGACCTTTCTTCGCTGATGGCGGCTGCCCAGAAGGGCGATGAAGCGGCGTACCGGACACTACTCGAGGCTGTTCAGCCAGTGCTCATGAGGTACGTAGGTAGGCGGCTTTTTTCGGAGAACGCCGTGGAGGACGTTTGCCAGAACATACTGTTGACGGTGCACCGGGTTCGGCACACTTACACGCCGGATCGTCCCTTCGAACCCTGGCTCTACGCGATCGCCAAGAGCCGGTTGATCGATCATTTCCGAAGGGAAAGGAGGCACGCGTCGCACGCGGCCGGTACCGAAGAAATGGAAAACCTGGTTGCGGAACCGCAGTCGTCGGGTCTGGAGCGGCTTCATGCTTTGCTCGCGAGGCTCCCCGACAACCAGAGAAGAGCGTTTTCGATGCTCAAGCTGGAGGGCTTGACGACGGAGCAAGCCGCCGATCAGGAGGGGATTTCGGTATCTGCTCTCAAGGTTAGGGCGCACAGGGCTTACACCGCTCTGAAACACGCTCTTTCCGATGAATTGGATTGAAGAACGATGGTTCAGCGCGAGGAGCTAGAAAAAGAAACAAAGGTATTCTCGAGGCTTACCGAGGAACTCGTCGCTGACCTCCAGCCGGTGAAGCCGGTGCGGTTGGGTTTGTTCTACGTCTTTGGTGCGGGCGTCGGGCTGGTCGCCATTTGTCTAATGTTGGTGGTCCTGGGACCGCGTTCGGACCTCGCCGGTCAGTTGGGATCAAGCTCGTTTCTAGCGGTGTTGGCGGCTCTTTCGTTCGTGGCCATCAGCTCCGTAGTGCTTGCCGTACGCGTTTCGATTCCTGGTCGTAGGATCAATCGACTGCTGGCCCTTACGGTCGTGGTGGCGCCACCGGTACTGGCGCTGACGGTGTTCCTGCTTTCCCCGTGGGGCGGGTCCTGGCCTGGCTGGGATGGGATCGTCATGGGTTTCAGGAAGTGCACCGGATCGATTGTCGTCACGGCCGCCCTTCCTTGGGCGGCCACGGTAGCGTTGCTGCATCGTCTCGCACCGTTTCGTTACATGCTAGCCGGAGTGTTTGCGGGGCTCTCCGCGCTGACGATGGGGGCTGTGGGGCTCCATTTTAGCTGTCCGGTGGGCAACAGCTTTCACCTCGCGTTCTCCCATTACCTGCCGCTGTCGGTGCTTTCCTTTGCCGCCGGGATACCCGCGGCCTTTTTGTTCAGGGCCATGGACGGCTACCGGGGGCAGCGCTGATGTTCGGAAGCCGCGCTGCCGTCGGCTTCGTGGCGTTGTTATGGCTGGGGGGCAACGTTTCCGTTGCGGCTACGCCCCCGACGATCGAGGAGGGGGAGTACGCGGAACGCGTCGCACTTACGCAGACCCGTGGCGAGTGGACGAGTATGGGGTTCTTGATGTCCGACCTGCTGAATAGCACGGCCAGCAATTCCCACCGCGGTATGTATCTCGTCACCGGTCGGGTTCAGAATATCGGCTCGGGCTCTCTTCATCACGTGAAGCTCAAGTTCGAGTTGCTCGACCAGCAAGGTGAGGTGGTGGCCAGGGAAATTGGGTACAACCGAGGTGCAGAGGATCTGCAACAGGTCGATCTGCCCCCTGGAAGCGGAGAGACGATAACCGTTGAATCTCGGATCAGACCCATCGGTTCCGGGGAGTCGGACAGTTTTCGCATGATCTTCCTCGGTAGCGAGGCCCCGGCGTTCGACGCCCTGCGCGTTGAAGTGATCGAAGTAAGTCAGGTCAAGGACCCCTGATCGGGCTGGGAACGAACGCCGGTAATCACGTTGAAACGAAAAACGTTGCGCCCAACGAGGGGTGGGCGTTCGACGGAAGGTCGAGGGGGCGCCGGGTCGCGATCTCGATTCCCAGCGCAGCATCGGGGCGGCTGGGATCTACTTCGACGGTGACGCCCATCGGCGATCCCTCCCATTCGAAGCGGAGACGACGTTCCCCATCCTCTCTACAACCAGCGCCGAGTAGTCCAGCCCACTGTCGCTTGGCCGCATCCCCGTTCCGAGCTCTCATCCGCAGTCCCAGCAGGGCGACCGGTTCAGCGACTACCTCCGGCGCAGGCGGGAAGTCCCAGTTCGGTCCCCAGTCGTCGTCGAGATGTGGATGGGACTCGGCCAACTGCACGACTATGCCCTGGGCTTGCTTGGGGTGCAGGAAACACTCCTTCCACCCCGGATGGGAATCGTCATAGCCCACGACGTCGTAGCCGAAGGCGGCGACGGCGTCGGCGGCCGCGCGCAGGTTGCTGACCTTGAAAGTGATGTGGTGGAGACCGGGGCCGAGCCTGTCGAGAAAACGGAAGAGGAAACCATCTGCCGAGCCACGGGGTTCGATGATTTCCAGCAAACCCCCATTGATGAAACTCCACTGTCCGCCTTGGAATCCCAAACCCGGCCCGCCGATGTGGTTTCTGCCGCGAAGCCCAGAGACGACGAAGTCGGTGACGTCGGCGATCTTCCATACACCGATCGCTACGTGGTCCGGGCACGCCCCTGGGACGCCCTTCGGCAAACAGGCCTCGCCCATAGAACGCATCATCTTTTCAGGGCTATACTGCCTTCTCGTCTGAATCCAGTCCTGTAGCGATCGCGTAGCGGTCCACGAGCGGTGGCAGGCTTTAGGGTGAGGTCGCGAAGTGACGCTGGTGATATGCACCGTACTTACCTAAGCTAGGGGCGCCGGTGATGCCGCTATGGAGATTGCCCGTAACCCTACTCGCGCCATCCGAATAGGTTCGATGACGATTGGCGACGGTCACCCGATCGCCGTTCAGAGCATGACCTCTACGTCCACTCGGAACGTCGCGGCCACCCTCGAACAGGTAAACACCCTGTTTTCCGCTGGCGCGGACCTCGTGCGTATCGCGGTTGACAGCAGTCGCGACGCGATTGCTTTGAAGGACGTACGCCGTGGCAGCGAGGCAAACCTCGCGGTTGACCTTCAGGAAAACTACAGACTGGTCTCACAGGTCGCCCCCTACGTGGACAAGGTACGCTATAACCCCGGACATCTTTACCATCATGAGCGCGGCAGGAGTTGGCAGGACAAGGTACGCTTCATAGCCGATACCGCGGGTTCCGAGGACTGTGCGCTGAGGGTGGGGGTAAACTGTGGTTCGGTTGATCCCGAGAAGATCGAGAAATTCGATTCCGGAGACGCGCTCGCCCCCATGCTGGCGAGCGCACTCGAGCACTGCGATTTTCTCGACTCGATAGGTTTTTATCGTTACTGCGTATCGCTCAAGGACTCGGACCCCCGACACGTGGTCGAACTCAACCGGCGTTTCTCCGCACAACGTCCAGACGTGCCGCTTCACCTTGGGGTCACGGAAGCCGGTTTACCGCCGGAGGGGGTTATCAAGACCCGCGTTGCATTCGAGCAGCTCATAAGCCGTGGCGTCGGCGACACGGTCAGGGTTTCGTTGACGGTTCCAAACGACCGGAAAACCGAAGAGATCGAAGCTGGTCGTGCGATAGTGTCAGACATATTGGCCGGTAGGGTCCGGAGCGTGGTCGACTACGGTCTCGATTCCCTCAACATCATTAGCTGCCCGAGCTGCTCTCGAGTCGAGAACGAAGCCTTCGTCGAGCTCGCGCAGCGAGTCAAGGCACTCACGGCTTACGCCCGTGAGCACCGGCTCACGATCGCGGTCATGGGCTGTCGCGTCAACGGCCCCGGAGAAACCGACGACGCCGATATCGGTCTTTGGTGTGCGCCGAACTTCGTGAATCTCAAGCGAGGAAGCGCGGAGCTGGGGACCTATTCTTACGACGAAATACTCCCCCGCTTGCGGCAGGAACTGGACCTCCTCCTGGCCGCCGGACCAGGGAAAGTGGACAGCGAGAGAGGGGAGGAGCCCGCGTGAGGGCGGTCGTGGAGGCGATCTTCGTGGCCTCTGAAGGCGGCGCGGATATGTGTCGGGTCGACGAGGCGGAAGCCCTAGCCGGTCTGGGACTGAGAGGAGACCGCTATTGCGAGAAGAGAGGCTACTGGAGCGGCGTGGACGAGTGCCAGCTGACGCTCGTGAGGGCGGAAGATCTCGATGAGATCCATGCCGTCACCGGCATCCGGGTGCATCGGGGGGAGCACAGACGCAACGTCGTGGTACGCGGGGCGAATTTCGATTCCCTCCTAGGCGGCTGCTTCTCCCTCGGGGGAGCGCTGCTGGAGTATGACCGTCCCCGGCCACCCTGTGCGTACATCGAGGCGTTGACCGAGCCGGGCATGACCCGTGCGCTGGTTGGACGGGGCGGGATATGTGTGCGGGTCGTCGGATCCGGCGTCATACGTGTGGGCGACTCGCTCGAGCGACACTAAACGTGGTCCTCGGGGCCGTTGCGCCGGGCGGTGGTCCGTACCGACAGGGCAGGAAGGGTGATAGGCGTGAGAAACCATTTTGGCGCCGTCTTGGCGACGGCGAAAGGCGGGCGAGCGGTAGCCGTTTGCATCGCGGTGCTGGTGCTCGGGGGCTGCTACCGCCCTCAGGTAATCGGTGGGAGAGAGGCCTCGGCGTCGCTACAGGGGATCGACGATCAAGGGTGGCCGCGAGTCAAAGGGCTGAGACTGCACGTGTTCAACACCGGCATGAACAGGGTTTCGCCCCTTCTGGTTGGATCTCCAGCTCCCTGGCGGCCCGCGCCGGCTTTCGTAGTCGAACACCCGATCGAGGGTCTGGTTGTGTTCGATTGCGGATTGGGGCGCGAGATCGTACGCGATGGAGAGGGGGCGCTGCACCCGATCACGCGGTTGCTCTTCAAGGCGCGCTCGGCCCCTGGTCGCGAGCTGCCAGACCAGATGAGGCTCGCCGGGCTCTCTCCCGATGCCGTTCGAACGGTGATCTTTTCACATCTCCATTTCGACCACGTGGGAACGGCCGAGTCATTCCGTAACGCACGTTTCGTAGCGGGTCTGGGTGCGAGGCGAGCCGCCCGGTCACGTATGCAGGGCTTTGAACCTCTTCACACCGACTGGATAGATCCTTCTCGCTGGTCGGAGATAGATCTCGCCGCAGAAGCCCCCTACGCGACCTTTGATCATGGAAAGGACCTTTTCGGAGACAACAGCCTGATCGCGGTAGAGGGCGGGGGCCACAATACCGGGGGTTTGGCCCTGTTCGTCAATCTCCCGGGAGGACCGGTGCTGCTGGCCGGGGACACGGTGGTGCATTTCGACTGGCTGGCCAGCGATGACGTGCAGAGAATCGTGGAGAACCCGGAGCGGGCCGCTGATGTCCGGAACATGGTAAGGGCCTTGCTGCGCGTTGTGCCAGATCTGGTTCTCGTCCCCGGCCACGACCTATCTGGACTGCCGCATGGCCGTGATGACCTCGTCTTGCACGACGGCGGGCTGTTTTCTGCCGAAGCATGGGTGCTGGACTGAAAAGAACATCGCCGGTCGCGAGCCGAATCAACGCGTGATGGAGGAACGAATCGGATGGAAATAACGGGAATGGCGCACGTCATGCTCACGGTTTGCAGTTTCGAGAAGTGCCGTACCTTCTACGGCAGAATTTTCGAGGCGCTCGGTCTCAAGACGGTCATCGACGTGGACGGCATGTACTACTGCGTGGGCGGGCGAACCGCGGTGGGAATACAGCAGGGTGGTGCGGGAGAGGGCGACCGCTTCGTGCAGGGTCGGGTCGGACTGCATCACCTCTGCCTGCGGGCCAGGTCGCGAGCCGACGTTGATAAGATGCATGAACTCGTGAAGGAGATGGGCGCTCTGGTCGTACACCCCCCGGAGGAGGCTCCCTGGGCGCCTGGATACTACTCGGTGCTCTTCGAGGATCCGGACGGGATCCGTCTGGAGATGAACCACGTTCCGGGCAAGGGACTGCTCGAAGAGGGCTGACCGCGTAAAGGGTCCGGGTTCGCTACGGTTTTGATGGCAGGGAGGGTATTGGCGTGCATCTAGACGGTAAGAAGGCTCTGGTAACAGGCGGAGGAGTCGGTGTTGGAAAGGCAATAGCCAGCGGGCTGGCGCGCCTGGGCTGCGACGTGGCCGTCAACTACTCGCGTTCGAAAGAACAGTGCGACCGTACGGCCTCGGAGCTAAGTGAGCTGGGCGTGGAAGCGATCAGTCTCAAGGCCGACGTCGGTGATGATGCGCAGGCGCGCTCGATGGTCGAACAGGCCGCCTCCGCGCTGGGTGGGCTCGATGTCCTTGTGAACAATGCCGGAACCACCTGTTTTGTCCCACACCTCGACCTTGAAGGGGTGGAGGTCGAGGAATGGGACCGCATAATGGCTACCAACGTCAAAGGTACGTTCTTCTGCACGCGCGCTGCGGCGCCGTTGTTGAAGGCAGGCGAGGGGGGATCAGTGCTCAACGTCTCCAGCGTGGCTGGGGTTTATGGAATCGGCAGCTCGATTCCTTACTGTGCATCCAAGGCGGCGGTGAACAGCCTCACGGTTACGATGTCGAGGGTGCTCGCCCCGGAGGTAAGGGTCAACGCCGTCGCTCCGGGGTTCGTCGATACGCGGTGGTGGCGAGAGCGAGAAAACTACGAGCCCATGAAGCAGATGGCGGCCGCGGTCTCATTACTCAAGCGGGTATGCAGTGCGGAGGACGTCGCTTGTGTAGCCCTGGACCTCATCGTTGCCGACATGGTGACCGGCCAGGTGGTCGTCGTGGACGGGGGCCTTGGTCACGCAAACGGCTGAGCCGAAGACCTTCCCCTGGGCAACCGTCTCAGGGTACGGAAGTTCCGTTGGCGACGTTCAAGCCCCTAGTGAGGTTACGTCCGGGTCCACCGGCCCCCATGGTCTGGTTGATCGATGACGAATTCGTCGGTGGGTAACAATAAAAGCTCATGTTGAAGAAGTGCGTCGGATCGCCAAGCCCGTTTAAGGTGCTTCCTCCCTCGCCTTCGATCGGATCCATGAAACAGTTGGTGGTGTCTTCAACGCAGATGCCGGCGCCAACCACGTCATCGGCGGTGCCGATGACGCTGTCGTTTCCAGCTTCACACTCCAGAGCCAGCGGGCAGAGGCCCGAACAAGTTTCACCCTCAGGGCAATCGTCCTGTCCCGTACAGGGCGTGGCCGTCACGCTACAGGTGGCGCTACAGGAAGACGCCGCGGCCGCAGGCGAACACAGCCTGAACACGTGCGCCGAGGAGGAACAGTGGAACCGCGCGGGCCCCGACGCACACATGCCTTCGAATCCTCGCGGGTCGACGGGGTCCGGGACACAAAGCGGGACGCAACGTCCGGACGGACAGGCGTCCACACAAGTTCCGGTTCCGCATTCCGCGTCGCTGCTGCACGGGAAACGTTCGAAGGCGAGATCGCCGACGCAGTGAGTGGGGTTGTTCGAGCAGCCGCCGCCTGGACAGTCGCCGTCTTCGTCGCAGGCCAAACCGTCGTTGGGGCCGCCGAGGCAGGTCGTTGCTAACCCGTTGTCAAACCCATCGGCACAACCAGAACCGAATTCAAGACCGGCGTTACAGGCAAAGTTGCAACTGTTGGGTTTCGTCGATGCTCCTCCGGTGCCACGCGGGCAGGGGCAGTCGTAGAGTTCAAAACCCAGCGCCGTACACGGTAATGCCGCCGCTACACTGACGAAACCGCTGGTCTGAGCGGTGTGGTTGATCGCCAGTCCCTCGCCCGAAATGTTGAGACCCGCGCTGGGCTGGCAGTCGTTCGAGGTGGTTCCGAATATCGGGTCCTGCGCTTCGATTTCGCAAGGCTGGCCTTGGTTTTGTCCCCCGTCGCCACTACCGCTCTTGCCGCCTCCGCAGATGAGACTCAGCTTGCATATGCCGCCCGCGCAGGTTGGTGACGCGGTAGTACAGCTCTCTCCGGGAGGACAATCGGAACTGAAGCGGCAGGACTGCGACGCGGTCACGCTGCAGGTACCCTCGCAAACCGCGCCGTCGAACTCGCCCCCTTCGCAAAATCCGCCGCAGACCGGACAAGGCGTTACGCTGTCTATCCCGAGGTGGGTTACAGCGAAAAGATTGTAAACGTAGCTATGTTCTCCGGTGATCATGTCCTGGGTGCCTACAACATCGCTTCGAAACACCTGTACCGAACAGACCGCAGCTCCAGCAGCGCCGACGGGAAAAGGCGCGCCGTTGGGAATGATGATGCAGTGCTGGCTGCGGTCGCATTGGCCGCGGCAGGCCTCGCCGGCGTTGCAGTCGGTTTGGTCCAGACAGGGGCCCGTAGCGGCGCCGGCAGCGTCGAAACACTGGGCCGCGCAGTCCGCGTCTTCGGCACAGAAAGCGCCCGCGTTGGCGCTGAACTGGTCACAGATCCAGCAGTCCTCGTCTTCATCCGAAAAGTTGCCGTTGCCGCGGGCGTCACAGCGGGTGTTGCTACCGGGCTCGAACGAGCAAACCGGCAACTGCCTACCTTGGAGGTCGCAGACTGGATCGGTGCTGGAACCCGTACAGGTATTGTCGGTCAGCTCGCTGCAGTCACAGTTGGAACGTGTGACGATGAAGCCGGATTGGTCGCCGACTACCTGGTCGTGGGACGCCCCACTCCAGCCGGCGTCGGAGTCGGTGAGAGAGGCGTCGGCAAATTGCCTGTACCTGGGGATGTTGCCACAGGTGCATTCGAAGATGTCACCGGGAGGCAAGCATTGTCCTGGGCAGGCCGAGTCGTCGGTACCGTCGCATTCCTCGCCGAGCAACAACTTACGGTTGGGGATCTGGTTCACCGTGTTGTCACCGCAGACGGGAACCGTCGGGTAAGCGACCTCTATGAAGGTCGTGGCAGCGAAGGTGCGAAGCGGGGCCACACCGTTGTCGTCGGATATCTCCTTGGTGGCC
>JBHHVL010000024.1:0-41453 GCA_046754245.1 Binatia bacterium | reverse complement strand
GTTCGGCGATGAAGCTCACGGGCAAGGCCGGTCCCATGCCGCTCGAGGTCTTCAAGAGAACCGTCGAGGTGAACCTCGTGGGCACCTTCAACGTCAGCCGGCTCGCCGCGACCCGCATGCTGGGCAACGAACCCAACGACGAGGGTGAACGCGGTGTTATCATCAACACGGCTTCGGTCGCCGCTTTTGATGGGCAGGTGGGGCAGGTAGCCTACAGCGCCTCCAAGGCCGGGGTCGTGGGCATGACGCTGGTGATGGCTCGGGATCTGGCGAGGAACGCCGTGCGCTGTTGCACCATCGCGCCGGGGACCTTCGATACGCCCATGCTCGGCCGCCTGCCCGACGAGCAGCGCTCGGCCTTGGCCGCCAACATCCCCTTTCCGTCTCGGCTCGGCCAGCCCCGAGAATACGCGGCCCTGGCCCTGCATATCCTCTCCAACCCCTACCTGAACGGCGAGACCATACGTCTGGATGGAGCCATTCGTATGCCCCCCCGTTGATGGCCGTTCGTTGCCTGGCCTGGACCAGTATGTAACTTTCTGGGCCTACCAGGCGTAGAAACGGCCAGGCACGGCTGATCGTGGACGGCCGATTTGATGGTTTTTTGCGTTGTGGCCCGCGACCCGACCGGAAGTCGTCAGGAGCACGCCACGCCAAGTACTGAACGAGGAGACAAGATGAACACGCGGATTTTTTCATGCTCGTTGGCCGCTCTGATGCTGGCCGGCACGGCTTCGTTTGCCAGCGCCGAGACCTGGAAGGTCGACAAGTCCCACAGCACCGTAGGCTTTTCGGTGCGCCACCTCTTTACAAAGGTACAGGGTCGTTTCGACGCCTTCGATGGCAGCATCGAGTTCGATCCCGACGACCTGTCGAAGACCGTGGTCAAGGGGCAAATAGAGGCCGCGAGCATCAACACGAACATGGCGAAGCGCGATGAACATCTGCGCAGCAGCGATTTTTTCCACGTCGGCAAGTTCCCGAAGATTACCTTCGTTAGCCGGGGCGTGACCGACGTGGACAAGGGAAGAGCGACTGGAAAGCTCAAAGGTGATCTCACCATCCACGGAGTTACGCGGCCGGTGGTTCTGGACGTATCGTTTCTCGGGCAGGGGGAAGACCCCTGGGGGAACAAGCGTGCCGGGTTTACGGCTTCTCTTACGATAGACAGGAAAGACTACGGCCTGACCTGGAATGAAGCGTTGGAGACCGGTGGTGTACTCGTTGGTGATGAGGTCGAGATCCGCATCGATGCGGAAGGTCTTTCGGAATAGTAACCGGGCGAAGGAACAGCAATTCCCGTCCCGTCGGAAGACGAAAATACAACAGAGGAGAATAGTAAATGGCAATTGGAATGAAAAAGGGTGGTCTTCTTCTCGCTTCGGCGGCTGCGGGCTTGCTCATGATGGCCGCTACCGCGGGGCCTGCTCAGGCCAACGATAGCGGAGAAAAGGTGCGCTGTTACGGCGTCAACAAGTGCAAGGGAGCCGGTGCCTGCGGTGGCAAGGGCCACTCCTGTGCTGGTCAGAACTCCTGTAAGGGAGCTGGCTACCTCAAGATCGACAAGGAAACCTGTCTCAAGATCCAGGGTGGTCGCCTGACCCCAGACGCCGGCTGAGGAGCATGGGGCTCCGGCACGCAGCACCGACCGTCGAATGGCCCTACCTGGGTTTCGGGTTGGGGCTGCGTGCCGAGCACTATGATGACGTGGTGGGCGCTGCACCTCGTGTCGATTGGTTCGAGGCTATCACCGAGAACTACATGGATACGCGGGGGCGCCCGCTGGCGATACTCGAACGCGTGAGGCGCGACTATCCCGTCGCGCTTCATGGCGTATCGCTTTCGATAGGATCCGCCGATCCCCTTGACGAGGGCTACCTGCAAAAGCTGCGCGCGCTTGTCGATCGCATAGAACCGGCCCTCGTCAGTGATCACCTCTGCTGGACGGGCGTCGACGGGAGAAACCTCTTCGATCTGCTACCCCTTCCTTATAACGAGGAGGTACTGGCGCACGTCGTAGAAAAAGTGCGGCGCGTACAGGATACTCTGGGCCGCCGGATACTTCTTGAGAATGCTTCGACCTACCTCGGCTGGAAGCCGTCTACCATGCCCGAGCACGAGTTCCTCGCTGAACTGGCCGTCAGGGCCGACTGCGGGATACTCCTCGACGTCAACAACGTCTTCGTTAGTTCCGAGAATCTCGGTTTTGATCCCGTCGAGTACCTGGACGGGATACCCGCGGAGCGCGTAGGGCAGATACACCTCGCGGGTTTTACCGATATGGGAAGCTATCTTTTCGACACCCACAGCCGGCCGGTGTCGGACGAAGTCTGGAAGCTCTACGAGTACACCGTCGCCCGTATAGGATCGGTTACCTCGATGGTGGAATGGGACGATGACATCCCGAGTTACGACCGGCTGGTAGAAGAAATTGACCGGGCGCACAGTATCTCCGATGCCGTGCTCGCGGACCAAGAGGCCTATCGTGCGACCCAGCCTGCTTGAGCTTCAGCGCTCGCTGTCGGCCAGGGTGCTGGGTGGCGAAGGTCAAATGTCGCTCTCGACGGGTTCGAGTACGGGATTGGATGCGACGGTGTTGGTTCCCCCCGGGGTGGACCCGCTGGGCCGCATTGCGGTATACGCCGATGGCTATCCGGCTCGCATTACGGAGTCGCTGAGGGAGTCCTTTCCGGCCCTGGCGCACGTACTCGGACACGGGGCGTTCACGGACCTCGCCAGTCGTTTCTTGCCCACGGTTCCGCGCGCCGCGACCAACCTCAACTACGTGGGCGAGACCTTGCCGTTTTTTCTTCGAGACGACGAGTTGACCGTGGGGCTGCCCTTCCTGCCAGACCTGGCGTCTCTGGAATGGAAGGTCGTGGAGGCCTTTCACAGCGCGGTCGAACCGATCTTTGACCTCAGGGCCTGTGCTTCGTGGAGTGTTGAAGACTGGCAACTCGCTCTTCTCGGCTTTCAGCCTTCGCTGGCGCTGGTTCGGTCGTCGTGGCCGATACTGGAGGTGTGCAACGCCGCGGACCTCGATACCTCGCAGATCGACATAGACATGGTCGACAGGCCGGAACGGGTGCTCGTCTACCGCGATGGTTTCGAAGTCGTGCGAGAAGCGATCAGCGAGCACGAGGCGATCGCGCTCGAAGAACTCCTGCGCGGTGCGACCCTGGGGGAGGCGGTCGCCGAACTAGCCAAGGCGGGAGCGGAAGCGGACGCCGTGACCGGATTTTTCTCGCGCTGGGCCGGCCTGGGCCTGGTTACCCGCTGCATGGTCAAAGCCCCGACGACGGCGTGAAGGTCGCGGTGGCAGCTACCGCGGCCGAGGGCTTCAACGCTGCCTTGGTCGGCCTCTGGCGCCTTGGCGCACGCCTGTCGTTCGTGACGCTGGTGTCGGTCCTCGCGTCCGTCTCGGGTTCAGGTCCGGCCGGTGCGGCGGATGCCGACACTCCGCCGGCCATGGACAGCTTCTACGAGTTGATGAACCCCGCCGCGGATGTACGTCGCGTGGCTCTGAAGCGGATCGCCGAGCACTGGGAGCAGAGCTACACGCCGATGATTCTCGAGTTGTTTTCCCTCAGCCGTGATCCCGTCTACGCCAGCGAGCTGCTGGCCGTGCTGCGGGAAAACAGCGGCGAGGACCACGGCTACGACATCGAGGCTTGGTACCACTGGCTCTGGCAGAAAGAGCCCGAGTTCCATCCCCAGTACGCGGACTTCAAGTCTCGTCTATACGGTTTGCTCGACACCCGCTTCTCTTCGTACTTTTCGAGTCGCTACCAATCGGAGGTTCGTCTCGACGAGGTTCGCTGGGGTGGAGTCAAACAGAACGGAATCCCGCCGCTTCGCGAGCCGAAGATGCTTGCGGCGGCCGAGGCCGGCTACCTCGGCGACGGCGACGTGATCTTCGGGATCGAGGTCAAGGGAGAGGCCAGGGCTTACCCCAAACGAATACTCGCCTGGCACGAACTCTTCACGGACGAAATCGCCGGCGTACCGGTGGCCGGCGTCTACTGCACCTTGTGCGGCGCCATGGTCGTCTACCGCAGTGAGTCGGCCGGCGTTCGCTACGACCTCGGTACCAGCGGATTTCTGTACCGCTCGAACAAGCTGATGTTCGACGCAGCCACGAACTCGCTTTGGAACACGCTCTGGGGGCGACCCGTCATAGGGCCTCTGGTGGGGCGGGGCGTGCAGCTCGAGCGCATGCCTGTGGTAACCACAACCTGGAGCGACTGGAATCGCCGTCATCCGGACACCACCGTGCTCTCCCTGGACACCGGCTACTCTCGCGATTACGCAGAAGGGGCAGCCTACAGAAACTACTTCTCTCACGACCGTCCGATGTTCTCGGTGCCGCGGCTGGACGACCGACTGCGCAACAAGCAGGAGATACTCGGCCTGGTGTTTCCGGCTCAGACCGAGGAGGCGCTGGCCATATCCCTGGATTTTCTGGACAGTCACCCGCTTTACTCCGGCAGCCTCGGTGGCGTGGACTTCGTGGTGCTCTCCGACCGCGCGGGGGGCCGCAGGGTCTTCTCTCGATCGAAGACCGAGTTCACCGAATGGGACAGGGACCGTTCTCTGCGCGACGACCACGGCGTTGTCTGGACCTCCAGCGAGGAGGAGCTGCGCTCGGCCGACGGCAGGTCGCTGAAACGCTTGCCCGCTCACCGGGCGTTCTGGTTCGGATGGCAAGCCGCGTGGCCGCGAACCCGGCTCATACGTTGATCCGACCTCCTGTCGCCTCCCGGGCCGGCCTCTTCCGGGGATCACGGTGGAGCGAGCGAGGTGGGCGCGACGGGTCTGGTCGGGGTCGCGGCCGGGGTGGCGTCAGTGTCGTTCCCGTGCTCAAACTCTGCGCATGGAATTCGAAGACCTCGTCGTAGAACGACAGCAGGGCGTGGTGTGGATCACCATAAACCGCGAGCAGCGGGGGAACGCCTTCCGAGGACGCACCCTCGATGAAATGATTCAGGTTCTCGAAGATGCACGCAACGACGCGGAATGCCGCAGCGTCGTCATCACCGGCGTCGGCGACCGTTTCTTCTGCTTGGGCGGAGACCACGAGGACCACGAGCCGGAGCAGGTCTTCCACTACGGCAAGGTCCTCCCGGTGGTGGACCTCTACGAACTCATCGACAAACACCCCTGTCCGGTGATAGCGATGGTAAACGGATACGCGGTCGGCGGGGGCAACGTACTGGCTTTGATGTGTGACCTCACCGTTGCTTCCTCCAGCGCCGAGTTCCGTCAGGTCGGGCCAATGATGGGGAGCTTCGACGCCGGTTTCGGGACCTGGTACCTCGAAGACGCAGTGGGTCGCAAGCGGGCAAAAGAAATCTGGATGCTCAACCGCAAGTACTCGGCCCGTGAAGCGCTCGAAATGGGGCTGATCAACGAAGTCGTCGATCCCGCTGATCTGCGCGCGCGGGTAGAGGGGCTCTGCCGGGAGATCGCCGATCGGGGGCCGCAGGCCCTGGCGGCGCTCAAGGCTTCGTTCCACGCCCGCCACTGCGGCGCGCCCGGTCTTTCACGCGTGGCGCTGGACCTTCTAACGCCCCACTACTACGCCACCGAGGAGTCCAAGGAACTCGGCCGCGCCTTTGCCGAAAAGCGTCCACCTGACAAGGCCAGGTTCAATCGCTGAGCGGCCCCGCTCCGGCCCTCAGCGGCTAGCCGCCGCGAGGGCGGCGTCGTAGTCCGGCTCTTCGGCGATTTCGGAAACCAGCTCGGTGTGCACCACCTTGTCTTCAGCGTCGAGGACGATCACGGCCCTCGCGGTGACCCCCTGCAGGGGACCATCGGCGATGGCCACGCCGTATCTTTCACCGAAACCACGGTCGCGCAGGTCGGAGCAGGCGACCACGGATTCGATACCTTCCGCCGCACAGAAACGGGTCTGTGCGAAAGGCAGATCGGAGCTAACTATCAGCACGACCACGTCGTCGAGCTTGGCGGCCTGCTCGTTGAAGCGCTTGGTTTCGGTCTGACAGACCGGCGTGTCGAGGCTCGGAACCGTGACGATCACCTTCTTCTTGCCGGCGTGAGTCGCCAGCGTTACCGGCGAGAGGTCACCGGTCGTGAGGTTGAAGTCGGGCGCCTTGTCGCCGACCGCGGGCATCTCGCCGTCGAGCTTGCATGGATTTCCCCTCAGGGTAACTGTTGCCATCTGCGTATCTTCTCCTTCCTGTCGGGTAGCCCGGGTTCAAGATATAGTGGATCTTCGATATCCATGATCTGGCGAATATGCAAGGTCCCGGGGCGTCGGGCTTACCTGGACCTCAGGGGCCGAAGAGGCCGAAGCCGCGCTGCTGCCAGCGCGACCAGGTCCAGTTGCGGTGGGTCCAGCGCTCACCATCCAGGGTAAGCAGGATGCCTCGGTAGAAGGGACCCTCACCGCGGCCTTCGGCCACCGCCCAGCCTCGTCCCTCTTCGTCAAAGGCCATGCCCTTGATGGTGTAACGGCTCGTAGCCGGCACCGGGGGTGCGTCGAAGCCCCGCCACGATCCTCCTTCCAGGCGAAAGAGCCTCTCCGTCGTCAGCCCTTCGCTCGCGTAGGCCACCCAGGGGCGGCCCACGTCGTCGGCGGCCAGAGCGGAGAGTTTCACGCGCTGTCTTGACGGCGGGCGTTCGGGCAGGAAGACCCTCGCCGGCAGCGGCGGCGTGATCGACCAGCGCCCCTCCGCGAAGCCGAGCAGGGCCTCTCCGCTCTCGTCGAGACTGGCGCCGAGAAGCCGGCCGTCGTCGGAGAAACGGTTGGCCACGGCCGACATCCATACCGATCCGTCCCTGGCGCAGGCCAGCAGCGAAGCCTGCCAGCTACGCGAACTCTGCTCGAAGGGCTGTGGCGGCGCGTAACGCCGCCAGTCCTGACCATCGTAGGCCGCCAGGAAGCCCCGCGAGGATTCGATCCCCGAGGAACCTACCTCGTAGGAGGTAGCGGCCAGCCATAGCCTACCGGTTCCGAGGCTACACATGGCCGCCACGCGGTAAGGCCGCTGATCGATTGGCGGCGGCAGCTGCCGCCAGCTCTCTCCCTCCAGCACGAACAAGGGGCAGGTCGGTTCACGCAGTTCGGCCAGTGAGGATCGCGGTCTCAAGCCCTCGCCTTTGCGCCATACTTCGGGGCCGTTCGTCAGCCAGGCGTACAGACGGCCTCCGGGCCCCGTGGCCAGGGCGCCGAAGGCCCAGCGGCGCTGGTCGGCGCCGCGGCGCTCGGCGAGCCAGGGCAGCGGCAGCGAGGTCCAGCGCCCCCTGCTCCTTAGCCTCAGGTAGGCTCCTGGGACAGCCGAGCGCTGGTATCCGGCAAAGACCAGCCCGTCCTCGCCGAGGGCGGCGACGGCTTCGGCCCCGCTCTCTGCTCCCTGGCGATGCCTCGGCCACCCGAGGATGACGTAGGGCCGGTTCCTCTGGACCCGTAGGACGAGTGAATCGGCGAGCATGACGGTTCCCCGTCCGGGGACGTAGTCGATCCGGCGGAAGACGAAATCTACCTCGGGCCGGATCTGCGCGCCGCTCTCGACCCAGCTGGCGTCGATCTGGTAGGGATCGGCCGCCGCCGGCCGGGGCTGAGCGGTGAGGAACCCGAGCAGCGCTATCGACAGGCTCGTTGTCACGATCGAAGCCATGACGCGGGCTAGATGGGTACAGGCTCAGGGAAGGCGGACAGCAACCATCGTGTGATCCGCAGCTGTGCCTGCCTCAGCGCGACCTCCCCGCCGAAGAGCTGGTGGATGGCAAAGCGTATGGGGGCGCCCACGGGCCCGACGAACACCGATGTTCCCGGTACCATGTGCCCCAGGGTCAGGTAGTCCTGAGCGTAGTGAATGGTCTTGGCCATGACGTCGGTGCTGCGGAACACCGTCTGTTTGAGCTCGTCGTAGAGTTCCGCGTAACGCGTCGGGCTGAGGCTGCCAAAGTGACGCTGGTTGTTGAGCATTCGCCAGAGCCTGTCGGCGCTACCTATTCCATCGACCTCTTTTACCGCCCTCGCCAGGCTCAGGCTACCACCGGCCTCCACGGTCACGTTGGCGTGGGTCGCCGTGGTGGCGACCTGATCCAGAGCCTTGGCGCCGTTGGCTTTCACGAGGGCCCCGCGTTCGCTCAGGGAAGCGGCTGTACGAGGATCGCCGGCGAAGAAGTTGTCGTAGGCGTAGGACCCCAACAACGCGGTTCCGACCGCGATCGCCGTCACCCAGTCCGAGTCGAGGCCGGCGGCCTGACCGACGGAGGCGGCGGCGTGGGAGATCACGGTCGTGAAGGTGGCCCGCTCGGCCACCGCGCGCATGGCGGCCGCGGCGTCCGCGGCCCCAGCGGGAATTCCGAGGAGTTCTACGTTGACGAGGACGTTGAGCGACCCCAGCAGGCTGCCCAGGCCAGCACCCATCGCACCGCCCACGAAGCCGTAGCCCATCGCGCTCGTTATATCGGAGCCCTGCACCACCGCTGCGAGGCCTGAAATCAGCCCGCTCAAGGCGGCGCTCCAGAGCATCTCGGGCAACAGGGCGAGCAGCGCCGGCAGGAACCACTCACCGTCGCCGTCGATGCCGGTCGCCGGGTCTCCTCCTCCGTAGAGATAAGGCGAGGCGAACTGGGCTTGCGGATCGGGGCTGATGAACATCGCCGAGTCCGGGTCGTAGTAGCGCGAACCGAAGTACTGGAGTTTGCTGGAGTCGGCGATCCCGTGGCCGGCGAATCCGGTCTGTGAGCTGGGGCTGTCGAGGCGCTCGCCAGCGGCGTCGAAGACGCCCACCACTGCTCCGAAGGTCGCGTAGCGTATGTGTTCAACAGCCAGCCCCTCGTCGTTGGTGACCGTGGCGGTCGATCCGAGGTGGTCGGGGTGGTAGTAGAGCGTGGTCGCGGTAGTGGGCGGGTCGGACGTCGCGCGTCCGAGCGCCAGAGCTCGGGGACAGGCGGCGGGCAGGGGGAGGCTAGCCGTTGCAAAAACGACGACCGTGACGAGGGCGACGGACTTCGGAGCCCCGGCCCTGGCGGTGAGGTAGAGGATCGGTAACAGCAGGGTGGCGAAGACAGCGGCAGAAAACAGCGCGGCCTCCATCGATCCGTCTCCGGAGCGCCGCGGGGGCGAAGCGTGACCGGCACCGCCGGAATGGCCTTGTGGGGCCGAAGTGGTCAGCTGGGAAGCCACCAGGCGGGTCCCGAGGTAGTAGTGGCGCACCAGCGCGGCGCCTTGTAGTTCGAGGTAGCCGCCCAGGTACAGCGTTCGTTTTCCGCTGTGCAGATCAAGAGCGGCGACTCGGGTGAGACCTTCGTCGTAGTGGTAGATCTGGCTGGGCGTTCCGCCTTCGGCCACTTCCCGGAGGCGGCCGAGGTCATCCCAGCCGTAGCTCGAGTCGCCCCTACGGGTCAGGTTGCCGGCCGCGTCGTGGTCCATGGCCAGGTTTCCCAAAGAACCCGGCAACTGGGGTCTGCCCGAGCCGTAGACGAAGACCCTTCCGTTGTTTGTGGTCATGCGTCCGGCGGCGTCGTATTCGAAGCGCTCGATCTGTCCCCAGCCGTGAGCCGCCGTCGTTATTCGGCCGAGGCTGTCTCGGCTGTAACCGTGGGCGTTGCTGAGGGCGGTTCCCGGGGGATTGAGCGCGTCTTCGATTTGCGAAATCCTTCCCGAGTGGTCGCGGCGGCTGACGCCCAGAGCCATCAGATCGCCGGGTTCGGGGTCACAGGCCCCGCCGGTTGAATCTGCGGTCGCGGTTCTCATGCAACGAAGCTGGTGCCTGCTCGCGATCGAGGAGTAAGCGCGCAGGTCGCTGACACCGTTTGCGTAGTCTATCCGTACCGGCTGGTCGTAGATGTCGTAATCGACCTTGTCGATGATGGAGGTCACCGAACCGTTTTCGGTTGTCCACAGGGCGTCGGGTAAACCCGACGCGTTGTAGGAGCTGTGGACGGTTTGAAACTGGCCGGCCCTTTGTCCCGGATAGCCAATTGCCGTTCGGCGGCCAGAGGAATCGTAGTCGTAGGTAAACCCGTAGCTCACCGAGCGCCCGCCAGCGACCTTGATGCGGTAGTGTTCAGCGGTCAGACGGCCACCGTAGCCGTAGTCGAAGTCCTTGCGAACGCTGCTGGAACCGGATTTTGTCCTCACGCGCCGGAGCAGGCCGATCGCCGGTGGGCGGCGGTGGTATCGGTAGGTGCTACGGGTCTGCCGGGTTTTCTGCCGCCGCAGCTGGCCGGTCTTGTTGTAGGAGTTCAGCACGGTGGCGCCACCGGGACCGCTCCCTTTTACCAGGAGGCCGGCGGCGTCGTATTCGTAGCTCCAGCTGCCACGGTTGTCCGAGGCCACGCGCACCCGGTTGCCGAGGCCGTCGTACACGGTGACGGTCTCCGAGGGGGCGGCGCTGTCGGCGGCCACGACGATCGAGGTAAGACGGTCGAGCCCGTCGTAGGCGTAGCTCGTTGACGACAGGGCCGCCCCCGGAGGACAGTCGTAGGGGGCCTGTGGCGAAGGTGGCTGGGAGCAGAGCTGCCTTTTCCAGACCCGGTTCATGGCGTCGTGGAACTCGATCGTTGCCACACCGGGTTCTCCGGCGTTGAGGTTGTAGTCGCTGGTTACGGTAACAAAGGGCGTGCTGGTGTCGAAGCGGGCGACGCTCCCGTCCGGCATGCGCTGTTCCACGAGCCGGCCCTGGGCGTCGTAGCCGTAGGTCACCTTCGCCGGAGCATCTGTCCAGGTCGCCGCCAGCGTCTCGAGATCATCGGAGGGGCTTTCAAAGGGCATGGCGGTGCCGATCACCAGACCGCTGCTGTCGTAGTGCTTCAGACCGCTGACTATGGTCTTGACGCCGTCGGCGGTTTCACGGCGAGTCTTGGTGGCGACCTTGCGCCCGAGACCATCAAAGAAGGTCACCGTGGTGGGGCGCCCGGCTCTGTCGGTTCTGATGTGACCCGGTCGCCCCTCGGCGGCCTCCACGTAGCTGGTCCAGCGCTCCGGATTATCGGCGTCGAAGGGTGGGCTCCATTCCACGAGGGGACGTCCCACGCCGTCGTAGACGGTGCCGCTGGACGCGCCGTTGGGATCGAGCACGAGTTCCGGCTTACCGGTCGCGAGGCTGGTGACCAGAAGGCTGCTACGGCGAGCGGTGGTGGTTTCTACGACGTAGAGGCCGTGATCGTCGTAGGCGAGTCTCGTCGGGGTGCCGGTGGGCGAGATCGTGTTCTGGACGTTTCCCAGCTTGTCCACCTTGTAACGGACGCTCGACCAGCGCTGGCAGGCGCCGTTCCCGGACCAGCTCATGCAGCTCGAGGCCTCGGTCAGCGCTCCGCCCCGAGAGAAACGCGAGTAGGCGAAACGTTTCTCGGCCAAGGGCCCCGACGGATCCCGGGTGGAAGTGCTGCGTACCCGGTCGACCACGTAGAGATCGGGCATGCCCGATGGGGAGTCACTGACGGAGTAGGCGTAGGCCGTCTCGGTGACGACTGTGGTCGCCGAGGGGGAGGACACGGTTTCTCTGGTGACGTTGCCGTATGCGTCGTACTCGAAGTCGAGTCTCTTGGCGTAGTCCTCCATGGGGACGCCGTTGTGCCAGGGCGTGGAGACCCTGGCCTGCAGCAGCGCCGGCCCCTGCGGCGGCCAGAGGTTGAGGTCCTCGCGCAACAGGTGGTTCCAGGGGCTACAGGGGTCGTCGCGGTCGAGTGGGTCGCTCGCGGAGCAGCCCGGGTTTCCGAGTACCGAGTGGCTCCGGAGCAGGCCCTTGCGCCTGTAGTCCTGATGATACATCCGCACGTTGGTGCGGCCGAGCGCGTCGGCCGCCCACACCATCGCGAAGCCGCGGAATTCCCGTTGCTTGGCCGCGTAGTAAGCGCCGGAGTATAGGTAGTTCGTGACCGTTGCGGGTGCGGAACTCAGACCGTCGTAGATCCCGCGCCGGTCGACCACCCAGTAGGCGAAGGGCAGGGGACCGCCGCCGAGCAGGGAGAGCGGTGCGTAGCTGAGGTGGGTCTCGGCACCGACGCCGTTCATCATGGCGAGGAGGAGGTTGGGCCTGTAACGCCGATGCGCGGGCGTGGGTGATCCACTCGCACGCGGTGAGGCGGGGTTGGGAAAGACCTGCCAGATCGACTGGCCGGCTTCTTCGTGGCGTTCGACGAGGTCGACGAGCCCGTCACCGTCGAAATCGAAGAGGTCGAACTCCTTCCTCGTCGGCAACGAAGGGTTGCTCGACTCCGAATCGGAACGCAGGTGTCCCGACCACATCGGTAGGCCCTCGGGAAGGGAAAAAGAAGAGCCGGTATTGACCAGCAAGAGGTGATTGAGGCAACAGGCCGGTGGACTCTGGGGAAGCTCGGGAAACGTGCAGGCGTCTTGCTCGCAGGCGTAGCCATCGAGTTCCTCTACGGTGGGGAAGAGCAGCAAGTCGGGGCGCCCGTCTCCGCTCAGGTCCAGCAGCTCGTCAGTGGTAGACGACTCGTGGCCGTAGACCACAGAGCGGCTCAGGTAGTTTGGCAGCTCGAGCGCGGAGTCGCCTTCGACTCTCCAGGCCGTCGGCTGGGCGCTGAAGCCGCTGCCGGTGTTGAGGTAGACCTGCCAGTGGTCTTCGGATCTTCGCTGGGCCAAGGACTGCAGCGGATCCGGGTCGGCCACCACGAGGTCGGGCAGGCCGTCGGCGTTCATGTCGGCGAGGCCCTGGACGGTACGCTGGACTGTCAGCGCGCCTTCTCGCGACGTTCGTATCCAGGTCACGAGGTTGGTCGGCGCCCGAAAGTCGCTGGGGCCTTCATCGAACCCGCTGCCGTTGTTCCAGTGGACCCGCCAGAAGGGCGAGGCGTCGGACCTGGAGCGAGAGTAGGCCCAGTCGGGCAAGCCGTCACCGTTGAGGTCGACGACGTCGACGAAAACGCTGGCGCCCCCGTCGTCGGCGAAACGAATGTTGTTCTCCGGTGCGGGCCAGGCCAGCGGGGTCGCTTCGAAGCCCCGTCCGTTGTTGAGGTATACGCACCAGAGGTGGTCGTTGCCGGCGTAACAGTCGAAGTCGGGATCGTAGAACTCCCGGGCGTCGACGAGATCCGGCAGCCTGTCGCCGTCGACGTCGAAGACGTTTACCTCGAGGTTGTTGCCCTCGTCGGTGTGGCGCAGGAAGCGCGCTTGGCCGGGCCAGGACCATTCGACCGGACCGGAAAAGCCCGACCCGTTGCCCAGGCGAACCGACGGCGGATCGGAGGACGCGTCCACGTAGTCGATCAGCGCGTCGCCGTTGATGTCGAGTGTGTCGTGGTAGACGGTGCGGCCCCCGCTGTCGTGTAGTGGTCCGGGTGAGGGGAAACGGATGGCGTGGGAGCCTCTGGCGGCTGGTGACCCCAGTGGCCACCCGAGTTGCAGAGCCGGCGCGTACTCGAATACCGTGCTCGGCAGGGTCACATCGAGGCCACGGTCTGCGCCGTACCCGGTCACCGTGACGCCAACGAGCCGGCTGATGCCGGACGCCGGCTCGACGTCGTGGCTGAGTCTGTAGCTGCGCACCGGGCTCCCATCGGCGTAGCTGGTGATGAGGTCGAGCAGGTAACGCTGTTCGACCCTGAAGCCAGCGGAGAACGAAGAGGCCGGGACGCTGGGGTAGGGCCGCGTCGCCCACGAGAACTCGACGGAGAGGAAGTGCGGCAGCGAGGCGCGGCTGTTGCCCCCCCAGCTAATTCGAAGCGGTAGTCCCGACGAAGCGTCGCCGGCGGATGCGCCGAGGTAGCGGTAGTCGATGGTGTTGCCGAAGCTGTCCTCGCAACGGTGGAGCAGCCATGCGTAGGTCCGATCGGGGGCGTGGACGTCGGGCCCGAGCCGGGATTCGGGACTGGGCCCGAAGGTGAGGGTGGTGCCGCTCTTGTCGATTACCTTCCAGTAGTTGGCCGAACGGTCGAAGCCGACCCTGAGGAAGGCCCCTTCGACTCGCGCCCTGTAACGCGTTGTGCCCGGGACCGGATCGAGTTCGACGCGCCCGCTCGGCATGTCGATGACGAAAAGGTCGTTGTCGTCGTAGTGGGGTACGCCGTATCTCGTCGAACGGCTGACCCTTGGAATGGGGATGTCCCAGCCGTAGCCGTAACCGCTGGCGCCGCCTCTGCTCGAGTAGACGAGCGCGAGCTGGGGGGTCATGGCCCGTCGTCCAGGAGGAAGCTCGAGCCTGACGCTGGTCGTGGCTGTGCCCGTGAAGAGCTTGGCCTCCGGGGTGCTGGCGAGCCCGGTGAAGACGCCGCCGTCTCCGGTCTGCGATCCTGGGGCCGAACCAATGACAGGGAGAATGGGCTGTTCCTGCGCCCCGGCCACGCCCGCCAGGGCGAAGGCGAGAAGGGTCGGGCCGAGCACCGCGGCTGCCGCCGAGACGGGTTTCACTCGCTTTTCCCGACCGCCGGGTTGCCTGGAGCCGCCTCGCCAGGGCCGCCGGGGCCAGGGGTTCGGTCCGGCTGTTCGGCTGGCGGCTCGTCGAGACCAGGCCTGGGGAGCCGGGTGGCCGCCCGGCCGTGCTCCTCGAGCAGCCGCAGCCTGGGGGCCACGTCCGGGGCCCACTCCAGGCCCGAGCCCCGTGCGCGGCTGTGGCCGGCGGCCGGGTGGGCCAGGACCAAGCACAAGCACGCGGACAGGACCACGAGGGCGACGGCCCTCGCGCCCCGGTCCCGAAACCCCGTGGATCTGTATTCTATGGTCATCGCTGTGCCTCCGTGCAGGAGCGGGCTCATTTCCCTTCCTACGCGACGAGGCTTAGCGCCGCTGCCTCGCGCGCTTCAATGACGCCGAGCGCATAGAGAGCCGTGGTGCGCCGTTGCATCGCGCTTGCTAACATCCGTGATATAGGGAGCGGGGCTCATGGATGACTACGGCCTCTACAAGCCCGGTGCACGGATACTCGTCGTCAGGCTGGGAGCGATTGGCGATTGCCTGCGGGTGTGCCCGGCGCTGAGGCGTCTGCGACGTAGCAGGCCCGAGGCGACGCTGGGCTGGGCGGTGGAAGATCGCGTGTACCCGCTTCTAGCCGGCCATCCGGACGTCGATAGCTTCCACGTACTCCGTCGCAGCGCTCTCAACGCCGGCGGTCACAGGGCGATCGCCGAGATACTCCGCTTCTCTCGCGAGCTGCGTTCGGCATCCTACGACCTGGTTCTGGACTTTCACGGCCGTTTCAAGAGCGGTCTGGTGTCGTGGCTGAGCGGCGCCCCGCTGAGGGTGGGCTACGCGAAAGGCGATTCTACGGAGCTAAACCATTGGTTTATGAATCAGCACGTAACCCTTATGGATCGCTGGGAAAATCGTGTCCTTAGATTCCTTCACCTCCTCGCTCCTCTGGGACTGAACACCGCCCCGGACCCCGGCGACATGGGTATACACGTCGACGCCTCGGCGCTAGAAGTCGCTACAGCCGTCTATGAGGAGGCGGGCAGGCCGGCCGTCGCGCTCTACCCGGGATGCAGCGCCGTGCGTAGCCGCGAGCGCTGGCCGGCGGAGAAGTGGGTGCAGCTGATAGCCGCCCTCGAAGCCGAGGGCATCTCGTCGATGATTCTGTGGGGCCCCGACGAGCGGGAGTTCACGTGGGAGCTGGCCGAGGCCTGCGGCGCGTCGCAGCGCCTCGCCCCCGCGACCAGCTTGCAGGAGATGCTCGCGCTGACGTCGTTGTTTCGTGCTTACCTCGGTGCCGACACCGCCGCCCAGCACATGTGCTGGCTCCAGGGCGTCCCTTCAGCGGTGTTCACAGGTCCCAAACCCCCGCGTACGGTCGCCCCGCTGCCCCACGTGCGCTCCCGGGTGCTGAGGGTGGAGCGCTACTACCGTGAAGGGGAGAGCACGCGCCGCCAGCCCCTGGAGGTTACCACCGAGGTAACGGTCGCCGAAGCGCTCGAAGCTGCGCGGTACCTCTTGCGCGACTGAAGCCAAGCGGCGCCGGCCCCGGGGCAGTCGGAACGATGGGTCCTTGGTTTGCCGTCGTAAAGGTATTGACCTGGAACTCCGATCCGGTGCGAGCCCCAGTCGTATCGAAGCGTTGGCCGAAGACGCCGCAACCGCAGCAGCGGGACCTTGTTTTCCGCCCCAAATCGGTTCTTGGCCCGCGCTGGCAAACGAGAACCCATCCTTCCTTGACGCAAGGTGGGGGTTGGTCCTAGGATACGGACGCTTTCTATCGATCGGGCCGCGGCTGTTCGCGGCCGGCTGGGGGGCAAAGGAGAAAAGGGGCATGCTTGCAGCCACGGATCTATCCAACATCATCGCGCCTGGCCGACTGCTCATCAACGGGGAGTGGGTGGACTCGCAGTCGGGCAAGACCTTTGACACCGTCAACCCCGCCACCGAGGAGGTGCTCACCTCGGTACAGGAAGGCGACAAGGCGGACGTGGACAGGGCCGTCGCGGCGGCTCGCGAGGCCCTGGAAAACGGTCCCTGGGCGAGGATGTCTGCCCGCGATCGTGGGCGCCTGCTGTTCAGGCTGGCCGCGCTCGTGGACCAGCAGCGCCAGGAGTTGGCCACCCTCGAGACGCTCGATAACGGCAAACCGATTAGCGAGACCTACAACGTGGACCTCCCCCAGACCGTCGAGAACTTCGAGTACTTTGGCGGTTGGGCGGACAAGATCCACGGCAAGGTGATCCCGGTCAGCGGCGACTATTTCAACTACACCCGTCGCGAGCCGGTCGGTGTCTGCGGTCAGATAATTCCCTGGAACTTTCCCCTGTTGATGGCGGCCTGGAAGCTCGCTCCGGCTCTGGCCTGCGGCAACACGGTGATACTCAAGCCCGCCGAGCAGACGCCGCTCAGTGCCCTGCGCCTCGGCGAACTCGTCCTCGAGGCCGGCATTCCCGAGGGGGTGGTCAACATCGTTCCCGGTTACGGGCCCACCGCGGGCGCGGCCCTGGCGGAGCACCCCGGCGTGGACAAGATCGCCTTCACGGGCTCCACCGAGGTGGGGAGGATAATCCACGAGGCGGCCGCCGGAAACCTCAAACGGGTCTCGCTAGAGCTCGGTGGCAAGTCCCCCAACATCGTATTCGCCGACGCCGACATAGAGGCGGCCGTCAGCGGCGCGCTCAGCGGGATCTTTTTCAACCAGGGGGAGGTCTGCTGCGCAGGATCCCGTCTCTTCCTCGAGCGAAGCATCCACGACGACTTCCTCGACGCCCTGACCACTCACGCCGAGAGCGTCAAGGTCGGCGATCCGCTGGCTGACGACACCAACATGGGCGCGCAGGTCAGCGAGGAACAGTTCGAGAAGATACTGGCTTACATAGAAGCCGGTAAGGAGGCGGGTGCGGAGCTGCTCGCCGGCGGCGGCAGGGCGGCCGACAAGGGCTATTTCGTCAAGCCCACCGTTTTCGACGCCGTCAGGGACGAGATGAAGATCGCCCAGGAAGAAATATTCGGGCCGGTGGTATCGACGCTGACCTTCGAGGACCTCGACGAGGTAGTGGCGCGCGGAAACAGCAGCAGCTACGGCCTCGCCGCGGCCGTTTGGACCAGGGATGTGGCCAAGGCCCACCGGGTCGCCGCGGCCCTGAAGGCCGGGACGGTATGGGTCAACTGTTACAACACCTTCGACGCCGCCTCTCCCTTCGGAGGCTACAAGCAGAGCGGTTACGGCCGCGAGATGGGCGACAACGCCCTCGAACTCTATACCCAGACCAAGAGCGTGTGGGTGAAGGTGTGAGGCCGGTCTGAGCACTGGCCTCTCGCCGCCGCGCGAGGGCCGCGCCTGGAACCAGGCTCCGCCCTACCTCGACTCGAGTATGCGGTGCCGGCGCTGGATCCCGAACAGCTTGACGAACTCGTGAAAGGTCCTGTTGCTCAGACCTTTGAGTTCCTCTATGCGCAGCGCCGTCTCCCGCCTTATGTTTTCGGGATCGACCTTGCCGCCGAGTGCTGCGATTTCTTCCCTGTGTATGGGGACCCGTAGCCAGCGCTCGACCAGAGCCTCGTCGACCTCGAGATGAAACTGCAAGCCGTAGACCCTGTCGCCGAAGCGGAAGGCCTGGTTCGCGCAGGTCGGCGACGACGCAAGAGCGACGGCCTGCGAGGGGATGTCGAAGGTATCTCCGTGCCACTGAAAGATCCTTTCGGTTTCTCCGAAGCAGCCGATTAGCGCGTCGCTGCGGCCCGCAGGGGTGGGTGAGACCTCGTACCAGCCTATCTCTTTTTCTTCATTGGGCCTGACCTCGGCGCCCAGGGCCCGGGCGATGAGCTGAGCGCCAAGACAGATCCCGAGCACAGGAATGTCCATCTCCAGCGCCTTCTCGATGAGTTCGATCTCCGTGGCGAGGTGGGGGTAGAGGTCGACTTGGTCTACGTTCATCGGACCGCCCAGCACCACCAGGCCGTTGTAGCCTTCCAGATCGGGGCGCGCCTGTGGATCGCGGTCGAAGTTTACGTAGCGGATACGAAAGCCCGAGTTCTTGAGCAGGGGGTTCAAGGTGCCGAGTATTTCGAAAGCGACGTGCTGGAAGACCAGGATTTTCCTCATCTACGTAAAGAATATCAGGGAAGAACCGAGTCGTCACCAGGGGCGCGGTGTTCGCGTTCCGGCCTTCTCAGGATCCGGAAAGCGTCACCGATACCGACCCCAGTCCGGCGAAGTCGGCGTTTGCCGTCGCACCCGGGTTCAGCGGAAAGGGGTCGATGAAAGAGCCAGACATTATGAGGTCGCCGGCCTCGAGCCCCTGCCCGTAATCGCCCAGGGTGTCTGCGACGAACGCGACCAGCTCGCCAAGGGGGAGGGGACGGAGGTCGCGTCGCGGCTCGCGGTTATGCCTTCCCAGGACTTCGAGTAGTCGACCAGCTCCAGGGCCGGCGCGATAGACGCGATGCAGGACTCGGCTCGTTGGGCGGGGCCGCCCGCGGCATGCCGCGAGCGAGGGCTTCGTCTAGGTGGACCAGCTGAGCGCGCATCCCGGGCCCACAGAGCTCAAGGTCTGCGTTCTCACCGCCAGCGCTACCCTCAGCCGAGCGCTTTTTCGTACCAGGCGACATCCCAATAGTTCCCGAACTTGTACCCCGCCTCTCTGAAGGTTCCTATGTGCTCGAAACCCAGCCTCCGGTGCAGTGCTACCGATGCCTCATTGGGCAGCGCAATGCCAGCGTACGCGCGGTGCAGGGCTTCGCCGACGAGGGCATCGAAGAGCGTCTCGTAGAGCAAGCGTCCGATGCCGCGGCCCGTGAAGTCGGGATCCAGGTATACCGTGGTTTCTACCGAGCTACGGTAGGCGGTCTTTGGGCGGAAACTCGAGCTCGACGCGTAGCCGACGACGCTGTCGCCCCAGCAAGCGACAAAGAGGCGGTGGGGGCCATTTCCGCGAAACCCCGACCACCAGTCTTCGCGCTCTTTCGCCGAGTAGGGCTCGGTATCGAAGGTCGCGGGGGTGTTGACGATGTAGTGGTTGTAGATACGCACCAGCGCGGAGAGGTCGGAGCGGATCGCTGGTCTTATGATAGGTTCCATCGCGCCCATCGGCAGCGATTGCGCTACGGGAGTCCCGCGCCGGCTACCGTAACCTCAACGGTTTCGATTCTGCCGCTCAGCTTGGCTCGTGCTTGTACCGGGTCGTGGGTCTCGGCGGTACAGATGAACAAGGTGCGGCGATCATCGCCACCGAGCATACACGCGTAGGGATGCCTGCTGGGGTGAACGCGGTCGGTGACTTCGCTCCCTTCGTGGACGCGCAGTACCTCGTCGCTCAGCGGCGATGCCACCCACACGGCCCCGTCGGCGTCCAGGCAGATCCCGTCCGGGGCGGTCCCGTCGATGGCCGCCCAGACGCGGCGGTTGGCGAGACTTCCGTCATCGCCGACGTCGAAGGCCGTGAGTCGCGCGCCGTAGGTTTCCGCGACAATGAGGGTCCGGCCGTCGGGAGTGATCACCGTGCCGTTGGGAAAGGCCAGCTCGTCGGCGACCACGCGTGCCTTCCCCTCGGGCTCCACGAGGATGATTTCCGCGGGCGCGAAGGCGCCTTCCTCGCTGAGGTCGAATCCGAAGTTGCCCACGTAGGCCCGTCCATTCTGATCGACTACCATGTCGTTGCAGTGGTAGGAGGCGAGTTCGCCAAGATCGGCCAGCTCTTCGAGGCCCGTCGCCTCCAGGCGCAGCAAGCGGCGGTCGACCATGGACACGACCAGGAGACGGCCGTCGGGCGACCAGCCAAGGCCCGACGGTTGCTGTGGGACCTCCAGCAACGCTTCGGTGTTGCCTGCCAGATCGACCGTCATCACACGCCGGGCGTGCATGTCCGAAAACCAGAGCTTGCCTTCACGCCAGCGCGGTCCCTCCGCGAAGGCCAACCCTTCGACCAGTATCGCGGTTTCGGATCCCATCACTCGGTGCTCCTCGCCATCCAGGCGCCAGCCTGCGAGCCTAAGGCTTCGGCTGCTGGCGACGCTGGTACTGCCTGTAGCCCGCCCAGACGCAGGCCGATCCCCCGACACCGCACAGCAGCGCGAGTTGCCACTCGCCGTTCAGGACCCAGAGGACCGAGGCCAGGAGAAGTACGCCGCCTATGTATTCCCAGGGGGATCTCGCGTTCATGTCAACTCCTCCTTCGACGCCGGGGCGACGGACACAGTTCGGCTCGGCGGACCGGGGCACCGCTTACACCGGCTCCAACACCACCACCGGGATTCGCCGGCTGGTGCGGCCCTCGTAGGTCGTGTAGCTGGACTCGATGCCGATGACCTCCGCCCACAGGCCCTCGCGTTCCTCTCCGAGGGCTTCTCGAGCTCGCACCTTGCGGATCTGGCTGCCTCTTTGAACGACGGCTTCTGGTTGCCGCTCGAGGTTGAGCCACCACGCGGGGTGTCGCGGTTCCCCGGCGTTGGAGGCGATCACCACGCAGTCGTCTCCGCGAGGCAGGTACATCAACGCCACGGTTCGCGGCTCGCCGCTTCTTCGTCCGGTGGTGGTCAGCAGCAGCACCGGCATCCCCATCGCGGTCGCACCGAGACGGCCGCCGCTCACGCGGTAACACCAGGCGTGCACCTTCCAGAATAGCTCGGTCAGCTTGTTGCGCTTTATCGCGACCATTCTTGGCCTCTCGAGGGTCCTCAAGCGCTGGCCTGGAGAGAAGCTCCCTGGTGTCGAGGGGCGGGTGGCGGCTAGCGGCTAGGTCTTTGATTACACGGTTGGCGCGGCTTCGCCAAGAGCCCTCAGACGGCCGCGTATACGAGAAGCACTCCAAAGCCGGTGGCCGACAAGGCCCAGCAGCGGACGACTCCCGTAGACCGTTGGGACCACCACCCCGCGAGGGCGCGCAGCCGTTCGAGGCCGAGAAAGAGGCCTATCGCAGCGGACACCAACGCCAGTGCCCCGATCACGAGAACCAGGCCGGGGTGAGCGCAGCGGTCAGCGGCGGCGACCAGCAAGACGCCCATGACGACGCGCTGCGCTAGGGCGGCGTAGAGCCACTTCCCCTGCTGGTAGAATTCGAGCACGAGTCGTAACGCTTCCGGTCTCGCCGTGAACAGCAATCCGACTGCGGCGATCAATACGCCTATCAACGCAACTAGCATCGCCATGGTGTCCGGCTCCCTGCCCCCGCCATCCTACTCCGTCGCGAGTCTGGACACCAGGCAGAGCTGGCGAACGCGGACGGCCGGTGCTGTGATTCGTAGCGTTGTGTGATAAACAACCCGCGATGGCTTGGGCGCTCGACCTGAAGAATCTGCACGATGAGGCGCTGACCCGCTGGTCCGCCGACGAAACCGGCGACGCGGAGAGCGAGAAAGATCTCGAATCGCTGATTATCGCGCAGCACTACTGCAACTTTTGCTTGTGGAACTTCGAAGACGAGGCCCGCCGTCGCGACGTCGACGATTCCTACATCGCCGGCGTCAAACGCGACATAGACGCCTGGAATCAAAAGCGCAACGACCGAATCGAACGCATCGACGAACGCATTCTTTCCGACCTGGAGAAACGCATCAATCCAGACGCCGACCTCCACTCCGAGACCGCGGGCATGATGATCGACCGACTGTCGATACTCGCGTTGAAGATATTCCACATGGGCCGAAACGCTTCTCGCGAGGATGATCCGGTGCTGGCGGCGGAGTGCGCTTCGAAGCTGGAGGTGCTCGAGCGGCAGCGTGGAGACTTGCTGTTTTGTCTCGAGCGCTTGCTCGAGGACTGCCACAGCGGAAGGCGACGCTACAAGCTGTACCGCCAGTTCAAAGCCTACAACGACGAGCGGCTCAACCCCGCTCTGAGGCCGCGAGAGGACGAGGTGGCTGAACGATGAGAAACGCCGAAACCGTCGAACTCGAAGCCAACGGCATCCGCTTTAGCGCTTACCGCTGGGGCGTTGGTCCCCTGGTTCTCTGTCTCCACGGATTTCCCGACAACGCGCATTCCTTCCGACACCAGGTCGCGCCGCTGGTATCCGCAGGCTACCGAGTGGTGGCGCCCTACATGCGGGGCTACGCGCCCAGCTCGGCGGCGCCGGATGGGGTCTACCAGTCGGCCGCGCTCAGCCGCGACGTCGTCGCGCTGATCGAAGCCCTGGGCGAGGAGGACGCGGTCGTGTTCGGCCACGACTGGGGCGCGCTGGCGGCCTACGGTGCGGCCGCGTTTAGGCCCGAGCGGGTGAAGAAGTTGGTCGCGGCGGCGGTCCCATACGGTCCGTCGCTGCTAAACGCTTTCGCGACAGACTACGAGCAGCAGAAGCGCTCGTGGTACATGTTTTTCTTCCAGTTGCCGCTGGCGGATGTCGCGCTCGCCCACGACGACTACGTCTTCGTGCGCAAGCTCTGGCGGGACTGGTCACCGGGCTGGGATTTCCCCGAGGAGGAAATGGACAGCGTGCGCGCGACCTTGGCCCAGCCCGGCGTCGCCGAGGCGGCGTTGGCCTACTACCGCTGTATGTACCAACCGGAGCTACAGTCGCCGGAACTCGCCGACGAACAGGCGGCGCTGGGGATGGTACCCATCAACGTGCCCACCCTCTACTTGCACGGTGAATCCGATGGATGTCTGTCCGGTGAATTGCTCGAGGGGATGGAGTCGATGTTTCCTTCGGGCCTCATCACGCGGCTCGTCAAGGGGGCCGGGCACTTCGTCCATCGGGAGAAACCCGAAGAGGTCAACCGGGCGCTGCTGGACTTTCTCGCGAGCTGAGACAGCTGCGGTTCCGGATGCTACCGGCGCAGCATTATTGCTCGCCTCTCTTGAGCGGGTGGGGAAGCGCCGTCGCGACGCGATCAGAGCCGGCGTTCTACGGCGCTGATTTCCTTGGCGATGGCTCGGGCGTGGAGCTGCGAGTTTATCCGGTCTATGAGGTCGAGGTGCGAGAACGGCTTGCAGAGAAACTCGCTGATACCGAGTTTCATGCCGGCGACACGCGTCTCGAGATCGTCGCAGCCGGTGAGCAGGATGACCGGTATCTCGATCAGATGGGGTCTTTTTCTCAGTTCCGCGCAGACCTCTAGGCCGGTCATGCGCGGCATCATGACGTCGAGCACGATAACGTCTATCTCGCGGTGCTCTTCGAGAATCTTGAGGCCCTCGACGCCGTTTGGAGCCGTCAGCATCTGGAAACCCCGTCTGCCGAGGAGTTTCACCACCGCGGCCATGGCCGCTTCGTCGTCATCAACGACCAGAACTACGGGTTCACGCTTGGTATCTTTGTCCATATCCGATCGCCTCAGTACGCGTAACTATGCGGTGCTTGGTAGTCCGGTCCGCGCTTGCGCCTGAGCTTGGCAACGAGCGTCGTACGTTTCAGTCCCAGGAGCTTTGCCGCAGCTTGCTTGTTGCCGTTGGTGCGCCTCAACGCCTCGTCGATCAACCGGTTTTCAAATTCCTCGACCACGGAATTCAGATCGAGTCCGTCGTCGCTCATCTTGGGCCGGGGAATGCGCTTCTCGGGTAGAAAGCTCGATATGTTGCTGGGTAAGTCCGCGGGTTTTACCACCGGGGCGTCGGCGAGTACGACGAGGCGTTCGATCGTGTTCTCGAGCTCGCGTATGTTGCCGGCCCAGTCGTATTCCCACAGCAACACCATCGCTTCCTCGGAGATGCTAACGGGGTAGGGACGGTTGCTGTTCTGCTTCTCCAGAAAGTGTTCGATGAGGATCGGAATATCCGACCTGCGCTCGCGCAAGGGTGGAATGGTGATCGGTATCACCTGTAGCCGGTAGTAGAGGTCCTCGCGGAAGCGGCCTTCTTCTACTTCCTTGGCCAGGTCCTTGTTGGTTGCGGCGATAACGCGTACGTCAACCTTGAACGGCATGTCCGCACCCACCGGCCGAATTTCTCTATCCTGGAGAACGCGCAGCAGCTTTACCTGAAGCAGGGGAGCCATCTCGCCTATCTCGTCGAGGAAAATCGTGCCGCCGTGGGCGAGCTGGAACATCCCGGGACGCTGGCCGACGGCGCCGGTGAACGACCCCTTCTGGTGGCCAAACATCTCGGACTCCAGTAGGTCTCCGGGAATCGTGCCGCAGTTGACCGCCACGAAGGGCTTGTTCGCCCTAGGGCTGAGCTCGTGCAGGCGAGCGGCGACCAGTTCTTTTCCGGTACCGCTTTCCCCCGAGATGAGAACCGTCACGTCGGTACGTGCAACCTTGTTCACCAGGTGGTGAAGCTTCTGCATCAAGGGGTGGGTGCCAATAATTACGGTTTCGTTGTCGTTCATAGGTGCCAGTTGTAAGTCGGTTCTGGGAGATCGGTTCACGACGTAAAGGGAGAACGTCAAAACTCTCTCTCGATAGATACAAACGTAACACCCGCGTTTCCAAGGCCGCTACCAAAAAGTTCCCGTAACGGCGAGGTTTAGAAGTTGGATGGTAGCCTTCGTCGCCTTCGCCTGCAGGGTCGCACGATCCGTTCGTCGTGTGCTGATGCATGTGCTTGGTTGTCTCGCAGAACTGCGAGGCCAACCGCGGGCGCCGCGGCCGGCGGCGGTACTTTTTTACTAATCCATTAAGTGTTAGTGGTGCCCATCCAGTGAGG
Source organism: Binatia bacterium (assembly GCA_046754245.1). Classification (GTDB taxonomy): domain Bacteria; phylum Desulfobacterota; class Binatia; order UBA1149; family UBA1149; genus JBHHVL01. Next base: position 16,524 of record JBHHVL010000024.1, on the reverse strand, counting down.
GAAGAACCATGAGCAATCGAGAAGACGGACGCGGTAACAACGAACTCAGAGCGGTAACGATCACGCCGAACTTCATACGTTCCGCCGAGGGGTCGGTGTTGATCGAGGTGGGTTGCACCAAGATAATCTGTACAGCTTCGGTGGAAGATGGCGTTCCCGGGTTTCTCGAGGGCCAGGGGAGGGGCTGGGTGACGGCGGAGTACGGCATGATCCCCCGAGCCACAGACACCCGTACCGACAGGGAATCGGTGCGAGGCAAGGTCAGTGGTCGGACGATGGAGATTCAACGATTGATAGGTCGAAGCGTCAGGGGCGTTGTCGATATGTGTGCGCTGGGCGAGAAGACCGTGAGGTTGGACTGCGACGTCATCCAAGCGGACGGCGGTACGCGTACGGCTTCGATCACGGGTGCCTGGGTGGCGTTTGCTTTGGCGTGCCGCAGGCTCAGGGAGCGAGGAGAGATTGAACGAGACCCGGTGAGAACCGCCGTCGCCGCGGTGAGTGTCGGGGTGGTCGACGGGGAGGTGCGTCTTGACCTTCCCTATGAGGAAGACTCTCGAGCCGAGGTGGACATGAACGTGGTGATGACCGCCGAGGGCGATTTCATCGAGCTTCAGGGAACGGCTGAGGGGGAGCCGTTCCCGAGGGCCGTGCTCGATGAACTTACGGGACTCGCGTGGAAGGGGATCAACGAACTCATCGTGGTCCAGAAGGCGGTACTGGCGGCCTGAACTCCTTGCTGACGGTGTCCAGGGCCATGCGCGTCGTTCTCGCTACCTCCAACCGTGGCAAACTCGGGGACTTCAGACTGTTGTTCCGCGGCAGCGGCGTCGAACTGACGCTGCCGGAGGAGCTGGGGCTCGGTATGGACGTGGAGGAGGACGGCGAGACCTTCGAGGACAACGCTTTGCTGAAGGCCCGTGCTATTGGCGACAACGTTGACGAGCCGGTAATGGCCGACGATTCGGGCCTGGAGGTGCGTGCCCTCGGTGGGGCGCCGGGCGTGCTCTCGGCCCGCTACAGCGGGCCCGACTGTGACGATCACGCGAACAACCTCAAGCTCATAGAAGAGCTGCGTGGCCATTCGGACCGCCGGGCGGCGTTCGTCTGCGCACTGGCGTTGGTGTTTCCCGATGGCCAGGAGATCGTCACCCATGGCCGCTGTGAGGGGAGCATCATCGACGAAGAGCGGGGCAGCAATGGTTTCGGATACGACGCTCTGTTCTTTCGTGATGATCTCGGCTGTACCTTTGGCCAGGCTAGCGCTGACGAAAAAAACCAGCGCAGTCACCGCGCGGCCGCGGTCAGGGCGATGCTCGCCGAGCTGATGACCAGGGGGCTGTTGTAGATCGGGCGGCGATCGCGGCGCTCTGGTAGCCGGGCTTTGTTGTAAAACGACTACGGCTGCGAAAGAATCACCAGTTACGATTTCGGGGTGTGGCGCAGCCTGGTAGCGCACCTGCTTTGGGAGCAGGGAGTCGGAGGTTCAAATCCTCTCACCCCGACCATCGTCGCCTGGGGCATGCGCGCCAGTAGCTCATCCGGATAGAGCATCGGCCTTCTAAGCCGAGGGTAGCAGGTTCGAGTCCTGCCTGGCGCGCCACGCTCCACGTAGGGGTATGAGCGACGGTGCCCTCAGCGCGACCAAAATACGGCCTGGCGTATCCTATGACGTTATGGTACCGGCGTGACGCTGGTGGCTACCACCGTTGGTGTCGGCACGATGGGTGAGGGGCTCGTATCGGTGGCCTCGGAAACCACCACGTTGAAACTCGTCGTCAACACCACCTCGGTGGAAGCGAATAGACAGGTCGCCAGGTCTACGGGGGTGGCGAAGCCGGTTGCGTCGATGAAGCCGGCGTTGACGTTGCCCGGACTCACCTTGTTGAAGAGGGCCAGCGCAGAAGAAATCGAGGTGCTACAGTTCACCGCTCCAGCGTCGCCCACGAAGTCGCCCGAAGCACCCGTGAAGCTGATGTCCATCCCGAGTCCGCCCACCAGCCCCACGTCGGTAGTTATGCCAAAGGTCACGTTGTAGTTAACCAGCGGCAGGGTGGTAGAGGTGGTAGACGTCGTCGATGACGACGTGCTCGAAGTCGAGCTGGTCGTGGTCGAGGTCGCAGGACCAGCGGTGGTCGTGGTAGTTGCTCCCAGGGTCGTCGTGGTAGTGGGCGCGAGCGTCGTGGTAGCCCCCAGCGTAGTCGTCGTCGTGCTGGACTCGGTAGTCGTGGTCAAGGTCGTGGTCGCACTCGACCCGGTGGTCGTGGTGGTCGTCGTGGTCGTGGTGGTCGTCGTGGTCGTGGTGGTCGTGGTGTTGGGATCGAACACCGAACTCGGCGGCCCGCAGGCCGCGACCGTCACCAAAGAAAGAAGAGAAAGGGCGACCGTGGTACGGATCGCCCGTCGTGAAGCCGCCGGGTACGCTTTTGGCATGCGTCCTATAATAGCATTCTTTAGCCAGTGGAATCGAAAGGCTGCTGCAAAGGCCGCTAGAACAGGCGGAATCAAGCCCTCAGGGCCAGCTGCGCTCGGTGCCAGGCTGCGTCGCCGTAGAGAACCTGGCTGTGCTTCTGGCGCTTGAAATAGATGTGAAGGTCGCATTCCCAGGTAAAACCTATACCTCCGTGCAACTGGACCGACCGGCCTGAGCAGTAGGCGGCGGTATCCGAAGCCGCCGACTTGGCCATACGGGCCAGACGCTCGGCGTCGTCGGGGTCGCTGTCGATCGCGCAGGCAGCCGCGTAGACGAGCGAACGAGCGCGGTCGATCGCGAGCATCATGTCGACGATGGGGTGTTTGACGGCCTGGAAGAAGGCCAGGGGCCTGTCGAACTGAACGCGCGTGCGCGCGTACTCGGCGGTGGTCTGAAGCTGCCATTCGGCCGCTCCGCAGATGTCTGCCGCCACGATCGTCAGGATCTCGGGCAGGGCAGCCGCAAGGGCATCTACGCCGTCACCCGCCGCCGCGATCACGTCGCTGGTACCCAGCTCGACCGCCTCGAAGGCGACCCGGGCCTGGTCCCGGGTGAGGTCGACGATGTGATCCGGGTGCACGCTCAGGCCCGGTGTGTCTGCGTCCACCGCGTAGAGGCCGACGCCGTCCTCGCCGCGGGCCGAGACGACAAAGCAGTCGGCCTTGCGGGCGTCCTGCACGAAGCAGGCCGTGCCGTTGAGGACCGTCTCTGCACCGCCGGCGCCGGTCGCGACGACACCCGCATCTTCGGGGTTCCAAGAACCCTCGGAGTTGGTTACGGCCAGCGCCGCCGAAGCGCCGCCGGCTATTCGGGAGAGGAGCCGGCCCGCGCCCTTTCCTTCCGAGTGGCGAAGTACTGAGGTCGCGATGAGGGTAGCCGACAGAGGCGAGGGCAGGGCGAATCTGCCTATTTCTTCGGCTACCGCCGCGACCGCGACCATCTTCATTCCGGCGCCGCCATGTACCTCGGGAACCGCGAGTGCGTTGAGCCCCAGATCCACGAGCCCCCGCCAGAGTTTCTCGTCCCAAGCCAGGGGTGGGGTCTGGGCCTCGTAGGCCTTTTCGTGATCCGAGGCGACCAGCGAGCGCAGCTTCTCCACGCCGGCGTTGTCTCGGAGAAACTTACGCAGCGAATCCCTGACCATCTGCTCTTCGTGGCCGAAACCAAAATTCTTGGGTTGCGCCATGTCCGGGTTATTTCCTCGTGATGGTCTCGGTCGACTGCATCTACTTCGACTTCGGCAGATCTAGCACCCTTTCCCCGAGGATGTTGCGCTGGATTTCGCTGGTACCGGCGGCGATCGTGAAGCCGTAGGAGTTGAGGTAGGCCAGCGGCCACTGCCCCCGATCCGGTGCCCGCTCGTCGCCGAGGTAGAGGGTAGAGTCCAGGCCCTCGATTTCCAGCGCCAGTGCCGCTATGTCCTGGAGCAGCTCGCTGGAGAGGACCTTGCCCTGCAGGTTGAGACGCATGGGGTGATCGGTGAGTGGCTCGACCCTTGACCGGCGCATGCTCTGGCGAAAACCCTCGGCGCGAATGGCCAGCTGCATCGCGCGGTCCCGAATCACCGGATCGTCCCACGCGGTTCCCGATCCACGCCTGCTGTTCTTGGCGAGCTCCACCAACGCCTGCACGCGCTCTTCCAGAGAGGTGCCGCCACCGCTTCCAGCGCCCTCGGCCGCACCGCGTTCGTAGAGCAGAGTCGTCATGGCGACGGTCCAGCCCTTGCCGATCTCGTCCACGCGTAGCGAGTCCGAAATCACCAGGTCTTCGAAGAGCACCTCGTTGAAGCCGGTCTCGCCGGTCATCTTGATCAGGGGTTTTACGGTCACGCCCTCGGCCCCCGCTATGGGAACGATGAAGTAGGTGAGCCCCTTGTACTTGTGCTCCTTGCTGGTGCGGCAGAGGATGATCATCCAACTCGCGAAGTGGGCGAGGCTGGTCCAGACCTTGTGGCCATTGATCACCCAGTTGTCGCCCTCGCGGACGGCCATGGCCTGCACGTTAGCGAGGTCGCTGCCGGCACCGGGTTCCGAGAACCCCTGGCACCATATCTCTTCGCAAGAAAGAAGCGGCGGTAGAAACCGCTTCTTCTGCTCCTCGCTGCCGTGGTTGAGGATGGTCGGGCCAGCCATGCCGAGCCCGATCACGTTGAGCAGGGAAGGTACGTTGGCACGCGACAGTTCCTGGTTGGCGATGGCCTGAAAGTTGGAGTTGCCACCCCCGCCGTAGTCTTTGGGGTAGTCGCAACCAATGAGGCCCGCCTCGTAGCAAGCGCGCTGCCAGGCCTGCAGGTAGTCACGCTGCTCGACTGTCATGACTTCGATGGCGTTCATGGGGAGCCGAAAGCCCGGAGGCTCGGGCCTGTTCTCGGCCAGCCAGCTACGGCAGTGGGCGCGGAACTCGGCTTGTTCTGGGCTGTCTTTTCGTTCCGGCATGGGAGTTTGGGTGTTGCTGCGGCTGCCCGCGGCAACGGTTAATGTCACATGGCCGGAGACGGGGCAACCGTTCGGGGCAAAGGCGAGCCGCGGGAGTCGCGAGCCGGCCCGCGTCCAGACGCGAGCGGTCTAGGGAATGGATCGCTTGCAGATGAGACGCAGTCGGTCGCGGTCGCCACGGCCTATCACGCGTCGGGTCCAGCTCTTCAGGCGGAGCGTGGTGCCCGCCTGCACGACGACGTCGACATCGTCTGTACACGGCAGAAGCTGGTCTCCACCCTGGTCGGCCGGGTCGAGACGGGGAAAGAACAGGACGCCGGTACCGATGTCGCAAAACCCGTTGGCCGCGCCGAAGGTCAGGTCGCATTCAAAGTTGTTGGGTATGGTGCAACTCTTGAACCGCAGGCCGCTTCGGCAACGGTCGGGGACCTCGACGCAGGGGAAACTCGAACAGTCGCCGAGGGTCCCACTCGAGAGGCCGGCCACGGCGGCCGTGAGGTTCTCGGTCGCGCTGGCTTTTTGAGGCTCGGTGACGTTGATCCTGCGCAGATCCCAAGAGAGCAGACCGCCGGGGTCACAGCCCGGGACGCCGGGCCGGTTGAGACAGACTCCAACGTGGAAGGTGCACTGGCCGCCAATGGTGTCGAGGTCGCAGGTCGGATCGCCATCGTGGCAGACCTGCCGGTGCCTTGTCAGAGGCATCGGAGCCGAGTCGAGGGTCCACGCGCTAAGGCATTCCCGGCGGCGCCTCAGCTCGGCCCTGCCGACCACGTTTCGCGTGCAGTCGGCCGCGCAGCCGCTGCCACTGACGCCGTTGCTCAGGCCCAGATCGCATTCCTCGTCGCACTCTACTTCGCCGTTTCCACAGCTCGCTATCTGACAGACGTTCGAGCAGACCGTGGGGCCCGGAACGCAGAGGTTCGCGGCTCCCGGATCGCAGGTCTCGCCCACGCAGACGCCGTCGCCGGAACCGGGCGAACTGTCGCAGTCTGCGCCGACCGAGCAGGCGGCACCGATGGTGCCCTCCGTGCAGACGCCGTCGAGCACGCCGTTCCCACACTCCAGCTCGCAGCTGGGGTTGCATCCGTCACCGGGGGCGGTGTTGTGGTCGTCACACTCCTCGAAGGGAGGGGTACCTTTGCTGTGGACGAAGCCGTCACCGCAGCGCGCGTTTTCACAGCTGTTGGTGCAGTCGTCTTTGTTGCTGGCGTTGCCGTCGTCGCAGTCCTCTCCGGGGTCGATGACTTCGTTGCCGCAAGGTATCAGGTCGATCTTGAGACAGCTGGCGTCACAGCTAGGCGTGCCCGGAGGTTCGCACTGCTCTACCCCTCGCCAGACGAAACCGTCGCCGCAATCCGCGTTCTTGCAGCCGACCACACAGGCGTCGTTGTTACGGGTGTTGCCGTCATCGCACTCTTCACCGGGATCAACGACGCCGTTGCCGCAAAAGGGCTCGAGCTCGCAGATCGCGCTGCAACCGTCACCACCGACGGTGTTGCCGTCGTCGCACTCTTCACCGGGGTCGACGACGCCGTTGCCGCAAAAGGGCTCGAGCTCGCAGAGGGCGCTGCAACCGTCGCCGCTGACGGTGTTGCCGTCGTCGCATTCTTCGCCGGGGTCGACGTTTCCATCGCCGCAGAACGGCTGGGGCTGACATATCGCGCTGCAACCGTCCCCGTCTACGGTGTTGCCGTCTTCGCAGTCGGGACCGGGAATCGCGTTTTCCTCGAGGTCGACGATTCCGTTACCACACACGCTGGTTTCAGCTATGCCGTTTAGACCTGCGTTTACACACACCGTGCGTTCGAAGCCCACGGTCCCGACGAAACCGAAGTTCGTGGCGATCACCTGCACGTCGTCGCCCGCCGCCGTCGAGTTTCCGATGCCGTCAGACCCACTCGACACGTAGGGGATGAGGACGTCGAGAGGATCGGCAACGGTTTGGAGCAGGCCGTCGTCTCCCGGGACTATGCAGGAGAGCGAGTTGGTGCAGAGCTGCAGACAGCGCTGGCTCTGAATGGGGAAATCGTCGGCCGGGTCGAGCGAGGACTGAAAGCCGTCGCCGCCTGGACAGATCAGGCCGGTGACCACGTCGTCGCCGGCAGGCGTAGACTCCACGCTCCCGTTTGCGCCGGGGCCAACGGCGACCATGTGCGGTAGGCTCTGCCCGCTCGGAGTTTCGATGACGTCGTCACCCAGGGCCACGATCGGGTCCGCGCAGATGCCGTTGTTGTCGAGCTGGCTGCCGGAGACGATGACGTCGCCGAAGGGCAGGCCCTGGCCGAAGACCACGCCGTTTTCGTGGTTGACGTCGTCGCCGGCGAGCGGCGTGTCGCAGACACCGTCGTCGCCGGTGAGAATCTGACCGCCGAATTCACGATCGTCCCCCTGGACCGGGAGAGAATCCAACACGCCGTTGGGTCCGGCTTCGATGCAGGCCGCGTCCTTGGTGCCGTTACCCAGGGCGACGAACTGAAAGTCCTGGGCGTGAACCCCCGTGACCAGTACACCGCTCGAGCCGAGTAACACGACCACCGCGAGCGCCGTGCGCACGCAAACAGAGGGTGCGGCTTGTCTGTAAGAGTCGGATAACACCGCTAGGCCCTCGTTTACCTCGCCGGGCGGGGTAGTGTCAACGCCAATTGTTCGAGTCTGGCCCGATCCAGCCACCGGCGCTGGCCAGCAAGTGTCTGACTTAGAAAGACCAAAGTATGCCTCGATCCCGCCCTCCGGCCCTGGGCCGGCGATAGCTCGAATTCCACTGTTGACAAGAACGAGGTTGGTGGACTAGCAATAGGGGCGTACGCGGCCGCCTAGGGGTGGTGCTTGGGCCCGGGGCGGGGAGGGCGAGGGCGCGGCCGCCGAAGACAGGAGGATTCCTAGATGGGTGAAGCGAGCGGCACAGTTTGCAGACCGCCGTCTGCGGGTCGATACGAGGGAAAACGCCCCTACCCGATCGGGGGGCAAGCCATTCGCGTCGACGCGGCGGTGATGCGTATGCTCTTCTTGCTGCTGCTCGCCGTCTTGTTCCTGAGCCCCCCGTCGGTTGCCCGCGCGGGCAGTGAGCACTGTCGTAACCTCAACTTCGGCGGCGCTGCGGGCGAGGCTTCGCAGGATATCGTCGTGCTCAGGCTGGTCGACGAGACCGGGGCGACGATACTCGACGAGTCCTGTCCCGTACAGGTCTTGCCTTCGGAAACGGCCAAGGATTTCGCCGAGCGCATACCGGCCTGGTGGGCCTGCGACCCAGACTCAGAAGAACCTTGTCCGACTTCGGGCTGCCCGGACTCCAGCTACGTCGACGCGGTCTACACCAAATCCAACGGCCAGCTCAAACTTCCGAAGAAGTTCTGCGGTGACCTCGGTGCGGGAGATCAGCGTTCCTGCAAGATCAAGTTCATCTACAAGGAGAAAAAGAAGACCGGTGAGGTGAAGAAGGGTCCCACGCTCAAGATCTGCTGCAAGGCCGGCGACGACTGCAAGGGCCCGAAGTGGGGCAAGGACTCGAGCCAGAGAACACCGGTCAACGTCCAGTCTCAGAATTCGGGCGTGGGCGCGTCCTTCCTGCCGCCCAGTGGTTCTCTCCCCGTCGGCGTGGGAGAGGACGTCGACGTCGTGGTCGATCCGATCTCGCTGGAACAGTTGCCTTTCCCGGCAGTACGGGACTGCAGACAAGCGCTCGCCAGGGCGATCAGAAAGCTGTCGTCCTCGGTGCTCAACACCCTGGTCGACTGCCACGCGCGGGTCATGGCCGGCGACCTGGTAGCCGACTGTAACAGCGTCGGACCGCTTTCGGACGCCGGTGGCAACGTGGCCGCGGCGATACTCGGCGTGGACTTTGCCATCAGCCGCGACTGCGCGGCCTTCGGCTCCCCGGCCAAGTTCGCTTACAAGAGCTGCCCGGCGCCCTGTGGGCACGTCGCGCTCGACTCCCCGGTCTGCGTGCAGGGCGGCAACCTCGGGGTTTCCTGCAGCCGGCACTCGGACTGTAATTCTGTTGCAGACGCGGGAAGCGGCGTCTGCGCCAACACCTGCTCCGCCGGTTCGGTGGGGCAGGCCTGCAGGAAAAGCGCTGACTGTGATACCGCCCCGGGGGCCGGCGACGGAGCCTGCGGCAACTGGGACGCCGTCGACGACTGCCTGGGTTGCCTTGCCGGCGCCATAGTCGGCGACGCTCTCGCCCAGGTATACGGCAACCCTGGGCCCGGCTTGGGCCCGGCGGAGCAGGCCTGTCAAAACGCCATGGGCGACAACTTCGCGAAGATCGTGAGCTTCTTGGTCGCCGACGCGGCGAAGTGTCTGAAGCTCCGTGACGCCGGCAAGGTCGCTCTGCCGAACGATCCCGCCCAGCCCGGCGTTAAAGCAACCTGTAAGAACGCTGACCTCAAGGGCAAGCGCGACGCTTTGCTTGGCAAGCTCCCGGACATCTTGAGGAAGAGCTGTATGACCGCTGCGGTCGATCAGCTCGAAGTCTGCGGCGGTCTGCCTCCGGACGAGTGTGTGGGCACTCTTGCGCTCGCGACCGCCGAGCAACTCATCGAGCTCATGGCTCCGGAGAGTCGCTAGCTCCACACGGCCCCCACGCCGGTCTGGGTAGCGCCGCGGTCAGTCTCGCGATTGGACTCCACCCGGTGTTTTTCGTACCTTCACGCGCTCCGGCCGCGCTGCCCGCCTGCGGCGCGAGAGCGGTCTTTCTGGTGAGCGTAGCTCAGTTGGTAGAGCCCCGGATTGTGGTTCCGGTGGTCGCGGGTTCAAGTCCCGTCGCTCACCCCACCGCTCGTTCGGGGGCGCGCGCCGCTGTGCGGGAGCCTGCGTCGAGGTAAGCGGACTAGGGCGTCGCTCAGACGATCCCGCGCTGTTTCTCGAACTCCGTGATCCGCTCTTCGTATCTCATCGTGAGACCGATCTGGTCCCATCCGTTCAAGAGCCGGTCGCGGAGGAAGGCGTCGATCTCGAAGGAGATCTCGGAGCCGTCGGGCTTGACGACCTTCTGGGCCACGAGATCCACGCTGAGTTCGTAACCGGGTTGGGCGCGGAGCTCGACGAAGAGCTCGTCCACGGTGGCGGTGGGTAGGGCCAGAGGAAGCATGCCGTTGTTGAAACAGTTGTTGTAGAAGATATCGGCGAACGAAGGCGCGATGATGCAGCGAATTCCGTAGTCGTGCAGGGCCCAGGGCGCGTGTTCGCGCGAGGATCCACAGCCGAAGTTGTCACGGCTAAGGAGGATGCCGGCGCCCTCGTAGCGCTCGGCGTTCATCTCGAAGTCGGGGTTCAGGGTCTTGCCGTCGGCGAGGTAGCGCCAGTCGAAGAAGAGAAACTCACCGTAACCGCTGCGTTCCGTGCGTTTCAGAAACTGCTTGGCGATGATCTGGTCGGTATCGACGTGCTGCGCGTCGACGGGCGCCACGATAGCGGTGAGTCTGGTGAACTTTTCCATGGTCTAGCGAAACTCCCAGTCGCGCACGTCTGTGAAGTGGCCCTCGACGGCCGCCGCGGCGGCCATCGCCGGGCTGACCAGATGGGTACGGCCGCCCTTGCCCTGGCGCCCTTCGAAGTTGCGGTTGGAGGTCGAGGCGCACCTGTCACCGGCGTTCAGCACGTCGGCGTTCATCGCTAGGCACATCGAACAGCCCGACTCCCTCCACTCGAAGCCGGCCTCCTTGAACACGGCGCGTAGCCCTTCGGCTTCGGCCTGTTCCTTGACACGCTGAGAGCCCGGGACAACCAGAGCCTGATCGAGCCGCGGGCTCACCTTGTATCCGCGCGCGACGCGGGCCGCTTCGCGAAGGTCTTCGATGCGCCCGTTGGTACACGAGCCTATGAATACCTTGTTGATCGTTATGTCGGTGATCGGCTGTCCTTGCGCGACGTCCATGTACTCGAGCGCCCGCGCGGCGGATCCCCGATCGTTGGGGTCGGCGATGTCGGCGAGGACGGGGACCGACCCGCTGACGGCGGCTACCATTCCCGGCGAGGTTCCCCAGGTGACCTGGGGTTCGATCTCCCGCGCGTCCATGATCACGGTGACGTCGTAGCGACAGCCCTCGTCGGAGGCCCACTCGAGCCAGCGCCGGCGCAGTTCTTCCTCCCTGACGGGCGGGAGGAACTCGCGTCCGACGAGGTAGTCGCAGGTGGTCTCGTCGACTGACACGAGGCCGGCGCGCGCGCCCGCCTCTATGGTCATGTTGCAAACTGTCATGCGCCCTTCCATCGACAGGCTCCTGATGGCCGAGCCCGTGTACTCGATGACGTGTCCGGTGCCGCCGGCCGTGCCGATGCGCCCGATGAGGGCGAGTACCAGGTCCTTGGCGGTGACGCCCGGGGGTATCTCACCCTCGATGCGAACCTCCATGGTGTTGGATTTTCGCTGCAACAGGGTCTGGGTCGCCAGCACGTGTTCCACCTCGCTGGTGCCCACTCCGAAGGCCAGGGCCCCGAAGGCCCCGTGGGTAGAGGTGTGGGAGTCTCCGCAAACGACGATCTGGCCTGGCTGGGTCAGACCCAGCTCGGGGCCGATTATGTGCACGATGCCGTTTCTGGGATCCCGCATGTCGAAGCACTGGATTCCAAACTCCCCGCAGTTCTTGTCGAGGACCTCGATCTGCTTGGCCGACAGCGGATCGTCGATGGGGAGCGACCGGTCGGTGGTGGGGATGTTGTGGTCCATGGTTGCGAAGGTGAGCTCGGGCCTGCGCACGCTGCGTTCGGCCAGACGGAGCCCCTCAAAGGCCTGGGGCGAGGTCACCTCGTGAACGTAGTGCCGGTCTACGTAGACGATGGAGTCCCGGTCGGGTTCTTCGTGGACGAGGTGCGCATTCCAGATCTTTTCGTACAGGTTTCTTGGCATGCTAAACGCTTATAGTTAGGCAAAACAGCCTAAATCACAAGAGCCTTTGCGGCCGCTGATCGCCTGGGCCGCGAAAGCCCGTTAAGCTAGCCGGCTTCATGGCCCGGCCAGACGACAAATGCCGAGGCCCGGGGAGGGCCAGGGGCGTAGACGACGAGCAGGACCTGGCGGCCGGGCGCCTCGGCGATCCCGAAGCCGCGCCTTCCCTGCCGTCGGCGACTCTGGCCGCCGCCGCCGCGCCGGGCGAGCCCGGTGCCGCGAGGGCCCGGTACAGCCGCAGCGGCACCAGCGGAGAAATCTGGAAGCTGTCGTGGCCGGTGATGCTCTCGCAGCTCTTGGTCACGGCGGTGAGTCTCATCGACATCGCCATGGTTGGCAGGCTGGGGCCCCAGGCCGTCGCCGCCGTGGGGTACGCCACCCAGTTTTTCTTCATGGGCCAGTCGGCGCTCTTCGCCGTCGGTTTTGCCTGTGTGGCTCTGGTGGCCAAGGCCCTGGGGGGTGGCGACAGAGAGGCTGCCAAGACCGCGCTGGCCGCGTCGTTCCTGGTGGCGCTGGGAACGGCCCTGCTGGTGACGGCCGCGGTGCTGGTTGCCCCGAGGGCGCTTATGGAAGTCCTGGGCGCGCAACCGCGGGTCATCGAGCTCACGCTCCCCTTCCTCCGGCTGGTGATGGGCTCGACCCTACTCCTGTCGCTGGCTCTCATGTTCGAGAACGGTCTCAGGGCGGACCGCGACACGGTGACCGCCATGCGCGTGGCGCTGGTGGTGACCGTAGTGAAGGTCGCTCTGAACTTCGCACTGATATTCGGGATGTTTGGGCTGCCTCGTCTCGAGCTGGTCGGCGCGGGCCTGGCTACCGTGGTTTCGCAGCTGGTGGCGCTCGCGCTCTTCGTGCTGGCGGCTCGGGGGATGGCGGCATCGTCGCCCTTGGCTCTGAGCTGGGCGGACTTTCGAGCCGCGAGGCGGCGACTCGGCGAGGTAGTGCGCATAGCCGCGCCCGGGGTCGCCGAAAGGATCATGCTCAACCTCGCGCTGCTGAGCTACTTTGCCGTGCTCGGACGCTACGGCACCGTCGCCGTCGCGGCCTACACCGTCGGCGTGCGCTTGCTGTCGTTTTCCTGGATTCCCGGTACCGGCTTTGCCGCAGCGGTGGCGGCTCTGGTGGGACAGGCCCTAGGGGCCGGTGACGAAGAGGCCGCGCAGCGGATAGGGTGGCGGGGCGCCCGCCTGGCCCTGGTGGTTGCGGTCATCCTCGGCCTGCTCTGCGGACTGGGACGTCACTGGCTCGCGGCCGTATTTACCGACGACGTGGAAACCATCGCCTTGCTGGGACCCTTCATGCTGTGTCTGGCCATAGCCCAGCCGGTTCTGCAGCTTCACTTCACGCTAGGAGGCGCTCATCGCGGTGCGGGTGACACCTGGACTCCCCTGGTGGCCGCCGCCATCGGCAACTGGGGCCTACGGGTGCCGCTGGCCTTCTTGTTCGCGGTCGTGTTCGAAGCCGACCTCGTCTGGATATGGTCGGCGCTGATCTTTGATCACCTGGCGCGCGCGCTGTGGCTCGCCGTGAGCTTCAAGCGCGGGGGCTGGAAAAAAGAGCTCTCGAGCCTGGCGGCTCCGGCCTGACCGCGAGCCCTCGAGGGACCCGGCCTGACGGCGATGGCGAGGGCTCACTTGACCGCGACGAGGTAGGCCACCCAGGCGGGTTCGGCCGGCGCGTGCCGGCGCCGGCGGTATACGCCGTTGCCCTCTCCGCTGTCGGCGTCGGTTCCTTCCCAGTAGACCTCGGAGTGCGAGAACCCCGCTTCGGCGAGCAACTCGCGCACCTCGGGCATGGTCCAGAGCCGCCACTTGTAGACGAAAGCGCGGCGCATTTCGCTGCCGTCCCGAAAACGGAAGTGAATGCGAAACTCGCAGCGATGGCTGATCGGGTCGAATCGTCGCTGTTCCCAGATATAGGTGAAGCCCTTCTCTCGACGGACGTCCTCGCGGTCCTCTTCGAGCACCTCGCTGCCGCCCATCATGTCGAGCACCATCAGACCCTGGCTCTTGAGGTTGGAGCGCGCCCTGCGAAAGTAATCGCGGAGTTCCTCACGAGTGGTGAAAATCCAGAAGGAGAAGTTCTGGGCGGCGAGGAGGTCGGCCTTTTCGGCCTTCGCCTTTCTTACGTCGGCCTCGAGCAGCCTCACGCGCTCGCGCTGCTCGGGCTCGAGCTTGGAGAGTAGATGCTCGCGGCCCCAGGCCAGCGGTGCCGGGTCGAGGTCGACGCCTATCGCCCGGTTGGAGCGGTCGCGGGCCACCCATTCGGCACAGACGGCGGCGGTGCCACAGAAATCCTCGCGCAGCACCCTGGGCTTGCCTCCGTAGGCGTCCCTGTAGGCCCGCTTGAAGAAGTCGACGTCGCACTCGGGGGACTGCACGGCGCTGAGGTAGAGCTGGTAGCGGTCGGCGCGGCTGGCTAGGCTCGCGGTCTTGGGCTTTTTTCTTTGTGGCATCCGCGCAATTTACTTGTAGTGGCCCCCGCTGTGCAACATGAGCCCTGCTTCACTTGTTTGCCCGCAGCGATTAAGCTTCGGGCATGGCGGTCAAACGAGTCACGCCCGACGAGGCGGCCCGGCTGATAGGAGAGGGCTGGTCCTACGTCGATGTGCGGTCGGAAGCCGAATTCGAGCAGGGCCACCCCAGGGGCGCCTACAACATCCCCTTCATGCACTTCACGCCGGGTAGCGGGATGACCCCCAACAAGGACTTCCTCAATGTCTTCAACTCCGCTTTCGGTGCCGACGACCCGGTGATCGTGGGTTGCAAGTCCGGGGCGCGCTCGATGCGCGCCGCCGAGGCCTTGGCCGCGGCGGGGTACACCGGGGTCGTGGACATGCGTGGCGGTTTTGGTGGTGAGCCCGACAGGGCCGGGGGCTTCGTCTGCGAGGGCTGGCGGGCGCGCGGGCTGCCGGTTTCGGGTGCCGCCGAACAGGGACGGAGTTACAAGGAGATCAAGGCCCGTTTTCCCAGCGGCGGCTGATCCGCGGGCCCAGTCGCGAGGACCGGGTCAAGACGCATGCCAGCACTGACTGCGCCATTAGTTAAGCTTCATCTGTATCGAGGCGTCTATTAGGGGCACGAACTATACACCGGCCGCCGCCCAGCGCGAATAATTAATATTGACTAATCAGTATAGATTGTATACCTTGTCCATATGCATCTGTTTGCCCAAGAAGAATACGGCCTTCGCTGTCTCGCTCAGCTAGTTCGCGGCGAGGGCGAGGAAGGCCCGCTCCGCATCCAGGACATAGCCGAGGCCGAAGGCCTGAGCTCCGACTACGTCGCCAAGCTCATGGGCGCGCTCCGAAAGGGGGGCTTGGTAACCAGCACCCGCGGCGCTTCGGGGGGCTACCGGCTGGCGAGGCCGGCCGAGGACATAACGCTCTGGCAGGCCCTGGGGGTGCTCGGCGGTTCGTTCTTCAGCGACGAGTTCTGCGACTCCCACCCCGGCCAGCTGCGCGACTGCCTGCACACCACCGACTGTTCGATAAGGGCGTTGTGGCGTTGGCTGAGCGATCTCCTACAAACCGCGCTCGACGATATCACGCTCGCCGACCTGGCGCGCAAGGAATGCCAGACCATCGACTGGCTCACCGAGCTTCGCAAGTCCGTGGACGTTCCGGCGTCTCCCTTTTCCCCGCGAGAGCGGGCCTGAAGGCAGGAGGCGGGATTGACGATGGTCGAGTCCACAGAGGCGAGCCGGGCCGTAGAGAGCAGCGCCGATTACAAGTACGGTTTCGTTAGTGACATCGAGAGCGACGTCGCGCCGCCGGGACTCAACGAGGACGTGATCCGGCTCATCTCGAGCAAGAAGGAGGAGCCGGACTTCTTGCTGCAGTGGCGGCTGAAGGCCTACCGCCGCTGGTGCGAGCTGGCCGGTCAGGGAGAGCCGAAGTGGGCCAAGGTAAGCTACCCGCCGGTGGACTTCCAAGCCATCAGCTACTACTCGGCGCCCAAGCCGAAGAAGGAGCTCGCCAGCCTCGACGAGGTGGACCCGGAGCTGCTTCGCACCTTCGATAAACTCGGCATTCCCCTCGAAGAGCAAAAGATCCTCTCCGGTGTCGCCGTTGACGCCGTCTTCGACAGCGTCTCGGTCGCGACCACCTTCAAGAAGGAGCTCGCCGAGCGCGGCATCATCTTCTGTTCTTTCAGTGAAGCCGTGCGTGAGCACCCCGAGCTGATCAAGAAATACCTGGGCACGGTGGTTCCCGCGGCTGATAACTTCTACGCCGCCCTGAACTCCGCGGTCTTTAGCGACGGCTCGTTCTGCTACATCCCGCCCGGCGTTCGCTGCCCCATGGAGCTGTCCACCTACTTCCGTATCAACACCGCCAACACGGGGCAGTTCGAGCGCACGTTGCTGGTGGCCGACGAGGGTTCCTACGTGAGCTATCTCGAGGGCTGCACCGCGCCCATGCGTGATGAGAACCAGCTTCACGCCGCGGTGGTCGAGCTGGTGGCGCTAAGAGGCGCCCAGATCAAGTACTCGACCGTCCAGAACTGGTACCCCGGCGACAAAGAAGGCAAGGGCGGCATCTACAACTTCGTCACCAAGCGCGGCAAATGCCTCGATGACGCGCGGATATCGTGGACCCAGGTCGAGACGGGCTCGGCGATCACCTGGAAGTACCCTAGCGTGATTCTCCAGGGCGACAATTCCGTGGGTGAGTTCTACTCGGTGGCGCTCACCAACAACCGCCAGCAGGCCGACACCGGCACCAAGATGAT
>JBHHVL010000023.1:0-41994 GCA_046754245.1 Binatia bacterium | reverse complement strand
ACCGGTCACCGGCCGGAACCGTCGCCGGGCTTCCGTTGAGGGGCGTTTCGGCCACGACCGTCACCGCCGCGGCCACGGCGACTACGGCGAAGGCCAACCCCAGGGCCACGGGAGGAGAAGAAGAAGAGACGCGTCCCAGAACGAGCGCCGACAGCCCGACGGAGACCACGAGGATGACAAGCGCCACGACCGTGCCGTCTACTATCAAGCTGCGAGACCTGTATATGATGTGCTTGAGGCTCGGATCATCGGCAAGCGAAAAAGCCGGAATCGTCGCCCCGACGTGGACGAGCAGGGCCAGAACCGCCCACGCCAACAGGTACCCCGACACCCCGATCTCGCGACGGCCAGCGGCCACGGCGCCGGCGACCCCGCCCGCCGTGCCGCAGACGAGCGCCATACACACGTTCACCGAAAACAGCCTCGGCAGCACCTCGAGTTGCGACCGGGGATCAGCCGACAAGAAAGAGTCGGGAAGAGCCGGCATCCAACCCAACACCGGGTCGAGAAAGTATCTGAGTTTGGCAAGGAAATCGTAGAGCTGGTTGGGAAAGAACCCGTAAGGAGGCAAGGCCCGTCCATGCCATACCCACAGAAACGCGCCGGTTTCGACGAGGACCTGTACAGTCGCAAGAGCTAGGAGAACGCCGACCGACAAGCGGACGTGGCGCGTAAAAGTCACGGGTTCTTTCTCTTCTCCAATACGGGTCTGCCCAGGCGAACGTCGCCAGGACGCCGCAGCGCCCACATGATCAGACCGCTCAAGAAACTCGACCCGTAAATCAAGTCGCAGACCACCCCCGTTCCGGCGCAGAGCACCCTGTACACCCCTCGCAGCGTCTTGCGCGACCTATGCCAGTAGTAGAGAGCCCGTGACGCCAGCAGCGCTATGAGAAGCCACCCGACGCCCGCCCCAGCGATCGTGGCAACACCGAGAAACAACGTAGCCGGCGCGAGTCCTATCTGGAAAAACCTCTGCCATATACGGCTTTTTCGGTTGCTCTCCCCGCCGCTCAGGAGGTGATGGCCGAGCCCGTACCTGATGAAGATGTAGGCCTGACCGTTGGCGTACTGAAACTGTTTCTTGAAAATCTTGAAGAAAGTGTCTTCGGTCTGGCCAAAATCCAGGCCGAACTCAAGTCCGTTATCCTGCAAGAGCTTGTAACCCCGTTGCCGGATCCGCGCAGAGATGTCCTGGTCCTCGGTGGAATTGTAGAGCCCCTCGAACCAGAAGCCGACTTCACGCAGCGCATCCATGCGCATGACGTCGCAACGGGTTTCAAAGAACGCAACTTCGAACACCCCATCATCGCCGTCTTCGACAACGTCCAGGAAGTTCACGATGATGAAGGTGCGTTGAACGAGACTCAGCTTGTCGGGTTCCAACACGACGCCACGGCCACAAACACCCGCCAGTCGCTCGTCTTGCCCCAAGCGTCCGACCGCCCGCGTTACGTAGTCAGGTTGGGCGAGGCAACAGTCGCTGGCCATGAGTAGCACGATCTCGCCCTTGGCCGCGTTCACCCCGAGGTTGTACGCACCAGCCGTGCCACGGTTTTTCTCCACGAAGATGGGATGAATGCGAGAGCCGAAGGACTCCAGGATCGATCGTGTGGAATCGGTCGACGCATCGTCAACTACCACCACCTCTATATTGGGGTAGTCCTGCTCGAACACCGAGCCGACCGTCCGAGCTATCGTCCTCTCGCCGTTGAGGACAGGGATGACGACAGAGACGAGAGGCTCCGAACGCACCGGTGCGTCCGCTGGGTTGGTGTTTGGTTCTGTCCGATTCGTGTCAGTAGGCAAGATGACAATAGCAGTGGGACCGTATTACCCTCCGCTCCTCCGATAGATGGTTATTTCCGGGTTGAGACTCTGGATCAGGTGTCTATCGATGCAGGGAGTCGCCCGATAGCGCCCGACTTCTTCGTAATCGAGCGTACCCTCCACCAAAGCATCGAGAAACTCCGTAGCGCCGCGGTGCTTGTAGTTTAACGTCTGTCCCGTTGCGCTTATCTGATTGGGGAGCCACTCGTCACTGCCGAATTCTTCGAGTCGCCGCTGCCTTCTGTATTCGACGGTTATGCCCGCGGAAGCAGCGCTAGAAACTATAACATAGGCCGGCGCGCGGCGGCGGAAATTTTCGATACCGCGCTGCGCCAGCGGGATGTGCTGAATCACAGCGGTGTTGGGAACGCGAGGGAGGTAGGTGGGCCGCTGGTAGACCTCGACGGTATCCCCCTCCTCGAGGTTGCGTTCGAGCCATTCCTCGGCCGCGTAGCGACCATCGTGAGCGAGCATGCGATTCACGTCCCAGCCGTACACGACAATGTATGCTACAGCTACAGAAGCCACCATCCGCCGGACCCAGATCATGCCCGAGCCTTCCCAGATCCACGCGAGCCCCAAACCCGCCATCAGATTAGCCACCATGACGATCGGCAGCAGGTAACGTAGGCTCAACGAGAGCATCGCGCGCACCCCGAACGCGTAAAACGACAACGCGGGAAAGGCCAGGAGCAACGCGTACCAGGGGTCGCGACGAAACGCGACGACCACGCCGACAGCGGCGAGAACAAGACTCGTTCCCCCCAATGACGCGAGTAGTAGCCGCCCTCCCCGCGAAAGTTGCGCGAGTTCGGCACCCAGGCTTCGGCCAGCCGACATATCTATGGGAAAAGAGTAAGGCGCGTACTCTACCAGTCTATCCACCGGCAGGGTCCCGGTCAGAAAACGTATCCGGTTAACGAATCCGCTAGGATTGATAAGTATATTGTTGGCGAGAACCATCGTGACCAGAAACGCGGCCGCGGCGATCACGCCGCCTCGTATCAGTTCCGTCGCTGGTCGCCGACGAGCAACGAATACCGCCGTCACCGCGCAGGGGATCCCCACCAAGAACCCGGCGCCGAGTTCCTTCGTCGAAACGGACATGGCGGCACCAAATCCCAGTAGAGCCCAGGAGCGCCATCCGCGGGGTCCCGCCACGAGTCGGGTACTCGCCAGCAGGGCGAGCATCATCCAGAAAAGCGAAGGCACCTCGACGTTGGTCGTGTGGGCGTAGAACACCACGGGGTAGCAAAAAGCCGTAACCAACGCCGCGCCGAGGCCCGCCCGGCGTCCAAACGGACGCTTGACGATAGCAAAGGCGATGGCCACGCAACCCGCGGCCATCGCGGCACTGACGAGACGACCGAGGATTGCGAAGGTCGTGAGTACCGATTCCGGATCAGCGAAACCGTAGGGGTACGCGCTCGACGGGTTTTCCAGTCCGCCGGTGACGAGAAGCCAGGCGACTACCGGTGAGTACACGGCAGCGAGCACAAAGGGGTGGCCAAGCGGATACTTGAACCAAAACCAACCGCTGTTGAAGTATTCACCGACCAGCGCGCGATGCACCAGGGCCAGTGGAGCCCCGGGTTTGATCGCGTCGGCGGCCCAGGTGTCGTTCCCGTTGGGAAGACCCCAATCGATCGCGTACACGTAAATGCACAGCGCCAAAGCGAACAGCACAGCGGGTGTCAGAGATTGCGCGCCGATGTGCTGAATACGACCAAGAAGTGAATGGCCAACGTCCTTTTCGATGGTGGGCATCGCCGAACTAGCTTGTTTACTCCCTACGGTCCGAATGGTCTACCGCGCCCTCCACCGATCGGGAAGAACGCCGTTAGAGGCTTGTCGTATTAGCCTATCGGGATGAGGCCAGGCCAACAAGCCGCCTCTGGATCCAAGTTGGAAAGGACTCTCTCCTGTACGCAAGCACGCCGTGTCACAAAAAACCCGGGCTCGTGCGACTACTCAATCGGAGCCCACCGGGGCCCTTCGGCGTAGACGCAGGACGAGGTCAGTTAATCCATGCCAGACTACCGATTCGCCAGACTCGCCTCCCTTGCCGTACTCTCGGCTCGACTCTGCCTTTTTTCCGCGTTCCATGGCGCCAGCGCCTGGGCTTTGCCACCCGAGGGGTTCCCGACCGACGCCCCCATGGTGGTCGAGCGAACTGCCAGCGTTACTGTACTGTTCCCGGAGCGAGTAGGGGTGGTCCTCGCAAGAAGCGCCAACGGGTCGATATCCGGCGTCAGCGAGCTGTTTGTCGAGGAACGCTCCATACTATCGGCGACTCCGCCCGGCAACTCATCTAGGGCAGCCACGCTAGAACTCATCAGCGCGGACGCGGTCGGGGGTGTCGCCGACTGGCCCGCCTACCTCGCCGAACGGAAGGCCTTGGGAGGCCAGTGGCCCCGGCGAGGGGAACGGACCATGGAGTTGCTAGACCTCGGTTCATCCGAGTACCGTGGTTATCGAATCGAGGGGAACACGGTCATCCTCGAGACCTTCATCTCGCGAGGCGGCGTGACCGGTACAGTAGATTGGGTGTTCAGGCCCGCCGAGGTTTCGGCGGGAGGCGATCAGTATCTGGGACTGGGCTGGCAGCTCGTCGTGGGCGGCATGGAGCAAGCCGCGTGGCTGCGCGTCGCCGAGGCCGTTCCGACTCACGACGGAGACTGGACCTTCGCGCAAACCTGGGGCAACTGGATCGAGAACCAGACCAGCGTCGGAACATCCTTTGAAGTACCGCGTGGCTGGTACTTTGCGGACCACCAGCCCTTCTACTTTTCCGGTGGAAACGGCGGTGCCGTCGTCAGCTATTTCGACCGGCCCGTAGGCGCAGAGGTCGAAGTGGTCGAAGACGCCGGGCGCCACGTGATCGATCTGAGAATCCCGCTTGGCGAGGGAAGCCTGCGATCAACGCCCATGAAGTACTGGCTGCTGACCTCAGCCTCGTTTCAAAGCAAGTGGAGTGCCATAGACGCGTGGACCGCATTCTTCGACTTCCTCGCGATCCACTACCGTAGTGCGCTGGGGCTGGGAGTCACCGAACTGGTCCCCACCCTCGAGATGAGGTTCCCCGACGAGCGCTACATGGCCGACTACCTCGCCAACGGTCCGCCTGCCCTCGAAGCGTCCTGGTGGTATCGGTTCGCACACGACGAACTGGCCCTGGCCGACGAGCTCGGGTACCGCGTAATCCGGGTCGTGGCCTGGGACTCAGACGCAGAGCACGCCCCTGACGAGTACCTCACCGGCGGCGAGGGCTTCGGCTCGGGCAATGCCCCGTGGCGTCTCGAAGTCAGCGAAGCCATGGGCGGCGAAACCGCTCTAGCCGAATTGGTCGCGAGAGCCCACGAACGCGGTATCAAGATTGTACTCTGGACCAGTCCCGGACACCTGTCGAATTCCTCGCCGCTGCTGGTAGACAACCCGCAGTGGGTGACCTGGCGAAGCTACGGTGTTCCGGAAGACGCGGACTACGCCGACGTCACCGGCGTAAGCCTTTACAGCGGATACTACGATTACGCGCTCTCTCGCTACCAAGCGATCAAGTCGGCCACGGCCATCGACGGCTTTCTCGTCGACTCACACCTCACCTTCGGCGTTTATCCGGACTTTGGCCGGGTACAGCCCAGCCCGCAGCTTGCAAAGACGCTCGCCACCCAGCGAGCGTGGAGGGATATGGGGTACTCCGACGTCATCATCGAAGGATGCGGGCCCCTGGGTCTCTCGAGCGGAGGCTACCCTGGCTACGAAGACGTGGCGCCGAATATGCCGCTCGAGGTTCAGCAGGAAGCGTGGGCGAGAATCGAGCGCTTCGTCGGCCGTGAGTACGGACTCTATCGCTACGTGGTCGACAGCGTCGTTGAGCCGCAGAGCTACTACAGGGCCTTGGCATCGAAGGGTCACGTCACCGCGACTTATCTAGACCTGCTAGCCGCCATGCCGGAGGATCAAGTCGGCTTCATTCAGCAAGCGAACCTCGACTACCTTCGAGTAATGGAGCGGATGGAAACACGCCGGCTGCTCGGCGACGCGAGAGGCTGGTACGGCGCGGAATGGACCAACGGTGAAACGGCCGAGGTGGCTCTGTTCGCCTTCGACCGGTTCGAGTATTCCGTCGGGCGAGGGGCGGTGGTCGAGGACGTCACGGCGAAAACCCTATCTCATCCGGTCAAGGTTCTGGAGACCGTCCCCTGGCATACCTATATCGTATCAAACAGGCCGGCTTGCGCGCCTAGTCCAGCCGTGGGTTGCAAGGAAGCCGGTACCGGCAAGTCGAGGCTAGCACTGAAGCGCAGGAAGAACGGCGCCGACCGTTACCGGGCCGCTTGGGTCTGGAGAGAGGGTGCCAGCACCAACGCCACGGACTTTGGGGATCCCCTGAAGGGAATGGCAGACTATCACTTTTGCCTCTACGACGGGTCCAGCAACTCCCAACCGCTTTTCGACGCGATCGTAGCTTCAGGGGGTGACTGCGCCGGCCGCGACTGCTGGAAGCCTGTGGGAACCGTCGCCAACCCGCGAGGTTTCACCTTCAAGAGCCCGAGCGCCAGGGGAGGCCCCGTCACTCGCGTAAGACTCAAGGCCGGCGCCTCTGGCAAGTCTCAGGTTCGTTTCAAGGCGAGAGGTCTGTACGCACCGGAGCTCCCTCTGACGGGTACCGTGACTATGCAACTGCAAATCGCCGATGGTACGACCAGCGGCTGCTGGCAAACGAGCTACCCCGGAGCGGTCCGTAACGGAGCCGATGAGTTCAAGGCCAAAGGACCCTAGCGCTCGCGATCTGGCGGTGGGGGCGCGGCGCCACCAGACCAGTACGATTTGTACGGATGAACCGATCGGAACTGCACCAGGAAATCGAGCGGCTCCACCGCGCCAGCTTCTCGTGGGCCCTCGCCTGCTGTTCTCGCGACCGCGCCGAGGCAGAAGACGTACTGCAAAACGTATACCTCAAAGTCCTGGATGGTCGCGCCCGTTTTTCGGGAAAGGCCACGTTCAAGACATGGCTGTTCTCGGTCATTCGCAAGACCGCGGCCGACTCCTGGCGGCGCCAGCTGTTCCACCGTGCGAAACTCGCCGATTACAGCGCCACGGTCCACGCAGACGGCCGCGGCGAGAGCGCGGAGCGGACGCATCACCGCTCGCAGACTGCGGTGGTGTTGCGCGAGTTGCTGAGCGAACTGCCGAGACGCCAGCGGGAGGTGGTACTGTTGGTATTCCAGCACGACTTGACCGTCAGCGCTGCGGCGCAGGTGATGGGAGTCTCGATAAACGCGGCGCGCACCCACTACCACCGCGGCAAGGCGCGCATGCGACACATGCTGGCGGATCGCGGAGAAGACGATGGTTGAGGAATCCGAAGAACGGGCGATCAGAGAAGCTCTAGCCGAGCTACGCGCGGCGGACGAGGATCTGGCTCCCGCGTTCTCGAGAACCTGGCGCGCCGCCGAGAAAAGACTGGAACGGCCTCAGACCTTCCTGCGTCCCGTCTCGCTGGCGTTGGCCGCTTGCGCGCTCGTCGGCTCGGTCGTCGTCTTGCTGAGAACGGAGAGTCCGGACGTGAAACTCACCGAAAGACGATCTATGGAGGTCGCCGCGTGGCGGCCTCCAACCGCGTCCCTGCTGCGCCGTCCTAGCCTGAGTCGACTGCGACCGACAGGGACATCGGCGTGGGAGTGGCGGTCGCCGACAGCCATGCTGCTCGAGAATCCCGCTCACAGGGCCCGGGACAAGAGCGAAGCTCCGACTGGCCCAGACTCGACAGCCGAAACTCGGCTCGCCGTCGATGAGGCGTAGAAAGGAGAGTAACTATGAGAAGCAAGATCGTCATAGCCCTGGCAGTGGTCGCCATATGCGTGGCTCCAGTCAGCGCTCAAGAAGAACCGGTCGACCCCATGGAAGAGTACCTCTTTGCCCCTGAGCTGCTCATGCTCCACCAGAGGGCCATCGGTCTCGACGACGAGCAACGAGCCGCGATCAAGAAGGAGATCCGCGAAGCCGAAACTCGCTTCGGCCCCTTGGAATGGGACCTACGAAGCGAGATGGAGGCCCTCGGCTCTCTGCTCGCCGCAGAGAGGATAGACGAAGAACGGGCCCTGGCGCTGCTCGAGCGCATCCTGGAGCTGGAGAAGGAGATGAAGAAGACCCATCTGAGCCTGGTGGTCCGGATCAAGAACCACCTCAGCGCCGAGCAGCAAGAACGACTCTACGACCTTAGGCAGCGGTGATCGCGCGCAGAACGCCAGTCCTTGCTGTTTGTTACCTCGGTCGTATCAGGTGCAGTAGACGTTTGGGGGCTGGACACGCTGGGATATGGAAGGCGGAATCGAGGGGTACCCCTTCCCCTCGGCTCCAGGGGTTGAAAGCGGCTACCACGTCCACCTATCGCGCGGCCACCCCGCTCATAACGACCGCCCCACTACAGCCACCGGCGTGGACCTCGATCTGCTGGCCGGCGGCGACGGCGACGCCCGAAAACGGCTCCCTGTTACCCTTTAGGCAACAAGAATCGGCTGCGAGGTCTTCGACCCCGAACTGGGTATCCTGGTTCAGGTCGGCGATGATTCCAACCTTGCACTGGGAAGCCAGGTTGCAGTTGATCACCTGGAGCGTTCCGGCCGCGAGTCCATCTACCGTCACGCAGTAGTCGCCAGGTGTGAGCCCCTGGGCTCCGACGCTGAGCTTGGAACGGTCGCCCTTCTGGCTGTACTGGAGCTTGCCCTTTACACCAGCCGCGCCTGTGAGTTTCGCGCGCGAGCGTTGAGAGGGCGTTCCAGCGTCGGCGAAATGGGCGGCGCCCACCATCGCCACCGCAGTAGCTATAACCATCAGTCTTCCTGTCATGACTTCGTCTCCTTGAACACCGAGAACGAACACCGGATCGGTACTCATCTCGGATGGTGATTCACGCTCGCCGAAAAGACGGCGCGTTGGTGGCCTGCCAAGCAAACGAGGTGCCAGAGACAAAGTTCCGAATCTCTCCGGCTATGGACTCAGCGCCGTGGGCTGAATCACTCACCGCCGCGAGATCACACAGCCGGTCCCGCGCCACGGCCAATACTTTTCATGATATTCAATCGGGGCTCGGAGCCGGAGCCGCTGCCCGAGGAGCTGCCCCGGCTCCGCCGGCTACAGCTCGACCACCACCGTGCCACAGACCTCGTTCGAGTAGACCGACTCGCCACCACTGTTGTTGACAGCGGTGACGACGTAGCAGTAGTAGCCCGGCGGGGGGGCCTCGGCGTAGGCCGTCGTGACACCGAGCGCCGCCGCCAGCAGGTAGGGACCGCCCGAGCCGTTCGACCGGTAGACCCTGTAGCCAGCGACGTTTGGACCCGCGCTCGGCTTCCACTCCATCTCCACGGCCTTCTCCATGCCAGCCTTGAGGTTCCACGGAGCCGCCGGTGGCGCTGGCCCACAGATCTCTGCCTGGCAGATTCCGGCCACGCAGACGTCGCCGCTACAAGCATCGCCGTTGTTGCAAGCGCTGCCATCGACGACCGGATTGGCAACACAAGCAGCAGCGGCCTCGTCGCAGATACCCACGTTACACTGGTCGGTCAGCGCTGCGCAGTCAGGAGCCGTTCCCACCTGGCAGCCCAGCGTCGCGCTACATTTCTCTACACCATCGCAGAACACACCGTTGCTGCACAGGGCATCGTCAGGACTGTTGTCGCACGAGCCGGTCGTCTCGTTGCAGGAGTCGACCGTGCAGCCAACGCCGTCGTTACAGTCTACGGGAGATCCAGCCCGGCAACCCAGCACCGGATCGCAGACCTCTGTTCCATCGCAGAACACGCCGTTGTGACAGGACAAATCGCTCGCCACGTTGTCGCAGGAGGCCGTCGCTTCATTGCACGAGTCCAGGGTACAGCCGACCCCGTCATCGCAGACCACGGGCGTTCCGGGCTGGCAAGCGCCCAGCGGGTCGCAGCTTTCCGCTCCGTCGCAGTAAATACCGTCGTCGCAGTCGGCGTCTGTCGTGCAACCGACACAAGCTCCGGCGACCTCGTCACAGAACTCACCTGGACACGGATCTCCTCCGGGCCGGCAGCCGAGCGCCGTGTCGCAGACCTCAGCGCCATCGCAGAACAGGCCGTTGTCGCAGAGAGCAGCACTAGCCAGATTGTCGCAGGCCTGGGTGGTTTCGTTGCAGGAATCGATGGTACAGCCTACGCCATCGTCGCAGTTCATCACCACACCGGCCTGGCAGCCGAGAAGCGCGTCGCAGACCTCGACCCCATCGCAAAACACACCGTTTCCACAAGCGGCTGCATTCGGCAGGTTGAGGCAGGATCCGAGCGCATCGTCGCAGGAGTCGACGGTACAGGCCACCCCGTCATCGCAATCCACCGGAACTCCGGCCTCGCAGAGCTGTAGCGCGCTGCAGGTCTCGGCTCCGTTGCAAAACACACCGTCGTCACAGTCTGCGTCGTTCAGGCAGCTGGCAGGGCTGAACTCGTAGGCCCCCATGTCGACCAGCGGCGCCAGGCCGAGTCCCGTGTCGGGCGTAGCTCCGTCATCGACGAAGCGCGGCGCTCCGGCGAGATCGGCAAGGACCGTACCCGGAACGGCGGAGTTGTCGCCGGCGTCGATGCAGGCAGAGCCAGCCAAAAGGCTGTAGTCGCCTGCTGCTGCGTCCGCGAACAGTGGGTCAGCACCGGTGTTGCCTACCCCACCGAGAGCCCCGCTCCAGCCCTCGACGGCGCTGAAGCTGATGTCCAGCCCGACGCCCGATATCTGGGCGCTTTCGAGCGACCCCAACCCCCCGCTGGTGTTGCCCCAGAAGATCGAGTTGGTAGCCTGACCGAGGCTACCGATCTGAATCAGGCCGCCTCCACGAGAGACGCTGGAACTGTTCGCGCTGAAGGTACAGTTAACCACGACCGGGCTGCCCCAGTTGAACATGCCTCCACCGTTGGGCGCCGAGTTGCCCGCGAACAGGCAATTGGTCAACGTCGGCCGTGAACCACCTCCTGTATACATGCCCCCCCCGGCTCCGCTCAACTTCGCTATCGAGTTACCGATGAACGAGCAGTCGGTGAGTCGAGAAGCACCCGACATATCGGCCATCCCTCCTCCACTGATATCCGCTTGGTTGAAGCGGAACTCGCAACCTACTAGCGAGACGTCACCAGAGAGGTTGTAAAGGCCCCCGCCGACGTCCCCCGCCAGGTTGTTGCTGAAGACGCAGTTCGAGAAGGTCGGGGTGCCGAAGTAGACGCCGACCCCGCCACCACCGGGTGCCTGATTGGCCGTGAAGCTGCAGTTGCTGATGGCCGGCATGCCGCCGACGATCAGCATCCCGCCACCCATGCTGTAGGGCACGACGCCGATACCGGCCATGCCGCCACTCACGGTGAAGGCGTCGAACACCACGGCGTCCGCCGCGCTAGCCGTTACTACGTGATGGCTGTTGTCCAGGGCGTAGCCGGCCACGCCGATGTCACCGCTGAGGATGGTTTGCCGCAGCGGATCGGACAGGTCGGCAAGCACACGATCGCCGAGCGCCGCTTCGTTGCCGAGAAAATGGCCGTAGAGGGCCACGCCGTTGCGAAGCGTGAATGTCGCTTCACGATCGCCGGCTACCTGGCCGGCTCCCTCATCCGGCCTGTAGGTCCCGGCTGCGACCCAGATTTCATCCCCGTAAGCGGCCATAGCGAGCGCCTCCTGGAGCAGATTGAGCGCGTTTGCCCAGCTGCTACCGTCGTTCGCCCCGGTCGCATCCGCGTCGACGTACCAGCGATTAGAAACAAAACAGCCTGGACCGTCGGGAACGTTATCGCAGTACTTGGTAGCCTCGTTGCAGTAATCGGTCGTGCAGGGGATCCCGTCATCGCAGTTGACGGCCAGACCTGGCCGGCAATCGAGCACCGGATCACAGACCTCGCTGCCATCGCAAAACAGGCCGTTCTGACAAACCGAGTCGTTGGCCGCGTGGTCGCAGGAAGCGGTGGTGTCGTTGCAGAAGTCATCCGTGCAAGCGATCCCGTCATTACAGTCGATCGGCGTTCCAGGCTGGCAGCCGACCACTGGGTCGCAAGTCTCCACTCCGTTGCAGTACAGACCATCGTCACAGTCGGCATCGCCGCCGCAGCCGGAAGTCTGCGTGACCGTTACACTCAGGTAGTCTGTCATTAGTCTGGCACCGTCTGTGGTGTAGGCGGCCAGCAGGGTAACGGTATTGTCAGCTGCGACGAACTCGGCCGCGTTTGTCGTAAACTGTCTCCAGACATTCCCTCCAGGGGGAGCCTTCGAAGACGGCCACGGCCAACCAAGCGAGACGTAGCCGCCGTTGGCGGCGTTCCACGCCCACAATCTCACGCCGCCGTCTTCATTTGCGCCACCGTCCCAGGAGATGGTCATTTCCGTGATGAGGGCTGCGGGCTCGTCGATCGTGAACACATACCGGACCGCCGCTGATTCGCCCCCTTCGAAGACCGGCGTGCTATGATACTGAGAATTCAACGTCGCCATCGCAGCGTAGTCAGAGCTCGCGACAGGCACCGCCGGAATGTCGTTGGTTGATGGGGGCAGAGAGGTTTGGGGGAGGGATTCTCCAAACGCGAAACGATCCACGCCCGCGTTTGAGCTGAAGTCGTAGACCGCGGCAAGGGCTGTCACGGGAAACGAGTACACACACATCGTGAGTGCAACGAGTAACGTTTTCATTGCGCTCCTCCTCTGGCAGACTCCCCCCCGCAAAGGCGCGACGTAGCTAGTTGCTTATTTAACTATGATATATCTTATCTACGTTGACCTATTTAGTAGGCGTTATTTCGGCTTTTGTCAACGGGAATCGTGCGGTCCGTGAGAATCGTCCTGGGAAAGAAAGGCGACTACTCGATACGAGCGGTGCTCCACCTGGCTAGACACTACGGAGAGGGCCGGCGCAAAACCCGCGAGATCGCCACCGCGATGAGTATTCCGCAGTCATTCCTGTCGCGAATTCTCGCCAACCTCGTCCGGCACGGCCTCCTCGTCGCCGTCGCCGGACAGGAGGGGGGCTACGAACTCAGCCGCCCGCCCTCGAGGATCTCACTGCTCGAGGTAATCGAGGCGGCGGAAGAAGAAACCGAGCTGCGGCGCTGTATTTTGCGCGGGATCCCCTGTGCGCAGGGCTCTATTTGTTCCGTCCACAACGCTTGGTTCGCGGCCCAGGACGCGATGGTAGAACAGCTCAAGAAAACGACCATCGACCAGATCGCGCAGCGATAATCGCAACCGCGCCGCGGCGGTTACAGCTACTGGTCCTCAGCTTCTCCCAGGTAGTGGGCCAGATAGCTCCTGTGCATCCGCTTCCACTCCTCGATCAGCGGACCCTGCTTTGTCACGGGCTCCGCAACCAGAGCGTCGACCATTGCCGTGGCCGTCTCGACCAGACAACGACATACCACCCGCGCAACCTCGGCCGAAGCGTGCAGTCCCTGGCGGCGCAGGGTGGCCGCGAGAATCTTCTCGATCCTTCGGTTCGAGGCCCGATCCACCTCACGCAGATCTGCGCGCGCCTGCATCGCGCGGCGGATCGCCACGGCGCCGGGCTGCCGGCGCATGCCCTCGACCAGGCTGTCGACGACGTGATCTACGCCGTCGCCCCATCCCCGGTCTCGGTCCCAATCAGCCAGTGCGCGTTCTATCAGGCCCTCCTGTTGAGCCGAGAGCCGGCTGGCAAGCGCGGTGACGACGGCGAACTTGTTGGGAAAATAACTGTAGAGGGTGGCGATGTTGACGCCGGCTCTGTTGGCGATGGCGTTGGTCGTCAGTGCATCAACGCCGAGCTCGTCGAGCAGTCGAGCGGTCGCGTCGAGGATGCGCCCATGGGTTTCGACCGCACGTCGTTGGATGGGGGACTTCCGTGGAGAGAGGGACGCCGGGGCAGCCGTCTTTTCTCGCACTCGACCCATTCGGTCCTTTTCACCCCGGGGAGGGATTAAATCAAGTAAATACTTGTCTTTTGTTGACACGGTTCCGTAATCGGGCGACCCTCCATGAAATCAAGTGTTTGTTTCTAGGGAGGACGCGCCATGAAGGGTTCGCCAACGGGACTCAACCGAGAGAACTTTGCGGCCCGCTACGGACGCTATTTGGGCGAGCGGCGCGTGGCCACCATCGAAGCGTTGGGCTACCTGATGGTCGAAGCCGGCGGTGAGGGCGCCTACGTCATCGACAGCGAAGGGCGCCGTTTCCTGGATCTGTGGAACGTGGGCGGCCTGAGCAGCCTCGGCCACAGACACCCCGCCCTGGTAAGCGCCGCTCAAGAGGCGCTCGCAAGCGAGGATTTCGGATCGCTCTTCTACTTCAGCGAAGCCAAGGGGAGACTCGCCGAAACGCTTGCGCGAACCACGCCCGAAGGTCTCGAGGTCACCCTGCCCGCGGTGACCGGCAGCGAGGCCATAGACCAGGCCATCAAGATCGCCCGCGGGGCCACTGGACGCACGGAGGTACTGCACGGAGACAGGGGCTACCACGGCGTCACGGGATTCGCGCTATCGATGATGGCGCCCGGAGAAATGCGTGATTGGGCCGAGCCACTCATACCCGATTTCCGCGCGGTGCGTTACGGCAGTGGCGAGGCCATGCGCGCGGCCATCAGCGAACGCACAGCAGCCGTGGTGCTCGAGCCGGTGCGTACGGACTGCGACGGCCGCGCCCCCGAGCCTGGCTATTTCGACGAGGTCAGGCGCGTGTGTGACGAGTTCGGAGCCAAGCTGATAATCGACGAGGTGGTCACGGGCATGGGACGCCTCGGCACGGTCTGGGGCTGCGAGCGCTTCGCCATCGAGCCCGACATGCTGGTTACGGCGAAGGGCTTCTCGGGAGGAATATTCCCGATAGCTGCGCTGGTCATGCGGCCGGGAATGCTCGACTTCTGGGGCGACAATCCATTTCGCATCATCTCTTCTTACGCATGGTCCAACGTCGGCGCGATCGTCGCACGCAGGGCTCTGGAGACAACGGAGAAACTGCTGCCGAATGCAAACGCCATGGGTGACTACCTCGCCGCGGTGCTCGACGATTTGGCTCATCGCTTCCCCGATTTGCTGCGGGCCGTACGGCGTACCGGCCTGCTCTACGCGCTAGACCTGCGAGACGACTTCGCGGGCCTAGGGTTTTTCCTGGGTATGTTCCAGCGGGGCGTCATCGTAGTGGGCTCGTCCCAGGAGCACAGCGTGGTAAAGCTCTACCCCCCGCTGATCCTCGAAGAACAGCAGATCGCCGAGTTCGCCGAAAAGGCAGAAGACACGCTCGAGAGCCTGGACTGAAATAGAGTCGCGGAGGAGGGATCGTGTCTCGTGGAAATCCCTTCCGACTGCGTTGGAGCCGCCGCGGCGCGGTCACCTACGACCACCCGTTCAGGTGGCGCGTCTTGGGATTTGTCCGTAGACAGGAGAGCAAGCCGTGGTAATATTCCACCCGGGCTTGCCGCGCCCCGGTGGGGATCGTGAAGACTCTGACAATCTCTGCGGCGTTTACTCTAACCCTGTTCATCACCGCAGCCCCGGCGCGTTCTCAGAGCTGCGGCAATGGAATCGTTGAGAGCGGCGAAGCCTGCGACGACGGCGGCGGCATCAACGGAGACGGTTGCTCGGCTTACTGCGAGACCGAGACCTCGCAGGATAAGGCTCAGCGAAACTGTCTCGTTGCTCTGACCAAGTCGGCCTCGGGCCTGCCCAGGGCACAGGCCAAAGAACTCTCGCGGTGCATCACCAACACCGCCAAGAGCATAGGGGACGACCCGGCCGTCTGCTGGATCGCCGACAGAAGAGGAAGGATCGAGAAAGCCAAAGGCAAGGTCGCCAGCGTGGAGACCCGAAGCTGTAGCGTGTTGCCCGACTTCGGTTTCTGGGGGGCTTCGGTGCTCAACGACGCAACCTCGAAACAACAGCTGGCGCTGGCCACCGACGTATTCGGCATCGACCTGTCGGCCGTAACCACTGATTTTCTCACTAACTGCAGTGGAGTGCCGAACTACGAGCGCAGAAAGAAGTGCGCGCGCTGCCAGGCGTCGGTAGTACGTGGTTATGAAAAAATCTTCGACGCCAAGCTGTCAGCGGTGGCCAAGTGCAAGAAGTCAGGGCTCGGGTCCGGTTACATCAATTCGCGGGCACGACTCGAGGAATGCTTGGACGCTATCGCCACCGATTCTCGCGGCAAGATCGCCAGGGCTACGGCCAAGCTGTCTCGCACTGCTGCCAGGAAATGTAGCAATCCGGTAGCGTTCTTACCGGGAACATGTGGAGGAAGTCCTGACGCCGCGACTTTCGCCGCGTGCGTCGACGCCAAGGTCGAGTGTCGCGTTTGTCGGATGATCAATGCCGCCGAAGGCACCGGCAAGGACTGCGACACCTTCGATGATGGCCTGGCCAACAACAGCTGTTCGTACGGCGCTGCGGCCAACCCGATGTGCATGGACAGTCCCACTGGCCAGGTCGTGTTTCCCGCAGACGAGGCTGTCCATGCCGAGAACCTCGAGTGGTGGTACTGGACCGGGCACCTCCAGACTGCAGACGGCCGTTGGTTCGGTTTCGAGCACGTCTTCTTCATCACCCGGATCAACGGAGCCGCCTTCCAGATGGTCAATCATTCCATCACTGACATCAGCGCCGGACGTTTCGAGTACGACGTGAAACTCGGACCTTGGGACGGCCATCAACCCGAGCTGGGCTTCGACTTCTCGCAGGACGGCCTCACCGCCCAAGGCTACGACGGCGTTGACCTGCTGCACGGGCAGCTGCCTGGCTCGACGATGGACATACAGCTGCGTGCGATCAAGAGCCCAGTTCTGCAGCACGGCGATGGCTACCAAGACTATCCTACCGGCGGGTTTACCTACTACTATTCGCGTGAACGCATGGAGATCAGCGGTAGTCTCGTCGTTGATGAGACGCCGCTGCAGGTAACCGGGCTCGGCTGGTTCGACCACCAGTGGGGAGACCTTCTACAGATTTCCGGCGCCGGCTGGGACTGGTTTGGCATCCAGCTCGACGACGATCGAGAAATAATGGCTGCCATCGTTCACGATACGGACGGCCCGGTACTGGTTACAGGCTCTATAACAGACGCAGATTGCAGCACGACCGAGCTGCTGGAGGGGCAGGTCGTGGCAACCTCGCTCGGTCAGTGGACTAGCCCCACCACAGGCTGTGTCTATCCTATGGGGTGGGATCTGCAGATTGACGGCATCAACCTCACCTTGACTCCAGTACTCGAGGATCAGGAGCTGATAACCCCGGTGTCCAGATACTGGGAAGGTGCCGCGGTGGTCAGCGGCGACGCCAGCGGCAGAGCCTACGTCGAGTTGGTCGGATACTGTCCCTAGCGCGGACTAGGCCAATTTCTTCCAAGACGACCAAGAACTCATGCGCAGACCCTTGCGCAGCGCCAGCGGGCCACAGCAAGAAGTCATTCACCGACTCGAGAGCCGCGACGACATCGTCCTGAGCGGTCAATAGGTCCGGAGTCGGCGGTGGAGATATCGCTTGAGACTTCGTCGATGGCCTGTTGCCGGCTGGGTCGGACCCGCTTGAGGGTTTGTTCTCCCGAGGCGGTCAGCTGATAAGTCCGCTGGCGGCGGTCTCGCGTACCGATACTCACTTCGATGAGTATCAGCCTCCAAGAGGCCGCGGACCGACTTCGAAATCGCGGTCAGGGTTACGCGTCGACGCGCGACGAAGAGGGAGGTGAGCGCGTGCTCGATATCGGTTCCGGGCCCGGCCACGCAGCATTGCTGTTCACGACCCGGGGGAAGCTTCGTGTTGATCGATACTTTATCTCCAGAAGATGACGAGCTCGATGCTTTCTTGAATCGAATCGAACTACTGAGAGACCCCAGCCATGTGCGCGACTATCGCGTCTCCGACTGGCGGGAGATGCTCGCGGAGGTCGGGTTCGAACTCGAAGATCTGGAGGCATGGAATATCGCGTTGGAGTTCGAGGCCTAGCCTCTCGGGGCTAGATCGGAGGGACGCCCGCTGCTACGCAGGTGCAGACAGAAGCCGGTGGGGCAGGCAGCGTAATTACACCCATAGCAAAAAACGCCGTGTCTAATTTTCACCATGGTATGAAATAGCCTCACTATCCTGGTATGGCCAACAAGCGTCGCCATCTCACACCCCAGGTTCGGCGCGACCTCAAGCGCCGAACCCCCACGATTGAGGCCTTGTCATGGAAGTGCCTCGTGCGCATCCTGTCAGGAGTCGTTTGGAATCCTATCGGTGGATCAAGGCTGGTATGAAATCAATACCTGACGGTGGATGGCGGAGGGGGCGAGATTCGAACTCGCGAACGGTTGCCCGTTGCCGGTTTTCAAGACCGGTGCCTTCAGCCGGACTCGGCCACCCCTCCTTTACCATTCACCGCCCTCGCCAGCAGCCGGTTACCGGACGTCACTCTCATTACGACGCACGGCCCGCCGATTCCTTCGAACGCGGCGGTTGCGGTCTCCGCTCTTCCTAGGCCCGTAAGATTTCCGTCTGGCCGCCCATCCAGGGCCTGAGCACCTCGGGAATCTCGACGCTGCCGTCTTCGCGCTGGTA
Organism: Binatia bacterium; assembly: GCA_046754245.1. Lineage (GTDB taxonomy): Bacteria > Desulfobacterota > Binatia > UBA1149 > UBA1149 > JBHHVL01. Next base: position 23,620 of record JBHHVL010000023.1, on the reverse strand, counting down.
GCTCTCGAGCAAGGCTATCATCACCCGTGGCAGCGCCAGCCCCGACCCGTTGATGGTGTGAACAAAGCACGGCTTTCCCCTGCCCTCTCGAAACCTTATGTTGGCGCGCCGAGCCTGGAAATCCCGGAAATTGGAGCAGGAACTCACCTCCAGCCACTCCTCGCAGCCGGGCGCCCATATCTCGAGATCGAACTTCATAGCGGCCACGAAGCTCAGGTCGCCGGTGCACATCTGCACCACCCGGTAGGGCAACAACAGACGTTTGGCTACTTCCTCGGCGTTGGCCAGAAGTTCCACGAGCGCCTCATCCGACGAAGCGGGGTCGACAAAACGAACCATCTCGACCTTGTCGAACTGGTGCCCTCTCTTGATCCCCCGTACGTCGCGCCCCGCGGACATCTTCTCCCTGCGAAAACACGGCGTGTAGGCCACGTGCTTGATGGGAAGCTGTTCGGCTTCGAGGACCTCGTCGCGGTAGAGGTTGGTAACCGGCACCTCGGCGGTGGGTATGAACCAGAAGTCTTCTTCGGCGTCCCTGTAGAGGTTATCGCCGAACTTGGGCAGGTTGCCCGTACCTACCAGGCAGTCGCGCCGGACCATGGCCGGAGGGTATATCTCGGTGTAGCCGTGTTCGCTGCAGTGGAGGTCGAGCATCCACGATATCAGCGCCCGCTGCAGCCTCGCCCCGTCGCCCTTGAGAACGTAGAACCGGCTGCCCGATATTTTCACGCCGCGCTCGAAATCGATGATACCGAGCTCCTCGCCCAGCTCCCAGTGGGTCCGGGGAGTGAAATCGAACTCCCGCGGCTCTCCCGATGTACGCGTAACCACGTTGGAGCTTTCGTCCTCACCGGCGGGAACGTCTTCGTGCGGAATATTGGGGAGCTCTAGCATCGCCTCACCAAAACGGCGCTCCACCTCGGCAAGTTCCCTCTCGCTCGCCGTCATTCGCTCGCTCAACCGACGCACTTCGGTCTTGGCCGCCTCCATCTCCTCGCCCGGCTTCATCGCGCCAATGCTCTTGGAGCGCGTCTTGCGCTCCGCGCGCATCTCTTCGACGGTAGCGATGAGCCGGCGCCGATGCTGGTCCAGCTCTAAGACCGCCTGCACCTCGGCGGCCTCGCAACCAACCAGCGCGAGTCTTTCCTTGACGAGATCCGGCTCGTCTCTGATCAAGCGTATGTCGAGCACCGACTAGAGTTCCCGCCGCACCGTCCACCACGCTCAGTAGGGTATCGCGCAGTCGAAGGCGTCGGCAATATGAGTGCACACCAGCGTATCGCCGTCTACGGCTACTACGTCAAAGCGGGCTGCTCGTTCGAGCATATCCTGCCTCGCGAGGAAATCGAGAGCAACGCTGGACAACCGATCCCGTTTGGAGGCGTCGATGGCTTCGAGGGGATCGGCCGAGCCGCTTCTCAGCTTCACCTCCACGAAGACCAGGGTGTCACCGTCCATGGCAACGAGGTCCAGCTCTCCCGCGGAGCTGCGCAGGTTTCGGGCTATGATCTCGTAACCCTTCTCGCGAAGGCAGTGCTCCGCCGCCCTCTCCCCTTTGACGGCGAGCTCTTGCCTCCATTTCCCCGAAGACGTCCTTCTGGCTCGAATTACCCCGCTCCCAACACCGGTCCGGTAGCCCTGCGACCGCTATGCGCCTTCATCCGGCCACCGATGACCAGGACCCGGCTACGCCCCCTTGCCTCCACCACCGGCCAGCGCTCCCCCCCGCCCTCGCACGGACTCGTTCGAGCCGCCAAGCCCCTTGATGTAATTAACCACGGCTCGCTCTCGCGCTGGCGTCGCCCCCGGATCTGTTCAGTCCTTGCCGTGGACGGGCTGTATTGCCGCCCCCTGGAGACCGTGTTAGTTAGGGCGCGTGAAAATCTCCGACGACGACGTACGCCACGTGGCCAAACTCGCGCGATTAGACCTGGCCGAAGGTGAAGTGAAAAGCCTCGGCGCCGACCTCAACCGCATCCTCGACTACGTCGACAAGCTCAACGAACTCGACACCGACGCGGTAGAGCCGACCTCCCACGTAGTGAACATCCCTTCCCCTTTTCGTGAGGACGATCTCAGCTGCGAATCGCGACCGGAGGACGCCGTCGCCAACGCACCGAGACGGGACGGGCATTTCTTCGTCGTCCCGAGCATTATCGAATAGGCCTCTACGTCGGAACGGACTGAAGTGAGCGCGCTGAACCACCTGAGCATAGAACAGGCGTCGAGCTTGCTGCGAGATCGAGAGATCAGCGCGCTGGAGCTGACCGAAGCCTGCCTGGAACAGATCGAACAGACCGACGCCGAGGTCGGCAGTTTCCTCGAACTAACGGCCGATCTCGCCCGCGAGCAGGCCCGCGCGGCCGACGAAAGGCTGCGCAGGGACGACGAGATCCACGGCCTTACCGGAATACCCATAGGCCTGAAGGACATATTCGTCACCCGTGGTATAAAGACGACCTGTGCCTCCAAGATCCTCGAAAACTTCGTACCTCGCTTCGACGGCACGGTCGTCGCGCGACTGCGGGCCGCCGGGGCGGTCATCGTGGGCAAGCTCAACATGGATGAATTCGCGATGGGTTCGTCCACCGAGAACTCGGGACTGGGTCGAACCCGCAACCCCTGGAACCCCGGTTGCGTACCGGGCGGTTCCTCGGGCGGCTCGGCGGCCGCGGTAGCGGCGCGGCAGGTTCTCGGCTCGTACGGCACCGACACCGGTGGTTCCATAAGGCTGCCGGCGTCCTACTGTGGCGTCGTCGGTATGAAGCCGACCTACGGTCGCGTCAGCCGGTACGGAGTCGTGGCTTTCGCGTCGTCACTAGACCAGGTGGGACCCTTAGCCAACACGGTCCGTGGAACCGCCATGCTGCTCGAGGCCGTGGCAGGACACGATCCGCTCGACTCTACCTCCATACCTCAACCGGCTCCGGCCTGCGCCGACCAGGTGGACGGGGGAATCGAAGGCCTGAAAATAGGCGTTCCCCGGGAATACTTCGTCGAGGGCATGGAAGCCGACGTCGAAGCGAGCGTCCGTACGGCGCTCGCGAAGCTCGAGGATCTCGGCGCCGAGCTGGTCGAGGTAAGCCTCCCGCACACCGAGTACGCGGTCGCGACCTACTACCTGGTGGCAACGGCCGAGGCCAGTTCCAATCTGGGCCGCTACGACGGCGTGCGCTACGGACTGCGGGCCGGTGAGGACAGGGGCCTGACGGGAATGTACGAAGCCTCCCGCGAGGCCGGCTTCGGTTCCGAGGTAAAGCGCAGAATCATGCTGGGAAGCTACGCCCTGTCGGCGGGCTACTACGACGCCTACTACCTGAAGGCCATGAAGGTAAGAACACTCATCAGGCGTGACTTCGAAGAGGCTTTCTCGTCCTGTGACGCGATCGTAACGCCGACGGCTCCCTGCACCGCTTTCGAGTTCGGCTCACGCACGGACGATCCGCTCAAGATGTATCTCTCTGACGTGCTCACGATATCCGTCAACCTCGCCGGCCTGCCCGGGCTCTCTCTGCCCTGCGGGCTCGACGGACGAGGCATGCCCATCGGACTCCAGGTCCTCGCACCGGCGCTCGACGAGCCCACGCTGTTCCGGGTGGCCGCGGCCTACGAGGCGGTTTCGGGCTGGGCGCAGAAGGCTCCGGAGTCGATCTCGGGATGAGCCACTACGAGCAAGGGCAGTGGGAAGCGGTCATCGGCATCGAGACCCACGTTCAACTCCTCACGGAAACCAAGCTCTTCTGCGGATGCTCGGCCCGGTTCGGAGCCGGCCCCAACGAACACACCTGCCCGCTCTGCCTCGCTATGCCGGGCGTGCTGCCGGTCGCAAACCGGCTAGCCGTGGATTTTGCCATCCGAGCCGCGCTGACTCTCAACGGTGAGGTGCAGCCGGTCAGCCGCTGGGCACGGAAGAACTACTTCTATCCAGACCTGCCGAAGGCCTACCAGATTTCTCAGTACGAGCAGCCCTACTGCGTTGGTGGGGAGCTCACCATCGACGTCGACGGAGAGGAACGTCGCGTGCGTCTGACCCGTATTCACATGGAGGAAGACGCCGGCAAGAACATCCACGACGCGCACGCCGACTACTCACATGTCGACCTCAACCGTGCCGGCGTCCCGCTGCTCGAGATCGTCAGTGAACCCGACATAAGAAGCGCCGCCGAGGCCGCCGCCTACATGCGCAAGCTCCGCACCATCGTACGATACCTGGGCATCTGCGACGGCAACATGAACGAAGGCAGCATGCGCTGCGACGCCAACGTCTCGCTCCGGAAGAGGGGGACATCGGTCCTGGGTACCCGCGCCGAGGTCAAGAACATGAACAGCTTCCGCGCCGTCGAGCGCGCCGTCGCTTACGAGATCGAGCGACAGGCCGAGCTGCTCAACGCGGGGGAGCCAATCGTCCAGGAAACGAGGCTGTGGGACGCCGACCGGGGCGTGACCCGCTCCATGCGCAGCAAGGAGGAAGCCCACGATTACCGCTACTTCCCCGAACCGGACCTGCTCCCGCTCGAAATAAGCGAGGAGTGGATAGAAAAGGCCCGCCGCGAGCTGCCCGAGTTGCCCGACGCCAAGCGCGCACGCTTCGAACAGCAGTACGGTCTGCCCGCCTACGACGCCGGCGTTCTCACCGCGAGCCAGGATCTGGCCGACTACTACGAGCGCGCGGTCGCGGTGCACGACAACCCCAAGGCGATTTCCAACTGGGTCATGGGCGACGTGATCCGTGTCGCCCGTGACGCCGCTGACGAGGGGGAGCCGGACTACGGCGATCTTCCGGTAGAAGCCGAAGGGCTGGCGGCCATGGTAAGCCTCATCGACGACGGCACCATCAGCGGCAAGATGGCCAAGACGGTTTTCCAGAAGATGGTCGAGAGCGGCGACGACCCCGCCACCATAGTCGCGCGTGAAGGTCTCGTGCAGGTCACCGACGAGGGCGAGATCATCGCTCTGGTCGAAAAGGTGCTGGGCGCCAACCAGGACAAGGTGGCCGAGTACCGTGGGGGAAAAGAAAAGCTCCTCGGCTTCTTCGTCGGTCAGGTAATGAAGGAAAGCCGTGGCCAGGCCAACCCCCAGCAGGTCAACCGCTTGCTCAAAGAGAAGCTCGAAAGCTGAAACGCCGCGACTTGCGGACCCCGGCCGGCCCCTTCAGTCGTAGACCACGACCGAACGTATGACGTCGCCTTCGAGCATCGCGGTGAAGGTTTCGTTGATCTCCTCGAGCTTCACCGTCTGCGAAACCATGGCCTTGAGATCGAGGTCCCCTTCCTTCGCGTAGTTGATGAAGGTGAGGAAGTCACGCCTCACGTTGGCCGAACCGTACACGGTCCCCACGATGGTCTTGTTCTCCAGCGGAAGCAGAGCTCCGGGCACACTGGTCTCGGCGATGAGGTTGGGTATACCCACCCAGCACACAGTGCCGCCGGGACGTGTGATGTTGTAGGCCTGACGCTGCAGGTCGGTGATCCCAACCACTTCGAAGGCGTAGTCCGCCCCGCGCCCATCGGTCAGCCCGCGCACCACTCCGTCGAGGTCCTCGTTGGCCGGATCTACGCCATGCGTCGCACCGAAACCGCTGGCCGCCTCGCGCTTAGATGGGTTGAGATCCACTGCGACGATGTTCTCCGCACCCGCGATTCGGCAGCCCTGTACGAGTGCCTGACCTACACCACCGCAGCCAATGATCACGCAGGTCGAGCCGGCCTTCACCTTGGCCGCGAAAAGAGCCGATCCTACCCCTGTGGTTACCCCGCATCCTATCAACGCAGCCTGCTGAAGCGGAAAATCGTCGGGGACCTTGACGATCGCCGCTTCATGCACCACGGTCTCTTCGGCGAATGACGCCAAGCCGCCGACCGCGCCGACGATGTGCGATCCGTCGGCACGTACAAAGGGCGCGCGGCCCATACCGATCTCGAGCGACTTGGCGCAAACAAAGGCCTGGTCGTTCTTGCAGTAGAAACACTCCCCACAACTGGGTACGAAGCTGCCGATCACGTGATCACCGGTCTTGAGACCCGCCTTGTTCTCGCCAGCCTCCACCACCACGCCCGCACCCTCGTGACCGAGTACGCAGGGCGCCGGAATCGGCAGATTGCCGTTCCAGATCGAAACGTCGGAATGACAGACCCCGCTGGCCCGCCACTTCACGTGGATCTCGTTGGCGCCCGGCGGGTCCAGGGAAACCTCTTCAATGACGAGGGGCTCGTTGTTGGCGACCATTATTGCTGCTTTCATGGCTGCCGTTAATAACGGGATGCCCCATCAATGGGAAGGGCCACACCGGCTTTTTTCCGATTCGGCGCCCATTAATCGCCGCCCGAGCTCGAGCCGACTCGCCTACCCTCCACGGAACGGGCAAATCGTCGCCCCGGCGACGTTCACTTCTTGCACTTCATCGACTTGCCGTTCTTGGCGATTTCGCAGGCCCTGATGAGACGACTGCAGTCGTCCCCCACGCCGAAGCTGAACATCGCGATCGAGGACCCCGTGTCGGCTTCGGCGTCAAGCGCCAGATACTTGAAGTTCCACAGCCCCTTCTTCTTCTTGATGATGAGCTTCTTTATCCCGTTGGCGAGAGTGCGCGTCTTGTCTATGAACTTGAAGACGTTGCCTTTGTTATTCGTCGTCATGAGGCCGGCAGTAACCGTGGCCTCGAAGACAGGTCCGTCGGAGTCACCGAAGCCCACGAATACGTCTTCGACGAGGGGATCGAAAGAACGCTGCCCGACGCTGAAGATACCCTTGACGAGGATCTTGTCGTCGGCGGCCATGGGCTTGAACTTGGCCTTGGCCTTGGTGACGACCGGCCTGAACATCGTCTTGCAACCGGCCGGCGGCGGCGAAACCGGAACCCCCGAATTGAGGTTGCCGGAGCGTTGAATGTCGCGTGCGAGCGTCGCCCACTGTACGCGCTCCGCGCCCGCTGAAGCATAGCTTCCCGATTCCTCCCAGGCGTAGAGCCGGCCCTCTCGGGTAAGGCTCACGACGTCGACGAAGTCGTCCCCGTCGAGGTCACCCACGCCCACGGAACCGATGTGCCAACCACCGGTAAACTTCGGCCACCCCGCGGGTTGGCCGCCGGTTCCTCCGAAGGCGTGGAGGTAGTACCCCCCGCTCCCTTCGATGATCTCCAGGACCCCGTCGCCGTCGAGGTCCGCCATCGCCGGTGACGAGAGAAACTGAAAATCCTCTATGACCCGAGGAAAGTCGATGATGACGTGGCGGGTGCGGGTAGCCCAGACGCTGAGGTGATGGTCGGCTGGCCTCTGTATGCCCGCAGCCTGCACGTCGAGTAGCCGGTGTATCCCCACCGCGGGCATGGCGAAGTCGAGGTAGCCGTCGGAGTTGACGTCCCCCACGGCTCCAGATCCCACCGCGCCGAAGGTATAAGGAAAATCGCCGGAGTCGCTGCCGGTCTGGGCAGCGGTGCTGATCATCGCGTTGAGAACCTTGTACTTGTCTTGAGTGGTGCCGTAGTAGGAGCTGCCGTCGCCGCGCAGAAGGTAGGCCGGACCGGTACTGCCATTGATGAAGATCTCGGCCGCGGCGTCGCCGTCGACGTCGGCGAGGATCGGGTTGGCGTTGACCCCGTGGCCCACGGTGGGCAACAAATCGGTAAGCAGCAGACCTATCTTCACCGGCCAGCCGTCCACGAAGGGGCCGCTCGGGTTGGCAGCGACGCTACTGTCGAGGTTCCCGAGGTGCGAGAGCGCGTAGGCCCTGCTGTTTGGCAGGTCCAGAGAATCAGAAAGCTGCGCGAAGATCAGGCCGCCGATGAACATGTTGGCTTCCTCTCCGCCTTCGTACTCCTCGTTGGACCCCAGCACGATCTCGACGTCACCGTCGCCGTCGATGTCACCGACAGCAGGTGAGCCGATGAGCTTGGTTCCGCGCGAACCCACGTCCAGTCCACCGATCTGTTTCCAGGTAACCTGGTGGGTCACGGGGTCGACGTTCTGCATGCGTTCCTGATCGACGATGAGAACCGGAAAGCCCTCTTGGGTACTTCCGTCGTCATTCCAGACGTAGAGGTGCCGGTCCATTCCGGCAACGAGTATCTCCAGCGCCTCGTCGCCGTCGATGTCGGCCAGCGTCGGTGCGGCCATCACCGCGAGGTCCAGACGGTTCGCCTTGTTACGAATCGAAGGATCCGAGAAGACCGGGTCCAGAGCGACCGGAAACCCGGCGCGCAGGCTGCCGTCCTCTTCGAAGACGTGAACCGCGCCCTCCATGTCGGCCGCCACCACCTCCAGACCCCCGTCGCCGTCGAGATCACCCGCCGCTACCGCCGCGATGATCGCCGCGCGGTAGTTCGAGCCCAAGGCCGACGGTTGATAGGCCGGAGCCCCGACGTTGAGGGGCAACAAACCGGTTGTGGCCGGCCACCCAGGAAGTTCGCTGCCAGCCGCGTCGATGACGTGAACGAACCCGTCCGCGGTGCCAAAGACCACTTCCTGCGCACCGTCGCCGTTCATGTCTACCAGCAGCGGCGACGAATCCCCCGAAACCCCCAGGTCCAGGGGAAAGCCGGCCCGGAGGGTGGGGTCGTGATAGACGGTGATGTTCTTACGCGCCTGGGCCACGTTGCCCAGGGTGTCGACCACGGTAAGCCTGAGCGTGACCGTGAAGCTCTCATCGAAGTCATCGCGGTCGTTTCGTGGAAGTGTAGTCGAGGCGAACAGGCAGGCCGCCTCCACCCCCGTGACGTCGAAGGTCGCGAGCAACCCATCCTGTATGGAGGCGCCGGACATCGGAAGCGCCACCAGGCTCGTGAAATCCGCTTCCATCGGATCTACGCCGCATGCCCAGTCGACCTCGTAGCTGAAGTTGTTCGAGTTCCTCCACGCCGCCGCCGTCCCTTTGATCTCGACCAGCGGCGTCGCCGAAGGATCGACGTTCGCGAACCAGACCGGAGAACTGATGTCGGCCTCTGGAGGAATGCTGCCGGGGGCGATCCGTTGCACGGCCGCGGCGGCGTTGGCGCGGCCGTAACCGGTGTACTTGTCGAAGCCGACGTGCGAGGGAACCCTCTCGCTTACCAGAGTCGGAAACAATGGCGCCAGCTCGGGATCGAAGTTCAGCCCCAGCATTCCGGAGAAGTCTACGTCGTCGGCCGTCATCGACAGCAGCTGAATCGCCTCGTTCGGAGACAGCGGAGTCCCGGTGAGCGGGTGCGCCGAAATGAGGCCACGGTCTATCTGATTCTTGGCCTGAGAGTACATCAACGCAAAAATACCGGCCGAGCGCCCGGTGGCTTCGGAGGAGCAGGACGTAGATGAGATCGCCACCTGAGCGTGGCCGCCGTAGTTCGTGCAGCCGCTGAACAAGAGGTTGGTGGGCCGTATCGACATCAGTCCGTCTTCTGGCCTGATCGAGTTCGCCCAGAAGGTGTGGTCGTACGCAGCGGGAAACATATGGTGGTAGCTCTGTTCGTCGGCAGCCGACGCGACCAGCGGTATGCCGTGATCCCACGCGTACTCCACCGCCGCCCTGGCAAACGGCGTATTGTCGAGACCGCCGAGTGCTTCGGACACGATAGTGACGCCCGAGTCGACCGCAAAGAGCAGTCCCGCGGCGAAGTCGTTGGAGTCGGCGACAAAACTGTCGCTCACCTTTACGGGCAGGAACATCGCGTTCGGCGCGATGCCCCAGCCGCCGCCGTTGTTCACCTCTCCAGTCGAATCCTCGGCTTCGCCGCTACCGTGGCCGTAGCTCACGTCGTCGAAGGGATCGTTATCGTGTTCGTGCGTGTCCCAACCGCATATATCGTCGGTGTAGCCGTTACCGTCGTCGTCGACGCCATCGCTGAAGGTCAGTATGAGATCACGGGGATCGATGAGCCCGTTGCCGTCGACGTCGGCCACGCGGCTGTCCAGCGCGTAGTCCTGAACGTTCACCAGGCCATCACCGTTGGCGTCGTAGGAGGCGCTTCCTTGAGGAAGCGGTAGCTCACCGGTATTGAGCACGGCCTTGTTGGCGAGATCGGTGTCGTAGACGATGCCCGAGTCGAGAACGCCGATGACGACGTCCGGCCGCCCGGTGGTCAGCTGCCACGCGAGATCGACGCTCATCCCGGCAACCCCGAAGAGTTCCTCCGGGGTGGCGGGAAGAGCCGGATCTACCAGAGACGAAACGCGGAAGTCCAGGGGATCAATTTCGGCCGGAATCACGGGCGGTGAAACCACCGGATTGAACATATAGGCCTGGTAGTCGGCCGGATCCCCGCAACCGGAGCAGGGCGGATAGGGAAACTCCGCTCCTGCGGTGCCGGCGGCTAACAACAGACAAACCGACACAATAATCGAAGCCCGGATTCGCATATGACTCTCACCTCCTTGGCGGTTTGCCAGGTTAACAACCATCGTCCGCCGCGACCAGGAAAAAACGCTCGTGAACCGGCTTTTTTCCCTACCGGCCCCGTCCGAAGCGCCGGGCGTCACGGGGTACTCCCCCCGTCGGGGGGGCTAGGTGGTGTAGGAAGAATTGAAGTGCACGTAGGCTTCGGTGAGGTCGCTGGTGATTACCCGGGCCTTGCCGCTTCTTTTGCCCACGCTAAGGAAGATCGTGAAGGAATCCCCGCGCATAACGCGCCTCGCCATACGGCGAGCCTCATCGGAGACCAGCGTGCCTCCACGCACCAGAGAGACGTCGTCGACGTTAATGGACAGCTTGGCCATATCGATCTCGACCCCAGCGTTACCGAGTTCGCAGAGTACGCGCCCCCAATTGGGATCGGCCCCCGCGAGAGCCGTCTTCACGAGAATCGAGGTCGCGACACGGTCTGCCAACCTCCGAGCCGACGGGTCGTCGTCCGCACCCTCGACCACAACGTCGACCATCTTGCTCGCCCCCTCGCCGTCACGCACCACCAGACGAGCGAGTTCCTCCAGCACCTCGCCAAGCGCCGCCGCGACCTCCACGAAGCCCGCCGAATCCTCATCATCTATGAGCCCCCCCGGCGCCTCCCCCGAGGCGAGCAACAGCAGCGTATCGTTGGTGCTGGTGACCCCGTCGACGCTGATGCTGTTGAAGCTGCCCGCCAGCGCCGAGTTGAGCATCGAACCCGCCGCACGGCGCGACAGCTTGGCATCCGTGACCACCACCGACAGCATGGTCGCCATCGACGGATGGATCATCCCCGCGCCCTTGGCGAGGCCAGTGATGGTGCACAGGGCTCCACCATAGCGCGCAGTCCGCGTCGACCACTTCGGAAAAGCGTCGGAGGTCATCATCGCCCGCGCCGCGGCGCCCAGCCCCTTGCGGCTCAGACCATCGACGGCCAGCGATATCGCACGTGCAAACGGAACCTTCTCGAGCTGCACGCCGATGACGCCCGTGGAACAGGGGATAACCTCAGAAGCCTCGGTGCCCAGCCGGGAGGCGAGTTCCCGGCAGCTCCAGCGGGCCATCCTGAGGCCCTTCTCACCGGTGGCCGCGTTGGCGTTGCCCGAGTTGATCATCACCGCCCTGCAACGGCCATCCGCGACGTGCTCCCTGGCGACCAGAACCGGTGCGGCCGCGGCCCTGTTCCGCGTAAAAACCGCCGCACACACGACGGGACGGTCGGCCACGATCAGCGCAAGATCGCGCCGGCCCCGGCGTTTGAGTCCACCGTGTACCCCAGAGAAGCGGAAGCCGCGCACCGGACCGGGTACCGCGGTGGGTTCTATTTTCACTCCGTCAAGTCCTCCCGTGGCACTTCTTGTACTTCTTGCCGCTGCCGCAAGGGCAGGGCTCGTTCCTCCCTACTTTCTCACCACTGCGTCTGACCTGCTGGGGCGCCTGCGCGGCGGCGCCGTCGCCGCGCCCCAGCACGATATCCTTCTGCTCAGCTTCCCTACGCCGTTCCATGCGATCGACGTCTTCTTCCGCCGCGATGCGAACCGAGTACAGCTTCTCTACCACGTCCGTTTCGAAACTGATCAGCATTTGCTCGAACATGTCGAAGCCTTCTCGCTGATACTCTTGCAGGGGGTTGCGCTGACCGTAGCCGCGCAGGCCGATGCCTTCCTTCAGATGGTCCATCGCCAGCAGGTGATCCTTCCAGTGATTGTCCATCGACTGCAGCGTGATGACGCGCTCGAGGTGGCGCACCACTTCGGGGGTCATTTCCTCTTCGCGTTTTTCGTACGCGGCAACGACGCGTTGTTCGGCGAGCGCGCACAGCGAATCAACCGTCAGAGATTCTTTCTCTTCGTCACCGAGTTCGAAGTGCAACCTGAACTGGCTGAACATCGCATCGTCCAGGGACTTCCAGTCCCATTCAGACACAGGCGAGTCGGCGACGGCACATTTAGAAGCCAGCTCCCTCGCCGCCACGCGGGCCATCTCGAGGACGTCCTCTCGCAGATCACCTCCCGACAGGAACTCACGACGGCGGTGGTAGACAACCTCCCGCTGCTTGTTCATCACGTCGTCGTATTCGAGAAGGTGTTTTCGGATATCGAAGTTCTGACCCTCCACCCGACGCTGGGCGTTTTCGATGGCTCGGGTCACCATCTTCGCCTCGATCGGCACCCCCTCCTCCATGCCCAGCCTCTCCATCAATCCTTGTATCCGCTCGGCGCCGAAGATCCTGAGCAGGTCATCCTCCAGCGACATGTAGAAGCGTGAGGCGCCGGGGTCGCCCTGCCGGCCCGATCGGCCACGAAGCTGATTGTCTATGCGCCGGGCTTCGTGCCGCTCCGTTCCAAGTATGTACAACCCGCCCGCCACTAGTACTTCCTCCCGCTCCTTCTCACACTGCCTGCGGTACCGCTCGAGAGTCTCCTCCCACGCGGGGTCGTTCTCGCCCTCCGGCAGGTCCTTTCTGGCCATGAACTCGGGATTACCCCCGAGCACGATGTCGGTACCCCGACCAGCCATGTTGGTTGAGATGGTCACCGCACCTTTGCGGCCCGCCTGAGCCACGATCTCGGCTTCGTGCGCGTGGTGCTTGGCGTTGAGAACGTGGTGCTTGAGCCCGGTCTTCTTTAGCTGCTCACTGAGTTTTTCCGAGTTCTCGATCGATATCGTACCCACGAGTACCGGCTGTCCAGCGGCGTGGCACTCCCGGATCTCCTCTATCACCGCAGCGAACTTCTCGCGCTCCGTCTTGTAGACCATGTCCGGACGATCGTCTCGGATCATCGGCCTGTGGGTGGGGACCACCACCACGTCAAGATCGTAGATCTTCTTGAACTCCTCCGCCTCGGTGTCGGCGGTCCCCGTCATACCCGCTAGCTTATCGTACATGCGGAAGTAGTTCTGGAAGGTGATCGTCGCCAGGGTTTGGTTCTCGCGCTCTATCTTGACGCCTTCCTTGGCCTCAACGGCCTGATGCAGTCCGTCGCTCCATCGCCGCCCCGGCATCAGTCGCCCCGTAAATTCATCGACGATGATCACCTCACCATCGCGGACCATGTAGTCCACGTCACGTTTGAAGAGCGTATGGGCTTTGAGAGCCTGGCTGACGTGGTGGAGTATCTCGATCTCGGAAGGGTCGTAGAGGTTGCTGACCCCGAGCATCTTCTCCACGGCGGTCACTCCTTCTTCCGTTAGCGTGGCCGTACGCATCTTCTCGTCGATCGAGTAGTGCTCCTCGGCGTTGAGGCGGGGAATCAGCCGATTGATGGTGTAGTACTTGTCGGTGGACTGCTCGGCCGGCCCAGAAATTATCAAAGGCGTGCGAGCTTCATCGATCAGTATCGAGTCTACCTCGTCGACTATCGCGTAGTTGAGCTCGCGCTGGGCAAAATCACTCTCGCTGAACTTCATGTTGTCGCGCAGGTAGTCGAAACCGAATTCGTTGTTTTGACCGTAGGTGATGTCCGATCGGTAGGCCCGGCGACGCTCCTCTTCGTCCATGTCGCTGTAGACGATGCCTACCGAAAGGCCCAGGAAATTATAGAGGCGTCCCATCCAGCGCGCATCACGGCTGGCCAGGTAGTCGTTGACGGTCACCAGGTGTACACCCTTGCCTCCCAGTGCGTTGGCGACCAGTGGCAGTGTGGCAACCAGCGTCTTACCTTCACCGGTTTTCATCTCGGTGATGCGCCCCTCGTGGAGTATCAGCCCCCCCAGGATCTGCACGTCAAAATGCCTCATGCCGAGCACCCGGCGCGACGCCTCTCGGACCGTCGCAAATATCTCCGGCAGCATGTCGTCCAGGGGTTCGCCGTTCTCGAGCCTCTGCTTCCACAGGGGTGTTCGGGCCTGAAGATCGGCATCCGAAGCCGACTTGAGTTCTGGCTCCAGCTCGTTGACACGGGCGACAGTGGGCTGAAGCTTCTTCAGGTAACGGTCGTTCGAGGTTCCAATGACTTTCTTCGCTAGTTCAGCCAGCATCCCCCCTTACCTCCCGTGCTCCGCGACCGCCGCGACTGCATCCGTCTGCCCCCGTGAACCGCCGCTGGTGGTCCCGCTGGCCAGCACCGGCCGGCGGTAGCTCTCGAAGAGCCGGCCCCACCCGCTGGCGGAGAACTCTCGTATTCGCTTGCGTCCAATCGTCGGGTACCACATGAGATCATGATATACGTTGGAGGCGGCCGGCGCCCACATCACCGCTGGCGAGTGCAGCGCGATCCTCTCCATGAACCGCAGTGGACCACGCCTCAGCATCTGATCGCCCCAGATGACGAAGCTCCGCCGCGTCTTGAATCCGAAGTTCACGCCGCTGACGTCCTCGCCCACCACCCGAATCTTCGAACAGTCGGCGCACCCTAACTCCCTCTCGTGGCACATCCGCAAGTAGGGAACCTCCATCGGATCGAAACCCATGAGGCGTGCGGCGACCGCGTCGATGGCTACGCTGTCGCCACTCGCCAGGATGAAGTTCTTTATCCGTGGAACCATGGTCCGTGGCCCGGCACCGTCACCGCATACGCTACCGTCCATCACCGCGAACACACCGCGGTGAAGCTCTTTCTGAATGTACATCAGGTCAACCAGCACCTCGTGAATGTGCTTGTGGGCGTAGTGACGTACTTCCTTGAGCAAGCCGCCGAAGGCATTCTTTATAGCCCCGGTGGTCACGGAATGACCGTGGGTCTTGACGGTCGGGAGGTGAAGGACGTTCTTGCCTTCGAAGGTCACCGGCACCTCGATGCCATCGGGAAATATCTCGGGCAGCTTCAGCAGCGGGCTCTCGAACTTGCGCACCTCCCACTCCACCTCGGTCAAGGGAATGAAAGGAAGCCCATAGTAGCGCAGCACCCGTCCCCAGAGGTTGTTCTCGCATCCCTCGCGGGGATCGGTAACCACGGTACGGTTCTCTACCGGTAGCAGGTCTTCCGCCGCGTAGTCGTCGGCGAGCAGGGTGCGGAGAACGCCTTCGAGCTGCCATGGCTGCGTAGAACAAGCGGGAAAGTATTTGGTCCACGAAAGGTTGAGCTTGATGAGCGTCGCCGCATCACGAGCAAGAAAGTCCTGGTAATCGGCGAGTTCCATCAGACGACGGTAATCGCCGATCACCGTGGCCGGGCTGGTCTTGAGTACTGCTACTACGCTCGCACTCATCCGCTTACCAGTACAGTAGCGTCATAACGGTTGCTATCCACATCGCGATGCCGGCTTGCAGGGGCAGATCGCCAAGCAGCACATCGGTAGGTGAGCCGCCCTGTTGCCTTCCGTAAACCAGAAACAGGTAACGGAAAACGCCAAAGACCACAAAGGGAACGGTAACGTACATCCGCGGCGTTCCGAGCTTTACCGCCACGGCGGGGCTCAGGACGTAGAGAATGTAGACGATGATCGTCGTAGCACTGACTATGGCTATCAGCTGATCCAGCAGCCCGCGATCATAGCGACCGAGTACCTCCCTGTGCTGGGTCGCCCCTTCAGTCAGCAAGGCGATCTCGTGCCTGCGCTTGGAGAGAGCGAGAAACATCGCCAGGAGGAAGGTGCACACGAAGAGCCACGATGACATGTGTGCGTTAACGGCTACCACCCCACCGGCCGCCCTGAGCACGAAACCGGAGGCGAGGGCAATAACGTCGACCACCACGACGTTCTTGAGCATCGTCGAGTACAGAAACTGCAGTCCGAGAAACGCCAGCACGACCAGGGAAAAAGCCAAGCCGAGCTTGAGGCCGCCGGCGACGGCCGTCGTCGCGAGCGCCAGCCCGAGCACGATGGCGCTCGCCGGCGCGACACGACCCGCGGCCAGGGGTCGCCCCGATTTCAGGGGGTGGCCACGATCGCGGTCGCGGTCGACGAGATCGTTGACAACGTAAGCGGCGCTAGAAGCAAGACAGAAGCAGAGAAGGGCTACGCCGGCGCGGCCGAAGGCCTCTCGTTCGAAGAATCGGAGGCTGAAGATCAACGGAGCATAGACGAAGGCGTTTTTTGTCCACTGGGCCGGTCTGAGCAGCGCAAGGAGGTCCTTCACCAGCGCTCGCCTTGCGTCGCGGTGGTTGCCTCACAGGCCTTCGACATCCAGTGCCAAAGGTCCTGGAGTCCGGTCCCCTTGCGAGCAGAGGTCGCCACCGTCGGTGCTTGCCCGAACCGCTCGCGCAACTCCCTGATCCTGGCGTCTAGCTTCGTGCGGCTGAGCTTGTCGCACTTGGTAAGTACCCACAGATACGGCAGGTCATGAGCAGAGAGGAAATCGGCGAGCTGCTCTTCATCGAGCTCTGGTCCACGCCGAACGTCTACAAGAATCAGAACCGCGACGAGTTCCTGACGGCTCGAGAGGTAACCCTCCACCAAAGTCTTCCACGCCCTGCGCCGGGCTAGCGAACGGCTCGCGTAGCCGTATCCAGGAAAGTCGACGAGTATCATCTCCTCGTTGATGAGGAAGAACAGCAGACCATCGGTACAGCCCGGGGTCTTGCTCGTGCGAGCGAGTTTGCGTCGCCCCGTCATGCCGTTGATCAGCGACGATTTCCCCACGTTCGAGCGCCCGACGATGGCGACCTCGGGGCCGCGCGCAGGGGGCAACGATCGCGGCGAAGTCGCCGAAGCAATGAATTCAGCGCTCCTGACTTTCATCTGAGCATCTCGATAAACGGGGCCGCCCACCGGGCGACCCCGTCAGTCAGCAGTGAGGCTGCGAGAAACCCGTCCCTTCAGCCGCGTTCGATCTGCGCCTTGATGGCCCGAACCTGGTTCACAAAGCTCTCCTTGATGGCGCTGCGCTGCACGTCGACGGATATCGGGAGCGCTACCTTGTCGGTTTGCTTCGCTTTGTAGATGTACATCGTCTTCGTTCCGTCAGGCGAAGGCTTGAGTTCGTAGGTCGCGTCTATATCGGCGATCGTCGACGTGAGCGTCTTGAGGCTGGTTTTCTTGTTCGCATCGTCGAAGACGATCTCGACGGTCAAGGCCTGAAGGTTATCCAGCGCCATCATGTGGATCTCCAGCTGCTTCTTGTTGCCTTCCTCGCTCAGAAGCTTGCTAAGCTTGTACTGCTCGCTGAAATCGGCGAGCCGTTCGGGTTGTTTTATGGCTGCGTACACCTTGTCGATAGGATAGTCGATGCGGGAATGGAGTTCGATATCGAAAACCTTGCCGTCCTTCTCCAGCTTGGCGAAGGCGATCTCCTTGACCTCGCCTTCCCACTGCTTCGCCGCCCGGTTGGCGCGGATAAGCCCCATGATCTGCTCACAGCCAGCGAGCCCGACGAGACTCACGACGCAAAGCGACGCAACCACAACTCTCAACTTACGCATTGTCATATTCTCCCCACGGGTGCCTGGGTCTTCCTATCCCCGGTCGGGCCAGGCGCCGTGTAACATCGCGAAACTAGCCCAGCGTGACACTGATAACAAGGCGCGGCTGACCACGACGAGCGACCCTGCCAAGAATCTTCAGTACTGCTCTTCTTCCAGCTCTTCGTCGGAAAGAGCGGTGGTGCCACTGAAATGAATCTCCTGCCTGCCCGAGACCATGTCCGAAGTAAGAATGTAGTCTCCGCCCACCGATGGAATCCAGATGCGTTCCGCCGCTTCGTGATTGGCACCGGTGAGCATGAAGGCAAGCGTTCCCGTCGTCGCGCCCAGAGCGGCGTAGCCCACCTTGGCCGGCACGTAGAAGACGTTGGCGACCAAGGTCACCAGGCCAAGGCCGAGATCGCGTTTGGCCACCTCCATCTGGTCGTCAGCGGCCGCTCCGGGCGGAAGAGCCAGGGTGGCCACGAACGCCAAACCAGCGATACCCACGAAGCGGCCTCTCGAGTTTCTTGAACGGTACATCATCACACACCCTCTCATCTATGTTTGTAGCGCTTCGCCTAACGCTCCACGCTTACCACCGAGTCTACCGGAAGACGCCCCACCAGATCCGCCAGGGCGGCATCGACGTAGTCTTCGTCGAGAGATTCCAGCGTCACTCTCACCGAATAGTCCGGGTTGCCCAGCTTCGGGTAAGAACCCAGCACTAGGTCAGGGAAAGCCTCGAGCGTGGCGTTGAGAAACACGGCCAGTTCCGCTTCGCTGTTCCTTACCAGTACCTGCCTCAGGTGGTAGGGTTGATCTCTGAAACGCTCGCGTAACCCTGATACCTTGGCTTCAAAGATCTCCGGTATCCCCGGCAATATGTAGACGTTACGGTAGAGAACCGTCGGAAAGCTGAGGTCGTCGTCGGTGATAAGCTCCGATCCTTCCGGAACCGCGGTCATCTTCAGCTGGGCGGCGGTAAGATCTTCCCCCAGGTGCTTTTCCAGGATCGCGCGCAGCTCAGGATGATGAATCACCGAACACCCGAATCCGTGGGCGATACCCTCGACGGTTATATCGTCGTGCGTCGGTCCTACTCCCCCAGAGGTAAACACCAGGTCGAAACCAGAAGCGCATTCACTAACCGTATCGGCAATTACCTCGACGTCATCCGGAATGACGAGTATGCGTTCGAGAGAAACGCCGAGCGATCTGAGTTCCTTGGCGAGAAACGCCGAATTGCTGTCAACGATCTTGCCCGAGAGGATCTCGTTGCCGATCACGACCATGGCTGCTGTACGTGGCTTGTTCACCGCCTGCCCGCCCCGCCGACGGGCTGGTCACTCTAACACGACGATTTAACTGGCACCATCTTAACTGGCACCATCGCCGCCGGCGGTTTCAACCACCGCGTCGGCAAGAAAGTCAGCGAGCCTTTTTTTCAGGTCGGCCTCGATCTGCCGGACCCTCTCCCGACTGACCTGGTAGCGTTCCCCCAATTCCTGGAGGGTAAGCGGTTCTTCGGCTATCAGGCGTTCGGTAAAGATTTCAAGATCCCTTCCCTGCAGGGTAGCCTGGAAACGGTTCAGCTCCTTTTTCATTTGAGCATAGAACTCGCCCTCCACGACCTCGTCTTCGACCGCCCTGGCCTCGCTGGGCAGGAGGTCGAGAACCCGGGTCTGGGAATCCGACGAAAGCGGAGTGTCGGTCGATACTTCGGCCGAGCCCAGCATACGCAGATCCATTTCTACGACCTCGTCTTCCTTTACCCCGAGGTTCTTCGCTATACGGTCCGCGGTGGGCTTGAAGCCCAGTGATTCGAGTCTCGCCCGCTCCTTCTGCAGGTTAAAAAAGAGCCTGCGTTGAGCCTGAGTCGTGCCCACCTTCACCAGGCGGAAGTTGTTCATCACGTAGCGGATGACGTAGGCCCGTATCCACCAGACCGCGTAGGTGGGAAGCCGGACCCCCTTGTAGGGATCAAACTTCTTGACGGCCTCGAGAAGCCCGAGGTTTCCCTCCTGTATGAGATCCAGGAGATTGTGAACCGCACGCTGGTACTCACGCGCGATCTTCACCACGAAACGCAGATTTGCGGTGGTGAGGGCGTAGGCGGCTTCCGGATCGCCGGTTTCGAAGTACCGAACCGCGAGCTCGTGTTCTTGTTCACGCGAAAGGAGCGGGAAACTTCGGATCTCGGCTAGGTACGCCTGGAGGGCGTCGCGCTTAACAAGCGACGACGTACCCTCGGCCTCGATGACCTCAGGGAGCTCGGCCGATTCGTCGGACGAATCTTCGCTCTCCGACGAATCGATGTCGAATCCACTGGGTAGGTCACCGTCGGTGGGCAGCTCTCCGAGGACCTCGACGTCTTCCACCTCGATGACGTCGTCTGGATCTTGAGCAGCCGGACCTTCTTCCGGATCAGCCGGCGAAGGCGGCGGTGGCGATTTTTTCCCGGTCCTCGCCATTGAACCAGAACCGGTGTTTAAGACCTACTTGAGCGTCTCGGCATCGTCGAGTTGATCGTCCCTGCCAACCCAGACCTCCCCCTCGGCGATCTCTCGAAGCGCGGTAACGATTTCCTTGTTGTCGACGTCCACCAGCGGCCTTGCCCCCTTGAGGAGCATCTTGGCCCGCTTGACCGCTACTGTAGCGAGTTCGAATCGATTCGGGATCTTATCCAGACAATCTTCAACTGTAATCCGTGCCATACTTTCTCCAACGAATTTGAAAACTTAGACACCCCTTCCGGCGAAGTCAACCGCCCCGCGATCCCCACTCCTCGTTCCACGCAAGCGTCGGGCTCGCCTGCCGCCTCCAGCCCGCGCTATATTGGGGTATTGAGCGACGCGCGCCGGGGGACGCCGCAGGAGGTCACATGACGAACTGGATGGTAGTAAGCCTTTGGTGGCTGGCCTTCGGCCTGACCCATATCCTGCTCTCGTCCAAAGCCCTGCGGCCCAAGCTCGTCGCCAGGCTGGGCGAGAGGGGCTTTCTGTCCGTCTATTCGTTGGTCTCGTTGGCGACCTTCGTTCCTTTGGTAAGCTACTACTGGCAGCACCGCCATTCGGGCCCTCTGCTGTGGAACCTGATGATCGTACCGGGGATGCGCGAACTCTCCATAGCGCTCTCTGGCCTCGGACTGATAACGGCGGTCCTGGCGATGATCCAGCCCAGTCCCACGAGTTTCGGTGGCTCGAAGATTGAAGCACGCGGTGTTCTTCGCATCACCCGACACCCCCTTTTCATGGCGATGGGCCTGTGGGGTCTTTCCCACTGCATCGTCAACAGCTTTGCCAGCGACGTCGTCTTCTTCGGTGGCTTCGCCGTTTTTGCGGTAGTCGGCTGTGCCCACCAGGACACCCGCAAGCGCGACAGGGACAACGCCGAACTCGAGGGTTTTTTCGAGCAGACCTCGTTCCTGCCGCTGGGCGCCATCCTCGGTGGCCGCCAGCGCCTCGTCCTGAGCGAGCTGTCCTCTATAGGCATGGCCGGTGGCCTCGGGCTCGCGTGGCTCGTGTACTACCTGCACGCCCAGCTGCGCTACTGGTTCTAGACCAAGTTACTCCCGCTGGGCCAACCCCCCCCACACAAGAGGAAGAACTGGCCGGTGAGCGGTTTCTTGAGCTCGGCGGTGAAGTCTCGCGAACCGCGGTCGCCTCGCCCACGCAGGCGACCGGACTGTTCTGCAGCAGAGCGCATTCGATCGCCTCCTCGAAGACGCGTTCGGCGATCTCAGGGGTCACCTTCGTCCCCTTCACCGGCGACCGGTCCGCACATCTGGCAGCTCGGGCGGTGCATCGAGGATTTCGAGAACGGCGCGCGCGCAGTAGACGCGGCTGCGCTTCGCTTCACTGGCGAGCATCACGATGCCCGCGGCCTTCAACCGGTCGACCGCGCGCTGGGCGGTAGTGAAGGCCACTTCGAGCCGCTCCGCGAGACCGCTCACCGTCCAGAAGGGGTTCTGCACGAAGAGATCGATCGCCTTCTCCGGCATCCGCGACGGTAGCCTGGCAAGTTCATCTTTCCAGCCTACGAGCAGCTCGTCGATCCGCCGGATACGGCCGAGTGCGTCCTCGGCTTGGTCGGCGACTCCGGCCAGGAAATAGCCGATCCATTCCTCCCACTCGCCGCGCTCGGTGACGCCGGAGAGTCGCGCGTAGTACTCCTGGCGCGTCGCCTCGAACCAGGCACTGAGGTAGAGGAGCGGCGCGGGAAGAACGTCCATCGCGATCAAGAGCAGTGTGATGAGCAACCGCCCCACGCGGCCGTTGCCGTCGAGAAAGGGGTGGATCGCCTCGAACTGCGAATGCGCGAGCGCCGCGTGGACGAGCGGCGGCAGCGTGTCGTCGTGGAGGAACTTCTCCCACGCGCCGAGACTATCCATCAGTCGCTCCGGCGGCGGTGGCACGTAGCTTGCGTCGGCGAGTGTGCAGCCGGCGGAGCCGATCCAGTTCTGGCTCGTGCGGAACTCGCCCGGCGTCGCCGCGTCGCCGCGTACGTCCCGCATCAGCTTCTCGTGGAGTTCTCGCACCAGCCGCAGCGAGAGCGGCAGCGTACGCAGCCGCTCGACGCCGTACTCCAAAGCAACGACGTAGTTGCCCACCTCGCGCAGGTCCGCGGGGCTACGATCGACGGCCGTGCCAGCCTCTGCGGCAAGCAACTCGCCGAAGGTCACCCGCGTCCCCTCGATGCGGCTCGAGAGCACGGCCTCGCGCTGGACGAAGGGCCGGATCAATAGATGCGGATTCGGTAGCCGCCGCCCTTCGCCGGCGAGCTTTCCGACCGCGCGATCCGCGGCCGAGAGCGCCGCGACCAGCCCCAGGTTCCATGTGATGCGGGGCGGCAGCGGCGCTGGCACATAGGCACGGTACCCGCCCGGACAGCGAACCCGCTGGCCATGCGGCTGGCGTTTGGTCGTCGGGCTCATGGGCTCCCTTGTTTGCGGCCACGAAAACAATCAGGGCTATTATTAGCGATTATGGCCTTAAACGCAATTAGCGATCTGCCCCGTGGTCGGCCCGCACGTCGCCGCGTCGTTCATGTGGCGACCTCTCCCCGCGCGTCGATCTTGCCCGTCACGGCGGCGGAGATGAGCGCGGTACGCAGCTCCTTGAGGCGTTCGATCGCCTCGCGGACCTTGGCCACGAGGGCGTCGATCCGCGCGTTCTCCCGGTCGAGGAAATGAACGATTGCGTCTTGCTCCGCCGCCGATGGCCGGGGAAGGTAGATGGCGCCAATCGTGTCGGCGTTCAGCTTGAACTGCGTGCCTAGCTTCCCCAGGCCCTTGTACGGCTCGCCACAAGATAAGAGGGAATACAGGTACTCACGGTTCTCGCGGAGACCGACGAAGTAGACAAACCCGTCGTGAATGCAGCACTTGATTCTCGTGATGATTGGCTTCCCCACGGTCGCTGCAATACTGAGGAACAGTTCCCCCGGCTCGAGTGCCACGCTCTTCGACCTACCTAGATCCGACAGGTGCTGTGATGTCTTGTCTCCAAGTAGCGCTCACTGGCCGTTACGTCGGCGATTCTCACCCAAGCGTACTCGCCGTCGTCATCAAAGTAGACAGGGTCGTCGATTGGGCGGGGAGAGGCCCCGAGGCGGTAGAGGAAACGCTCGCAGACATAGCGCACGAGAAAGAGTTGGAAGTCTTCGTCACGCCGCCTCGCCTCGTCGAGCTTGGCGATGGTGTCGTCGAAATCGAACTTCTCGAGCACCTCGCGCATGTTCGGGCTGAAGCCCGCAATGTAGTTGCGCAGGTTGGCGGCGAAGTGTGGAGCGTCGGCGAGCAGCTTCTCGAAGTCGTAGCGGGAGGTGTTGTAGAAGGCGAAGCCGGCGATCTTGCGCAGCTGCGGAGCGAGGTTCTCGAGCTTCTTGCCTCTCAGCTCGGCCTGCTTCCCGAGAACCTTCTCCTTGGTGCCGGCCAGCACGCAGTCGAGACGGCGCAGGACGGTCAGCGGCAGGATGACGTCCTG
>JBHHVL010000022.1:0-42673 GCA_046754245.1 Binatia bacterium | reverse complement strand
CGGCCAGCACGCAGTCGAGACGGCGCAGGACGGTCAGCGGCAGGATGACGTCCTGGTACTTTCCGCGCTTGAAGGTGTCGCGGATCAGGTCCGCAGCGCCCAGAACCGCTGGGGCGGAGCGCCGGAGACGACCCCCGGCCGCCGCGTGCCAGGCGTGGCTCCGGCCGGTCTAAGCGCCGCGGGGAACCAGGTGAAGCAGGTATTCCTTGTTTCCGTCGGCGCCGGTGAGCGGAGATTCGATCTCGGCTCTGCAGGCCAGGCCAAGACTCGCGCAGCGCATCGCCACCCCCTCGACGGCCCCGCGACGGAGTTCCGGATCCTCGACCACGCCGCCCCGCAGATCCCGAGGTGAGACTTCGAACTGAGGCTTTACCAGCAGGATCAACTCTCCTCCCTCTCCCGCCAGCGCGCGAAGCTGTCGCACCACCGACTTGAGCGAAAGGAACGAAAGGTCGGCAACCACGAGGTCCGGCGCCGGACAGAGGTCCTTGCGTCTTATCGCCCGCACGTTGGTGCGCTCCATGACCACCACCCTCGGGTCGTTGCGTATGGTCCAGGCGAGCTGACCGTAACCAACGTCTACGCTGTAGACCCTGGATGCCCCGGCCTGGAGCAAGCAGTCTGTGAAGCCACCCGTCGAACAGCCGGCATCGAGGCATACCCGGCCCGCGACCTCCGTGCCGAAGTTCTCTAGGGCGTGCTGCAGTTTCAGACCCCCGCGCGAAACGAAGGGAGGCCTGGCCTTGACCTCGAGTTCTAGATCCGGGGCGAGGAGCCGGCCGGCCTTGTCTACCCGGTCGGTGCCACAGAGCACCCGACCGGCCATTATCAACCGTTCGGCTTCGCGTTGGTCGCCAGCCAGGCCCTGATCGACGAGGAGGCGATCGGCACGCATACGCTTAGCCACGTCAACACCTCGCCGTTCCGTCGGCACCGGAAAGAACCGGACTGATCGCGTCCCGGGCCAGCAACTCGAGCAGGGCGGCGCGCTCACCCAGCACCGTGAGCGCCGACAGAGAAACCTCCAGCTCCTCACGACACATGCTCTTGGAGCTCTCCACGCCGAAGACCGCCGGGTAGGTAAGCTTGAACCTGAGCCGGTCTCCACCCGGGGTCTTGCCCGTGAGTTCCGACGGTAGCAGTTCGTCTTTCAGGTCGTCGGCGATTTGAAAGGCAAGTCCAAAATGAAGGCCGAATTCGTCCAGTCCCCTCAGCTCCCTTTCGCTTGCCTCTGCCAGCAACGCCGCAGCTCGTACGGAAACCTGGAGGAGGGTACCGGTCTTGCGCCTGTGAATCGATCGCAGCAGCTCGGCGTCCGGTTCGACCCCTTCGGCCAGAAGGTCAGAGGCCTGACCCCCCACCATGCCGAGCATGCCCGCTGCCACCGCCACCTCGGATACCACCCGCAACTGTAATGCCGGGTCCACACAAGGCCGCAGCATCGCCACGAAGGCCTCGGTGAGCAGACCGTCTCCGGCCAGGGTAGCCATTCCCGCACCATAGACCCTGTGGTTGGTAGGATAGCCTCGCCGCAAATCATC
The DNA here is from genome assembly GCA_046754245.1 of Binatia bacterium. Lineage (GTDB taxonomy): Bacteria > Desulfobacterota > Binatia > UBA1149 > UBA1149 > JBHHVL01. The sequence goes on along the minus strand of JBHHVL010000022.1, from coordinate 41,132 downwards.
GTCGTCCATCGCGGGCAGGTCGTCGTGAATCAACGAGTACGCGTGAATCATTTCCAGACCTACCGCGAAACCGAGAACGCCGCTGGGATCCATACCCAGCGCCTCGGCCGTCGAAAGCAACAGCATGGGCCTTATACGCTTTCCCGGCGTACCGAGACTGTAGCGCATCGATTCCACGAGCCGAACGACGCCCGCGTCCGCGCTCCCGTCGTCCGTCGGGCTCCCAGCTACCGACAGCACCCGAGCGAGTTCATCCTCGAGCAACCCGGACAGTTGACCGGAGCGCCGGCTGGTGTCATCGGAGTGAAACAACGCTCAGTCCTCATTCTCCTTGAACGGTTTCGTCAACAGCTCGCCGGCACTGTCGCGGCTCAGCTCCTCGATCTTCTCCTGTACGGCGTCGAGCCGGCGATGGAGGGCTCGAACAAGCTTGACGCCTTTCTCGAAAGCTTCCAGCGACTCTTCCAGTGCGATGTCGCCGGCCTCCAGCTTACGCACGGTCCCCTCGAGTTCGGCCATCGCGTCTTCGAAAACCAGTGCCCCCTGCTCCTCGTCACCGCCGGAGACCTGTTCCTCGTCACCTTTCTTTTTTCGCGCCATCGCTGTTCCTTCGGGTCCCGACCATATCACCGGGACGGTTGATATTCAGAAACTGTTTCTCCTCCGGCCAGTGGAGCGGAACACAGCCGGCCCTGTCGAGCACGATTTGAGGCGACCTCAGCCCCTGCGCCAGCGCACTCCGGAGCAGCGGTAGCATCCAGCGAGGATACCACGCCGCCAGCGGCTCCCAGCCCCGGTGACCCCGAGCCGCTACCGGGCGGTCTATGCGGACGCCCAGGCGGCCCGTGTACTTGAGCATCTCCACCTTTATATGCGGCAGATCGCAGGCAAGTACCAGGATACCGGCGTCGCTACGCAGCAATCCCCCTACGATTCCACCCAGCGGCCCTGAGTCAACGACCGCGTCGTTTACGAAGACGGCGTTATGCCCGATACCGAGGTCTGGAACCCGACGTCCGGCCGCGATGAACAGCGTACCATTGATGCTCCGCCTGAGCTTCTGCGCCGCGAGCCGGGCGAGCGTGGTCCCTCCGACGCGGGCGAAGCGCTTGTCACTCCCGAAACGCCTCGACCGACCCCCGGCCAAGAGGAGGCCGTCTACGCGCCCGCGCGGGCCCATCATGCCCAGACCTTAGCGGCTCCATCAGAGCGTTCGTCATCAACGGACACCGCCCGCCCTCTTAGAAAAGGAGGCCGGGGAGCCCCAGTGGATCAACACGGGCACCACCGAGTTTCACGGCCCAGTGGAGGTGGGCGCCGGTGACTCGACCGGTCGCGCCTACCAGACCCACGACCTGCGCTCGTTGCACCTGGTCGCCTTCGGAAACGTTCATCTTGGAGAGATGGGCGTAGATGGTGTAGAGCCCAAGACCGTGGTCGATGATTACGGTATTACCGGTAAAGAACAGATCATCGGCCAGCGCTACGATGCCGGAGTTCGACGCGTATACCTCGGAACCCGAACTGGCTTTGATGTCGATGCCGGAATGCGGGCTCCGCGGTTGTCCGTTGAAGATTCGCCGTAGCCCAAAAGGTGAACCGGCCGGCCCAACGGCGGGTTTGAGGAAAGACTTCGTCCACAATCGCTGCGGGGTTATCTTCTTCCAGATCGCCTTCAACCTCGCGCTTTCCTTGTTTACCCGTTCCAGGGTTTCCGCGTCGAGATCAGTATAGTTGGGCGCGACGGTCAACGACTCTTTTCCGAACTCGCGGGAGACGACGTTGAGCTTACCGGTACCGACGATCGGTCCCAGCTGATACCCGACTTCGTGTTCCCCTGGTTCGAGGTCCAGATCCAGGCCCACGTAGGCGGTAAACAATCCCCCGACGATGAAACCTGGAAAGGTTCGACCGCCCACGCTGATACTGCCGCCGATGACCCGGGGCGGCATCTGGGTAACGACCCGGACTATGTCCCCCGGCCTTGGCTCCTCGGGTTGAAAATCGAGTTCGCCGAAATCGCCTGCGGTTGCCGGGTTCGAGCCCAGTGCCAGGGTAAAGGCCGCCACTAGAGCAGCGTATCGGGTAGCTGTCATCATTCCTCCGTAGTCCCTAGTACCTGGGTAAGCGCTCGTCCTCTGAAAAAACGGATATCGAGCCTGTCTCCAGCAGCCAGCTGAGAGACCCGACTGACCACTTCGCCGCCCTCCGAGCTCGCCAAGCAGTATCCGCGTTCGAGTACCGCCAAGGGGCTCAGCGCGTCGAGCCGGGAACCGAGTTCTCCGAGGCGGCTCGCCGCTCGCCAGTACCTGTCCGCGGCTCCTTTCCCCAGTGCAGCGCCGAGTTCGTCGACCCTCTTCCTGACCACACCGACACGAACAGAGGGGTCCCGCAGTCGCAACCGCAGACCGTCAATGGCGCTTACCGCCCTGAAATACCGATCGAAGAGCCCTCGCTGCAGCGCCACACCAAGTTCATCGAGACGCTGCCTGGTTTCGGCTACCCGCAGAGCGGGGTCTCGCAGCTCACCACCAGAAGCTCTAACGCGATAGCGGAGTGCTTCGATACGGCGGATCGCGCCACCGTGAAGCCTGGACGCGAGTTCCCGGAGGTCGGCTTCGAGCTCGGCGCGAACCGGTACCACGGCCTCTGCAGCGGCGCTGGGCGTCGCCGCTCGGTAGTCCGCGACGAGATCACACAGGCTGAGGTCGATTTCATGACCGACGGCCGAGATCACCGGTACCGGAAACGCGGCGACATCGCGGGCGAGGCCTTCGTCGTTGAAAGCCGCGAGGTCTTCGCTCGCGCCACCGCCGCGGCCTATGATAACCACGTCACAGCGTCCCAGCCGCCGCAGGTCGGCCAGAGCGCCCCGTAGTTTGGCGGGGGCATCTGCTCCCTGTACAGCGGCCGGGCTGATGACGACGTGAACCCCGCGATGACGGCGCCTGAGGGTACTCAGTATGTCGTGAAGCGCGGCTCCCGAACGAGACGTGACGACGCCAATCGTTGACGGGAGAAAAGGCAGTCCGCGTTTCCTCTCGGGCGAGAACAGACCCTCGGCTTCGAGTCGACGCTTGAGCTGAATCAGCGCTTTCTGGGCCGCCCCCTCTCCGGTCGCGAGCATCGTCCGGACGTACAGCTGCATGCGCCCTTGCTTGTCGTATATGCCGACGCGTCCCCGACACAGTACTTCGTCTCCTACCTCGGGATCGAACTTCAAGCGCGCGACGTCGCCTTTCCACATCACACAGTCGATCACCGCCTTGTCGTCGGAAAGGCTGAAGTAACAGTGACCACTGAGGTGGTGGCGCTTGAAGCTGCTGAGTTCGCCGGCTACGAGGACGAGCGAAAACTCCCTTTCTATCGCACGTCCGATACTGCCAAGCAGTTCGGATACGCTCAAAGGGTCTTCGTTAAACAAGGCCCTCGTGCGCTGGCCTAAGGCTGTTCAGGAAACTCGCCTGTAGGCGCCGAGAAATGCGCCACTTTGGAAAAGACCCTCCAGGTCTTCAACAGATCGAGCCCTCGCTGTAGCTGTACGTCTTCGCTCGCGTCTTCCTCGGATCGCGCGGCCTGGTCGGTCCCGTTCTCCATGTGACCAACGAGGTCGGCCTCGCGAACCGACAGCGACGACGAGGCGGCGTTGGCCAGCACCATGGCGGGCTCGACGACCACGTCCGGTGTGATACCAGTAGCCTGGATGGACCTCCCGGAGGGCGTGTAGTAACGCGCCGTGGTAAGACGGAGAGCCGACTGTCCGTCAAGCGGGAGTATGGTCTGTACGGAGCCCTTGCCGAAGGTGGTCGTGCCCAGGACAACCGCTCGGTGGTGATCCTGCAACGCACCCGCGACGATCTCCGAAGCCGACGCCGAACCATTGTTGACGAGAACGACCACCGGAAAATTTGCGACCGTTCCGTCCGCGTCCGCGTAGAAACGCTGGTTCTGGGTCTCTATCCGACCGTCCGTGTAAACGATCAAGCCGGCGTCCAAGAACAGATCCGCAACCTGGACCGCCTGATCGAGCAAGCCCCCGGGGTTGTTGCGCAGGTCGAGCACCAGTCCTTCCAGTCCACCGTCGGAATCCTTTTCCAGTTTCTCCAGCGCTGCGGCCAACTCCTGTGCTGAATTCTCCTGAAACTGCGCCAGCCGCACGTAGCCGTAGCGGCCGCTGTAGAGGCGGGCACCCTTGACGCTCTTTATCTTAATGACCTCACGAGTGATCGTCATGTCGAGGAGCTGCGGCTCTCCCTCCCGCCCGATCGACAACGTCACCTGGGTTCCCTTCAGGCCTCGCATGAGGGAAACCGCCTTCATCAACGACATTCCTTTGGTCAACTGGCCATCGATCTTGACGATCCGGTCGCCCGGCTTTATCCCCTCGCGCCACGCGGGGGTGTCCTCGAGTGGCGCGATGATGGTCAGCACGTCGTCCTTCATGGTGATCTCGATACCCAGACCGCCGAAACTTCCCCGAGTATCGATCTGTAGTTCCTTGTACAGCTCGGGGGTCAGGTAGGCGCTGTGGGGATCCAGCGACGAGATCATGCCGTTGATAGCGCCGGTGACGAGGTTTTCTGTGTCGACTTCCTCGACGTAGTGTTTCTGCACGATAGAGATGATGCTGGCGAAGGCTTCGAGCTGCTCGTAGGTATCGCGCGCGGCGGTAGCGATGCAGCGCGTCGACGGATGCAGCAGTACCAAGAGCGAGATCGTCGCCGCACTTATCAAGAAAAACAGCCTTTTCGACGACTTTCTTACGCGCATTCTGTAAAGTATATCCAAAGCCCTCGCGCCTTCCAACTGCTACCGGACACGGCCCCTCCCGCCGCTAGACGGACAGGGCAACACCCCCGGGGGGCTTAGTCAAATGCGCCTTTCCCGCCCTTTATCCACTCCAGAGGATCGGTGGCCTTGCCCTCGCTCCGCACCTCGAAGTGTAGAGTCGGACGCTCCTCGCTGAGCGTCCCGAGGCGATCCCCCGCGTCGACCATCTCGCCCACCTCTACGTCGACCTCACCGAGCTGCGCATAGACGGTGTGATACCTGTCTCCGTGGTTGATGATCGCCGTCTTTCCGAGCCCCGGGAAAGGCCCGGAGAAAACGAGCTCGCCAGCAGCCACCGCCACGACATTGCTACCGGAGTATCCCCGTATGTCGATACCCCTACGCTGCGGGCGGGCCTCGTCTTGTCCTTCGCCGCCGTCGCTCGAGCCCGCCGTGACGATGGCCCCGCTTACAGGCGGTTCGAGCTTTCCTTTCTGTTGATCGAACGAGAGCATCCGGGACCTCTGGCGCCTGGAAAGCCGCCGACTCCTGCTGAAGACGGTGTCGGGGGCAGCGTCGAGAATCCGCTTGAGTGCGTCCTCCACTTCCTTGAGCCGCCGCATCTCGAGCGTACGCGCGTCCAGTCTCGCTTCGACCTCCTCGAGCAAGGCGACCTTTTGCTCCTTGGTCCGCTCGTACTCGCCCATCGACGCCCCCAGCTCCCGCTTTTTCTTGGCGAGAAGGGCCTTCTTCGCCTCCATCGCCTCGATAGCGGTAACGTGGCGCGAACGCGCCTGCTCGTAGTCGGCGAGCGCCCCGGAGTCGGCCTGAGAGATCGCGGCAAGATAACGGGCCATTCTCAACGGCTCCGTGGACGACGCGACTTGCACCAACGCGCGGTTGCTGCCCAGACGACCGCGACGGTACAGGCTAGAGAGGCGTCGGACGAGCAGATCCTTGGAGCGACGCCGGTCGTTCTCGAGCGAACGAAGAGTAGCGGCCAGTTCTTCCTGCTCGGCCGCGAGTTGCTCTTCCTCCTCTCGAAGCCTTTCGGTCTTACGGCTGGACCCCAGCAACTTGTCGTCGAGAGAACGGATGTCGCCCAGCAGGTCCGCCGCCATGTTGGCTTCGTTTTCCGAACGGGCCTCTTCTTCCTCGATGTCATCGCGTATAGAATCGAGTTTGTCGCTGATCGCGCGCTTGCTTTGCCCCTGCGCGAGCAGGGTGCCGTCAAGCGAGAACTCGGGTCGCTCCTGCAGGCCTCCACCGAGGGCCTGGGCCCCGGCGGCCGCGGGCCAGGCCAGCAACACCGCCGCCAACAAGATAGATCGCAATGGGGCCGAGATCGTTCTCACCGGCCAGGGCTGCGCCACGAGCCAAACCTCTGCAAGCCGAGCCAGCTTCCCGCCATTCCCAGCCCGGTGCCCCACAGGATAAGCGTCAGGTACTGCTGGGACGTGAGGAAAACGAGGTTGCCCTCGAGTACCGGCAACTCTATCGCCAGGGGCCCAGCGGTCAACTTGAAGACGAGGAAGAGGATGCCCACGGCCGCGGCGGACCCCAAGGCCCCCTCGACGAGACCGGCGATGAGCACCGGCCCCCAGTAGACCACGCCGACGGCGCCCACCAACCTCATCACGTCCATTTCCTCTCTGCGCGTGAAAACCGCCAGCTGAAAGGTCGCCCCCACGATTATCGTCGACGCAATCAGAGCGAGCGCGCCGAGAGCCCACGCGACCCAACGCACGATATCCATCGCACCCCGAAAGCGGTTGGTCCACTGCCGATTGTACTGAACGTCATCAATGCCCGGGATCGCTCGCCACGCATCGAGTCTCTCCTCCAGCGCGTCCCCGCTCAGAGAACGTTCCAGGGTCAGTTCAAACGATGCCGGCAACACGCTCGCGTCCAGGCCGTCGAGGAGCTCGGCGCTGTCACCGAGGTTGCTGGCCAAGAACTGCCAAGCCTCGTCTTGTGAGATATAGCTCAACGAAACCACGCCCGGCTCGCCGCCGAGCTGTCGTTTGAGCTCGACCACCCGGGCGTCGTCGACACCGGCTTCGACGTAGATCGAGACATCGACCCCCTGGGTCCCCCAGTTCGCGACCAAGCGGTAGACGTTTGATCCGACGAGCAGAACAGCACCGGCGAGAAGAACGCTGACCGCTATACTCGTGATGGTAACGCTGCTGATGACCGGCGTCGCGAGAATACTGTCAACCGCGCGCCGTAGGTAGAATGCTGGAGGCTGGCGGGTAGCTCTTGTTCGCCTCACTGCAGCGGGCCCGAGACCGTGGAGTCGTCGACGATGCGACCGTCCTTCATCACCAACATGCGGCAGCAGAGCTGGGTCAGCGCTTCCATGTCATGCGTGGCCATCAGCACCGTCGTGCCGGAGCCGTTGACCAACCTGAGTAACTCGAGAATCTCGGAACTCGTGTCAGGGTCCAGATTGCCGGTCGGCTCGTCGGCGAGGAGAAGCACGGGGTCGTTGGCCAGGGCCCGCGCCAGGCTGACCCGTTGGCGCTCACCACTCGCCAGCGCGGAGGGGTAGGTGTCACGGTGCTCCCACAACGCCATTGCCTGCAGAAGGTCGTTCGATCTCCTCAGGGCATCGCCCCTGGTCGCGCCGGCGACCTCGGCAGCCAGAGCGATATTCTCGCCGACCGTCATGCGCTCGATCAGGCGCGGATCCTGAAAGACCAGACCCATCTCGCGCCTCAGCGCCGCGAGGGTACTGCCGCCCATGCGACAGAGGTTGCGGCCGTTCACGACACCCGTGCCGCTGGTCGCCACCTCGTCGCCAAAGATGATCTTGAGAAGAGTGGTCTTGCCAGCACCGCTGGGCCCGGTGATCAGTACGAATTCACCCTGCTCAACGCTCAAGGAAACGTCCTCGACCGCGGCGACCGAGCCTCCGCCGAAAACCTTGCTGATGTTGTTGAGCCGAATCATCCTTACCCGACAACCCGAAGGGCTGTCCCGCTCCACCACCTCGACGAACCCTTCATACCGGGTTCGCGCTAGCCTCCCATCAAGGCCTCGATTCGCGTCCTCACTTCAACCGACGGCCTGCCGCCGTCAGACGGTAGTCGCCCGATGAACTTCCACCGTATCCTCCCTTCTCTGTCAATGAAGAAGGTTTCCGGATAACCGGTTATCTCATACATAGTACCCACTGAGCCATCAGGGTCCAACAGTACCTCGAATTCCAGGTCATGATCGACCATGAAGTCGCGCACCCTTTGAGGGTCATCGTCGCCCGCGAGACCGAGCACTTCCAGTCCCCTGGCGCCAAACTCTCGCTGGATCGCGTTGAGAACCGGCATCTCCTCAACGCAGGGCATGCACCAGGTGGCCCACATGTTCAGAACCACCGCTTTTCCCCTGTACCCCGACAGTTTACGCGCTGCGCCATCCACTCTGGAAACGACGAAATCGGGCGCCTTGGCACCGGGAGCCAGGCCCGAGCTCGACTTGCAGCCAAGCAGGGGTTGGAGAACAAGAATGAGGCCGAGTAGCGGCAACGCGAGGCAGCGCTTCTTCATGTCGACCGAGGCGAGCACCGCCTACAAAACTAACCCAGCAGGGTCCGCCATGCGAATCGACCGAGGCGAGGCGGGGTCTAGCGTGCCTCCGCCAGACGCTTTCGGCCGACCGTCAACCACAGCAACCCGCCAAGGAACAGAGCTATAGCGATGAACTGAGCCTGGCTTAGGCCCATGGCGATCTTCGGATTTACGCGCACGAACTCCACCAAGAAACGCGCGAGGGAACTCAGTATCAGGTAGACGCTGAACATGCTGCCGTTGGGCAGGTCTTTCTTGCGAATGGAGTAGAGTACCAAGAAGACCGTTCCGTAGGCGGCCGCCTCGTACAGGGGCGTAGGGTGAACCACGACCCCCTCGGCGTGTGGCCATCCCACGATCGCTCGCGTATACGCCACGCCCCAGGGCAGATCGGTGACCGTTCCCCAGTCGCCGTCTCCCGCGACGTGGCAACCTAGACGGCCTATTCCTTGACCAATCGCGAGTCCCAAGGAGCAGCACTCCAGGATCTTGGGGAGCTCGAGACCGCGGCGACGCGCGAGCAACCAGGCCGTCAGCGTCCCTCCGATAAGGCCTCCGTACCACACGAAGCCCGAGCCAGACAGCAGGGCTTCAAGCGGATGCGCGAACAGACCCGGCAGATCGTTAAAGACCGACAGTACCCTGGAACTTACGAGACCGGCGATGAACACGTAGACGAGGAAGTTCCACATCGCCTCGCCGTCCCCGCCGCGTCGCTGGTACTCGCCAACCGAGAAGACGGCGCCAACGTAGAAGCCGAGCGCCATCAATGCGCCGAAGCTATAGACCGTGAGCGGTCCGACGCTGAAGAGTTCCGGGTACATCGGGGGGTCAACATAGCCACCGCGGGCCACCGCTTCCAGTCTCGCCCGAATCTACCCTCGGCCACAGTCGCGCCTGCGATCGCCTTAGCCCGTCGGCGCGCGTAGTCTTATGCCCATGGCGAGCGACGGGTGTTATCGTCTTTTTGGCGCCGAACTCTCACCCTATTCGGTGAAGGTGAGGTCCTACCTTCGTTACAAGGGGATCCCTCATGAGTGGGTGCTACGTGGCCCGGCGAACAACGACGAGTTCGAGCGCCACGCGCGTCTGCCGCTCATCCCCCTGCTGATAACCCCGGACGACGAGGGCTGGCAAGACTCGACACCCATCATCGAGAAACTCGAAGCACGTTACCCGCGGCCCCCGATACATCCGCAAGAGCCGGTGCTGGCCTTCGTATCGGCACTGATCGAAGAATACGCCGACGAATGGGGCAACAAGGCCATGTTTCATTACCGCTGGACCTACGAGGCCGACCAGCGTTCGGCGGCAAAGCGCATAGCGACGCTCACCGCGCCCGACGCGGACGAGGAGGCCACGGAACAGGTCGCCGCCATGATCGTCGCCCGCATGGTACAGCGACTCGATTTCGTGGGCTCCAACGAGCATACCCGGGAACAGATTGAGGGGTCGTACCTACGCCAGCTGTCGATTCTGCAAACCCACCTCGAGCGACGGCCCTTCCTGCTGGGAACGCGCCCGGCCTTCGCCGACTTCGGCCTCTACGCCCAGCTCTACCAGACGCTGAGCGACCCCACACCCGGAGAAATCATGAAGAGCGAAGCTCCGCGGGTGGTCGAGTGGATAGAGCGCATGCTCGATCCCGAAGGCGAAGGCGGGTTCGAGGACTGGGGTGACCTGGAACCGACCCTTGCACCACTGCTCACCGAGGAGATCGCCGGTCTGTTTCTGCCCTGGTCGGAGGCAAACGCGCGGGCCCTGGAAGCCGGCGAGAAAGAGTTCAGCGTCGAGCTCGAGGGTAAACGGTTCGTGCAGCAGACGCAGAAATACCATGCGAGGTCGCTGGCGGTATTGAAGAAGCGCTACGCCGACCACGGTGACCGCGGAGCCCTCGACGGGGTTCTCGAGGCTACCGGCTGTCTGCGATACCTGAACGAGTGAGGATCCGCACGCCGCTGCGTCCCCTGTTCTCGTCCAACGGCACCCTCTCAATACCTCTGGTCGCGCTCTTTATCCTCGTCAACCTCGTCGTTGTCTACAACGCTTCCATTCACGACCCGAGCGTGGGTTATGATTCGGCCGAACACATCAAGTACGTGGAAGTCATCGCCCAGGGCCGTCTCCCAACGCCGATCGAGAACTACGAGTACTTCTCCCCTCCGCTGCCCTACATCGTACCTGCCCTCGCCAGAGTAGCGGGGGCGAGCACTCTTGCGTCGGCAAAGTGCTTCCAGTTCATGAACGTCGTCTACTCCGTCGCGGCGTTGCTTCTCTTGCTCTCCATCTGCCGCCTCTGCGTACCGGGCTCGTCGCTGGGCCTGAACGCCGTCCTCCTTCTGGCGGTCACCCCCGTCTACTACAAGAGCTTTGCCATGGTCCGTTCCGATCCTCTCTTCATGACGCTCTGTCTGGCCGCGACATGGTCAGCGCTGAAACTCGCGCGGTCTCTCGCCGGGTCGAACGGAGGGGGCTCCGTCGGATGGGCGGTCGCCAGCGGGGTATTGGTCGGGTGCGCGATGCTGACGAGGCAGTGGGCGGTGTTCCTGATACTGGCTCTCTTGGTGCTTTGGGGCGTCGGCATCGCGAAGAGGCAGCTGCCGCTGGGAAGAACGACCGCCCGGGTCTCGCTCGTCATGGTCATAGCGTTCGTGATTTCGAGCTGGTTCTTCTTTCACCTCAACAGCGAATACGGGTCGTTCGGCGCGTTCAACATGAGGCGCGCCGAGAGCTTTTCGCTCTCCAACCAACCGGACTCTTTCTACCTGGGAACCGGCGACGGCGAGCTCTTCAGCGAGCCCCTGCGGCCCGCGTTTCGCAACCAGCTGATGCCTGTACTCTACTCGGAAACCTGGGGCGACTACTGGTGCTACTTCCAGGTAAGGGGAACGGACAAGATCAGCGGCGTCCACCTTGCCGGCGCGATCCTGACGCCACCGACACCAGCCCGAGTCGCGCACAACCGCGCCGCTGTGGCACCCATCCTCGTTCGCTCCAACATCCTGGGTCTGCTGCCTACCCTGCTGTTGCTGGCCGGAATAGCCTACGGACTCACGAGCTCGCTGGCGTTTCTTACGAACAAGACCGACCCCGTCTGTTCGGCGAGCGCGCTCTTGTTTTTCAGTCTACTCTTCGTACTCACGGGTTTTCTTGGCTACATGTGGTTCCTGATCATGTACCCGCACCCCGCCGAGGGTGATACGATCAAGGCGACGTATATCCTGCAGCTCTTCCCCTTTCTCTCGATCCTCGGCGGAGCTTTGATGAGCAGAATCGAGGACCACAGCAAGCGGGCTTATTACCTGATCTGCGCCCTGTTGGTACTCGTGCTCGTCTTGAACCTCCCCGTCTGCGTGACCAGGTACGGCGTCTAGACCGCGCTTGACGGTTTCCCATAGAACCCGACCCGAGCCCGCGTCTCAAACTGCACAAGCAGGGAAACATCAGAGAATTCCGTGGGAAGCTTCGCTGGATTGGCGATCTCGATGAGCTGAGGACCAGTAGGTGATCCTCGTCGACTCGAGCGCATGGATCGACTACTTCAACGGCGAGGCCACACCGGCAGCCGACGCGCTCGACCCCCTGCTTGGAGAGGAACCGTGGGCTGTCGGAGACCTCATGCTTACCGAAGTCCTGCAAGGCTTCCCCTCCTACACTCGGATAGAGACTTCGAGCCTTTCCACAAGCACCTCGAGCTCAGGGATGCGCTTCGGGGCGTCTCCCGCAGATAATCCACCGGCCGGCGACCGGGTTCCACCGCCACTGGGGCAGGAACCATATTTCGAAGCGGTCTATTGCAGGTGGCGCTATTCCAGGTGGAATAGGAATGTGATGCCCGTTCGCACGCGCCTATTGACGCCACCCTCGTTCTTGTGGTTTGTTAGGCTCGCCTGCCGCCGAGCAAACTCTGCTTGTAGGTTGCCACCAGCCGTCGCCGGCCGCCTAGAACGCACGGGGAAGACGAGTTGGGCTCAGGCAACCTGCACTACGCGGTTCTCGGACTCGTGGCAGCCAGACCGGAAGGGGTACACGGCTACCAGCTCAAGACCGAAGTCGAGGCTCTCTGCGATGATTTCTGGCAGGTCAACTACGGTCGTCTGTACCGGGTACTGGACACGCTCGAGCGCACCGGTGAACTCAGTGGCTTCGAGATTATTCAGCGAGGCCGTCCCAACCGTAAGGTCTATCGCATAACGAGCAAGGGCGAACGCAGGCTCGACGACTGGCTGCTCCAGCCCGTTTCCGATGACCCGCGACCACTGCGAGACGAGCTGTCGCTCAAACTCATGTTCCTCAGACCACCGTTGCGCGGGAAGATTCAGGAATTCATACACCAGCAGCGCCGCATATACATGAACAAGCTCGCCGGTATCGCGCGGCGTCGTAGGATGCTGGCAAAGGCCGAACTCTACATGTCGGTAACCGAACTGGTTCTGGAAGGTGTGGAGATGCGTGTGCGGGCCGACCTGGCCTGGCTAGAACACGTAGAGAGAAAGCTTGCCGAAGAAACGGGCAGCGGGGAGGTCGAGCGACGGTGATCCGATTCAGCGACGTTCACAAGGTATTCGGAAAAGGCGCAACCAGGGTTTCCGCAGCCCGGGGGATCACCCTGCACGTCCCGGTCAGCCAGCTCTGCGCCGTCATGGGACCCAGCGGCTCCGGCAAGAGTACCATGCTGCACATCGCCGCTGGCCTCGCTACGCCGGACTCGGGCAGGGTTTCCATAGCCGCGCGAGAAATTTCTCGCATGACTCCTGCCGAGCTTACCCTGATGCGTCGCCGTGAAATAGGCGTGGTCTTTCAGTCACTCAACCTGCTCCCCTACCTCACGGCCTGGGACAACGTCGCGCTGCCCCTGCGTCTCGACGCCGTGCCCAGAGACGAGCTGGCGGAACGTGTGTCGCGCGCGCTGGAGCGGGTCGACATGACGCACAGGGGCCGGCACAAGCCACATGAGATGTCGGGAGGTGAACAGCAGCGTGTGGCGCTCGCGCGGGCCCTGGTGATATCGCCACGTTTGCTGCTGGCCGACGAGCCTACCGGGAACCTCGATTCGTTGGCCGGCAGACAGATCATGAACCTGCTGCGTGACATCAACGACGCCACCGGGGTGACCATGATCGTCGTTACTCACGATCCCGTGTGGGCAGCAAACTGCGACCGCGTAGTCCGCTTGGTCGATGGCCGAATCGGTGAAGACACCCCCTTGTCACTCGATGACCGACCCCAGGCCGGCGCGGAACGTGTAGCTTCCAGCCGGGAAACAGCGACGGGCTCCAACCGTGTTTCGGCTCTTCGTTAACGTCTCGCTCAAAGAGCTGCGGCTCAGGCCAATGCGTACGGCCCTGATGCTCGGTGGCATCGCGATCGGTGTGTCGATGGTCACCGCAATAGACCTGTTGAACCGAAGCGTGATCGAACACTTCAACGCTTCGATAATGGCGGCGGCGGGCGAGACCGAACTCCAGGTCGTGGCGCCGGGAGGCGAACGCCGGATCGACGCGGATACCGCGTTCGCGGTCGCCGCCGTCGACGGTGTGTACGCGGCCCTGCCGGTGATCGACGCCGGCGTGCCGCGCAGCTCCAGCGATGAAGTGATCCGCGTGTTCGCTACCGATTTCACCGATCCGCGTGCCACCTCCTCCTACGGCGTGACCATCCACGGCGACCTCGACCCCCTGGAGCTGTTGAACGACCCCAAGGCGGCGCTGGTGAGCGAGAGAACCGCCCGGCGTCTCTCTCTGTCCCGAGGAGCGCCGCTTTCCCTCGCCGCGGCAACCGGCCCCCGGGAATTCAGGGTCGCGGGAATACTGGAAACCCGCGGGCCACTCGGCGCGAGCGGCGAAGACTTTCTCGTCATGGACATCATGGCCGCCCAGGCGTTACTCGGAATAGACGGGCAGGTTGACCGCATCGACGTCGTACCCGAAACCGATCAGGACCTTGAAGCCCTCGCCGCGACCATCCGAAGCCGGGTAGATCCGGCACTGGAGGTCGTCACCCCCTACGGGCGCGGACGCTACTTCGCCGAAGCCGTGTCGGCGTTCCAGACCATGATCTTTTCGCTGAGTCTGCTCGCCCTATTGACGGGGGTGTTCATCGTGTACAGCGCCGTGTCGACCTCGACGGTCACGCGACAAAGAGCCATCGGCACCCTCCGCGCAGTGGGCGTCAGGCCCGGTGAAGTCGTGACCCTGTTCGCCATCGAAGCGGCGGCTTGCGGACTACTCGCGTCGCTGGTGGGGAGCCTGCTCGGGGCTCTTCTCGCAAGGGTTCTGGCCGATCAGGCCACCGGAACCATCGGCGTGATCTTTCAGCTGCGCGCCGGTCTGGGCTCGCTAGGACTCGGCCCCCAGGTACTGGCCAGGTCGCTGCTGATCGGAACCTTTTCGTCGGTCGCGGCGACGCTGCCTCCGGCCTTGAAGGTGGCCTCGGCACAGCCGCTGGAGGCGATGACCGCACGCCCCGGCATTCCCGTGGGCGGTAGCGAAAATCCACCACGGGTTTTCCTGTTCTCGTCGCTGGTTCTGGTACTGGTCACGGTGCTCGCCATCGCCGCAGAGCTGCGCTGGCGTTCCATAGTTTTTGGCAACCTCGCCTCTACCTCCTGGTTCGTGGCCTTCATATTCTTCAGCGTTCCAGCGATAGCCTGGCTCTCGATGCGGCTTTCGCCAGGCCTCGAACGGGTCTTCGGCCTGGCGGGCCGCATCGCGGCAGAAAACCTGCTGCGATCGTCCCGCCGATCGGCGGTGGCTGTATCGGCCCTCGCCCTGAGCCTCGCCACCACACTCACCTTCGCCGGGTTGTTCAGAAGCTTCGAGCAGTCATTGGTCGAGTACGTCGAGAATTTCATGAACGGCGACTTCTCGGTGTCGTCGATCCACACTCGCGGCGGATGGCTCGAAGAACCGATCGACTCCTCCCTGGCGTCCGTCCTGGCCGCGGTCGAGGGTGTTGAACGAGTTGAAACCATGCGGCTCCTGACCGGGTTCCGGTTCCGCGACCGCAGGGTGGGGCTGCTCGCCCTCTCCGACGGGTTCCTGACCGAAGAGCAGTACGGCCCCTGGTTCGTCGAAGGAGAGCCGGCGACAGCGCTCGCGCGGGTACGCCGAGGCGAAGCCGTTCTGATATCGGAGAACCTCGCGCGCCTGAGCGGCGTCGTCTCCGGCGAGATGGTGTCACTCGGAACCGCCTCAGGATCCCTGCGCCTGCCGGTCGCGGGCGTAGTCATCGACTACACATCGGACCAGGGTTCGATCGTTCTTGCGTCATCGCTCTACGCCGACGCTTGGCGAGATCCGCTGGTCAACAGGCTGCACGTCTTCGCCTCGCAGGCTGCAAGTCCGACTCTGGTGCGGGCCGAGATCCGCAGGAAACTCGGCGGCAGCAGTGATCTCAAGGTGCTCTCGCTGGCCGACCTCGTAGACTATCACCGCTTCCACGTGGCCCG
This sequence comes from Binatia bacterium, assembly GCA_046754245.1. GTDB lineage: Bacteria > Desulfobacterota > Binatia > UBA1149 > UBA1149 > JBHHVL01. The sequence goes on along the minus strand of JBHHVL010000022.1, from coordinate 25,343 downwards.
TGCCTTCGATCTCGCGTCCTCGCTGGAGCTGCTCATGATCATCGTGACCTTCGCTGGAATAGTCGACGTCCTCGTCTCCAGCGTGAACGACAGGAGGCGCGAACTGGGACTGATGAGCGTCGTCGGCGCGGGCCGCAACACCCTGAGAACCGTGGTGATGATCGAATCCGGCGTCATGGTACTCGCGGGATTGTTGCTCGGCCTCGTCGGTGGACTCGTCTCGTCCTGGATGTGGGTCCACTTCCACTGGACCTACCTGTTGGGTTGGATACTCGGCTTTCATTTCCCCTGGTGGTCGGCGGCCAGGGCCGCCGTCCTGGCCGTGGCGGTCGCGACGCTCGCGACCTGGGGACCGGCAAAAGCGGCTGCCGCGATGAACCCCCTGGAGGCGCTTCGCCAGGACTGACGATGCACGAGCCGACCGCGCAGGGCCGAAGCCCGGGAAACGGGCGACAAGGGGCCGGGGCCCAGATCGTCGCCGTGGGCGCGTATCTGCCGGAGACCGAACTGACCTCGGAAGAAATCGAGGGCTGGCTTCACGCCGACGCCCCCCCGGGCTGGCTCGAGCAGCTCAGCGGCGTGCGAGCCCGGCGGGTGGCCACACCCGGTACGCCGGGTTCGACGCTCGCCAGCCTGGCCATCAAAGACATGCTGGAGGGAAGCGGCTATTCGGTGGCAGACCTCGACTGCATCATCGTCGGCTCAGCCGCACCCGACTGCATCGAACCCAGCACGGCAAATATGGTCCAGGCCGAGCTCGGCGCCAGCGGTGCGGCGTTCGACGTGAGCAACGCCTGCAACGGCTTCCTGACCGCCCTGCAGGTCGCCGACGCCCTGGTAAGCAAGGGTAGCTTTGGCGCCGTCGCCGTGGCCTGTGGCGAGGTACTCTCGCCCTTCATCCCCTGGGACCTCGCCCGCGAGAGCCGCGACCCCCTGAACTACATCGGGGCTCTAACGCTGGGAGACGGCGGCGGCGCCGCGCTGGTGACGCCGGCGACGGGGCAACCTGGAATCCGCGCCATGCGCTTCCACAGCGAAGGCGAACTGTGGGAGGCCGCGGTGGTGAAATCCGGTGGTTCACGTTTCCCCGGCGCCGAAGCCAACGCCTATTTCAGCTGTGAGGTGAAACCCCTCTACCAGGCCGCCTACAGGGTGCTTCCCGGCATGATCCAGCAGCTTCTCGACGAGGTCCGTTGGAAAGCGTCCGAAGTAGATCTCGTCGTTCCACACCAAGTCAGTGTCTCTGCCGTCGCCAACATCGGCTGCATGTTCGGCTGGACCACCGACGACGCGGTCTTCAGTCTGGACGACTACGGCAACACCGCGGCAGCGAGCATGCCCATCGCCATGCACCGTGCCCTCGGCCAGGGCCGTCTCCGCGAGGGTAGCCGTGTGGTCATGGTGGGCGCCGCCGCGGGTTTCTCGGCCGGGGTCGCGGCCATCGAGTGGCGCGGCTACCCGTCCATGTAGAGCTTGAAGTCCTTCATGACGAAGGGGGCGCTGGGAGCTTCGTTGAGATACGGCAAGACCCCGCTACCCCCTACCAGCGAGTCGAAGCGCCGCCGGTCCGCGTCCCCGAGTTCACGGTAACGGCGCGCGGTCCTCGCGTGGCGCCACACCGCGTAAGCGTTGACGTAGCGTTGTTCCCTTTTTCCGAGAATCGGTTGCTCGGTAAACCCCAGCACCCTGGGAAGTTCCTCCCCCGCCCCCAGGCTTCGCGCCGCCTGATCGGCGAAGGAGCTGGCCACGAGCTGAAAGGGGACGAAGACCCGGCCGATCTCGGCGAGAAGAGGCCTCAGGCTGTCGGCGAGCTCGAACGCGCCGGTCCAGGGGGACGGTGGCGCCGCGTCGTTGACCTCGTGGATCCACGCCATCACCCGCGGCGCGCGCTCTCTCAGCCGGCGCGCCGGCACGGGATCACGCCCCAGGTGAGCGTACATGGGCCCCACCATCGCCAGGTCCGCCAGGCTCAGCGCTTCGCCAAGAAGAAAACGATGGTCGTCCAGGTGCTCGCCCAGTATCGCCAGCAGTCGCTCGAACCAGAGCTCGATGGCCGGCCCGGTGGCGTCGGTTACGCCGAGCACGGGGAGCGAACCGCTCATGCGCTCGGCGAACTCCAGCGCTGCGTCCCCCATCAGATCCGACCAGTCCTTGATGATCCAATCGCGCTGCTCGTCAAAACGCCAGCGAAAGTACATGGCCGGTAGGATCATCGCCTCGTCGGCGAAGTCCTGGATGAGCTCGGCGACCATGCGCAGTGCCCCGTCAGCGGGCAGGACCGCGGGCTGGGGACAGAGCTCCTCGATGCGCTCTATCATGCGCGGCGTGTCTTGAAGCACCTCGCCGCCGTCGGTGATCACGACCGGAATGAACGCCAGCCCGGTGGCGGGCTTGATGACCTCACGGTAGACGGCGGCCGTGGGTGGGATCTCTTCGAAGGGGACGCGTTTGTAGCGCAGGAGCGGGCGCAGCTTGGCGGAGAAATACGACATGGGAGCGCCGTAGAATTTCCACTTTTCCGTCATCGAGAAACTCCTACGCTTTCCGGGAGCGGGCTATCGGCCGCCGGCGCCAGCGCGCGGTCGGTAGGAACCCAGGACCACAAGCCCCATGGCCACGAAGACCGCGATAATCGCCGCCGTGAACAGGAGAAAAACAACGTTGTTGGCCAGCGAGCCGCCGGCCGCGAGGCCTCTGCTGCCGCTGGCGGCACCGACTATGGACGCGATGACGTTGGCCCAGGCCATGATTATCAGCGATCCGGACAGGAGCTTCTGGCGCCCGGCGCTGAGCGTGAGCCGCTTGCCGACGCCAGCGACGGCGAGGACGAGCAGGCCGTTGAGTATCCCCTCGAGGTGGGCCATCTTCCAGGCCCTCAGCGCTTCGGGCATTCCCGCTGGCCCGGCCTGCATGTCGCCGGTCAGCAGGAAGGCAAAGGGAAACCCGGCGAGCAACCCCACGATGATCACCAGAGCACCGTGGAAAACCATGTTTTCGCGTAAACGTCCGTCCACGTTCGACCACTCCCTTCCCCCAGGTCCCAGCTACGCGGGCCCACCGGCCCTGTCAAGTGTCAATCACGAGGCGAGTACCGGCCCGCCGGGTGCCCGGCTGCCAGCCAAGTCGCCGCGACACCCGACGCTGGGCCGCGGCTGGTGTCCGTCGGGCCATTCTCATAGATCCAGGCCATGGTCAGACAGGCCGTAGCGGGGTTCAGCTTGGACTACGAAGCGCCGGAAGCCGGGCGCTACCTCGCCCCCATACTCATACTGCCGGGGCTGTTCCAGTCTTTCGCGTGCTGGCGACCGCTCAGCTCGAGCCTGGCGCAGCGCGGTTGGGAGCTGTACCTGCTCCCCCGTCAGCCGCTTGACGCCAGAGCGCACCCGGCCCAGGCGGTGGCTACCATCCAGGATCTGACCGCGCTCACGCTACGGGTAGCCCGCGAGCTGCACGAGAAGGTCATCGTCTTTGGCGCCGACCTTGGCGGCCACGTGGCTCTGGAACTCGCCGAAGAGCTCGAACCGCTCGCGCTGGTCTTGTTCTGCCCCTGCTCGCCGGTGGAGCTAGGGGTTCGCTACTCCAGGTCTCTCGGCCTCCTGCGGCGACTCGGCCTGCGCGCGGCGCCGAGGAGTTCACGGGGCCTGCTCCCGCCCGCGTCGCTGCGGAGGGGGCCGATTCCCGAAGAATGGATAGAAGCCGAGCCCGAAGGCCTGCTCGAGGACCTGCTGCTGGCCGCGAAATCGCGGCCTGCACGCGGCCGCTCGACGGCCCCGCGGCCACGGGCCTCGGAGAGCGACGCGAGAACCTGCCCGACCCTGCTCTTTGACGCCGACGGCGATCCCCTGGTCGCCAGAGACACGGTTGTGGCCAGAGAGGGCCCCGTTACCAAGCTCGCTCGCACGGTTCTTGCGGGGCGCTACTGGCCCGCCCAGGGCGGCCAGCCGCTCGCCGACGAGGTACACCGCTTTCTGATCCTCACCCTGGGTGACAGGGTCGTGGAGTTCCCGGATTCTGTCTTCGACGACGACTGATCGCCGGGCGCAACGCAAGGCGCATAGCGCTCTGCCTGCGGCGCCGCGCCGAGCGAACGCCGCTTCGACGCTCTCTTGACGCCCTGGGGGACATCGCTCACGAGTGGCAACTCACTCACCCCCGGGAGGCAACGATCGATCGAGTCGATGCGCCAAATCACGTGTTATACGGGGCGGCCACATTGGCACATCCATTGCAAAACCATCCCCGCGCCGCGAAGGCCAGAAAAGGGGCGGTCACAGCTACCTACTTGTCGCAAGCGTATGTTGGGTCCGCGGCTCAGCGGCGCAATTTTTCGGAACGGGAGAGCTATGGGAAGATCAACCAACAGTCGTCAAGCGGGTATAACCGTCGCACTCGCGTTCATGGCAGCCGCCGCGCTCTGGCTCTCGTCCACACCGGCGCAGGCGGCCATTCTCCACGAGAGCGGAGACGGCTACCACATCATCGAGTACAGCGCGGGCCGCGGCGAAGCCGGATCGGTGATTCTGTTGGTGGAAATACTTGCCAACGGCCGGAGCTCCAACAAGTTCCAGGTACGCCTGACGGTGCTCGAGGTCCTCACCAATCCGGGCTATTCTTACCGCGTAAAGAAAGGCACAGCGGTGAACTCGAGCGTAGAGGTGCAGTTCTCGGATGGCGACTGCCAGGCAAAGTTCAAGGCAATGTACAAACCGGGGAGAACCGTCGTCAACGGAGGGAAACTGAAGTGTAAGACGCGCTGACCCCCGGTATTGGCGACGCGCTCGGTTGCCGCCCCCGCCCGGGCGCGTTGCCTTTACCTACCGCCTCCCCTCCTCCACACATTACCGCCTTTCCTCCTCGACCTTTGACTCAAGCGCTCGCTTTCCCAGTAGCCCCCGCGTCGTTGCCCCGTTGACTTGTACGCGGTGTGGTTGCATCAATACTCCATGAACACGCCGCAACTCGATAAGCAGGCTCCAGCGTTTTCTCTCCCCGCGACCGGCGACCAGACCATCGCGCTCTCCAAGCTCAAGGGCAGCAAGGTCGTGCTGTGGTTTTACCCCAGGGCCTCGACCCCTGGTTGAACGCAGGAGGGGCAAGACTTCCGTGACAATCACGCGAAGTTTCGCCGATCCGGGGCAGTTGTCCTGGGCGTATCCCGCGACTCGGTCGCCAAGCAGGAAAGCTTCAAGAAAAACAACCGCTTCCCCTTCGATCTACTCTCGGACGAAAAGGAGAAGGCCTGCCGTGCTTTCGACGTCATCAAAGAGAAGAACATGTACGGAAAGAAGGTGATGGGTATCGAGCGCAGCACCTTTCTCATCGACGAGCGCGGCAAGCTCGTAGCCGAATGGCGCAAGGTCAAGGTCAAGGGCCACGCCGACGATGTTCTGGCCGCGGTGAAGGAACTCTAGGCCCGAACGCCGAGCCTCAGGCCGGAGAAAAAAACCGTGGCAGACGGCTGCGACCGCGGCGGTTGAGGCCGGCAGCCGCGAGCCTCTCGAGGTAGTCGTCCACGGCCCGCGTGTAGAGCCGGGAGACCACCTGCTTGCCCTTGTCGATGAAGGGTCTCTTGATCCCTCCGCCAGCGAGCAAGATCAGTGGTTCCATGAGTTCGGGCGACGCCGCGATACCGACGAAGGTGTGCTCGCAACGGTCGAGGTAGTCGTTGAGCGCTTCTTCCCGGCCCCCGCGGGTGGAGAGGTGGTAGCGCAGCTGGCCTACTCCGTAGCTAAGCTCTCGCGCCGTATCCTGCATGCAGAGCCGAAAGATCGTGGCGTCGACGTTCGAGGCCCGCGCCGCCTGGCTGAAGACGGCCAGTACCAGGCTGTTGAGCAAGACGTTTATCCCCAGCGACCCCTCGGTGTAGGTATCCGCGAGCAGCAGTTCCTTCAGTGCTTGTTCGACACTCGAGCTGGCCCGCTTGAGACCGCCCGAGCTGAGCGCGCGTTTGCGAAACACCTCCACGTGGCGCGCTTCGTCGATCATCTGCGCACAGAGATAGCTCTTGAGCTCGAGAAACTCCTGGTTGATGGCAAACACCCAGCGAGAGGGAAACTCCATGATGACCAGCGCGATCTCTTCCAGGGTCGTACAGAGCTGACACATGGCGGCTGCAAGCGGCGGAGAAAACTCGCTGGCCGCCAGGGCCTGCCAGTTCACGTCCACGGCGGGCACCCAGCGTCGCGACTTGGCCTCCTCGTAGAGTTCGACCACGTTGTCGGACCAGACCTCCGACTTGCGGTTCTCGGTGTAACCCAGATCGGGCAGCCCGGGCACCAGCACCGATCCGCGCGCCGCCATCGAGTAGTTGTTACGTATGAACTCCGGTATCGAGTCGTAACCGTAGCGCCCCACGTTGCAGTCGGCGTAGGTGAGGCCGCGCCGCGGGTCCGACGGCGAGCACCGCACCCGTTCCATCTCCACGTCGAGCCAGTCGAATCTGAGCTTGCCCTCGCCGAACTCTTGCCCGCGCGCGAACGTCTCCGGATCCTCGAAAAAGTTTTTCTCGGCGAAGTAGGCCACCTATATCCACCCCTGCGAGGCCATGGCTTCCCTGGTCATCTCCAGCGCCTTGTGCAGCTGGCTGCGGCCGCGCCTCTCGGTCAGCCCGCACTTGTCGAGCCTCTCGAAGTACTCGTCGGCCTGCTGTAGCTGGAACCGCGCGGTGATCTCGAGTCCCTTTCGCATGTTTTCTTTCTTCATCCCCTTGCCCGAAAGGATCACGAAGGGCTCGAACACCTCGGTTGCGTAGACCGCGCCGAAGAGAAAGTTCTCGGCTTCGTCGAGGTGGCGGTGAATGACCTCACGGCAGTCGGGGTCGTGGTTCAGTACCCACTTGAGGTGCTGCATGCCGTAGCCCACGTGACGGGCTTCGTCTTGCATGACGAGGCGAAAGAGCTTCTTGTCTCCGTCGGTCGGGCTCAAGAACTCGCTGAACCGAAAAAGGGTGAGCACGTTGCCCTCGGCCTGCAGGTGCAAGGCGACCGATGCCTCCGAAAAGGTCTCGGCGTCGCGCAGGAACTTCAGGTTGTGCTCGTTGTGGACGCTGGCCCTCATCAGGCCGTAGCCCGTGCTCAGCGCGCGCTTGCGAAAGATCTCGGCGTGGCGGGCCTCGTCCATGGCCTGCGTAGCTATGAAGTTCTTGACCTCGATGAAGTCCGAGTTCAGCTCCCCCAACCACCTCGCCGGAACGTCGGTGGCGATCATCTCGACCTCGGTCAGAAAGGTGAGAAGCTGCGCGTAGGCCTTGCCTATGTCCTCGGGCAGATCCACCTCCTGCAGCTTGGTCCAGGGGATGTCGGTGGTGGCGTCCCACTGGCGGCTCATCGCTTCTTCCAGGTAGCCCTCCACGTTATAGGCCCACACGTCCGCCGTACGATTTACTGACGCCTGGACGTCGGGAACGCCCTCCGGTATCTCCGCGCCACGGGGAGCAAAGCAGCGGTTTTCCCGCACGACGCCAGGAAGTCCGGAGAATCCGTAACCGTCCACGTCCATATCGCGAAAGGTCAGGCCGCGCCTGGGGTTGGCGGCTTCGCAGGCCGCGTCGGGAGTCGCGGCCTCCATCCACGAGAGGTCCAGCTCGCCGGTGCGCATGCTGTAACGGTACTTGTCTACAAAATCCTTGTCGTCAAAAAAGTCTGTCGTGCTCAGATAGCTCATGTCGCGTACTCGATCTCCACCCCGGCCGCCAGGTCAAAGAACCCTTGTATGCTCTCGGAAAAACGGAAGAGCTTGTCGTGACGTTCCGGGTCATCGTAGATGACCCGCATGGAGTCACCGAAGTGGGTGAGCGTATTGATTCCGTGCTCGGCATCCGCCGCACCGTTTTCCTGTATGTTGCGCAGCATCTCCTGCCACCGTTCCACGGTGGCCTCGAGTATGAAGTCCGGGTCTTCGCCTACAAGGTCGTCGACCCCGCGCACCTCGGTACAATCGTAAACGTCGAAGGCCAGGAGGTATTCGCGACGGGTGCCGTCTTTCTCGAGCACGCGCACGCCCAGGGTCGCGTCGAAGTAACCGAGCTTCTCGAAGCGCGCCCGCTGTTCAGCCATCCGGATCTTGAGCGCCTCGAAGAACTCTTCTGATGGAAAGAGTACCTTCATCCCTTTTCCCCTTTTCTCCCCCCCGGCCAGAGCGCGGCGAGGCGCGTTGTCAAACCGCGCCCCGGCCCACACAACGGGGGCTGCCTGCATGATACGAGGCGCCCGCCCTCATGCAAGGAAAAACAAATCCCCCCCGTCCGCGCCTGTGCGTTCGAGGGGGCACGCGGCGCGTCAGCCGCGAGCGATGCAGTCGGACCGAGCAGGCCATTCAAAAAGGTCCAGATGCGAGACGGGCGCGTAGACCCGCGAACGGAGGCGTACTCTGGCGGTACGTCGGAGTACGCGGGTAGCGCCCAACGCAGCAGATGGGCCTTTTTGGGCGGCCTGCTAGTGGATGTAGCCCAACGAGCGCAGGTGCTCGAGGATCTCTTCCTCGGCGGCCGGCACGAGCTCGGATCCGTCTTCAGGGCCGGCCTCCTCGTCGTCCCAGCTCGCGACCCTGGCGACCTCGCGTGGGGCGAGCTTAATGGAAAAGAGCTCGGTCAACACCCGGCCGTCCATGTCCTCGCCCACCGGCAGCCCGAGGTAGTGCAGGATGGTGGGCGTTAGATCGTGAACCCTGGCCGCCTCGATGCGCTGACCGCGCCGCATGCCGGGGCCGCTCAGCATTAGGATGCCCCGGTCACGGTGAGAACCGGAGAGGTGGAGATACTCTGGGGTCTGCACCGCGTATCGTCCGACCGCCGGTCCAGCACCGTGGTCGGAAGCCACCACCACCAGGGTGTTGTCGTCGTAGTGGCTGAGAATCTCGCCGACGGCCTCGTCGATCCACTGCCAGTAGCGCTCGATCACCTGACCAAAATCCTTGGCCTGTTTTGGCGAGACGCCGTCGAAGAGCTGGGGTTGCATGAACTTCCAGAAACCGTGCTGAACGTCGTCGGTTCCCCGCAGGTAGAGCGCGAGAAAATCCGGCAACGCACCGTCGGCGAGTATTCGCTTTGCAGCCTCGATGTAGAAGGCGTCCCGCAGCCAGGCTCGAACGAAACGATCAAACACCAGAAAGTTCACCTGCTCGACTGGATCCTCGCTGCCGGCCTTCACCCTGGCTGGGTCGTAGTCGAAACGCATGAAGCGGGTCATCGCCTCCTTGGCCTGCTCCTGGGTATAGGGCAACAAATCCGAGAGATAGGCCGGCGGCCAGATTCTGTCTTCGACCAGCCCGTAGTGCGCGCGATCGCTGACGAGCCGCCCGTTCACCTCTTCTGCGGGCCAGGTCACGAACCAGCCCACCACCGCTACGTCGAGCCCCTCGTCGCCGAGCATGTTCCACAAGGCCTTCGTGCGCCGCATGGTGCGGTCCACTGGTCTCGGCTTACCCGGACCGTCGGGCAGCCGAACGAAGTTGGTGATCCCGTGTTTGTCGGGGGACTTGCCGGTGGCCACCGTGGTCCAGATGACCGGCGAGCTGCTGGGGACTATGCTCCGCAGCGGTCCCCAGGCGCCCCGATTACGAATTCTCGCCAGGTTGGGGAGTTTCCCCTCCTTGATCCAGCGGTCGAGCAGCTCCCAGGTACCGCCGTCCAGCGCCAGCAACACCACGCGCCGGCGCTGGGGCTGCGTTCGGCTGCAGCCGCCGAGCACAAGTGACAGGCCGAGAAGTACCACGATCGAAACCGCCAACCCTCGAGACCAGTGCCCGCGGCCCCGGGTGAGCGAACCGGCGCTTCTGGCCCCGAGCGTCACGACGGGGCCGGCGGTCAATCGATTCACGGTACCGATCAAGTTCAAACAAGCTCGCCCAGCTGCCGCAGTCCCTCGTAGAGCACTATCGACACGCTGTTGGCCAGGTTGAGGCTCCTTACGCCCGCTTCTTTGATGGGGATTCTGTAGGTCTGGCCTTCCATGGCTGCGAGTATCTCTGGCCCGAGCCCCTTCGTCTCTTTACCGAAAAGCAGGCGGTCGTCCCCCCTGAAGCGGCAACGGGTATAAGGGAGCCCTACCCGCGCGGAAAGCGCAAGCAGGCGACCCTCGTGCTCACGCGATAGGTAGTCCTCCCAGCTCCGGTACACTTCGAGCTCAACGAAGGGCCAGTAGTCGAGGCCTGCGCGTTTGAGGTAGCGGTCCTCCAGCGAGAAGCCGAGCGGCCCGACCAGATCCAGTGGGCTGCGGGTAGCCGCGGCGAGACGGGCAATGCTGCCGGTGTTCTGCGGTATCTCGGGTTCGAGCAGTACGATGCGCAAAGGCCGTCAGCGCTCCTCGTCCCGCGCGCCCGCGCCAAGCGGGTAAGCACGGTCTCTGCATCGCAGGATGGTTCCGCCCGCGCTCTGTTCAACGAACCGAGCGAGCTGGTAATAGGCCGGTCGCAGAAAGCGCGCAGGCATCAGACCTCGCCCCCCCCGGTCAACGTCGCAGTAGAGTACGTTGGCCTCGCCCACCCACAGCGACGAGCAGTTCAGCTCGCTCCGCTCGCCATCGTTGGTCGTGACCCAGAAGCCCTCTTGGGGGTCGCCGTCGACCCTGACCACCACCAGGGGGGTGTCTTCGACCCTGACCGCCTGGCGGTCTATGCCGATGTCGATTACCCACCCACCGTCACCGTCGGGCTGCACGTGACGCGAGAACAGGCGTGCTATCCTGCGGTTGGAAATGGGTTCCCCGTCCGCGTACCACTTGCCGTCCTTGCCGAAACAGATCTCGGCGGCGCTGATAGTCCAGAAGCCTGCTCCAGCCATCACGAGGGTCTCGGCTAGAGACTGCCCTCTTGGACCCGTGCGGGCAAGCTCAGTACTCTAGATGAAGCTCCGGTGGGGGCAGCTGCTCCAGGTAGACACCGGCGTAGTCGGTCACCTCGATGCCAAAGCTCGTCGCCTCGGGCGGCAGTTCGCGGCTCAAGAAACTACAGCGCGCGACCTCGGTCGGACCGCTCAGGCCCTGGAGCGAAACCAGCCCCACGACCAGCTGGTCCAGGTCAACCGCGTTGTTGAAGACGACGATGTCCTGGTCATCGAGCAGGCTCTCGCAAAGAACCCCGTCGGCCGCCCCCACGAATCCGGAACCCGTATCGCCGTAGTCGACGACCAGCTGGATGGCGCCGTAGCTCTCCGCGCTATCGAGGACCAGGGTCACGCCCAGGCGGCAATCCAGGGCCACGTTCTGGCCCACCGCCGTGCGCAGCACGCGTCTCGCGTCGAGAGCAGACAGGGTACCGTTGCCGTCGGTGTCGCAGTGGGAGAAGTCGCAGCTTTCGGCCAGCCCTACGGCGCTGCGCAACACCTGCCGCGCGTCGACGACCGAGATGGTCCAGTCTCGATTGGCGTCACCGCACAGCCCTTTCACCCGGCAGTCGCTGTAGCATCCCTCCTCCTCGAAATCGTTGTTGAACTCGCCCATGTCGCACTCCTCGACGCCTTGGTAGAGGAATCCGTCACCGCACCAGGCCTCCAGACAGCCAACCAGACATTCGTCGTTGTTGTCCTCGTCGGCGTCGTCGCACTGCTCACCGCTGTCGGTAACCGCGTCACCGCAGTAGGGCAGGACGCAACCGCTCCGGCAGGCATCGGCCATGAAGTCGGAGTTCAACGCACCGTCGTCGCACTCTTCTACCCCGGCTCGCACGAAAGTGTCGCCGCAGTAGGCGGCCACGCAGGTCGACGGACAGGCGTCGGAGTCATCCTGGTTTCCGTCGTCACACTGCTCGCCGCTGTCGGTCACGGCGTCGCCGCATACCGGCAGCGTGCAGTCGCTACGGCAGGCGTCAGGGCTGAGGTCGGAATTTGCCACACCGTCGTCACACTGCTCGCCCGAGTCCGCGACGCCGTCGCCACAGGCCGGCAGGCTGCAGTCGCTACGGCAGGCGTCGGGGCTGAGGTCGGAGTTCGCTCCGCCGTCGTCACACTGCTCGCCGACGTCGAGCGTGCCGTCCCCGCACACACCACAGCCCGCGCCGCCGAGCGGCAGGATCTCCGACACCACCGTGGCCGGCAAAGGCCAGGCCGGATTCATGTCTGCGTAGGTAGCGTCGATGGTTTGAACCACGAAATCCGAAACCGCAGGATACCCGCCGCCGGACTCGAAACGGCAGCTCACGATGGGATCCTGGCCGTCAAAGCCGGCGAGAGCGACGAGCGCGGCGTTGAGTCTGCGCTGCCCGGTCACGTTGTTGAAACTGCTGAGCACTCCGGCCGCCTGGACCGAGCAGTCCACTTCGGCGCCCGCGCCCACGAAGCCTCCCGAGAGGGCCGAGTAGTCGACCGTGAACTGGTAGGCCGAATAGGCGCCACCACCGTCCACCGCGAAGCTGACCTCGAACTCGCTACCCCAACAACCCCCGACCGGCACCGTCGTGGTCGTACTCGTCGACGTGCTCGTGCTGGTCGTCGAGGTGCTGGTCGATGGATCCGACGCGGTAGTGTCGCACTGAATGGAGGCCACCGACAGCGTCGGCGCGGGATCTACGACGTTGAGCTGGGGATCGACGACGTCGACGACCGTCAGCGAAAAGTCTTGTGCGGCCGGCACGCTGACCGCCTCTACGTCACAGGAAAAGAGTTCCGCCGGGCCCGTAATACCTCTGAAGTTCACCAGACCGGCGACGAGATGGGACGATGCGCCGACGTCGTTGAAGGCTGCCAGCGTGTCCGCCCCCACGGCGCTGCACTGGGTCGATATGCCTTCGCCGACTATCCCGGCGCCGCTTCCCGGGTAGTCGATCTCGACCGTGACCGCGCTCACCGTCACCGCGTCGACCAGACCGACGGTGAGAACGCAGTTCACCGCGTCGGCCCGTTCGGGCGTGCCGCCCAGAAGCAGCAATGAAACAGTAACCGTCAACAAAGCGACTCTCTTCATGGACCTTCTCCTCCGCCCCGGGCTAGCAAGCGCCGAGCCACCCGGAAACGCGGGCGGCTGATCAGGAACGAGGGTCTGTCCGTCGCCAGAACTACTGATTTTTCGGCCTCTTGACGCCGGATCCGGCTGGGGAAGAAAGTGCTGCGAAGAACCCGACGCGGGAGCCCGGCCAGGGGCTCGCCATTATCTTGACGATAGCGACAAGGACGTCACGCCGCTGTGGACGGCGGGAAGGGGCCAGGAATCATCGGGAGGTTTTCGTCAGCCAGCGCCGACTTCGAGGCTGGAGGTTCCCCGGGTCGCGACAAAAGACTGGTATTCTTCCACGTCGCGTCTGCTGCCGATTATCAGGGCCACGCGATCGTGGATACCGGAGGGGACGAGGTCGAGTATGCGCGAACGGCCGTCGGTCGCGACACCGCCCGCCTGTTCGACGACGAAGGCCATCGGGTTGGCCTCGTACATGAGCCGGAGCTTGCCCCTGGGCTTCTCGTCGGCGCGCTTGCGCCCGGCGGGATAGAGAAAGATGCCACCCTTGATCAAGTTACGATGGAAGTCGGCCACCAGTGAACCCACGTAACGGGCGGAGTACGGACGGCCTGGACCCGCGTCTTCATCCTTGAGCGACGCGACGTAATCTCGGGTGGCCTGATCCCAGGTCCAGGTGTTGCCTTCGTTGCAGCTGTAGATCTTGCCGCGCTCGGGAATCCTGATATCGGGATGGGTGAGCAAGAACTCTCCGTTGCTCGGGTCCATGGTGAAGCCGTTGACGCCGCTGCCGACCGTATAGACCAGCATCGTACTCGAGCCGTAGAGAAAGTAGCCGGCCGCCACCTGTTCGTTGCCGGGCCGAAGAAAATCTTCCTGCACGGCCGGGCTCCCCAGCGAGGTGACGCGGCGGTAGACGGAGAAGATCGTGCCGATGCTGACGTTCACGTCGATGTTGGACGACCCGTCGAGTGGATCGAACAGCACTACGTACTCGCTGTCGCAACCCCTGGGAGACGGTTCGATGACCCTGTCGACTTCCTCCGAAGCCATACCGCAAACGCAGGCCGTGTCGCGAAAACATTTGACGATCAGTTCGTTCGAGTGAAGGTCGAGCTTCTTGACTTCCTCGCCATGCACGTTGGTCGTACCGGTCGCACCGAGGATGTTGATCAGCGCCGCCTTGTTGACCTCGCCCGATATTACCGCAGCCGAACCAGCAAGATCCACGAGCACGCGGGTCAGCGCCGGGTCCATGCCGTCGCTTTGCTGCTGGGCCTCCAGGTTGGCCGAAAGGGAAACGCTCGCGTCCTTCATTACTACCGCCTCTTTCATGACCGTGTCAGCACAACCTTTAAGTTAAGCAAGGGCTGCGGTTTAGTAAAAGCCATACATCCCGTGCTCCTCGTTTTCCCGGCCATTTCTGTAGTCACGCGCCAAGCCCCAAGGCATCCCGCATGGCGTCGATGGGGGGGGTAGCGGCTTCCGGCTACCTTTCCACCGCCAAGGTGGGGGATCGCTTCTGGGTGTCGCCTCGGGGCTTGGTTTGGCACAAGCGCGACGTTATACAGCCGTTAGCAAAGGGCGAACGCCCTGCCGCAGGAGCAGGGGGTCAAATCGCGGCTTGCGACTTGTTCCGTAGGACGTCGGTAAGTTGTCTATACCGGCGCCGGTATTTTCTCGTGTTGCGCCAGGCTTGCACGTGCTCGCCTGACGGCCGTAGGTACGGTGGCCGCGGCTATACCGAGGGGAGGTGTCGCAAGCCGCGATTTGACCCCCTTTCATAAGGAGGAGAACGCGTGGAAGAGGTCAAAGCTCGGCTGGTTGTCACGACGGCCGCGTTGTTGTGTATGGTTACGGCCTGCTCGCCGGGGCCACGGGAAGACTGTAGCGCCACCGGTGACATCGCGACCCTCTGTGGCTTCGCGAACCCCGAGGACATCGAATACGTTGAGGGGGCAGACCTCGTCGTGGTTTCGGGTCTGCGCATGGACGGGGCCACGCCTCGCGGGGGCTTGCTGTCGGCCTTCGCCCCCGGCAGTCGCGAGGTCAGAACCATCTGGCCTACGGGCGGGGCCAGCGACTTCGCCGCCGATCCGGCCTACGGCGCCCCCTCCTGTCAAGGTCCCGCCGAACCCGAGGGCTTTTATCCGCACGGTATCACCTCGCAGGCGGCCGACACCGAGATCCTGCTCTACGTATCCGCCCACGCCGGTGAGGGCGGCGGGCGCGAAGCCGTGGAAATCTTCGCTCTCGAGGGTAAAGCCAATCAAGCGAGGCTCTCGTGGAAAGGCTGCGTTCCCACCCCCGGCGCCGTCCAGCTAAACGATCTCGCGCTGGCACCCGACGGAGAACTCGTCGCCAGTAACTACCAGCCCGACGGCTCGCTGTCGCACACCTTCAAGGCGTCGATTCTCGGCAGCCGGACCGGCAACGTGGTGGCGTGGGCAAGAGGGAGAGGGTGGAGAACGCTGGCCAACACCGACGCGCAGATGGCCAACGGCGTCGCGGTATCGGCCGACGGGCGCATGGTGTTTTACTCCGAGACGATCACCGGCCGCCTCTACCGGGTGCCTAGAAACGGCGTGACCCCTCCGGTTCACATCGAACTCGACGGCAAGGCGGACAACCTCAGCTGGACCGATCGCGGGACGCTCCTCATGGCGAGCCACGATTCCGCGATGGCCTTCATGGCCTGCGCGTTTGGCCGCCGGCCCTGTCGGAGCGGATGGATGGTCTACGAGATCAACCCCGATACGCTGGCCAGCCACCTGATCACGAAACACGACGGCGAGGTCGTCGGAGCGATCGCCACCGCCGCCCAGGTGGGGCAGTCCATCTATCTGGGGAGCGTGTTTGACGACCGCGTCGGGATCATCCGCAACTGGCGATGAGTGGGACCCCCCGCCTGCCCGGCACCAGGCTTAATACTGGCCATAAAATAAGCTAATTATATAAGCCGCGTTTGCTTGTAAATCCAGCCGATGGCGCGTAAAGTTTCGAGTGGCGGCCTGTTTTCACCCTGAATTGTATTGACCGGCTTAAGTACATAGTAGTAATGTCCCATCCAAATCCGAGTGCCTGACAAGAGGATCTGAGAATCATGGCTGCACCTTTCAGTTCGCCCGCATCGTTTCGCATCAACACCCCTCCCCCTCCACCGGCGGCGGGCCCCAACGGTAACGTGCCACGCAGGAGAGGGCGGGCCTCGAAGATTTCCCGCCAGCAGATTCTCGACGCCGCCCTGATCGAATTCGCCGAGAAAGGCTACGGTGGCGCTACCACGGCCGCCATAGCCCGGCGCCTCGGCGTGACTCAGCCCCTTATCCACTATCACTTTGGCTCCAAAGAGGCCCTGTGGCACGAAGCGGTGCACTTCCTTTTCACCCAGTTCTGGACCGATATGGAGTCGGCCTTCGCCAACGTCCGCGTCAACGGCTCGCCGGAAACGGTGCGGGACCTCATCCGCACCTTCGTCCACGCCATGGCCGGCCATGTAAACGTGGTGAGGATAATCGCCAACGAGGGCTACCGGGAAAGCCCTCGCCTGGCCTGGCTGGTCGAGGAGTACCTACGGCCCATGTTCGACGCCGCGCTGGCCTTTCTCGATGACGCACGGTCCGGGGGCATACTGTCGAACCAGTCCCGTGAGCACCTGCTGTTCGCGTTTCTTGGGGCGGCTACCAGCGTCTTCTACATCGGCCCGACCTCCAGGGAACTCTACGGCCTGGAAGCCAACAGCCCGGAAAACATCGAGCGCCAGGTCGAGCTGATGTACAGGCTCTTCGTCAGCTAGAAACCGCCGGACCACGAAGCCAGGGCTGGGGGAATCGCGCAGATCCATCCCGGCCGCTTCCGCTGCACCGAGCGGAGCCCCTCGCCTTATTAGACTCCGGGCCCGATATTAGTCCTGCTTACATAGCCCCGCAGATCCCCGGACTTGGTCCAAACTATTGGTCCTGCTAGGCTCTGGCCACCATGAAGAAGACGAAGTCGAAGAGTAAGGCCAGCCCAAAAGGTACAAAAAACGACAAGCGCCCCACCGCTTCCCGAAAGAGCGCGGGCAAGACCGGTTCCGAAACCCGTAACACGGTCACGATCACCGACAACCGAACCGGCCAGTCCCTGGAGCTTCCCATAGAACACTCGACGATTCGGGCCATGGACCTGAGAACGTTGAAGGTGTCGGACGACGACTTCGGGCTCCTCAGTTACGATCCTGGCCTGGTCAACACCGCGGCGTGCAAGAGCGCGATCACCTACATCGACGGCGACAAGGGCGTTCTTCGCTACAGGGGTTACCCGATAGAGGAGCTCGCCGAAAAAAGCAGCTACCTCGAAACCGCCTACCTCATCGTCAAAGGGGAGCTACCCGACGCCAAGCACCTCGAAGCGTGGAGACACAACATCACCATACACACCATGCTCCACGAAAACATCAACAAGTTCATGGAGGGCTTCCGTTACGACGCCCACCCCATGGGCATACTCGTCGGTACCGTCGGCGCGCTGTCGACCTTCTACCCGGACGCCAAGGACATCTTCGACGTCGAATCCCGGCGCCTGCAGGTGCGACGTCTCATCGGCAAGATGCCCTCGCTGGCCGCGCTGTCGTTCCGCCATAGCCTCGGCCTGCCATACGTTCAGCCCGACAACGAACTCAGCTACACGGGCAATTTTCTCTCGATGCTGTTCAAGATGACCGAACTCAAGTACCGGCCCAACCCCGTTCTCGAGCGGGCTCTGGACGTACTCTTCATCCTTCACGCCGACCACGAGCAGAACTGTTCGGCCAACGCGGTACGCGCCGTGGGCAGTTCCCATGTCGATCCCTACTCGGCGGTATCGGCCGCGTGCGCGGCCTTGTACGGCCCACTCCACGGTGGCGCCAACGAGGCCGTGATCCGCATGCTCCAGGAAATCGGCTCCGCGAAAAAGGTCCCGGCCTTCATCAAGCGCATCAAGCGAGGGGAACTCCGCCTCATGGGCTTCGGCCACCGCATCTATCGAAACTACGACCCCAGGGCCAAGATCATCAAGCAGATCGCCGACGAGGTGTTCGAAGAAACCGGCAGGAACCCGCTCATCGACATAGCCGTCGAGCTCGAACGCATAGCGCTGGAAGACGAGTACTTCGTCTCGCGCAAGCTATACCCCAACGTCGACTTCTACTCCGGCATCATCTACCAGGCCATGGGTTTCCCGATGGACATGTTTCCGGTGCTTTTTGCCATCCCGCGCACCTCGGGATGGATGGCCCAGTGGACCGAGATGGTGCTCGACGAGGAGCAGCGCATCACCCGCCCGCGACAGATTTATCTCGGCCCGTCCAAGCGCAGCTACACCGACATCGAAACCCGCGCGGAACCGATCACGCGTGAGCGGCGCATCCTCATGGGCGAGAGGCTGTAGGCCCGGAGGCAGGTCCGGAGACGCTGGCCGATCAGCCGGCGTAGATCTCCATCACCTTCGCGAGAAAATTGAGCGCCTCTCCCTTCTCTCGCTGGAACGAGTTGCGGCCGATGATCGAGCCGAAGCCGCCGCCGTCGCGTATGCCCCGAATCTCCTCGAAGACCTTCTCGTCGGCGCCCTTGGCACCGCCGGAGAATATCACCACGCGTCTTCCGCCGAAGGCCGACTGCACTACGTGGGCCACTCGCTCGGCAAGGGTAGAGATGGCTACGCCTTCGGCCTCGTAGACCTTGCGCGCCGCGTCCTGCTCGATGTGTTCGGTGGGCGGCTTCACCTTGATGATATTGGCTCCGAGCTGAGCGGCGATCTGAGCCGCGTAAGCCGTGACGTCGATAGCCGTCTCCCCCTCCTTGCTCAGGTTTCCCCCTCTCGGATAGGACCACACGACCACGGCCAGACCGTGGGCCTTGGCCTCGCGCGTCAGGTCGCGCAGGTCCTCGTACATGGATTTGAACTGCGCCGAGCCCGGGTAGATCGTGTAGCCGATCGCGACGCAGCCCAGCCGAAGCGCGTCCGACACCGAGGCGGTGAGCGACGGTACCGGATCGCTGCCGTCGGGAGCGAGCGAATCGTGGTTGTTGAGCTTGAGGATGAGCGGCAGCTGGCCGGCGTACTCGGCGGCTCCGGCCTCCAGGAAGCCCAGCGGCGCCGCGTAGGCGTTACAGCCCGCGTCCAGTGCCAGCTGGAAGTGATACCTGGGGTCGTATCCCGGGGGATTGGGCGCGAAGCTCCGCGCCGGGCCGTGTTCGAAGCCCTGGTCCACGGGCAGTATGACCACTCGCCCCGAGCCCCCGAGCCTGCCCTGGTAGAGGATGCGGGCGAGGTTGCTCAGGGTTCCCGGGTTTTCGCTTGAATACCAGTCAATGATTTCTTTGATTCGCTCGCTCATGGCACTCCTTGATCGGTCCTTTTCCGCCCCGGATGGGGCCCTGGCGGCCGGCTAACGCCGTGGCGTATTTTTAGCCACAGCCGCGCTTCCATCGCAAGGCCACGAGGCGCCCCAGTTCGTGGACGAGGGCCTCGAGCTCGGAGAAGGGTTCGCCCCCAGCCACCCGTTGCTCGAGCGCTTCCAGCGCGGCTGCCGTGTTCTGGTAGCCGTCGAGCCAGGCCTCGAAATCGTCCACCGCGCGGTGGTAGCGGTAGACCGCGAGGAACCAGGCGTTGTCCATAGGCGCCAGATCCGAGCTGCGGCCGCTGGCCTGGCCCCCGATCCGGCCGAGCAGGCCCCTGGAAGCCATGCTCCGCTTCGACTCCTCGTAGATCGCGCTTCTACCTGTGAGCAGCTCTTCTTCGCTACATCGCTTCTCGGCGCAGGCCCTGAACCAGTCGATGAGCCGCTCCTCTAGCCTGCGGTACGCCCTACCCCTTTGCACCCACAACACGCGTCGACGTCCGACTTCGCCGGCCTTCTCCCCTTCACCCCGTTCCTCGAAGAACGCCGCCGCCAGTCGCATCGACACCGCCGTGGCCAGGCTCTCGTTGAAGTCGATCTGACCGGAGACGAACAGGGTGCTGTGAACGAGTTCGTGCAGTATCACGGTGACCATGGAAACCTCGTCCAGCTCGAGCACGGGAGAAGGAAGCGGATCGTCGAACCAGCCCAGCGTCGAGTAGGCCGCGGCGGCGACCACCCTCGTATCGAGCCCCCTGCTCCGCAAGCGCTCGGCGTAGTCGCTCGCGGCGTCGCGATCGAAATAACCCCGGTAGGGGAGCCGACCCACGACGGGGTAGTTCCAGGTCCAGGCCTCCAGCCGCTCGCGGAAGGCGGCGGTCACCACCTGAACCCCGCTACCCGGTTCGATCTCGGAAACCGCCAGGTAGCTTCCGCCGGTGTCCAGTCCGTTGCGCGAGGCGAACTCGCGCAGGTCCAAGACGATCTGTAGCCGTCCGCGGCGCTGCGCATCGTCGCTCGCCTTGAGCTCCGCTTCGATGGAACGGGCGCGCGCCAAGAAGCGGGCCTGTTCGTATCCGAGTCTCACGAAGTAGCCCGCCCTGCACCCCGCCGACAGCAGACACCCAACGATCGCAATGGCGGTCGTCACGTAGCGCGCAAGCGCGCCAGATTTTTTACTCACTGCGTTCCCCCCTGTAGGCTCGCGGGTGCGCCCAAATGAACCGCCTCTTCGTGTACATGAAACGTTACCCGCTCCGTTACGCGGCCGGTAGCGCGTCGCTCTTCTGTACGGCCACGCTGGTGATGGCCATTCCCGTCCTGACCCAGCGCGCCGTCGACACGATACGCGACCTGCACGGCGGCAGCGGCGATTTCTCCACCGTGGCCGGGTACGCCCTGGTCATCGCCGTGGTGGCCCTGCTTCAGGCCATGGTTCGCACGGTGTCTCGGGTGATGATCTTCAACGCAGGCCGCGACATCGAGTACGACATCAGGAACGACCTCTTCGACCAGCTCCAGCGCCTGCCCCAGTCTTGGTACCAGCACCAGCGCACCGGCGATCTCATGTCCAGATTGGTCAACGACATCGGCGCGGTACGCCTCGTGCTCGGCCCCGGGGTACTTACCATAATCAACACCCCTCTCTACTGCGCCTACGCCTTCACCCTGATGATACTGATGGACCCGCGTCTCACGGTCGCCGCGGTGCTGCCTTTTCCCCTGCTCCTGTGGGTCGTCAAGCGCTACAGCCACCGCATGATGGACGCCACGGTCCGCACCCAGGAACGCCTGGCCGACATGTCGAGTTTCGTTCAGGAAAACCTCAACGGCATCCACGTGCTCAAGTCCTACGTGCGCGAAGAAGAGCGAGCCCGACGTTTCGCTGAAATCAACGAGCGGTTCAAGGACGAGAGCATGGATGTCGCCATACTGCGCGGCAAGGTCTTCCCCTTCGTGCGCGTGATCTCGTCGCTCGGGGTGCTCGCCGTACTCTATTACGGCGGCATCCTGGTGGTGGCGGGCGACCTGACCCTGGGACAGCTCGTCGCGTTCATCGCCTACCTTCACATACTCGCCTGGCCGATCATGGCCCTGGGCTGGATGATCGCCATCTATCAACGGGGCAAGGCCGCTATGCAGCGTCTCTCCGAAATCCTCGATACCCGCCCCACGGTCACCACACCGGAATCGCCCGCCCGGCGCGAGATGCTCAGCGGAGAGATACGCTTCGACCACGTGGGTTTCGCCTACGACGGGGAGGACTCGGTCGTACTGCGCGACATCGACCTCCACGTCCCTCCGGGCGGAACGCTGGGAATCATCGGACGTACGGGCTCCGGCAAGTCCACGCTGGCCACGCTCATCCCCCGCCTCTTCGACGTCAGCTCTGGCCGTATCCTCGTGGACGGTGTCGACGTTCGCGAGTGGGACCTGCACGCGCTCAGAAGCGCCATAGGTTTCGTGCCCCAGGACCCCTTCCTCTTCAGCTCCTCGATCGAGGCCAACATCGGATTCGGCCGCGACGTGGTGAGCGCCGCGGAAATGACCAGGCTCGTCGAGATGGCCGGCCTCGACGCCGACCTCGCCGAGTTTCCCCACGGCATGGAGACCCAGGTCGGCGAGCGTGGCGTCACCATGTCGGGTGGGCAGAAGCAGCGCCTCACCATAGCCCGCGCCATCGCGCGTGACCCGCGTATCCTCATCCTCGACGACGCCCTCTCGAGCGTTGACTCGGCGACCGAGAAGAGAATCCTCGACGAGCTCGATGAGGTGATGATGGGAAGAAGCACCATAATCGTCTCTCACCGCGTTACGTCGATGGAAAAGGCCGACCGCATAGCCGTTATCGACGACGGCCGCATCGCGGAACTCGGCTCCCACGACGAGTTGGTCGCCAGAGGCGGCATCTACGCCCAGCTCGTTCAGCGCCAGCTCCTCACCGAAGAGTTGGAGGCCATGTAGTGGCCGCACGCGGTCCACAGGAAGAGAGGGAACTCGGAGCCACCCGTGATCTGCAGCTCCTGTGGGGCCTGTGGCGATTCATCAAGCCCTATCGTGGCATATTCGCGGCCTCCGTGCTGCTGCTTCCCGCCGTCTCGGTCTGTCTGCTCGCCCAGCCCTGGATAGTCAAGAAGGCCATCGACGGCTACATAGCGGCCGGCACCACCGAAGGGCTGGGAGCCTGGGCAGCGTTGTTCGGCCTGGCCGTGACCGGCGAGTTCCTCTTCCTCTACTGGCAGCACTACTACACCATGCTCGTCGCGCAAAAATCGCTCGCCGACATGCGCATCGCCATATTTCGCAAGGTCCAGGACATGGACTCGTCTTTCTTCGACCGCAATCCCGCGGGCCGCATCCTGACGCGCATCACCACCGACGTGGACGTCATCAGCGAGATGTTCGCGGCCGGCGCGCTCACCATACTCATGGACCTCATCACTCTCGTCGGAATAGTCGCGATCATGATGGTCCTGAACTACCGGCTCGCGTTGGTCACCCTGTCGACGCTGCCGGTGATGATCGTGCTCGTCGACTTCTTCCGCCGCAAGACTCGCCGCAACTATCGCCGCATACGCGTCCGTATCGCTCGCATCAACGCGTTCCTGCAAGAGGCGATCAGCGGCATGGCGGTCATCCAGCTTTTCGCACGGGAGCGAAGCGCCGCGGCCGACTTCGACAGGCTGAACGCTCTACATCGCGACGCGAACAATCGCTCCAACATCTACGAGGCGAGCTTGTTCTCGATCGTCGAGGCGGTGAGCAGCATCTCGGTAGCCCTCATCCTGTGGTACGGCGCCGGTCTCTTGCTAGGCGACAACGAGTCGGTTTCGTTCGCCAGAGGCGCCGTCACCTTCGGTACCCTGGTGGCCTTCATCGAATACATGAACAAGTTCTTCATTCCGGTGCGCGACTTCTCCACCAAGTACGCGGTGATGCAGTCGGCCATCTCTGCGGCCGAGCGGGTCTTCGCTATGCTCGAACTCGAGCCGGCCATCAAGAGCCCCGAGCAGCCGGCTCCTCTGCCGGCGCCAAGCGGCACGATCGAGTTCGACAACGTATGTTTCTCCTACGTAGCCGGCGAACCGGTGCTGAGGAACCTGTCGTTCCGCGCCCTGTCCGGCGAGCACCTCGCGATAGTGGGCGCCACCGGCTCGGGCAAGACCACGATCACGAAGCTACTGGCCCGTTTCTACGACGTCGATTCGGGGCGGATCCTGGTCGACGGAGTCGACGTGAGAAAATGGGCGCTCCCAGAGCTGCGCCGCCGGATCGGGTCGGTGCTGCAAGACGTCTTTCTCTTTTCCGACACCGTGGAGCTCAACATAAGCCTTGGAAACGAAGAGCTGGGGCGCGAGAGGATCGAGACCGCCGCCCGCCGGGTAAACGCCCACGGTTTCGTTTCGCGCCTCGCGCGGCGTTACGACGAGCCGGTCCGTGAGCGCGGCAACAACTTCTCCGTGGGCCAGCGCCAGCTGCTTTCCTTCGCGCGTGCGCTGGCCTGGGACCCCGAGATCCTCGTGCTAGACGAGGCCACCTCGAGCGTCGACCCGGCGACCGAGGAACTGATTCAGGACGCGCTGGCCAAGCTGCAGAAGGGCAGGACGTCGCTGGTCATCGCCCACAGGCTCTCGACCATCGAAGGCGCCGACCGCATCCTGGTTCTCCATCACGGCGAGCTCCGGGAACAGGGCTCCCACGCCGAGTTGATGGCCAGGGAAGGTCTCTACTCGAGGCTCTACAGGCTTCAGTACCAGGCCGCGGCCAGGAACTGAGGGGCCGGAGCCCTCGGTCCCGAGTCCCGCGCTACTCGCCCCCCGCTTTGTCCGGTTCGGAGTCGGAGCCCGGCGACGAGCCGGCCCCCGGCGTTTTCTCCGAGGGCTCGGCGTCCTTCGACTCGGCGCCGTCCGCGGCCGATTTCTTGGCAAGGGCGCGCGCTTTGGCGGCCTCCATGATCGCGCGGTGGCGGTTTTCGATCAGCCTGCGCATTCCCTCCAGACCCATGCTCCCCCCCTGAAACGCGGGTCCGAAATCCTTGAGCATGCGCGCGCCCGCCAGCATCATCGCCCGTGAAACCGGCCAGCCGGCGTTCTCGGGTTTGGCGTAGATCTCCTGTATGAAGTCTATCCAGTGCATGGGCTTGGCACGAGAGGGAACGATGAAGTTCGACGCGACCCAACCGTCCGAGTCCATGCCCTTGGCCAGCTGCACGCAATCGTTGAAGCCGGCGATGTAGCCCTGCTGGAACATGGGCCCGAAACGCTCCCAGCCCTTCTTGCCCAGAGCGGCCGCCGAAAGCCCGGCCGCTCCCAGGACCAGGCCCGCGACGAGCCCCACCACGGCGCCCTGCAGCCATGTCTTACGCTCACTTTTTCTTCCTGAGGTCATAGTCTAGCGCTCCAATGAGGTGTATCAGCACTACATGGTGACACAGCCCCGGGAAATCGGCGAACGGCCTCGGCATGGCCTCGGCCCCACCATCTAATCTGCGCGGGACGCTCAGGCCGGGCTGCAGTAGAGGAGCTGGCGGTACTGCCTCCGGGCAAGCACCGAGGCGAGGTCGACGATCCCACCGGCCAGCCTCAGCCAGGCCGGCGCGGGCTCGCTGAGCCAGCGACCCAGATAGGCGCGATACGCGCGCCTGTGCTCGACCCTGAACCCCGCGCCTGCGAGTACCCTCTCCACCGTATCGGTGGTGAAGTAGTAGTTGTGTCTGGCGTCGTAGAGGAGCTCGAGCGGCCGTGACAAGCGCGACCCGGTCAAGGCGTAGGCCAGATGGCCAAGGCTGTTGAAGAGGCTGCTGCTGTCGATGGTCAAGACTATCAACGCGCCGCCGGGGACCAACAGCTCTCTGGCACGCCGGAGCACCGCCGGCGGGTCGACGACGTGTTCGAGAAAATCCCACATGGTGATGACCTCGTAGCCGCCGGGGGGCAGCTCGCAGTCCATGAAGTCGCCTTGGTGCAGATCCAGCCCGAGGCTGCGGGAAACTCGCTCGCAGAGGGCGCGGGAAAGCTCGACCCCCTCGACCCGCCAACCCGCGTCGCGCGCGAGGGAAAGAAAGGCACCGCTGCCGCAGCCCAGGTCGAGCAGGGCCG
>JBHHVL010000021.1:0-42675 GCA_046754245.1 Binatia bacterium | reverse complement strand
TGCTTGAACCTGCCGCGTTTTCTCTGCCTATTTGTTGCGGTCCCCGCTTGGCTAACGTCGAAGCCCAGGCCCGAGAACTCGAAGGGGTCGGGGCACTTAGGATTGTCGACAGCGCGGATTCGCTGGCCGCGGAATGGAGCGAGCTGATCGGCGATCCGGTGGAGGCGCAGAGGCGGGGACGGGCCGCCAGGCGGCTGATCGAGGAAAAGCGTGGGGCGCTGGCCCGTGGCATTCAGGCTATCAATGCGGTCATGGAGTCGGGAAGGTAATGCCGGGCCTCGTGCACAGGATCTGGTGGGGCCGAGGTCTGCTCTGGCGTGTGATCAGGGCAACGCTGCGCCCCTTCTCGTGGCTGTTTGGATTGGGAGTCGCGCTTCGCAGACTGGCGTACGCAACGGGAATTTTCAGTATCCAAGGGGCGAGCTTGCCGGTTATCAGCGTGGGTAACATCAGTAGCGGTGGTAGCGGAAAGACGCCGCTGGTCATCTGGCTGGTGCTGGGTTTGCGGAACAGGGGGCTGGTCCCGGCGGTGGTAAGCCGCGGCTACGGCGGTGGACACAGAGGCCCGCGGCTGGTTTCGGACGGTGGTGAGGACGAGGCTGCGGCGGACGAGGCTCTCTTGGTCGCCCAGCGTTGCGCTTGTCCTGTGGCGACGGGGGTCGACCGCACGGCGGCCTGTCGTCTGATCGTCCGTCATACCGAGGCAGAGGTGGTGGTGCTCGATGACGGCTTTCAGCATCGATCCCTGCGTCGCGACCTGGACCTGGTGTTGTTGTCCCCTGGAGACAAAGAGGCCGCCCTACTTCCGGCCGGACCGCTACGCGAACCTGTTGCGGCGTTGTCACGCGCCGATTACGTGCTCTCCGCGGAGCCAGAGGGGGGAGAGATCGGGATTCGCAGGCGGCCGCTGGGCCTCGTTAGCAGGGTCTCGAGCGAGGATGTCGAACGACCTCCGGCCAGCCTGGCGAACAAAGCCGTCGTCGCGGTGTGCGCGATCGCTAACCCTGCGAGCTTTTTCGCCATGCTCGAGGCCTGTGGCACCAGGATCGTACAGACCTTGGAGTATCCCGACCACCACGCCTACGGAGAGCATGATATCGGGGAAATTGCAGCCGCGGCGTCGACCGATACGACCGTCGTTACTACCGAGAAGGATCTCGTGAAGCTCGGCGGCAGGCTGCCGCCGTCGGTGGAGTTGCTGGCCTTGAGAATCACCATCGACGTTGATGGAGGTGAGACCTTGCTGGATCAGATCGTGAACCGACTTGACCTTGAGAATTGGGGCCAGCATCATCGCGGGTCTTGCGAAGGTTCCGCGGGATGATGGTTCACCAATGAAAGCGCTGATCACCGGCGTGGCCGGCTTCATCGGATCGAGTATTTGTGATGCCCTGGTAGCGGCGGGGCACGAGGTGATCGGTCTCGACTGTTTCGCCGATTACTACCCGAGGGATTTGAAGGAGCGCAACCTCTCCGGGCTTGTTGGGAACCCGTCGTTTCGATTCGTAGAAGCCGACCTCGTTGACGTTGATCTCGTGGATATTCTCGAAGGCGTTGAGTGCGTGTTTCACCAGGCTGCTCAGGCCGGGGTGCGATCGAGCTGGGGCGAATACTTCCGCGTTTACAGCGACAATAACGTGTACGCGACACAGCGCCTCTTGGAAGCCGCCAAGGATATGGGGCTTCGGAAGTTCGTCTATGCCTCGTCCTCTTCGGTTTATGGCGACACCGCCGATTTGCCCATGAGAGAGACGAGCGCGACCAACCCTGTCTCGCCGTATGGTGTGACCAAGCTCGCGGGTGAGCACCTCGTAAACCTCTATAACCGCAACTATGGCTTGCCTACGGTCGCGCTTCGTTACTTTACCGTCTACGGACCGCGGCAAAGACCGGACATGGCCTTCAACCGTTTCATTCGCAGTACCGTCGCGAAGAAGAGTATCTCGCTCTACGGTGATGGGCGACAATCGAGGGATTTCACGTTCATCGATGACATTGTCGCTGCGAACCTATCGGCGGCCGCGTCGGAGGTCTCCGGCGAGGTGTTGAACATAGGCGGAGGTAGTCGTACGACCGTCAACGAGGTTCTCGAGCAGATCGGGGGGATCATAGGCCGGCGTCCGGAGGTCCAGCGTCTGGGTCCACAACAGGGCGATGTCACCCACACCGCGGCCGATACCTCCCGCGCGCGTAAGCTGATAGGATACGAGCCTCGGGTGGGGCTCGCGGAGGGCCTCAGGCGCGAAGTGGAATGGTTGACTGGTCTTTCCGAGGAACTTACCGCGGAGCTGGATTGACATTGGTTCTCGGTGACGAACTCCTCGATCTTCTCGTGTGCCCCCGCTGTCACGGGAGGCTTCGTCTCAGCGGCGACCAAACCTGGCTGGACTGTGAAGCATGCCGGCTCCGGTTCCCGGTGGAGGATGACATCCCGGTCATGCTGGTGGAGAAAGCCCAACCCATGAACGTCGGTTGAGGGGAGGTTTCTGTACCTTGCGCAGGTGTTAGCGGGGCTGCCAGAGGGATTTGTCGACCTTGACCGGGGGGCCGTGCGTGTCATTGCTGCTCGCCTGGAACTCGACGAGATGGTCGACCTGTTGTGCGGTCCGGCCCGCGAGTCCATGGGCGAAGAAGTGGACGGCGGCCGCGGCGGGACCCGGCGTATCGTGCTCCCTGGAGGCAAAGCCGTGTACCTCAGGAAATACCTGCGCGGAGGGATGGCGCGATTTGTCTCCCGTGATCTCTACCTGAGGAGACCCCCGCGGCCTCTTCGCGAGCTGCTGATAACCGAGAAGGCCAGGGCCGCGGGCTGCCGGGTTCCTGCGGTCGTGGCGGTGTGCATCGAGGAGGCCGGACTGTTCTATAGGGGTTGGATCGTTACCTCTGCGCTAGACGCTACCCGTGCGTTGATCGCCGAGTATCTCGACACGGAGTCCGATTCACGTCATAAGGAGCTTCTGCTTGCGGCCGGACGATCCATCCGGGCTATTCACGACGCGGGCGTATACCATCCGGATCTGACCGGCAACAACCTGCTAGTAGGGACGGATGACTCGGTGAGCATAATCGATTTCGACCGCGCCGTGCTCGCGCGACCGAACCTCGCGCGTCTGGCGGAGCGAGGAAAGGACCGATTCTGGCGGTCTATGACCGGGCTCTGTCGGGCTGCCGGGAAAGAACTCGATAGCGCTCAAAAGCGCTGGCTCGATCGGGGCTATCAGCGCTAGGATGGGAGGCGTATGAAGAGCATGACGGGATACGGTGCCGCCTCCGCCCTGGTGGGTGGCACTTCGCTAACGGTAGAGATTCGTTCGGTAAATCAGCGTTTCCTCGATATCAAGCTGTCGCTTCCCAGGGAGTACGGCCGTTGGGAGGCCGACCTGCGGCGACTCATCGGTGAGCATGTGGCCCGAGGCAGGGTGGAGTTATTCGTGGGACGCAGTCTTGCCGCCGCTACCTTCAGCGTGTCTCTGCGCCGGGAGGTAGCTGGCGCTTACATCCGGGCCTGGAAAACACTCAAACGCGAATTCAAGCTCCCGGGGGACGTGGATCTCTCGCTCCTGCAGGGCCGGAGCGACATCTTTAACAGCGTGGACCAGAGGCGCGTATCTCGTAGCGAAGTGGAAGCCCTCAAGGCGCTCGTGGAACAGGCTCTTGTGGCGCACGCGAAGGAACGTACGAGGGAGGGTGCGCACCTCAGGAAGGACATGGTGCCGAGGGTGCGCGCTCTTCGCCGGGTTGCTCGAGATCTCTCGGGGTACAGTGAACGCCTGGTCGCCGAGCTTCACGACAAGCTCGTTCAGAGAATCGCCCCCCTCGTCGGAAAAACCGAGTTGGACCCTGCCAGGGTGGCGCAGGAAGCGGCGATTCTGGCGGACCGGGCCGACGTTACCGAGGAACTGGTGCGACTGGACAGTCACCTCGGTGCCCTGACGGCGCTCATGGGAGCCGAAGGAACGTTGGGGAAACGGATCGAGTTCCTCCTTCAGGAAATAGGACGTGAACTCAACACGATTTCCTCCAAGGCGGGCGACCTCAAGCTCAAAGAACGGGTGCTGGACGGCAAAGTCGAGATGGAAAAACTCAGGGAGCAGGTACAAAACGTCGAGTAGATGGTCTCCGTCAACGGCACAGAACTGCACCGCAAGGGACATTTGTTCATACTTTCCGGACCATCAGGATCGGGGAAGACCACGGTCTGTGCGCGGATACTGACGGAATTTTCCAACATTGCGCTTTCTGTCTCTTTCACCACCCGTAAACTCCGCGAGGGGGAGCGAGACGGTGTGGACTACCGTTTCGTCGACGACGGTGAGTTCGATCGCATGGTGGAAAGCGATGGGTTCGCTGAGTGGGCTGAGGTGTACGGCAATCGCTATGGTACCAGCGTGGAATCGCTTGAGAGCGCCTTACGGGAAGGTCAGGATTTGTTGCTCGACATTGATGTGCAGGGTGCTGCGAAGATAAAGCAGCGCTATCCTCAAGCGGTTGCCACCTTCCTCCTGCCACCGTCTTTGACCGAACTCCGGCGCCGCTTGCGCAGACGTGCGACCGACGCGACCGCGACTGTCGAGAAACGTCTGGCTACGGCGCTTTCCGAGATTCGTCGGTTGACCGACTACGACTACATCGTAGTCAATGAGGACCTAGAGGAGGCGGCCGCCCAGTGCTGCGCCATTGTGCGCGCCGAACGAAGTCGCCTGGCCCCGTTGGGACGGAAGGACATCGTTCGGGTATTGGAGGCTTTTGGCGCGGAAAGTTGAGTCTGGGCGATCTCATAACTTCGGTCAGAGACTTTCATCCCGGCGCTGACATCGACCTGATAAGCTCCGCTTACGAGTTTTCCGAAGCCGTCCATCGTGGACAGAAGCGGCGGTCGGGGGAGCCGTACCTCGTACATCCACTGGCCGTGGCCCGCATTCTCGCAGACATGAAGCTGGACGTCGCGTCGATCGTCACCGGCCTGCTGCACGACACCGTGGAAGACACCCTCACGACCCTCGAGGAAATCTCCCGGCGCTTTGGCCCGGAAGTAGCGTCGCTTGTCGATGGTGTTACCAAGATCAGTCTCATGGAGGCGGACGATCGTGAAGTCGTGGAGGCCGAGAGCCTGCGCAAGGTGTTTCTCGCTAGTGCGCGTGACGTACGGGTATTGCTCGTGAAGCTGGCCGATAGAGCACACAACCTGCGCACCATCGAACACCTCCCCGAGGAAAACCAGAGACGAATGGCCAGGGAGACCCTGGAACTCTACGCCCCTCTCGCGCTCAGACTTGGCATTAATTGGCTCAAGTCCGAATTCGAGGAAAATTGCTTCCGCACACTCTGGCCCGGCGAGTACGAGCAGTTGAGAGAGAAACTGTCGCTCAACCGTGTGGACCGCGAGGGGTACATACAAGAAATTACCGGGCTGCTCGGCAAACGTCTGAAGGAGACCGGGTTGGAGGTGGCGGTCAGCGGGCGGACCAAGAGCGGCTTTTCGATACGGCGAAAAATGCAAGGGCAGGGGTTGCGCTACGACGACGTGCACGACGTTGTAGCGTTTCGTATCCTCGTCGACAGTCGTACCGAGTGCTACGAAGCACTGGGCGTCGTTCATGCCAACTGGCGACCCATTCCCGGGCGTTTCCGCGACTATATCGCTCTTCCGAAGGAAAACATGTACCAGTCGCTTCATACCACTGTGATCGGCCCCTACGGTGAGAGAATGGAGGTACAGATCCGGACCCACGAAATGCACAGGGTCGCTGAATTCGGGATAGCCGCCCACTGGAAGTACAAGTCGGGGGACGTCGACAACGACGAGGATCGTCTGGCCTGGCTCAGGCAGGTGCTGGAGTGGCAGAAAGTAAAAGATCCCAGAGAATTTATCGATAGCTTCAAGGAAGACATCACGGCCGAGGAGGTCTACGTATTCACCCCGAGGGGAGAAGCGATCACGCTTCCGACCGGAGCGTCGATCGTGGACTTTGCCTACCGTATACACACGGACGTGGGCAACCACTGCGCTGGCGCACGCGTAAACGGACAGCTCGTACCGATCAGGTATCAGCTGCAGCAGGGGGACACGGTCGAAATACTCACCACGACGGACAGCGCCCCGAGCCGGGATTGGCTTAAATTCGTATCCACCCACCGAGCCCGGGAGCGAATACTGTCGCGGCTCAAGCAGGAGGAGCGCACCCACGCGATCGGTCTGGGTCAAGCGATCATGGAGCGCGACCTCTCGCGCCATCAGCTCGATCTGGCCAGGCTGCGCCGTGAGGGCAAGATGGCCGATTTGTTGAGACAGTTTCGCAAGGCCAGCGAAAATGAGTTTCTCGAGGCCCTTGGTTTCGGACGAATCACCTCCGCGAGCGTTCTAGATTATCTGGTTCCCGATCACGAGATGGAGGACAAGAAGTATCGCCGGAGTTTCCGCCGCATACTGGGCATGCTTGCTCGTCAGCCACGAAGCCCGGTCACCGTGAAGGGTGAGGAAGAGACCGTGGTCCGCTTCGGCAAGTGTTGCCAGCCGCTACCGGGAGAGGCCGTCGTCGGGTTTGTCACCCGTGGACGAGGGATAACCGTCCACTCCTCGGACTGTCAACGGCTGGCTGACTCGGACTTGCGACGCAGGGTCGAGGTCAGCTGGGAAAAAGGTGCGAGGGCCCTGAGGCCCGTCAGGGTGGAGATCAGTTCCCGGGATCGTCCGGGCATGCTGGCCGAAATGAGCCAGGCCATTACCTCATCGGGGGTAAACATCGAGCGGGCGTACGTTCGCACGACTGGTGAGGACAAGGCGCTCAACGTATTCGACATGATGCTGGGACACGCGGATGAGCTGAAGAGGGTGCTGCGCAATCTCTCGCGAGTGCCCGGGGTTCGCGAGGTCCGGCGAATAAGATCATGAGCGGCAAGCGAGTTGCGGTTGGCGACCGCGTCGAGGAGGACGTTTATGACGGTGGGCGGTGTACCGATACGACGGGTGGTGCGAACGGCCGGAGCGCCGGAGGCCATAGGCCCTTATTCGCAGGCCATTGTAGTGGGAGAGTATTTGTACTGTTCGGGACAGATCGGGTTGGATCCTTCGACGGGCGAGATCGTCGAAGGCGGATTCGCGCGGCAGCTCCGTCGGGTATTTGAAAACCTGGGGGCCATCCTGAGCGCCGCTGGTATGGTTTTTGGCGACATCGTCAAGCTAAACGTCTACCTCGATGATCTCGGAAATTTTTCCTTGCTCAACGAGATCTGTCTCGAATATCTCGCAGATCCGCCGCCGGCGCGGGCGGTGGTAGGCGTTTCTGGGCTGCCCAGGGGAGCGTCGGTCGAGCTGGATCTGATCGCGGTCCGCGCGGATCCCGGGAAATAGGCCGGGACGGGGTCAGGCGGCCTTGGTGATCTTGCCCGAGCGTATGCAGCGGGTGCATACCGTGAGCGTTTTGTTGGTACCGGCCACTACGACGTGGACTCTTTGAAGATTGGGTTGCCAGGTGCGCCTCGTTTTGTTGTGAGCGTGCGAGACTATATTCCCCACGCCTCTGCGCTTCTCGCATATGTCACATACCCTGGCCATATCCCATCCCTCCAGAACCTTTCGGATCTTAACGCCTAACATGGCACGGCCCGGTGCGCAACAGGCGGCTCTCTTCGTGTTTCTTCTAGCGTTGCTCGGACTGGCTTATCTGCCAGGTCTTGGGCTTTCCCATCTTCGCCATGAAGAGCCGCGGCGAGCGATAATTGCCCGTGACATGATCGAAGGCTCGTCCTTGCTGGTTCCGCGTTACGAGGGAGAAGTCTATACGGCCAAGCCCCCCCTGTTCAACTGGCTCATCGCCGCCTGTGGCCTGGCCAGGGGGGGGGTGGACGAGGTCGCCGCAAGGCTCCCCTCTGTGCTCTGTCTGGCTGCCCTGGTGCTTCTGATGGTGGGTACCACCGAGCGGCTGTTGTTACTCCACGGCCGCGCCTTTCTGGGATTGGGTCTTCTGCTTTCGCCGGAGATCGTGGCGAAGACGGCCCTCGCAGAGATCGAACTCGCCTTCGCCCTAGTGGTGACGGCCTCTCTGTGGGTTTGGTTTCTCGCATACGAGCGCGGTGGACGTGGTCTTCGACTGTGGTGCGCCCCGGGGTTGCTTGCCGGCATGGCTTTTCTTACCAAGCGCGAACCAGGACTGGTCTTCTTCTATCTTCCCATAGCCGTCTTTCTGCTGAGACGCGGCCGCTGGCGCGACGTCGATCTCCGCGGCGTGGCCGTGGGACTTGCGCTGCCGGTGGCTGTCGCCCTGTCGTGGCTGGCGGTGATGGCGCGGGAGGTGGGTACGGACGCGCTGTGGGAGAGCCTCCTCGGAGAGGTGATCAGGCGTGGTTCCCCTTCATCGTTTGTTCAGCTGAGCGGGCATGTCCTGGTGTACCCGCTCGCCGTGTGGATGGCTCTCATGCCCTTTTCCATTTTCCTGCTGCCGGTTTTCTCACGGGGGGCGCGCAACGCATTGGCAAGGCATTACGGGGGCGCATTTGAATTCGCTCTGGTATCCGTCCTCGTGAGTTTCCCGGTGTACTGGCTGCGAGGCGACGCGGCGGTGCGCTACTTCATACCCATGTTTCCTTTCTTGTTGCTGATCGCCGCGATGGTATTCGAGCGTTACTGCGAAGGTACCGCGGAACTTTCACCGGGCTTCACGCGTGCGATGGGAATCGTGGCGGGGGCGCTGCCGGCGATGGTACTGATCGCCTCGGTCCTCTTGGCGTTGTCATCTTCCGTCGTCCTGTGGCCGCAGGCGATCAAGCCGGTGTTACCCTGGACCAGTATCCTGCCACTGGCAGCCGCGCTGGCCTTTACCGGTTTCAAAGTGCGCGCCGCCGTTTCGGCGGGCGACAGACGCGGTCTGCTCTGGGGGATGGCAGCGCTCCTGATCGCCGTGCGGCTTATCTCGGTATCGGTAGCTCTCCCGCTTAATGTGGCTCGACTGTCGCGGCGGGAAAACCCCCCAGCGCTGTTGAGCAGGCTTCGGGAGCTGCTGCCCGAAGGTCAGGAGCGGCTGTTGGTGCTTGGGCACCTGCACTCTGCGTTGTGGTTCTACGCGCCACCCGGCCTTCTCGAGGCGGTGGAAGGAGTCGGTCGGGACATAGATCTTGACGCGATCTACGTTTTCGATGAGAGGGCCACGGGCGGGCTTCCCCCCACGATTCTGCCGCATTGGCAGGAACTCGGCCGCTTTCCGTACAAGAGCAGCGCTATAGTCGTGGGGAGGCTGCTCACCCGTTCGTCACAGGATCAATTGTAAATCCCCGGTCTGGGTGGTATCCGGCCGGGATGGCTGAAGTTTCGCAGGTGAGCCTCGACGTAAACGGCTTTTTCGAGCATATGGTCGGGGAATACGGGTTGAGGGAGGCCGATCTGGACTCCGTCGTCCAGCGCGTTGTCGAAGTACTCAAGGAACTCATGAGTCGTCGTGACCGCGGGGAACTCCCGTTCTATGGCCTCCCTTACGATGACGCTGGAATGGCCGAAGTGGAACGTATGGCGGCGAAGCTCAGGGAGAACTTCGACACGCTGGTTGTCCTCGGCATCGGGGGATCCGCTCTTGGTGCTCGCGCGGCGATCTCCGCTGTCTCCCCCCCGCAGAGTGGTGGTGGTCCGCGTGTGGTCATCCTCGACAACGTGGACCCCTGCACGGTTAGCGAAGTCCTCGATGGCCTGAATCTCAAGTCAACCGTTTTCAACGTGGTGTCCAAGTCAGGCCGAACCGCCGAAACCATGGCCCAGTTCTTGATCATACGCGACACCCTGTTTCGCAAGGTCGGCGTTGGCCATTATCGTGACCACGTTGTGGTCACCACCGATCGAGAGAAGGGCTTGTTACGAGCGATTGCGGATCAAGAGGGGTTTCCCAGCCTTCCAGTACCCGGCGGGGTAGGGGGAAGGTTTTCGGTTCTCTCCGCGGTGGGTTTGCTGCCGATCGCCGTGTCGGGTATCGACCTGCACGAGCTATGTGAGGGAGCCAGAACCGCTGATCTCCGCGCGAGCGTCCTGGATCCGACGAAGAACCCGGCGGCTATGCACGCGGCTCTGCTCTACCTCGCCCTCAAGAAGCGCGATGCGGCCATACACGTTATCATGCCTTACAGCGACGGCCTGGTGAACTTCGCCGAGTGGTACGCCCAGCTTTGGGCGGAAAGTCTCGGCAAGCGCGTTGCCCTGGATGGCACGGTCGTCGAAACCGGACAGACCCCGGTGACGGCGCGAGGCGCTACCGACCAACATTCCCAGGTTCAGCTCTACGTAGAGGGGCCGCGAGACAAGGTCGTTACCTTTCTACGGGTCGAAGAGCACCGGGATGACATCACCATTCCTTCTGGTTTCGAGGACATGGAGGGGATTTCTTATCTCGCCGGTCACACCCTGGGCGAACTGCTCAACATGGAACAACGAGCGACCGAGCTGGCGTTGACCAAAGCGGGGCGCCTCAACAGTACGCTGTCCATGCGGCGCCTGGACGCCGCGACCATCGGGGAGTTGTTTCACATGTTCGAGGTCCAGACCCTGGTGATGGGGTCGCTCTTGGCGATCAATCCACTCGATCAGCCGGGGGTCGAAGCGGCGAAGAGCATGACCTCGGCTCTAGCGGGCCGAGCGGGGTACGAGAATGAAGCCGCGGAAGTGCGTGCCGCACTTGCCAGGAAGAAGGATGCCCTCGTCCTCGCCTGAGGCAATACGCGTCCTTGACGAATCGGTTGTTGCCGGCATCGCGGCTGGTGAAGTCGTCGAGCGACCGGCCTCGGTGGTCAAGGAACTCGTGGAGAACGCCCTCGACGCCGGCGCGGACTGTGTTGAGGTTGAGTACGACGACGGTGGCGAATATCGCATTATGGTTCGTGACAATGGTTGCGGAATCGCTCCGTCGCATGTGGAACTCGCGCTTACTCGTCACGCCACCAGCAAGATTCGCAACCTCGATGACCTGGAGCGGGTATCGAGCTTCGGTTTCCGCGGCGAGGCGCTCGCCAGCATAGCCGCGGTGTCTGATCTCCGGCTGATGACCAGGGTCCGCGGTAGCGACTCTGCGGTCACCGTTTCGGTTAGCGGTGGCAGCCTCGTGGATCGTGGAGAACTCGGTAGTCCCTACGGCAGTACGCTGGAGATACGAAGCCTTTTTCGAGCGGTGCCCGCGCGGCGCAAGTTTCTCAAGAGCAAGGCCACGGAGTTCCAGCTGGTATCCGATACCGTTCGCCGTTTCGCGCTGGCGGTGCCGTCGGCGACGTTCAGCCTGCGACGAAACGGTTCTCCGAGATTTAACTACCCGGCTGTTAGCGACCGGCGAGCACGGATCCGGCAGATTCATGGATCCAGGCTCGCGTCATCGATGATCGAGCTCGAGT
The DNA here is from genome assembly GCA_046754245.1 of Binatia bacterium. Lineage (GTDB taxonomy): Bacteria > Desulfobacterota > Binatia > UBA1149 > UBA1149 > JBHHVL01. Next base: position 31,317 of record JBHHVL010000021.1, on the reverse strand, counting down.
CGCGGTGGGAGGGGCTGCGGCTGTCGGGATTCGTCAGCCTGGCCGGAGAATCCTGGGGCACCTCGCGTTACCTGAGCGTCTTTATCAACGGCCGATGGGTTCGGGATCCCCTGTTATTTCGGGCAGTTATGGATGCGTATCGAAGCTATATCATGAAGGGGCGATATCCGGCGGTCGTGCTCTTTCTCAAGGTCGATCCATCCAGTGTCGACGTCAACGTGCACCCCGCCAAGATGGAGGTCCGCTTTGCGCAGCCCGACAAGGTCCGCCGTTTCGTAGAGGAGGCCGTCGGCGACTGCGTACGCAGCAAGTCGAGTCCCCTGGGACGCTGGGCCCAGGAGGGCGCCGGGAGCACCGCCTCGCGAGCGGGCGGCGATATCACGGGGAGGCGTAACGCGCAGCAACGGCATGAGCCCGGCGCCGGCGGCGCTCCGGCCAAGCGACCACCGCTTGACGGTGCAACCGCCCCGGACGGATACCGGCCCGCCCGCGAGCACCCCGGCTTCTTCGCGGAGTCCGTAGCCGATCAGCATGATCTGGCGTTTTCTGAGTCGCAGCGAGACGGTGGTCTGGGGCGCCTCGACGTAATCGGTCAGATCTTCGACGGCTATATCGTCTGCCAAGGAGAAGAGGGCCTTGTGCTCGTCGATCAGCACGCTCTCCACGAGCGCCTTCTATACGAGGAGCTCATGCAGGGGTGGCGCGAGAGCCGGGTCGAAGTCCAGCCGCTGTTGCTGCCACTGACGCTCGCGACGGGCGCGGACGCTGTGGAAGCGGTTTCGGGTTTTTCCGCCGAACTCTTGCGTATGGGCTGGGAAATCGATCCTTTTGGGGAAGAGGACGTCGTGGTCAGGGCCGTGCCCGCGGTGGCCAGCGGCTGTGACGTGGGCCCCCTTGTCGAGGGCTTGGTGAAGGACCTCGCCGAAATGGGAAGCACGGTACGCGCCGCAGCGGTCGTGGGGCGGGCCATGGCCACCGTGGCGTGTCACTCGGCGATAACCGTCGGCAAGAAGCTCGATAGGGACGCCGCTCGGGCGCTTCTCCGCCAGGGGGGTGGCGTGGAGTTCGCGAGTTGCTGCCCGCACGGCAGACCCGTTGCGCGGGCGCTTACGCGCAGCCAGATCGAACGGTTATTCGGGCGCTCCGCGAGCGCATGACCGCCGTCTCTAGCCTTCGGTCTCGGGCGGTCGTGATCTGCGGTCCGACGGCGGTGGGGAAGACCGACCTCGCCGTCGAACTCGCCGGTCGCATGGGGGCGGAGGTGATCAGCGCCGATTCCAGGCAGGTCTACCGCCGAATGGATATTGGGACGGGCAAGCCCTCCACTGAGCAGCTCGCGCTGGTTCGGCATCACCTGATAGACCTGGTCGATCCGGACCAGACCTACGACGTCGCGGCCTGGCTCCGGGCGGCTCTGGATACGATGAGGGATCTGCAGCGCCGGGCAACGCCGCCGTTGGTTTGTGGCGGTACCGGGCTCTACTTGTCGGCCCTCGCGCGAGGGCTCGTCGGCGCACCGCCGGCTGATGAGACGATCAGGGGGAGGCTGCTGGCCGCGGAGAAGGCTGAGCCGGGAAGCCTCTACGATCGGCTCGAGCGCCTGGACCCGGAATCGGCGGCGCGCATACACCCCAACGATCGCGTTCGCGTCGTGAGGGCGCTCGAGGTCCTCGAGTCGACGGGCAGCACCATCTCGGCGTTGCGCGAGGCCCAGGCCGGAGGAGGCCCAGCCTTTGAACTGCTGATGCTCGAGCTGAAACTCCCGCGTGCGGAACTCTACAGCCGTATTGACGATCGCGTCGGCCGCATGTTGGAGGCCGGGTTTCTCGATGAGGTTCGGGCACTGGAGAAGCAGGGCTATCATCGCGGCCTCAGGGCCTTCAACGCGATCGGCTACCCTCAGGCGTGGGACTGCCTCGAGGGGCGGCTAAGAGAGAGTGAACTCGGCGAAGAGATCGCGGGGGCTACCCGTAACTACGCGAAGCGGCAGCTGACATGGTTTCGGGGACAATTCCACTGCAGGTCGCTTGCGGCGGGGGACAGCGACGAAGCGTACGAACTAGCGATGAGGTTCTTTTATTGATGTTGCAAAGGTATAGGGCATCGGTTAGCTGTTGCGCACCAGAGGCGTGGCTGATCGCCCGCCTTTCAGGAAGGCTCGAGGCTTGGTCCCGGGAGACAAACTTTCAAAGCTTCGCGGTGACATAGATGGTGTTGACCGCGACCTCGTAGAACTCGTTTCTCGACGCGCTGCTCTAGCCCTCGAAATCGGCAAGACCAAGAGCACTGATGCCAAAGCGGTTCTCGATGTCGTACGCGAGAAGGAGGTGCTCGAGGCCATAGCCCGCGCCAATCCGGGACCGCTCTCGGATCGAGCCCTGAAGGCGATATTTCGGGAGATCGTTTCCGCTTGTCGAGAGGCTCAAGAGCCGAGCAGGGTGGTCTTCCTGGGCCCCTGCGGTACCTTCTCGCACGAGGCCGCGCTGAAGCAGTTTGGCGAGACGGCGGTCTACGAACCGGTCGATACCATCGGCGACGTATTCGTCGCGGTGGAAAACGGTCGTGCCGCCTACGGAGTGGTGCCGGTGGAGAACACCACCGAGGGGGCGGTGACGCCGACGCTCGATGCCCTCGCGCGGACCTCGCTGCGCATTCTCGCCGAACTCGAAGTGAAGGTCGACCACTACCTCATGTCGGTAAGCGGTGACCGGTCGAAGATCAGGCGGGTAATCTCGCACCCCCAGCCGCTCGCGCAATGCCGCCGCTTCCTCGGCCAACAGCTCGCAGGCGTCAAGATCGAGCAAGCGGCAAGTACCGCCGCAGCCGCCCAGCTGGCGGCTCGGCACGCGGGTACCGCCGCCATCGCGAGTCGGATCGCGGCCCAGATATACGACCTGAAGGTTATCGTGCCCTCGATCCAGGATTCGTCGTCCAACGTTACTCGATTTCTCGTGGTCGCCGATACGCCGAAATCGTTGAAGGGCGCCAAGAACAGGACTTCTCTGGTGGTGTCGGTAAGGGACGAGGTTGGCATCCTGGAGCGCCTGTTGCGTCCCTTCGCGGCTAATGGCGTAAACCTGTCGATGCTTGAATCCCGGCCTTTGCAGGGACGTCCATGGGAATACAGCTTCTTCATCGACGTGTGCGGACACATCGAAGATCCGGACGTGAGTGCCGCCGTCGCCGAGGTCGAGAAGCTGTCCTTGTCGACGAGCATACTCGGTTCGTATCCCACTGCCGACTGACGATCGACGCGCAGCGTAGCGATGAAGCCTTCCATACCGACGCGCATAATCGGACTCAATCCCTACGAGCCGGGGAAACCCATCGAGGAAGTCGAGCGGGAACTCGGTATCGCGAACTGTGTCAAGCTTGCCTCTAATGAGAACCCCTTGGGGCCGTCGCCATTTGCCCTGCGGGCTCTGGAAGCGGCGCTTGCGGAGGTACACCGTTATCCGGACGGCGGCGCGGTCGCGCTGACGAGGCGGCTGGCCGACGAACTCGCGGTCGGCGTTGGCCAACTCGTGCTCGGGAACGGATCCAACGAACTGATCGAACTTCTTACGAGAATATTCGCTTCCCCCGGAGACGAGGTCGTGATGAGCGAGGACGCGTTCCTCATCTACGAGCTCGTCAGCAGGGCGCAGGGAGCCGAAGCGGTGAAGGTTCCTTCGCGGGAGTTCCATCATGATCTAGACGCGATCGGTGCCGCGATCACGCCGCGTACGCGCTTGGTGTTCCTGGCCAATCCCAACAACCCCACGGGTACGATCTTTCGTCGTTCTGAGTGGGAGAGGTTCCTCGCAGATACACCCACGCGGGTAGTTCTGGTGGTCGATGAAGCATACTCGGAGTTCGTCGACGACGAAGAGTTCCCGGATACCCTCAGCTGTTTGAACACTCATCCGGGTTTGGTCGTCCTTCGTACCTTCTCCAAGATTCACGGTCTCGCTGGCCTGCGGGTAGGCTACGGGATTGGCCCCGAGGAGATCATTGATGCCGTCGCGCGTCTGCGCCAGCCTTTCAACGTAAACGCCTTGGCGCAGGTTGCGGCTCTGGCGGCCCTGGACGACCATGACCACCTGAAGGCGTCTCGTCACCTCGTACGCGAGGGGCGGGCGTTCTACTATGGGGCGCTGGACGAAATCGGTCTGGAGTACGTCGAGAGCCAGGCCAATTTTGTTCTTGTCCGGGTGGGAGATGGCGCTGCCGTGACCAGGGCGATGCTGGAGCGAGGTGTGATAGTTAGGCCGATGGACCCGTACGGGTATCCCGACATGGTGCGTGTGACCTTCGGTACAGCCATTGAGAACCGGCGCTGTGTCGACGCGTTGGCCGAGATCTGCGCGGATTCGATCGGGAGCGGTTGCTAGTGCCACGCTTGGTGGAAAACTGCGTCGTTGTTGGAACCGGGCTCATCGGTGCTTCCTTTGCTGGGGCGCTGCGCGTTTCGGGAGTCGTGGGTCGGGTCTGCGGAATCGGACGGGGCTCGGCCAACCTCGGAGAGGCCCTGACCGCTGGTCTCGTCGATGAAGTGTCCACGGAGCTGGGGCCTTCGCTATCTTCGGCGGATTTCGTGCTCCTGGCCGTTCCCGTGGATACCGCGTTGGAACTGCTACCCACTGTCGCTTCGCTCATCCCCGATCGCTGTGTGGTGAGTGACGTCGGCAGCGTCAAGAGTCCGATTGTCGAGCGAGCCGAAAAGCTCGGGGTCGGGGCCCGTTTCGTTGGTGGGCATCCCTTGGCTGGATCGGAGCAGAGTGGCGCAGGCGCGGCCTGCGTCGATCTCTTCAAGAACAAGGCGACGGTACTCACTCCGTCAAAGACCACCGACCAGTCCGCAACGGAGCTGGTCGCGGGTCTGTGGAAAGCGGCGGGGGCGCGGGTCTTCGAAATGGAAGCCGGGGAACACGATCGCTTGTTGGCTCTGAGCAGCCATCTCCCCCAGATGCTGGCGTTCAATCTGGCCGCGACGACGGACGATGTCGGATCTTCAACCGAGTTCTCAGCGGTCGCGGGCCGTGGTTTTTCAGACATGACACGCCTCGCTTTGAGCGACCAAGACATGTGGGCCGGGGTGATGCGCCTGAACCGTTCGAACCTGCTCGCGGCCATGGACGCGTTCTCTCTGCACTGGACCCGTTTGAGGGATGCCATCGAAAGCTCGGATGAGAAAATGCAGCATGAGATCATGTCGCGGGCACGGCGCCAGAGGCGCAGGTTGGACCGTTGATCGAGGATCGGGTCACCGTTGAACCGGCGCGTGGGCCGCTGGGTGGCGAGGTTTCGGTCCCTGGCGACAAATCCGTTGGCCACCGCGCGGTGATTTTCAACGCGGCCGCCGAGGGCGAAGCCATCGTCAGTGGACTCTCTTCTGGACGTGACATTTGCTCCACCGTCGGGGCGATGCGGTCTCTGGGCGCGGAACTAGTCGATGAAGGAGCGGGGGTGCTGCGTATTCGTGGCCGGGGCCTGGCCTTCGATTGCCCGGCCGGGCGACTGGATTGCGGCAACTCCGGAACCACGATGCGTCTGCTCGCTGGGTTGTTGAGCGGGCAAGCGTTCGCATGTGAACTCAGTGGGGATGATTCTCTGAGCGGCCGTCCCATGGGACGCGTCGCCGACCCCCTGGCGCTGATGGGAGCTAGGGTCAAGACGACCGCGGGGCATGCTCCGCTGCGGATCGACGGAAGATCGCTCGCCGGGGCGAAGGTTGACATAACCGTCCCCAGCGCGCAGCTGAAGACCGCGTTGTTGCTCGCCGCCCTGCAGGCCAGAGGCAGGAGCAAGATTACGGAGCCCGCGCTTTCGCGTGATCACACTGAACGGTTGCTCTCTGGGATGGGGATAGAGATCGGCCGCGAAATCGGTGGGCGGCGCTGGTCGGGCGCCCGGATCGGAAAGATCGGACCCCTCGATGGGTTGCCCCCAGGCCCCAGCACGGTTGAAATACAAGGACCAGCCGTTCCGGTCGCGAAGGACCTGCATGTGCACGGTGACCCGTCCTCCGCCGCGTTCCTGGCCGTCGCGGCCTGTATCGTGCCGGGATCCGAAATCACGATACGGGACCTCTACATCAATCCTACCCGCAGTGGGTTCGCGCGCGTCCTCGTCCGGATGGGCGCTGACCTTAGGTTCAGCCGTACCGGTGAATCTGCGGGCGAGGCCGTAGGTGACCTCACTGTGAGGGGAACGGGCCGGTTACGGGGTGTGGAGATCGGCGGTGAGGAGATGCCGGCTACCATCGACGAAATACCCGTACTCGCTGTGGCCGCGGCCTGCGCGGAAGGAACGACGCTGATACGTGGTGCGGCGGAGCTGAGGGTCAAAGAAAGCGATCGCGTGGCTGGAATCACCGCCATGCTCGGTGCGCTGGGAGCGAGGACGGAGCAGGGCGAGGACGGGTTGTCTATCCTGGGAGGAAGGCTCAAGGGTGGGGCGCTGATCGAGACCCAGGGAGACCACCGCATGGTGATGGCCGCCGCGATCGCGGCGCTGGCGGCAGAGACGGGCGTCCAGGTTGCGTCAGCCGCGAGCGTGGAAGTTTCGTTCCCCGGCTTTTTCGGCCTGCTTGAGGAACTCAGAGGGTGAGCCAGGACTGCTTCATCATCGCCATTGACGGTCCTTCGGGCGCTGGCAAGTCGTCAACTTCCAAAATGGTAGCCGAGAGGCTGGGGCTGGCGTATCTGGACTCGGGAGCCCTGTATCGGGCGGTGGGTCTTGCCGTGCTCGAATCGGAGGTCGATCTCGCCGATGAGGCGGAGCTCACGCGTTTGCTGGCCAATACCGAGATCGAGCTGTTCGACGGGGGGCGGCGCGCGCGCCTCAACGGTCGCGATGTGACCGACCTCATTCGAACGGAGCGGGTAAGTGCCGCGGCTTCAAGGACCTCGACCATGGACGCGGTACGCCGCAGGCTGCTGGAATTACAGAGGAGCGCGGCCCGGCCCCCGGGCCTGGTGGCTGAAGGTCGGGACATGGGCAGCGTTGTTTTCCCCGATGCAGAGCTCAAGGTCTTTCTGGATGCCGACCCTGACGAGCGAGCCAGGCGGCGCGCGTTCGAGCGTGGTCAAGGGGATGAGCACAGCCTTGAAACCATCGCCCGGGACATGGCTGAACGTGACAGTAGGGATCGCTCGCGGCTGCTTGCCCCGCTACGTCCCGCGCCAGACGCGGTGGTTCTGAATTCCACCGCCATGCTTCTGGAAGAAGTAGTCGAATGGGTGATTGCGGAAGCCAAAAGACGAAAATCATTCGAATGACTTGAAAATGCTAGGTTTTCTCTTGAATCGTCTGCTTAAGGGAGCTATGTCCAGATGGGTTGGGTGTGGTTTCTCTGCACCTTCAGGAGGATTCCAGGTTAATGCTTGAGGAAAAGACGGACGGTGAGAACAGGGAGCAGGAAGAGGTGCAGAGCTTCCAGGACCTGTTCGAGGCGTCCATGGGCGCCAGTTCTGTAGAGACTGGCGAGATCGTAACGGGAAGGGTCGTAAGTGTTGCGAACGATCTGGTCACCGTAGACATAGGATACAAATCGGAAGGGCTCATCCCTCTTCGCGAGTTCTGTGATTCGGCCGGTAACGTCAGCGTTGCTGAAGGCGATGAAATCGAGGTCTTCGTCGTGTCGACGGGGGCGAGTGGTGGTGAGCTAGTCCTGTCGTTCAGGCGGGCGCGCCAGGCCTCGGTCTGGAAAGCCATCGAGCACGCCTACAACACCCACGGATACATCGAAGGCAAAGTCACGGGCAAGGTCAAAGGAGGGCTAGCCGTCGACGTGGGAGTCACTGCGTTTCTCCCGGGCTCGCACGTTGATATCCGGCCTACACGCGGGCTGGATCGTTACATAGGCGAGACCCACCAGTACTCGGTGCTGAAATTCAACCGTGCGCGTGGAAACGTCGTTGTCTCACGCAAGGCGCTTCTCGAAAAAGAGAGAGCCGAACTTATGGGTGAGACTCTCAAGATCCTTGAGGAAGGGGTCGTGCTCGAAGGGACCGTGAAGAACGTGACCGACTACGGGGCCTTTGTTGATCTCGGTGGCTTGGACGGATTGCTTCACGTCACCGACATGTCGTGGGGACGGGTCAACCGCCCGTCGGACGTCGTCAAACCCGGCGACGTGGTCAAGGTTGTCGTTCTCAAGTACGACCCCGAAAACGCTCGGGTCTCTCTTGGGATGAAGCAACTGCACGATGATCCCTGGACCAGCATCGCGGACAGGCTGTTCCCGGGCAGCAAGGTGCGCGGGAAGGTAGTCAGCGTTGCTGACTACGGCGCTTTCGTGGAGATCGAGGACGGCGTCGAAGGCCTTGTTCATGTATCCGAGATGTCATGGACGTCCCGGGTATCTCATCCCTCCAAGTTGGTTTCGGTCGGTGACGAGGTCCTGGTGGTGGTACTCGGACTGGATCCAGAGAACCGAAGGATTTCTTTGGGGTTGAAACAAGCCACTCCCAACCCGTGGGAACAGCTACCCATTGACCATCCCGTTGGCTCCCATCTCAGCGGTAAGGTTTCGAGTGTTACCGACTTCGGGTTCTTTGTTACCGTAGCTGACGGTATCGATGGGCTCGTTCACATCTCGGATATGCACTGGACGAGAAAGGTCAAGCATCCCTCCGAGGTGGTTTCCAAGGGGGACGAGGTCGAAGTCGTCGTACTGGCGATAGATTCACCCAACGAACGATTGTCGTTGGGCCTCAAGCAGATTTCCGAAGACCCGTGGTCCGCGATGCAGCGTCGCCATCCGGTAGGGAGCAGGATTCAAGGTAAGGTTACGAACGTCACCGATTTCGGCGTGTTTGTGGAGATCGAAGAGGGGGTGGAAGGTATGATTCACGTCTCGGAACTCTCAACGGATCGGGTTGAAGATCCGCGAGAGTTCATTAGTCCGGGGGCGTCGATCGAGGCCGAGGTTCTTCAGCTAGACCAGAAGGAGCGTCGCGTCGCGCTAAGTGCGAAGTCGGTGCTCCAAAAGTCCGACCAGAAGGAGATCGGTCAGTACATGTCCAGCTCCGGTGGTGGTGGGAGCGAATCTACGGGATCGGCGTTTAACCTTGGAGAGATGATTAGCGCACAGCTGGAACAGGGGCGGAAGGGAGAACCGGAGTCTCCAGCTGGAGACGAGGAGGGGGGGAAGGACAAGGTAGCAGAGGATGAAGCTGTAGACGGCGAAGCGGATACGGTTGCAGACAGCGAGACCTAGATAAGACCGAGGAGCGACCCGCAGATGACCAAGAGGGAACTCATAGACGAAATCGTCAAACTCTATCCCACGTACTCTCGCAGAGACGCCGAGGTGATCGTCAACTCTGTATTCGAGAGCATGACTGAGGCCCTGTGCAAGGGCGAGCGGATCGAGATCCGAGGTTTCGGGAGTTTTGTCGTTAGGCACAGACGCGCGCGCGAAGGCCGCAACCCCAAGACCGGCGAGATCGTCGCCGTGGCCGCCAAGCGTGTTCCGTTTTTCAAGGTGGGGAAAGAACTCAAGCAGAGGGTCGATGCGCAGGGCGCGGGCGGAGGTGGCGTCCTCACCGGTACGTCCTCGGTCTCGGTCGGGGGAGGTTCCGCGGCTGCGACCCACCAAAGGTCGTCGGCGGCCTGACGTTCCACCATGAGGGTGCTTTGGGCGCCGTGGCGTCTGGCCTACGTCGAGAGGGTCGACCAGGACCAAGGCTGCATATTTTGCGAAAAACCCGCGTTGGTCGATCCTTCGGCGCGCCGAGAGGCGTTGGTGCTTTTTTCCGATGAGCGGGCGTCGGTGATCATGAACCGCTACCCGTATGCTAACGCTCATCTCATGGTGTCCCCTCGTCTACATTCTGCCGATCTAGGCTCTCTCGCGGTCGACGATGCCTCGGCGTTGATGGCGTTGCTCCAGAGAGCGATCGCGATACTCCAGCGGGCTTACTCTCCGCAGGGGTTTAACGTCGGCATGAACCTTGGACGTTGCGGAGGAGCGGGTATCGACAAGCACCTGCACTGGCATCTGGTGCCGCGTTGGGAAGGCGACACCAATTTTATGCCGATGCTGGCTGACTGCCGTGTCATTCCGGAGCATCTCGAAGAGGCCTACGATCGTCTTCTACCGTTGTTCGAGGATCGTGGGCCATGAAGATTGTCAAGACTATGTTTTACACCGTGGTATTCCTGTTCGCGGTATTCATAGCGAGTTTTAACACCGCCACGGTGTATCTCGTCTATCTCCCGGCCCTACCGTTTCTTGCCCGCCCCGAGGGGGCGGTTCTGCAGCTTCCTCTGTTCGTCGTCATACTCGGTTCGGTTTTACTGGGGGTTATCATCGGCGGCGCGGGCGCCTTTATCGAGCACCTGAGACTGCGTGCGACCTTGCGAGCAGAACAAAAGCAAAACGGCAGCCTCCTGAGGGAGGTCACCAAGGTCAAAGACGAACTCGAGCGAGCACTCGCGAGGGCTGGAGATTCTCCAGGACCTTCGGTTGCGTCGAACCCGATCGTCGGGGATCGAGCGTTGCTATCCGATTCGTCCTCGGCTGATATGGAAAATACCTAACAACGCCGTTGCCGCCAGGAGACAGAGATCGTTCCGCGAATTGGCGACTCTCATAGACCGCTGGCGTCCGCGCCCGCGAAGCTCGAATTCGGATATGGGATGGACGACGACTTGGGACTTCGTAGCAGCGAAAGCCCTGCGTCTAGGGACGTCGTCGAGGAAATGGCGGTGCTTGACGGAGGAAGGGCTCTGCTACAGCTCCCCCGGCAGCTGGCCTGCTTCGTGTTGGTTGACTACGTCGCGGGCCGACGCAAGATAGTCTGAGTGGCCGAGGCTTCACGCAGCCGTGGCGTCAAGCTGACGCCCGTAATGCAGCAGTATTTCGAGATCAAGAAAGATCACGAAGACGCCATACTGTTTTTTCGCTTGGGCGATTTTTACGAGATGTTCTTCGATGACGCCGAGAAGGCGTCTGCGATACTCGACATCGCTCTCACGAGCAGAAACCGTAGCGACCCCAGTCCGATCCCGCTGTGCGGAGTACCGTATCACTCGGCCAGACCCTACATAGCTAGACTGCTCGAGGCGGGCTTGAAGGTTGCCATATGCGAGCAGATAGATTTGCCCGAAGGCGGTCGTACGATTGTCCGGCGTAAGGTGACCCGGGTAGTGACTCCGGGCACGCTGCTTGATGACGACAGCCTGGCGCCAGAGCGCGGCAACTTTCTTGCTGCGGTCTGTGGAGAAGGTTCGGACTGGGGGCTGGCGTGGACTGATTTCTCTACCGGCGAACTTCGGGCAACCAGACTTTCGGGTAGGGATGGTCTGCGGGACGAGTTAACCGCGCTGGGACCGAGCGAGGTGCTCGTCGCCGCTGGTTTCAACGACTCGGGCCTGGACGCCGCGAGTCTGGGGCTTACGGGGTGCATGATCTCGGCGCAGCCGCGAGAAACTGAGGCGTCTTCGGAGCTTTGGCGCAGAGTCGGTGTGGCGGATCTCCCGACGACTGCGCTCGAGGCTTTGTCCGTGTTGCTCGGATATATCGAGGCTACCCAAGGAGAATTTACGGGACACCTTCGACCGGTCGAGTACTATGACACCGAGGCTTTTCTGGGTATCGACTCAGCGACGAGGCGGAACCTCGAACTTACGACTTCGCTGGAGCGCGATGGCAAGACCGACACGCTTCTGGCTGTCGTAGACCAGTCCGTTACCCCTATGGGCAAGCGGCTCGCCGGTAGATGGATCGAAAACCCGCTTGCGGATCTCGCGGCGATCGGCGAGCGCCTGGACGCGGTCGAGGCTTTTCTCGAAGAATTCGAGCTGAGGGATAGGGTGCGTCAGATTCTCAAGAGCGTGGGGGATCTGGAGCGCCTGGCGGGCAAGGTTGGATCGCGAACCGCGAGACCACGTGACCTAGTTCAACTAGAACTCGCGCTTCGGGGAATCGCCGAGCTCTGCGCACTCGTAGAAGGGCGTACCCTGCCGGAATCGTTGCGTTTGGCGTTCTCCAGACTGGATTCACAACCGGCGCTGAGGGCGTTGATCGGTCAATCGATCGTTGCTGAGCCTCCGGCCCAGTTGGCGAAGGGAGGGGTCATTCGTGACGGTTTCAACGAAGAGGTCGATCGTCTTCGATCGATTAGTCGTGACGGGAAGGGCTGGATCGCGGCCTTCGAGAGGGAAGAGAGAGAGCGAAGCGGCATATCCGGCCTGAAGGTCGGGTACAACAAGGTCTTCGGCTACTATCTGGAAGTCAGCAAGAGCAACCTCGATCGGGTTCCACCCGACTACCAGCGCAAGCAGACTCTGGTAAATGCGGAACGTTTTGTAACGCCTGAACTAAAAAAATGCGAAACGGAAGTCCTGGGCGCGGAGGAAAGACTGAGTGTTCTAGAAGCGCATCTGTTCGCTGAAATAGTCGATCAGGTCGCTCAGGGACAGGCGGCCCTCGTCCGTTCTGCGGTCAACCTGGCGTTTGTGGATGTCGTTGCCGGCTTCGCGGAAACCGCTCACGTCCGACACTACGTGAGACCCGAGGTGCACAGGGGACTGGAGCTCCAGATTATCGAGGGGCGCCACCCGGTCGTGGAGGCGGTCATAGGGAAGCGTTTCGTCCCCAACGACTGTCGTCTCGATCCGGAAAGGCAGCTCGTCGCGGTGATCACCGGACCCAACATGGCGGGCAAGTCTACCTTCCTCCGCCAGGTCGCGCTCATCGCATTGCTTGCGCACTGCGGGTCCTTCGTGCCCGCTGCGTCTGCGCGGATTCCGTTGCTTGACCGCGTCTTTACACGTATCGGTGCGAGCGACAACCTCAGCGCCGGGCAGTCGACTTTTATGGTCGAAATGACGGAAACAGCGAACATACTTCGCAACATGAGTACGCGTAGTCTCGTTGTGCTGGACGAAATCGGCCGGGGCACATCAACGTTTGACGGCATATCCATAGCCTGGGCTGTCGCCGAGGCCATGCTGGCCGGCGGCGTGAAGACTCTGTTTGCGACCCATTACCACGAGCTTGCCGGGCTGGCGTCCGAGCACGACCTCGTGGTCAACCGATCTGTGGCGGTCAGAAGATACAAAGGTTCCATAGTGTTTCTCTACAGAGTGGTGGAAGGCGCCGCCAGTGGAAGCTATGGTATTGAGGTTGCGCGTCTGGCCGGGGTGCCCGACGGCGTTACCGAAAAGGCCGAGGCTATACTGAAGCGCTTCGAGGAGCGGCCCAGGGCCGGGGACGTTGATCAAATGGGACTTTTCTCGCAGCCGTCGGCAGAGGCGCCGGAGGCCTGGGAAGCTGCTATTTGCAAGGAAATAGCGGCGGTGGACGCGGATACCCTCAGCCCTCTCGAGGCACTTAACCTGCTCGACGGACTTGTCCGTAGGGTGAGAAAAGTTGGATAATAGGCGTTCTGGCGGAGCGGATGGAAGTGGGATGGGTGGTTCAAAGAGCGTCGCGCGGGGCGGTCGTATCAGCGGTATTCCTCGTTGTTGGGCTTGTGTCCCTAGGATCGTCACCCGCGTTCGCGGCGTCGGTTCAACGCATCAGATCGGCCAGTGGAGACGACTACACTCGAGTCGTTATCGATCTTAGCGAATCCGTTCAGTTTAAGAAGGGCTTCGTGGCCGCGAACAAGTCCTTGGGCCGCCCGCTCCGTTTCTTCGTCGACCTCGTCGGGGTAACGGCTGGGCACAAGATAAACACCTCGGTCGTGAAACCAGATAGTAGAGTATCCGGTGTTAGGGCCGGGCAGTTCAACTCTCGAACGGCTCGTATCGTCATCGATCTCACGTCTCCGGTCAGTACCAAGGTTTTCATGCTCAAGTCCCCCAGCCGGCTTGTTATCGATCTTACGGGCAAGGGGGCGGTTTCCGGTACGCCCAAACGAGCGACCGCACCTAAGACCGCTCCTTCCAAGATCAAGAAGGTGGTGTCTCGGACACCGCGGCCACCGGCCAAGGCCATCGAAAAAGTTCGCAGTTCGACGCTGCCCTCCAAACCGTCGACGATCGTGGCCGCAAAACGGAAGCCGCCGTCCCCCCTGCTGCCGCCGGCACGCAGGCCGCGTATCGTTCTCGATCCGGGACACGGGGGGCGAGACCCGGGAACCCATAGCCCCGCGGGAATTACTGAAAAGGTAGTCGCGTTGGACGTGAGTAAACGTGTCGCCGAGAAACTGCGGAAACGACTCGACGCGGATGTGGTTATGACGCGTACTACCGATAAGTACCTCTCCCTCGATCGTCGCAAAGACCTTGCGAATCGACTCGAAGCCGATTTGTTTATTTCCATCCACGCGAACGCGAGCAAAAATGCGAGACTGCACGGAGTGGAGACCTACTATTTGAAAAATACCGACGACCGGGCGACGCGGCGCTTGGCGAGCCTGGAGAACGGAGTCGATCTTCTCATCAAGGGCGGGGCGTCTGCGGATACTGACCTTTCATATATTGTTTCGGATCTTGTCCAGACCGGTAAAGAAGCCGATTCTATCCTGCTTGCCAACTCGATCCAGACCGAACTGGTGAAGCATCTCAAGCTCAAGTACTCCGCGATCGGCTCGCTGGGGGTGAAGAGGGGCCCTTTTCTGGTCCTCGACGGTACCTACATGCCCTGTGTGCTTATCGAGATGGGTTTTCTCACCCACAGCACCGAGGGGACGAGGTTGGCAAGCACGGTTTATCGTGAAGCGGCTGCGGAGGGGATCTTTCGAGGTATTAAACGGTATCTTGCCGATGAAAGAGTAGCGAGTCTGCGATAGGCTAAACGCCGCACGCCGTGGCCGACTCTGACAACGACAAGCACCGGGACGCCACCGGAAAGACCGTCCTTCCTTCACCGCGCGAGGTGGGGGGACGGCTCTCCGCGGTCGCTCGCGATTACGTATCTGCGGTGAGGCGGGAACTTGCGGACGCCCACTGGGCCGGCGCCGGAGGCCTCGACACCGCGCTGCGATACTCGGCGGCTACCGACCATCTGATCCGCTTCATATTTGAAGCCGCTACCGAACGGTTCGTACGGCGTTACGGCCGGACCTCGAGGCGCTGCGCAGTGATAGCGCAGGGAGGCTACGGCCGAGCCGAAATGAATCCCTGTTCGGATGTCGACCTGCTGGTCTTTTACGACCAGCGGGTCGACGCCTACGTCGAAACCGTCACGGAGTCGCTGCTCTACACACTCTGGGATGCGGGACTGCAGGTCGGGCACGCCGTGAGAACTACCTCGGAATGTGTACAGCTTGCCGATTCGGATATCACCATTCGGACCTCTCTGCTGGACGGGCGTTTCCTTTGTGGAAGTACGGATCTGGGCGTCGAGTATGCCGAGAAGGTCCAGAAGGTGCTTACGGTGCGCGACGTGAGTTCCTTCGTGGAAGCCAAACGCAGAGAGAGTCAGGGCAGGCACGAGCGGTTCGGCGGTTCCGTCTTCATGCTGGAACCGGACGTAAAGGAGGGCAAGGGCGGGTTTCGCGATATCCACACGGTTCTCTGGATGGCGCGGCTGAAATGGGGAGTGACGACGCTCGAGGAACTCGCTCAGACGGATCTGGTTTCCGAACATGAAGTTGAGGAGCTTGTCGCGGGCAGAGAATTTCTCATGCGTGTCCGCAACAGCCTGCATTTTCTTGCGGAGGCCAAGCACGACACCCTCACTTTCGAAAGGCAGGAAACTATTGCGCAGCGATTCGGGTACCAGGCTGACGACAGCAACTCGGCCGCAGAATTGTTCATGCGCGACTACTACTACAACGCGGCGATAATCTCTCGTACGACCAACGACATCATTCAGCGCCTAGATGTCGGGGATGAGGCAGCCGGTTTCATCGAGAGACTGGGGCGCAGAAGCCTTGGTAAGGGTACATGGCTTTCCGACGGTCGCCTTCTGGTCGACGGCCAGGTCCTGGTCAGCGATCCCGTAAACCTCCTCAGGGTCTTTCACCTCTGCCAGAGAAACGGTGTCGCGTTGTCGCCCGTGAGTCGAGAGTTGGTTCGCCGTAACGTTGATCTGTTGACGGAGGAGATCAGTGGCCGGAGAGATGCGGTTGACGCCTTCATGTCGGTCCTTAAGTGGAAGGACGGTGTCTACCGTACCTTGACCGAAATGCACTCGCTCGGAGTGCTGGGCCGTTTCCTGCCCGAGTTCGGGCGGCTCTTCTGCATGATCCAGTATGACTACTACCACGTGTACACAGTTGACGAGCACTCTTTGGTTGGCGTCAGAGAACTCGAGCGCCTGCGGCAGGGGGTGTATCAGGAAAGTAGTCCTCTGCTTACCCAGATCATGCGGGAGTGTGACCACCCCGAGGTGCTATTCCTGGCGATGATGTTTCACGACGTGGGAAAGGGATACGGCGGCAACCATGACGAGCGAGGCGCGGTCATGGTTGGGGAAGTCGCAACGCGACTGCATCTCCATCAAGATGAGAAAGAGGAGGTGGAGTTCTTGGTCCGTAATCACATCTTGATGTCGGAGCTGGCTCAAAACCGAGACATTGACGATCCTGAATTGGTGATGGATTTCGTGGAGAAGGTCGGTACCGCGCGTACGCTCCGGGACCTCTATTTGTTGACCTTCTCCGATATGAAAGCGGTCGGCCCCAAGGTCTGGACAAACTGGAAGGATTCCCTGCTCGCCGAGCTGTATCTTCGGGCGGCCGATGTCTTCGATACCGGCGTGGTCCGGGAGAGCGATATCGACAATCGGGTGGAACGGGTAAGGGCACGGGTTATCGCGCGAGCTTCTGCCGATGCGGAAAAAAGCCGCCTGACAGGATTTCTCGAGACGATGCCCAATTCCTATTTTCTTGCCAACGCGGAAGACCTCATATTTGACCACTGGAGAATGTACGAATCTCGTGGTGACGCTCTTTTTCGCTCGGGGGTAGTGCACGTTCCCGAGAGAGGGCTCTCGGAGTTCACCGTCTGCGTTCCCGACAGGCCGGGACTCTTCCTGTGCATCGTGGGAGTGCTGCTCGCCCAGGGGCTCGACATCGTTGGCGCTCGTATCGCGACCTCCAGCGAAGGCCTGGCGATTGATACCTTTCTGCTGGACCATGACAATGATGATGAAGATGCCGCGGAGGTGCTAGCGGACGACAATGAGCTGCCGCGGTTGTATCCACACACCATGGATCCGGAGGTGTGGAAGGACGTGAGGGTATCGCTGGCCGGTGTACTTGAGGGCAGTACCGATCTGGAGAGCTTGGTCGCCCCTGTGCGGCGCAACCTTGTCGCAGCGCCAAAATCTACCCAGGCGAGAAGGCGGGCCGTTACCAAGGTCGAAATAGACAACAAGGTGTCTCGTCAGTACACGGTGATTGACGTTTACGCCGTGGACCAACCGGGCCTTCTGTTCCGGGTGGCCCAGAGTATTCATGACTTCGGATTGACCATTCATGTCGCCAAGATAACCACTCACGTCGATCAGGTCCTCGATGTCTTCTACGTCAAAGACAGGGAGGACCGAAAGATAAACGATACCGGGCTTCTGGAAAGGATCAGGGCCGGTATACTAGAAAGCGTGTTAGCAGAAGAAGACGGGGCAGGCCTTCGGCGATCGACGGGGGGGTGACCAGGTGGGGGCGGAGTTCGCCAAGAGGCGGGGAGAGTGAGCGGCGTGTGGCTCGCGGAGCTGGTGGATGTCTATATGGCCCACGTGGCGACCGAGAAAGGACTCGCGGCCAATACCCTGGAAGCGTACGGACGTGATCTCAACGCCTTCCTTGATCACCTCGGTGCCCGGAGCCGCGATGTTGCCGCCGACGTAACGAGGGAAGACGTAGTATCGTTTCTCGACCGTCTCGCGAAGGCGGGCCAGGCGGCGACCTCGCGTAACCGTGCGCTTTCTGCGATTCGAGGTTTTTTTCGATACCTCGTTTCCGAGAAGCACATAAGGGTTAATCCGGTTCGAGAAATCGCTCTTGCGAAACGTGCGCGGAGACTCCCGCGTCTGCTCAGTCCTAGCGAACTCAACCGCCTGATGGCTTCGCTGGACGGTCATGACCCGCTGATCCTGCGCGACCGAGCGATGCTGGAACTGGCTTATGGATGTGGTCTGAGGGTTTCGGAGTTGGTGGGACTCAGGACCACTCAGCTGAACGCTCGCGACGGATTCTTGCTGGTGAACGGTAAAGGCTCGAAGCAGCGAGCGGTGCCCGTTGGTAGGGAAGCGCTCAGGGCCGTGAGACGTTATCTCAAGGAGGGGCGCGCGTCCCTCGATACCAAGAATGGGTCAGCGTTTCTTTTCCTTGGCCGGCGTGGGCTGCCGCTTAGCAGACAGGCCTTTTGGAAACGGTTGCGAACGTTGGCCCTGAGAGCCGGACTCAGTCCGTTGAAACCCCATCTGTTGCGGCACTCGTTTGCTACCCATCTGCTCGACGGCGGGGCGGACTTGAGGTCGGTGCAGATGATGCTGGGACACGCGGACCTTTCAACTACCCAGGTGTACACTCACGTTGCGGCCAGCAGGCTGAGGAAAGTGCACGAGTCTCACCATCCGAGAGCACGAATGCAGCGGCGCGGCCGACGTAGAGGGACTGGTTTGTAAGTACGCTGCTTCAGGGCACAATACTACCAGCTGGGATCTACTCGCGCCTGTGAACTTCGACATCGCTTCAGCGGCCCTTTGGGTCTTTCCGCTACTTCTGGCTGTGGTGTGCCACGAGTTCGCCCACGGATGGGTGGCGCAACGCTGTGGTGACGACACCGCGGCGCGACTCGGGCGGCTCACGCTCAATCCGATCGCCCATATAGATCCGTTCGGAACGATCCTCATGCCTGCTGTCTTGTTTGCTTCCGGGTCGCCTTTTCTGTTCGGATACGCCAAGCCGGTGCCGGTATCCTGGCAAAATCTTCGCAACCCCATGCGCGACATGGTCTTCGTGGCGGCCGCAGGACCAGCTATGAACCTTGCCCTTGCTGCAACGAGTGCCATTGTCTTGGGTCTGCTTGCGGGGGGGGATGGGCACGCCCTACAGCCCCACGCCGGATTCGTTGTTGCCCGACCGCTCGCGATCATGGCCCAGCGAAGCGTCTTGATAAACGTGGTGTTGGCGGTGTTCAATCTACTCCCCATACCGCCGCTGGACGGGGGTCGCGTCGCCGTCGGGTTGTTGCCTAGCAATCTTGCACAGCCGCTCGCGAGGCTCGAACCCTTCGGTTTTCTTGTGGTCTTCGGTCTTCTAATTACCGGCGTGCTCGGAGCGCTGATCGGGCCCATCATCATGGCCGTTATCGAGATTCTGTCGTTTCTCGTCTAGACTGGAGTCGAGGTGCGAGCCGAAGTGAACAAGGGGAGCGCGACGGTTGTATCCGGTACCAGGCCCACCGGAGATCTGCACCTCGGTCATCTCAACGGGGCGCTAAAAAACTGGGTGAGCCTCCAAGCTGAATTTCAGTGCTGGTTTTTTGTTGCGGACTGGCACGCGCTCACCACCGAGTACGCCGACCCCTCGCGGATCAGGCAGAGTACTATCTCTTTGGTGTTGGACTGGCTCGCGGTCGGTCTAGATCCCGACCGCAGCGTGATGTTTCGCCAGTCGGAAGTCGCGGGGCACGCTGAACTCCATCTGGTATTTTCGATGATCACCCCGGTTGCCTGGCTGCAGCGTGTTCCTTCGTACAAGGAACAACGGGAACAGCTCAGCGGACGCGACCTCTCGACCTTCGGCTTCCTCGGCTATCCGCTGCTGCAAGCGGCCGATATACTGCTGTACAAGGGCGGGCAGGTGCCGGTGGGAGAGGACCAGCTTCCTCACATCGAACTCACCCGCGAGATCGCTCGGCGTTTCAACCGCCTCTACGGCGAGGTCTTCCCTGAGCCGGAGGCGTTGGTGATGGCGTCGGCCCGGGTACCGGGTACCGATGGCCGCAAGATGAGTAAGAGTTATGGTAATACCGTGGATCTCCGGGATGACAGCGAAACGGTTACGACGAAGCTCTCGCGGATGGTTACCGATACTCGGCGCGAGCGTCGAAGCGATCCGGGCGATCCGGAGGATTGCCCGGCCTTCGCTCTTCACGAGATCTACTGTACCGAAGACGAGAAATCCGAACTATCCAGGGCGTGCCGCTCCGCTTCCATCGGTTGCTTGGACTGCAAGATGGTGATGATCAAACACGTGTTGGCTGAGCTGGGGCCGATTCGCCAAAAACGCCTCGAACTCGAGGCTCGTCCCGGTCTGGCCGACGAGGTTCTGGAATCCGGCCGGCGACGGGCAAACGCAACCGCCGCTCGAACGATGGCGCAAGTTCGCGAGGCGGTGGGGTTATGACGCCCATGGTCGACTACACGGTCAAGCTGGATGCCTTCGAGGGGCCTTTGGATTTGCTGCTTCACCTCGTCAAGGCCAACGAACTCGACATCTATCATCTCCCCGTCGCGACCATCACGGACCAGTATCTCGCCTATATTCAGATGTTCGAGGAGCTCAACCTCGACATGGCTGGCGAGTACCTCGTGATGGCGGCGACTCTGGTGCACTTGAAGTCCAGGCTTCTACTGCCCCACGACGATGAGGACGAAGAAAGTGAAGACGATCCGGCGGCGGAGTTGGTGCAGCAGCTAGCGGAGTACAGTCGTTACCGTGAGGCCGCGGAGGCACTGCGTGACCGGGCGTTACTGGACAGGGACGTCTTCAAACGCCCTCCGTCGCCGCCGGAGAAGCCGGACGACGAAGAAGCCGGATTTTCCAAAGTCGAGCTTCCTGATCTGTTTGAAGCGTTGAGGCGCGTGCTTCAGCGGGCGGCTGCTCGGCGGCCTCACGAGGTAGAGGGGGAAGAGTATCACGTAGCCGACGCTGTTCGTGGCATGATGGCACGGCTCAGGAGCTCCGGTAGTCTGCACTTTCGTGACCTCTTTCCTCAAGGCGTGGCGCGGGGGTACATCATCGCCAGTTTCATAGGTCTGCTGGAACTGATGAAGATGGGGATCGTAGAGGGCTGGCAGGATCGTCAAAGTGGGGAGATCACCATGCGCCTGCTGGATCACGAAAACGAAGACAAGTTATACGCGTTGCTCGGGACCTACGGTCCAGGCTCGGTCTCGGCCCGGGAGGGGCGGGGGGGTGACTCGCTTGCATTGGAGGAAAGCAATGAGTGAGCAGGAGAGCGTGTCTCCCGGCGAGGACAACGCCGGGAGACACGATCGCGAACGTGATGTTACCATCGGGGACACCGGGGATTCGGGGTCGGACGGCACGAAGGGCTCGATGATCGTCGCTGGGAGCGCTGAGGACAGTGGCGCAGAGCCGGTTGGCGGGCGTTGGCCTACGGACAGGCTGAAACCCGTCGTGGAGGCCTTGGTGTTTGCTTCGGGGGACGCACTGCCGGTCAAGCAGATGACGGCGGCGGTCGAGGGAGCGTCGCGGAGCGAAATCTTGGACGCGTTGACCGAACTCAAGAAGGAGTGCGCAACGCGGGGACTCCGCTTGGTGGAAGTCGCCGGCGGATGGCAGTTTCGCACGGCGGCGGAACACCACCAGACGGTGCGCAAGCTCTTCAAGGAAAGGCCGTATCGCCTCACGCGTGCGGCGGTGGAGACCGCCTCTATTGTAGCTTACCGACAGCCCGTTACTCGCCACGATATCGAGCGAATTCGTGGTGTCGATTGTGGCGGTGTCCTCGAGAGCCTGGTGGAGAAGAAGCTCCTGAGGGTCGCCGGACGACTTGATGTGCCGGGGCGCCCGCTGTTGTATGCGACGACGTCTGAGTTTCTCGAGCTGTTTGGCCTCGGTGACCTCAAGGAACTACCTGCCCTGGCGGAGCTGGGGGACGACATTGTGGACCTGGCTGAGCGGAGCGAGTTCAACGAGAATCCGGTGGATGATGCCAAGGTCCTCCCGCTTGACGAAGAAGATGGTGAGAGCGAAGAACAAGAGGGGCGGAACGAAGAGCGATCCGAGCACGGGGGGATCTCAGGACTCGAAGACGGTGGCGAGTCGGCGCGGCGGGCTTCACGGCAGGACCGGGAAACGACGGACCCCGAGATCACCGGCGGAGCGTAGTGGAGCCCGGATCGGGAAGGGGCCCCGACCAGCAGATCCGGATCACGAAACGACTGACGTGCCGCGAGATGCCACGCCGCCGCTGCGGCTGCAGCTCGTCATAGCGCGGGCGGGCGTGTGCTCGCGGCGAGAAGCCGAGCAACTCATTGCCGCTGGCGACGTGACGGTAAACGGAGCCGTGGTGACTCAGCCTGGAGTCAAGGCGCACCCGGGGCGGGATCATATCAAGGTTCGCGGCAGGCTCCTTCCCCTGGATCGCCGCCTGGAATACTTTGCCTATCACAAGCCGGTCGGCTGTGTAACGACCATGAAAGACCCGCGCGGCCGTTACTGCGTCGGAGACGTAGTCGCGGCGCTCGGCAAGTCGTTGTTCCCGGTCGGGCGGCTGGACATCAATAGTACGGGGTTCGTCTTGCTTACCAATGACGGTGAACTGGCGGCCCGGATTACACACCCGCGATACGAAATTGAAAAGACCTACCGGGTCAAGGTGAGTCGACCTCCCACCGATGGGCAGCTGCAGCGACTCCGCAGGGGGGTCAGATTGTACGACGGCTTGGCGAAACCGTTGCGGATCAGGGTCGAAAGGCGTACACCCACCAAGGCCTGGCTGGTAGTGGTCGTGTGCGAGGGGAGAAAGCACCAGGTTCGACGAATGATGGAGTCGGTCGGGCTGAAGGTGGATAAGCTCAAGCGTACGGCCATTGCTTCCCTTCGAATCGGGCGGCAGGCGCCGGATTCCGTCAGACGCTTGCGGGCCGAAGAGGTCGCCGCCTTGCGCTGTGCTGTAGGTCTTGGCAAGTAGTGCCCGCCACTCGTTCTGGGATCGGCGATAGAGCGGCCTGGGCGTTGGACTGTTGGGAGTTGACTCCGGCGCCATCAGCTAACTACAATGACTACATGGGGAAACACCGGTCCAGGTGTGTTCGGAGCGGGGTTGCTCGTGCTCTTGCGGTAGCCATGGCGCTGATCTGGGTGCTGGGGCCCGCTGCGCATGCGCTCGCGTGCTGCCTGAACGACGCTGCGGTTGAAGAGATTCACCAGTCCAAAGGTCTCTCGCCTTCGATCCCCGACTGCCATCACGACGCCGGCTCCGTCGACGCTGTTTCGGCCCAGTCGCCGACCCAGGCGGATGCCGAACCTGGCTGTTGTGATGACGTCGCGGCCGTTTGCTGTCTGGGAGCCCTGGCCGTGACGCTGGTCGACGGCAGAGTTGCCCTAACCGATGGCGTGGCCAAGGCGGTCGCGCTGCAGGCGTCTCCTGCAGGCCTGACCGGCAGGATCTTCTACGAACCGCTGGGTTTCGACCCTCCGGACTACCTTCACTCGGGTCTTGGTCAACGCCAAGACGTCCTTCGGCTCTGATTCTTCCTTTCGATATGGCGGCGGGTTGAGGGGCTAGGCCTCCTCGGCCTGGCTGTCTTCTTGCACGCTACAAAGGCGCATGACGGTCATTGGCGCCTGTGGCAGCGGCTGCTACGGGCGCGACGCGGCTTCCAGAGCGCAATGGACCGCGGGTCCCACGGAGATGGGACAGGGATCCAGACGTGTTTGCCGACAGACACGCGAAGAAGGGTTTAGAAACGTGGACGGAGAGAGAAACACACGAGAACATGGCAACTACGTTGTCCATCGAATTCTGTTGGGATTGGCGGCCATCGGGTTTGTCGGTTGTACTACAGGGCTCTACGGCAGCGCTCGGCGAGACTACTCGAGTTATATAGGGTTGGGTCGTTATCAGCCGGGTGCCCCGGTACTAGCGGGGGATACACCGAAGGCGGTAGCGGTCGAGAGTGGCCGCAACACGGCGTTGGACAAGATCCGCAGGTCCGCTTTCGACCGTCCCACAATCGCAGGAATCGAGGGAGACAACGAACTTGGGCGGTATCTTACCGAAACCCTGGAGCGCAACCCCGCCCTGGAGAGGGCACGCCAGAGAGCTGTCGCGGCGGGCTACGAAATGGCCAGGGTATCGAGTCTCGCCGACCCCGTTCTCACCAGCGTGCTGCCCACGGGAGATCTGACCGAAACCGCGGCAGGCAGGGTAGAAGGAAGCGTGGGGCTGAGCCAGCATATTCCCTTTCCCGGAAAACTGGGCTTGAAGGGGCGGGTTGCCGGATACCGCGCCGCGGTCGCCCGCGCCGCTTATCAGGCCGTCTTGTTGACCATCGTCAAGGATGTCAGGACCGCGTATTATTCCCTATATTTTTCCGACCGTGCGATCGAGATAACCAAAGAGAGCAGAAGACTGCTCCGGGACTTTCGAGAGATCGCGGCTCGGAAGTATGAAAGCGGCGTGGTCCCACAGCAAGACTTGCTGCGAGCGCAGGTTGAACTGGCCAATCTCGAGAGCGAACTCGTTGCGCTGGCGAGGTTGCGGGGTACGGCCCGCGCCCGTTTGAACAAGCTGATGGCAGCGCCCGTTGACCGGCCGCTGCCCACAACCATGCGTCAGGCCGCCAAGCAAGTCGAACTCGATCTCGGTGCGCTGTTGCGAGCGGCCGACGACTTCAGTCCCGATATAGCCGCGGCCCGCGCGGAGGTAGAGGCGGCGGCGGATTCTACGCGTCTCGCTAGGCTTGATTACTTCCCAGACCTTACCTTCGGTTATACCTACACGAGTGTGCTGGAGTCCGGTCTGAGTGGATCAGCTACCGGCGACGACGTGGGCCAGTTCGGTTTCGGGATCAATCTCCCGATCTGGTACGAGAAACTAGCGGCGGGACGTAAGCAAGCCGGCGCCCGCCTCCGCGCTGCGGAGGACGGCCTCGCGGACGCCACCGATGCTGTCGCTCTGCTGGTAGAAGAATCGATGCTCAAGGTGAGGGAGCAGCGTCGCCTTGTCGACCTCTTCGGTGGCGTGATCATTCCCGAGGCCAGGCAGACTCTTGACGCGACGGTGTCGGCTTACCGCGCGGGCCAGGTGGACTTCCTCACCTTGGTTGAGAACTGGCGTCGTCTGCTGGATTTCAAGGTCTCGTTCCAGCGGAGCCTTTCCACGCTGGAAAAAGAGCTAGCGGAACTAGAAAGGATCGTCGGGCGACCGGTAGCTGGACTCCAAGACTCTTCTGCCTCTGGCTCGCAGGTGAAACCATGAAAAAAACAGTCATTATTGGCGTTCTTATCCTTATTGCTGCGTTCCTGTTTTGGCCGGGAGGTCATGACGGTCGCGAGGATCTTGATCATCCTGTGAGCGTGAAAACGGCACCCGGGGGTGCTGCGGAAAGTTCGCGTGAAGCCGAAACCCCAGAGAAGTCGCAGGAACTATACACCTGCAGTATGCATCCTGAAGTATTGGCCGAGAAACCCGGCGACTGCCCCGTGTGCGGAATGCGTCTCACGCCCGTTGTCGTCAAGAGCGCGTCTGCCGACGCGCCGACAGGGACTGAGCGGAAGATCAAATACTGGCGGGCACCCATGGATCCCAGCTACGTATCCGACAAACCGGGTAAGAGTCCGATGGGCATGGACCTGGTTCCCGTATACGAGGACGCCGCTAGCGCGGGCAGACCTGGCACCATCATCGTGTCTCCGGTGGTCGTTCAGAACATGGGGATACGCACTACGCCCGTCCTCCATGGGCCACTCAGGCGTTCGATTAGAACCGTTGGCACGATTGATTACGACGAGGGGCTGGTACGTGACGTTACTACCAAGTTCGACGGATGGATTGAGGAACTCTACGTAGACTACACGGGCCAGTATGTCGAGCGCGGCAAACCTCTGTTCCGGGTATACTCGCCTGAACTCTACTCTTCGCAGGAAGAGTACTTGCTCGCGTTGCGCTACCAAAACTCCGTTCAGTCCAAAGCACTGCCTGAGGCCGCGCGGGACATGAAGCGCTTGATTGAATCATCGCGTCTCCGCCTGGAGTTCTTTGACATCAGCGAGGAACAGATCAAGGCGCTCGAGGAACGAGGCACCCCGAGCAAGACGCTCACCGTCGTGAGTCCTCACACAGGCATTGTTGTCGAGAAGATGGCCCGCGATGGAATGAAGGTAAGGCCAGGCATGAAGCTCTACACAATCGCGGACCTCTCCCGCGTCTGGGCTAACGTCGACATCTATGAAAACGAGGCTCCGTTCGTCAAGATCGGCCAAGACGCAATAATGGAACTCTCCTACCTCCCGGGCGAGGCTTTTCACGGAAAGGTAATCTACGTGTACCCCTTTGTGTCGGCGGACACGCGAACCTTGACTGTGCGACTAGAATTCGACAACCCGCACCTTCAGCTAAAGCCGGGGATGTTCGCGAATGTCAGCATAGAAGCCGGTTCCCAGCGCCAGGGTCTGATGGTTCCTCGCTCGGTGGTGATTGATACGGGGAGGCGTAAGGTCGCCTTCGTTGCTCTCGGTTCCGGGAAGTTCGAGCCGAGGCAGATCGTTACCGGTGTGGACCTCGGGGAGGACCAGGTTGAGGTGCTCGATGGCCTGGTTGAAGGCGAATCGGTAGTGGTCAGCGGCCAGTTCATGCTCGACAGCGAATCCAAGTTGCGCGAAGCGGTGCTCAAGATGATGGAGCAAAGGCGCGGGAGCACGAGCGAGGTGGCCGGCGGACGCGAGAACCGAGCCCCCTTGCGGGGCGCAGGCGAGAACGTCGGTGGCGAAGAGCGCTCTCCGAAGCCACCAACCGAAAAACGTGCATCGGAAGAACAGAGCGGGGTGGTGGCGCCGGAACTCGCAACGGCCATTAGGCCGGTGTTGGATGCCTACTTGGAACTCCAGCTAGCACTGTCGTCCGGTGACAGTCGCGTACTGGACCTCAGGGTGACTTCTCTGCAGGCGGCGCTGTCACGGCTTACGAGACAGGCTCTGGAACGCGGCGCGCGCGACGTTGACGCGCGAGCCTCCACGGCGCTCGAAGCACTTCCGAGGATGTTCGGTCGGTCGCTTGACGCCGTTCGGGCGCAGTTCAAGCAACTCTCCCGCGAGGTCATAGCCCTCGTTGAATTGGCTGGTACCGGTTCGTTAGGGGACAATATCTATGTGATGCGTTGCCCTATGGCTGACGGGCAGTGGATTCAGCAGGGATCCGAGCCGGCGAATCCCTACTACGGTGCTTCCATGCTGCGTTGTGGTGAGGCCACGCCTCTGGTGGGAGAGGAGGCCCCGAGCGGACCATGATAGGGGCGATAATCGAATACAGTATACGAAACCGCGCGCTCGTGATCATCGCTACAGCGGTCGTCACCGCCCTTGGGATCCTCGCCATGTACACCATCAGGCTTGACGCGATCCCGGATCTCTCGGATGTCCAAGTCATCGTATTTACCGAGTATCCGGGGCAGGCGCCACAGGTCGTCGAAGACCAGGTGACCTATCCGCTCACCACTGCCATGCTGTCGGTCCCATACGCGGAAGTGGTGAGAGGCTACAGTTTCTTCGGTCTGAGCTTCGTATACATCATCTTTGAAGACGGTACCGACATATACTGGGCCCGTTCGAGGGTGCTCGAATACCTGAACTTCGTTCGCAACCAGCTACCGCCGACGGTCAGCCCGCAGCTCGGGCCGGACGCGACCGGCGTGGGGTGGGTCTACCAGTACGTGCTGAAGGCCGGTGCGTACTGCGAGCAGTATCCCGGCGGATTGTGGGCCTACGATCCGGAGGGAGAACTCGATCGGATCCATGCCGACCCTGAGGTCGTGGCGAAGATCCAGTGGTATGCTGCCGCTGAAGAAGCGCCGCGCCGAGAACGGGAGGAACTCGTACGAGTGCGGGTCTTACCGTCGGAGTTTAGGGACTGTCCAGTTGGCGGTGGCGCGTTAGCCGTTGCCGATCAGGACATGTCGGACCTCAGAAGTCTGCAGGATTGGTATCTCAGGTACGAGCTCGCGGCCGTAGAGGGGGTATCCCAAGTAGCAGGTATCGGTGGTTTCGTAAAGCAATACCAGGTGACGGTGGACCCCAACCGTCTGCTCGCCTACGGCATATCTATTCAGCGCGTGAGTGAGGCAATACGCCAGTCGAACACCGACGTCGGCGGTCGGGTGATCGAGGCCAGCGAGACCGAGTATATGGTACGCGGTCTCGGCTACATCCGGGGGTTAGAAGACCTCAGGCAAGTCGGATTGGGAGCCACCGCGGAGGGCTCACCCATCTACATCAACGATATTGCCGACGTTGAACTCGGACCCGATATACGCAGGGGACTCGGTGAGTGGAACGGTGAGGGAGAGGCCGCGGGTGGCATCGTCGTCATCCGTTTTGGAGAAAACGCGTACCAGGTAATCGCCCGGGTAAAACAACGGATCGCGGAACTCGAAGCCGGATTGCCACCAGGAGTAGCAATCGTGTCCGCCTACGACCGCTCGGCCCTGATCGAGAGGGCCGTCGATACCTTGAAAGAAAAGCTCGTCGAAGAAATGAGCGTAGTGGCGCTGGTTTGTGTGATTTTTCTTCTTCATCTGCGTAGCGCGCTTGTAGCGGCATTTACCCTTCCTCTTGGGTTGCTGATGAGCGTCACGGCCATGAACTGGCTGGGAATCAACGCCAACATCATGAGCTTGGGGGGACTGGCCATTGCCATTGGTGTGATGGTCGACGCTTCGGTCGTGATGGTCGAAAATGCTCACAAGCATCTCGAAAGGGATAAGGGCAAGAAACCGCATAACGAAATCATGATAGACGCTGCCCGGGAAGTGGGTCCGGCGCTCTTCTATAGCCTGATCATCATTACCGTGAGCTTCATGCCGGTGTTTGCTCTGGGGCAGGAGTCAGGGAGGCTGTTCCGGCCGCTTGCCTACACGAAGACCTTCGCGATGGCTTTCAGCGCGATACTGGCGATCACCGTGATACCGGTCTTTATGACCTTTTTCATACGCGGTCGGATTCCCTCGGAACAGAGCAACCCCGTTTCGCGTTTCTTCATCAAGATATACCAACCAGTGATCAGGGTGGTGTTGGTCCGGCGGCGGGCGACCCTGATGTGGGCGTTGGGGTTACTGTTGGTGAGCACGGTTCCTCTGGTCGGACTGGAAGGGTTGAAAGCGCGTGTAGATCCAGCGCTACAGGCCTGGCAGCAGTCGGACCGAATTACGCCGCTGAGACGCGTCGGTTGGCTGTCGGCGGCGGCGATCGACTGGCTTGGTAGCGTATTTCCAGGTCTGGGTAGCGAGTTCATGCCGCCGCTAAACGAGGGGGATCTCCTCTACATGCCGACGACCGATCCGGGCATCAGCGTTACCAAGGCCCGTCACATTCTGCAGCAGACCGACAAACTTATTGCTTCGTTTCCGGAGGTACACCACCTATTCGGAAAAATCGGCCGTGCAGATACGGCAACCGACCCCGCTCCGCTTAGCATGGTAGAGACCACGATCATGCTGGAGCAGGATCTGGATCGTTGGCGTAGGGTAGAGGTGGAGCGCTTCTTTTCGAGTTGGCCTGAGCAGCTTCGCAGACCTCTTTCATGGCTGTTCCCCCTGGAACGCAGAATCACCGTTGACGAACTAGTATACGGTTACGATCAACCAGACGGCGTGCACGTTCCAGGGTTGAACGAGGTGGTGCATTTTCCGGGGCTTACCAACGCGTGGACCATGCCCATCAAGACCCGTATCGACATGCTCTCGACGGGAATCAAGACCCCCGTTGGCATCAAGATCATGGGCCCCGATCTAAGAGTGCTCGGAGAGCTAGCCTCCCGCACGGCCTCGGTGGTGCGCGGTCTCAAGGGTACGCTCTCGGCCTATCCGGAAAAAACCGTCGGTGGCAACTACCTCGATTTCGAGATCAACCGTCTCGAAATAGCTAGGTACGGGCTAACCATCGCAGACGTGCAGCAGGTCATCATGTCGGCGATGGGTGGCATGAACGTAACCCACACCGTCGAAGGCCTAGAGCGCTATCCGGTGAACGTTCGGTATCCACGCGAACTCCGCGATAGCCGGGCGGCGCTCAAGCGAACCTTGATCGCTACTCCATCGGGGGCGCAGGTACCCATAGGCCAGCTGGCGAGCATCAATGTCCACCGTGGGCCTCCCGTCATCAAGAGCGAAAATGCTCGGCGCACGGCCTGGATCTACGTAGACCTGGAGGGGATCGACGTGGGGAGCTACGTAGCGAAGGCGAAACGCGTCGTAGAAGAGGAAATTGAGCTTCCGCCTGGGTACAGCATGGTCTGGTCGGGGCAATACGAATACATGCGAGAGGCGTCGGCTCGACTGAAGCTCCTGATCCCCTTGACGGTGTTGGTCATCTTCTTGTTGCTGTACTTTCATTTCGGAAACCTTGCGGAGTCGTCTATCGTCATGTTGAGCCTGCCTTTCGCCCTGATCGGCGGGGTCTGGCTGTTGTGGGTGCTGGACGCGGTGGCGAGAGCAGGGGGAGGGCAGGCCTACAACCTCTCGGTCGCGGTCTACGTTGGCTTTATCGCCCTGGCCGGACTAGCTGCCGAAACTGGGGTGGTGATGCTCGTCTACCTCGACGAGGCCTGCGCCCGCTACAAGAGAGAAGGTCGCTTGAACGATCCCCGCGATCTTCGTATGGCCGTGGTCGAAGGAGCCGTGGAACGCGTACGGCCCAAGCTGATGACGGTAGCGACCACTCTCATAGGTTTGCTTCCGATTATGTGGGGCACCTCGACGGGATCCGAAGCTATGAAGAGAATAGCCGCTCCCATGGTGGGAGGGCTCATTAGTTCCACCGTGCTGACGTTGGTAATCATCCCGGTGATCTACGAACTGGTCATCGAGAGGAGATTAAAACTCAGCGCGGCTGGAGAGGAGACAAAGAGATGACTATCAATCGACAATACAAAGATAACCGAGGGGCAAGTGCCCTGTTTGCTGGGGCCATGCTGCTGGGGTTGGTCCTGATGCTCGGGCCGACAATCGCCGCCGCACAATCCGGTCACGGCGGTCACGACGCCGCCAAGGTCACACTCAGCGGGGAGGTTGTCGACCTAGCCTGCATGATGCAGCACCCGGACAAAGCTCGCGGCGCGGGGCACGCCAAGTGCGGCGAATCATGTATCAACAAGGGATTGCCTGCCGGATTACTAGTTGGTGGCGAGCTCTACCTTCTGCTCGCGTCCGGTCACGACCCCGTTAACGATCTCGTGGCCTCATACGCCGGTCAGAAGGTGAGCGTCAAGGGCGAGCCAAAAGAGCAGCACGGCATGAAAGCCCTGGTTGTGGATTCGATCGAGGGCGCGGACTAGCGCATCGGCGCAGGGGCTCTAGGGGCCTGCTGGCTGACCGTGCGACCCATCTCCGACCGTTTAAATAGGTTGACTTCCTGCAGGGGCGTTTATAGAACCCCGGTGCGGGGTGGAGCAGTCTGGTAGCTCGGCGGGCTCATAACCCGCAGGTCGAGGGTTCAAATCCCTCCCCCGCACCCA
>JBHHVL010000020.1:0-42742 GCA_046754245.1 Binatia bacterium | reverse complement strand
GCCTTCGCAAGTTCGACCTGCGCCAGACGACCCTCCATCAGCGACGACTGCACAGGGGGCTTCAAGACGCAAAAAGTCGATTGACACCAGATGTGACTTACTACGATACTGGGATCGAAGCGCAGGCAATGCAGCAACGCCCCACCTTCCTCCGCCGCCTCATCGCCATCGGTACGCTGGTGTTGGCTGGCGCGACCCCCCGGTCGGGCACGGCGCTGACCATTGCCACCCAAGACGGTCTGTCCTTATCGCTGGGCACGAACGCCGACGTCAGCTCGTTGCTCGTCGACGGCGCTGATCTCGTGGGCTCCAGCGCGGCCGCCATAGCGCTGCGCGATCTGTCGGCTGCCGCATCGGTGGACTTGCCTGACCTTCTCTATAACGGCAGCTTCGAAGACGATGATGGTGTCGGGGGCGCCGACGGCTGGGCGCTGTACTTCTCCCCCAACAGCGATCCACGCTTCGTGACCGACGTGGCCAGAGACGGGCTACGGAGTCTCTTCGCCGAAACCGATCCAAGCAACAACGCCAACGGCGAAGCCGCCTATGTCTCGGCTCAGGTACCGGTCACCGCGGGGAGTCGCTATCGCCTGTCGGCTTTCTTTCTGGCGAGAGACGGCTACGTATCGGCCAAATTGACGGCTCCTGCCTGGCAACTCGACGCCTACTCCGATCCTCTGACGAATGGACTGAAAGCCGGTGGAATATACGTCAGCTGGTACGACAACCCCGACGGTAGCGGCGATCCTCTCGACACTACTCTTGTCGCGCCGATGCACAGCAACGCGTCGGTCTGGAAGCGGATAAGCGGTGAGGTTGAGGCGCCGGGCTACGCGTCGAGTGCGCGCGTCGTCGTCGCGCTGGAGCTCCGGGACAGCAAGCGCGAAAACGACGCCGTGTGGGTGGACGACGTATCGATGATCGCCAGCCCGGAGGTCGATCGGGACGTGACCGCGACGGTATCGCGAAACGGCAACCAGCTTCTACTCACGGGAACGGTCGCCGGTACAGGTCTTGACGTCGAAACGACCTACACCGCGCTCGCCGACCGCATAGAGATCAGTGGTAGGGTGACAGACCTCACGGCGAGTGACCGGGCGCTCGAACTCGTGGTACGCTTCCCTCTCGACCTGACCGGATTCGACTGGTGGGATGATATCCGAAACTCGCGTACCGTCGCCGCCGGCGAGGCCTACAGCAACCACGTCAGCTCGCTCGCGGGAGCGAGGCTCCTTCAGTCCCTCTACCCCGTAGCCGTCCTGGAGGATGGGGCTCGGGCAATCGCACTGGCCTTTCCCCTGGACAGCCCCCGTGTCGTGCTCCTGCGCTACGCCGATGGTTTTCTGCAGGCCCGCTTCCAACTCGGCCTTTCCCCGGCGGCGACGCGTCTAAACGGTGAGGCAACTTTTTCTATCTATCTGTTCCGCTCCGACGCCGACTGGGGTTTCCGGGCGGCGTGGGAGAAGTTCCAGTCCTTCAAGCCTGATTGGTTCCGTACCCAGCGCTCCGTGTACGCACTCGACGCCTACGCACAGGGACATTTCCTTTCTGAGGGCGGCTGCCTGCCGAACTGTGACGCCCCGTGCGAACAGTGCTGCAGCGGCGCGCATCTCGTCGCCTGTTACGACGACGCGGGTACAGGGGCCGTGGAGTACGTGGCACCGGAAGGGCCGATGAGCGTCGGCAAGGTCGTCGATCCACCGCCGAGCTACGCGGAGATCCTCGCTCAGCTCAACAATCCCGCCCAAGGGGAAGAAGACAGGTACCTCGCCCTCGCGGCGAGTCTGGTCCTCGACGGCAACGGAGACTACGTACTCAAACACGTGGTCAACCCCAACTGGGCACCCGAAGACTGGGAGGCAAACTGGGTTCTCAACATGGACCCGGACCTTGCCTCCGGCTACGGCGAGTGGAGCCGCGTGGCGAGGGTGGACGATGCCTTCGTGACGACCCAGGCCGTCGGCGCGGGCCTGGAAGGCATGCAGCTCGACAATCTCATGAGTGCACCCGCGGTAGATCTCGACACCAGCCACTTCGCGGTGGCCGACCATTCTCTGACCTACGATCCCAACACCTACCGTCCGGGCATACACACGATGAGTTCGACCTTCGAATACATGCAGTGGATGCGCGAATACCTGGAGACCAACTACACGGGCTACCCGGGACCTGGGCTCGTCCCAGGAATGAGCGCGAACATCTGGGGTATCGGCACCCTCAACTTCCTGACCCCCCTCCTCGACGGCCTGGGCAACGAAACCAGGGGCGAGGGCGCGGAAAACTGGACCGAGGCTCTAATCGCCTACCGCCGCAGCATCAGCTACCACAAACCGCTGGGATCACCATGGCAGCGGCCCGACGTGACCCTGGACGAGGCCCATGAGTTCGCCGACATCAACCTCTTCTACGGAACCAACACGATCCAGGCCAAGCACGGGGTCAACTGGGCGGCGGGTGCGTCTGACATCCTCGACCAAAGCAACGCCAGGTTGCGGCGATTCTGGCAACTGGGGTGGGAACCGGTAACCCGGGCCTCGACCGAAAGCACCGAACTCTGGGTGGAACGCTTTGGCTCGGCGTTTTCGGTGATTACCGACAGCGTGTACTTCTCCGTCTACAACCCCGGCTCCGCGGCCCTCGCCTACGACCTGATAGTTGACACCGCGGCCCTGGGGCTGGCCGATCCGAGCGAGGTCGTAGTGAAGGACGCGCGCACCGCCCTAACCCTGCCCTACAGCGCCGGTGCTGGCACGATCACCGTAGCAGGGTTCCTCGAAGCGAAGAGAACGGATCTGATCCGCCTGATGGCGCCGGGTTGCCTGCCAACAGAGCTCAGGTCCGCGTCTCTGACCTTCAAGCCGGACGTTTCTGACGATCGACTGCGCATCAAGGGAAGCTTCGACGCCATCAGCCCCGAACCAGAGTTTACGACCGAGGACGTGATCTTCCTGCTGACCGACCACGACGGCGAGATCTTCCGGGCGACCGTACCGGCAGGCGGCTTTGGCGTCAGCACCAACGGACGGACCTTCAGGTTCAAAGACAAGACCGGCCTTCTGGCCAACGGTCTGATCAGCGCGAAGTTCAAGCGCAGAGGCGACGGCCGTTACAAGTGGTCCGCGAAGGCCAAGAACGTTGATCTCACCGGCGCCGACAGGCTATACGTCGACCTCGGCATAGAAATGGTCTCAACGTGCTGGGCGGACAGCCGAGACTGCGCTTCCAGGTCCAAGGGAAAGAAGCTTCGCTGCCGTCCCTAGACCTTCAGCACCACCGAAGATCCGTGCCCGAAGAGGCCCTGGTTGGCCGTTACACCGACCCTGGCGCCTTCTACCTGACGGCCCTGGGCCACACCGCGCAGCTGCCACGTTATCTCGCAAACCTGGGCCAGAGCCTGGGCCGGCACGGCCTCGCCGAAGCAGGCCAGGCCCCCACTGGGATTAACCGGCACCTTCCCACCGATGGTCGTGTCACCGTCGTTGAGCAGCCGTTCGGCACCGCCGGGCTCGCACAGCCCGATGTTCTCGTACCAGTCGAGCTCAAGCGCCGAGGAGAGGTCGTAGACCTCGGCCAGATCGACGTCCTCCGGACCGACGCCGGCGTCCTCATAGGCAACCCGCGCGATGGAATCGCGAAACGACACGCCCGGCGGTTCCGAACCCGCCGCCGAGTCGGTAGCAAAGTTCGGCATCTCGATCACGGTGTTCGGAAAGGCCGGTGACACGGTGGACACCCCGGCCACCCTGACCGGCTTCGTGGTCAGCCTTCGCGCGTACTCCATGCTCGCCAGCACCACAGCGGCGCCTCCGTCACTCGTGGCGCATATCTCCAGGAGCCTCAGCGGTTCGGATACCATGGGCGAGGCCAGAACCTCTTCCTCACTGAAGGCCTTGCGGTAGCGCGCGTAGGGATTCTCCAGCCCGTGCTTCGCGTTCTTGACCTTCACCTTGGCGAAGTCACGTTCGGTGGCGCCGTAGAGCTCCATTCTGCGGCGGGCGTAGAAGGCGAAGTAGGTAGGGTTGGTAGCGCCGAGCAGTCTGAAGCGCAGCCAGTCGGGATCGTCGGGCCGGTCCCCCTTGGTCGGCGCAAGAAAACCCTTCGGCGTGGTGTCGGCGCCGACGGCGAGCGCTACGTCACACTTGCCCGCGAGAATCTGGGCCCTCGCCAGATCAACCGCCTGCGCCCCGCTCGCACAGGCCCCGTAGCAACTGGCTACCTGGGAGCCCGTAAAACCCAGGGCCTGAGCGAAGGTCGCTCCGGAAACGTAGCCCGGGTAGCCGTTTCGCACCGTGACACCGCCGGCGACAAACTGCACGTCCTTCCACTCTATGCCCGCGTCGCCGAGCGCTTCGCGAACAGCGGCCTTGCCGTACTCGGCGAAGTTTCGGCCCCACTTTCCCCAGGGGTGCATTCCCACCCCAAGAATCGCTACTTCCCTCGCCACTACTCCCCTCCCTTCACCACGGACGTCATCCGTCCACGGGCTGCCATCGCCAGACCACGTACTCGTTCTCGTCGTCCTCGTAGAGAGTGCCGAGCACCAGCTCAACCTCGTCCCCCACGCTCAGGCTCGAAGGATCGACACCGCCGCTGAGCTGGCCGAGTACGACCATCTTCTCTCGCTCGAGTTCCACGGCCACCACCGTGTAGGGCACGAAAGGATCGGGCGACAGGTATGGCTCGGGCGGCTGATAGTGGTTGGTAGCCCAGGACCAGACGCGCCCCCGCCTGCCGAGCAATACCTCCTCGCGCTCTTCAAACGGCGCGCCAGGATTGGCGGAGACGGCCAGCGAGGGTGGAAAGAAGAAGCTCCCGCTGTCTTTGCCTCTTCGCCCGATCAGCCGCGGCTCGGCCTCATCCATGGTGAACCACCCGTCGATGGCCGGGACTCTTTTCTTGGCAGATACCACGCTTCCTCCTCCAATGGCTCCAAAATCGCCGGCCATCGTGCTGGGCGAGGATCGCATGCCCCCCAGCCGCGCCCAGCGCGCGGGGCCCGAACGCCGGAAGTATAAGGCAGCGCCACGACCCACTCCAGGCTCGGTCGGAGACGTTGTAAGAGGTTTCGTTGGTGGCATCGGCATCCGCTCACGGAGCAACTGAGACGCGGAGGCGCCGCCCGATTTGGGGTATTAACTAAGCGCTTTTCGCGGCGTTACGCTTTTCTTGGGCGGACTGGAGTCTCAGTGAAGGCTCTCCCTTCCTTGCCGCCGGCCATCTGGCCCGACCCACGATCACCGAAATGTCAATTTCCATCCAGTGGGGGGAAAACCATGAAGAGGATATCTCTGACGATGCTGTTGGTCGCAGTCATGCTCGCGTTCCCTGTCCGAGAGGCGAACGCGCAGCTGCTCTTCGATCATCTCAAGTGTTACAAAGTAAAGGACAACGCCAAGTTCGTCGCCGAAGCCACCCTGACCGCTCTACAAGCACAGTTCGGCGTGCAAGACTGTGCGATCAAGGGCAGAGCGAAGATGTTCTGCGTACCGGCTGACAAGCAGGTTACGAAGTTTTCGGACAGAACCAAACCACCGCTTACGCCGGCCAGCTTTCCTGGCCAGGAGCTCAGCGACGACCGAATCTGCTACCGGCTGAAGTGTCCGAAGGTCGCGATCCAGCCCGAAACGGTGACAGATCAGTTCGGCACGCGCGACGTGGAGAAGTTCAAGCCCATGATGCTGTGCACGCCCGCGTACAAAGGCGCGCCGGCAACGACAACCACCACGGCTCCACCGGCCACGACCACGACTACGACCACGACCACCGTGCAGCAGGACTTCCCTCCCTGCGAGGGAGTGTCCGGTCCGCTCTGTGACGGCACCTGCCCGGCCGGCCTGATGTGCGTCGAAGAACCACCGGGTTCGGGGGCATGCACGTGCGCGCCGTCCACTCCACAGGAAATCTGTGGTTTCGTCGGACCGCCGTTCTGTTGGGGTGAGTGCGCTCCGAATCAGGCCTGCGCAGAGCATATGGGTGGCTGTATGTGCATGCCTTAGCGTAGTCGACCACGGTCGGTAACGACCTTCGTGATGCCGTCCGCCTTTCGTCGAGAGGCCAGCCCGTGTATGGGATAGCAGGCCGCTAGTACCGCTGTGCCCCGCTGCCGCGGCGGGGTCGCGAGGAGTTCGTTATGAACGATTTCATGCTGGACGATCAGGCGAGGGCGATTCAGGAGAAGGCCCGCGAGTTCGTCAAGAACGGCGTTGATCCCGAGTACCTGCGTCGCATGGATCGCGACGAGATCCGCTATCCCCGCGAGCTCTACCAGGATTACGCGGAGCAGGGTCTTCTCGGCCTGCGTTTCCCAAAGCAGTGGGGCGGCAAGGAGTTGGACTGGGTGGCGGAAAGCGCGGTCATGGAGGAGATCGGTTGTCTGGGCATCGCCGCAGGCTGTTCCTTCGTGATGCCCTCGATCGTCGGCGAGGCCCTCAACGTCTTCGGTACCGAGGAACAGAAGCGGAACTACCTCAGGCCCATGCTGGCCGGCGAGTTGGTAGCCGCCGAGGCGCTCACAGAGCCCAGAGGCGGGTCGGATTTCTTCGGCGCCTCGAGCCGTGCGGAAGATCACGGCGACTACTTCGTGGTACGCGGCATGAAGCGCTTCATCGTGGGGGCGGAGGGCGCCGACTTCTTTCTCGCCTACGTGCGCACCAACCCCAACAAGGACGCCGCGCCCTTCGAACGGATCAGTGCTCTGCTCATCGATCGCGGTCCAGGCGTCGAGGTAAAGTATCACTACGGGTTGATGGGGGCCCGCGGCGGCGGTACCGGACGCGTTGTGTTCAGGGACGTGGAGGTGCCCAAGTCCAACCTCATCGGTTCCCTGCACGGTGGCGCCTTCGTCTTCAACACCATGATGGTTCCCGAGCGCCTCTGCAGTGCAGCTCCCTGTACTGGCGCGATGAGAGCCTGCCTGGAAGTGGCCATGAATTACGCCAACAAACGCAAGGCCTTCGGCAGACCGATCAGGAAGTTTCAAGCGGTCAGCTTCATGATCGCCGAAGCACAGACCTTGATCGACGCAAGCCGCGCCATGATATTCCAGGCGGCTCGGGCAGCCGATACCCAGGCACCGAATCTTCGACGGATCGTCTCGGAAACCAAGAAATTCGTGACCGAAGCAGCCTGGGACGCGACCAACCTCGCCATGCAGATAACGGGGGGCATCGGGTACACCGACGTCTACCCCATAGAACGCGCGGTACGTGACACGCGCTTGGCCCAGATCTGGACCGGGACCAACGAGATCATGAGCGCGATGATTCAGCACGACCTGTACGATGAATTCCTCGCGAAACGCGGCCGCTACAGGGATTTCGAAAGCGACGCCATGAACGCCGACGATAGCGAGAAGATCTTCGACGATGACGACATGTGGCGTGTCTATTCAGAGGAGAAATGAAACCGCCGCCACAACCCTTGGCGATCGCGTGGTCAACGCTTCCGGCGCTGCCTCGCTGAGGTGGCGAGCCTGGCCCGAATCGGCTTCCTGAGCGTCGCCGCTGGATTTGTTTTGTTTAGCGCCCTGGAGAACAGCATGATCTTCTTCCCGACCAGGGAGCTTTCGGCGGATCCCCGCAGCTACGGCCTCGAATACGAAGACCTCGAGATCACCACCGCGGACGACCTCCGTCTCCACGGCTGGTGGATCCCCCACGAGCGCCCGCGCGGAGTGCTACTGTTTTTTCATGGTAACGCCGGCAACATCTCGGACCGTCTCGACTCGATCGAGATCTTTCACCGTCTCGGTCTCGACGTGCTGATATTAGACTACCGCGGTTACGGTCAAAGCGAGGGCTCACCGTCCGAAGAGGGAACATACAGAGACGCCGAGGCCGCCTGGCGCTACCTGCTAGACCTGCGCCACGTCGCGGGGAGCGACATCCTCGTCTTCGGCCGATCGCTGGGCGCAGCCGTCGCCGCGTGGCTGGCGCAGCGGCACCGGCCTCGAGCCCTTGTTCTCGAATCTGCTTTCACCTCGGCACCCGACATGGCCGCAAATCTACTCCCCTTCCTGCCGGCGAAATCGCTCATCCATACGCGCTACGACAACCTCGAGAGAGTGGCCGATATCCGCTGCCCCCTCCTCATCGTTCATAGCCGTGACGACGAGCTCATCCCCTTCGAGCACGGGCGCAGACTTTTCCAGGCGGCCGCCCCCCCGAAGAGCTTTCTGGAAATACGAGGCGGCCACAACGACGGATTCTACGTCAGCGGGGCGGACTACCTCCGGGGCCTCGAAGACTTCCTCAGCGAGCACCTGGGCCCCCGAGCCAAGGTCGATTAGCTGCATGACTCGGTCTGAACCCACCGCCGGCGAGAGCGGGGATACGGGGTCCCGTGCGACGACCTGGCCTTGGCGCAGCTCCTGCCGCGAGTGTATTGTACGGTCCTTGGAGACCGAGGACGTGCAGGGGCTCAAAGGCAAAGCTCTCGGCGGTGGGTACCGTTCTGAGTGGAACGGAGTTACGACGGATCCGTCCCGGATTTTGGCCTCAGCACCGCGCTGGGCCATACCGCATACGAAGGCCAGCGCGTGAACATCGTAGCACTGGGCGGGTGTGGCGGGATGGGCCGCTATGCGGTTCGAACGCTTCTCGATTTCGATTTCGTCGAAAGGCTGGTCATCGCCGATCGTGACGTTGAAACCGCCGTCGCCTTCGCGGAGACCTGTGGCTCGGGGGCCGTCGCGGCGCAGATCGACCTCCGCGACGGCCCCGGAATCGCCAAGCTGCTCGATGACGCCGACGTCGTACTGAACACGGCCGGCCCCTTTTTCCGTTTCGCGATTCCGGTCATCGAAACGGCGATCGAGAGAGGCTGCCACTACATCGACATCTGCGACGACTGGGAACCCACCCTGGAGATGCTCGCGCTGGACGACAGGGCACGTTCGGCCGGGGTAACCGCGTTGGTCGGCATGGGCGCCAGCCCAGGAGTATCAAACTTGCTAGCGATGGTAGCCATGGAGAGCCTCGCCTCGGTCGATAGAGTGATAACGGGCTGGAACATAGAAGACGCAGCCGCCGACCCTCGCGAGTCTGATCTCGCCCTGTTTCGTCCGCCGCGGACCGGCGATGAAATCACCGCTTCCGGGACCCGCGAGCCTAGCGCCAGCTTGGTTCATTGGATGCACCAGTGTTCGGGGACCATCCGCATGTTTCGCGATGGTGCTTTCGTTGACGTTCCCCCAGTGGAGCAGATGGAGCTCGAGTACCCGGAAATAGGAACGGCCACGGTGTGGACGGTAGGGCACCCCGAGGCGGTTACCCTGCCCCGCCACCGGCCGGAGCTGAGAGACTGCCTGAACGTCATGGCCGGTCCCCCTGAACTGATCCAGACGCTCTCGACCCTCGCTCGGCAAGTCGGCACCGGCGACACTTCGACCGCCGAAGCCGCGGCAAGACTCGGGGCTATGGTCGCTGACGCATCCGGGTCGGCCGGGGCCGCAACCGACCAGCCCAAGCTCCCCCCACTCTTTGCGGTTGCTTCAGGGACCAGCGAAGATCGCCCGAGGATCGTCGCGGCGACGGTGCTGGGAATGCCGGCCGGGGGTATGGGTGGCGCCACGGGCGTGCCTCTGGCGGCGGCGCTGAAACTCCTCGCCGACGGCCGACTCGGCGAACACGGGGTATTCGCCCCCGAGGACATCATCGACCCCCTGCTCTTCTTTGACGGCCTCGCCCCCCTGTGCAAGCCGCTTTTCGAACACGGCGCCCAGATGCTCCACGTCACCTCGTCCGACTGACGCCGCGAGCCGTGCCGCTGCGGGTCAGGGCCGACAGCTGAGAAGGAGCTTGTCGCGGTCTTTGCGCGAAGACGCCGCGTCGATGGCCCGCGTGCGGACCCGGAGCTTGCCCTTGCGGGTCGGCTTCTTGAGCGGCACGACCAGGTCGAAGGTGCTGCTACAGGCGTCCACGTCGCTCACCGCCGGGACGTAATCGAGCAGGTTCTGGTGCTTACCGCCGATCGTCACGCTGCCCGGTGCGAGGCTGCTCGCGCCGTCGAGCACGGTCGTAGCCGCGGTGGCCTCCCAGCTCCGAGGGCTGTCTGGCCGAGGCCTTCTCAGCTCCAGGCGATCGACCGTACCCACACTGCAATCCGGCAACCGAGAATCGGCGTTGTTGAAGCACAGACTCACGCGAAAGCCACAGCGACCGTTGACCAGGCCGTCGT
The DNA here is from genome assembly GCA_046754245.1 of Binatia bacterium. GTDB lineage: Bacteria > Desulfobacterota > Binatia > UBA1149 > UBA1149 > JBHHVL01. The sequence continues at coordinate 32,566 of JBHHVL010000020.1, read as the reverse complement.
AATCACAAGCTGGGTCGCCATCGGTACAACTCTGCCTGTTGTTCTTGAAGCCCTTCTTGTCGCGCCACGGCTGATTACTCGCGTTGGCCACCGTCCATTCGAGGGTGCAAGTCGTGCTGGTCCTGCGGCTGCCTGGAACCCGGCTCTCGACCACCGGCACGTAATCGAGGGCGGTGTACGATTCCATGTCGGCATCGACGTCGGCATCGGAAAAGGGGAAGTCGACGAACTCATCCAAAGAGTAGTGATTGGTCATATCCGCGTAGTGTGGACTCTCGGGATGCATGGAGTTGCCGTAGGGCGTCACCCTGCGCACCGAGATCAAACCCGAGCCATCGAAGGTCGACAGCATCATGTATGAAGAACCGGCGATGACATTGCCGCGGCCCTGGAGCGTCGGGTCGGCACCGGGACTCGCCATCCTCAGAGTCTGCAGGGCCTGGTAGCCCCCACCGACGGGCCGTGGGACCGGCGGGTTTGCCAGCGGATCATCGGCTTCACCGGCACGCTTGATGGTGTGGACGTCGCCGTAAGGAACCAGGGGCGTACCGTAGTCGGCCACCAGATCGTCTACCGTATTCGTAAAGACCTCGACCGCCGCCTGCTGTTCTTCGGCCGTGAGGCTTGGCGGCGGGTCGCCAAGCGACACGCCACCAAGCGCGATAACGTCGAGAACCCAATCCGTGTAAATCGTCGCGCCGGGCTCGCTGGCGTCCGCCCTCGCGTTCCAGCTGTCCAGGGCCGCCTTGGCCGTCGCGTAACGGCCGTCGGGATCCGCCGGCGGGTAGGCGGCGTACGCGAGATCCAGCAGAGGCAGAAACGATGCCGCTGAACGGACCTCGGTGTTGAACGCCAGGTCGACCATCTCTAGGTCGCTGATCGTCTGACCCGCGGCGACCTTCGCCTCGAAGTAGTCGCTGGCGATCTGGCTTCGGTAACCCTCGCGCGCCACCGGGTTGCACAGGCCCGCCGGACAGTCGAAATCCCCGGGCACCAGATCACAGGAGTTGAACCAGGGGGCGTTATTGGAATTCTGCATCCAGCTACAGCTCGGGTTCTCAATCTGCGGCAGTTCCTCGAAGGGAATGACCGCACTACCGCCTTGCTCTAGCCAGTCGGTGGAGGAGCTGGTGCCATCGAGCGGCAGGCCAAAGCAGATTCCGGAGGGACGCCGCGGGTGGCGCGAGTAGGACACGGTCCACAGCTCACCGTCACCGGTGGCGACCATGTAGTTGCGAAACGCGAAGTTCATCCGTCCCACCGCCGCCTTGAACTCACCAAGGTCACGGGCCTTTAAGAGGTCCAGGTGCTGTTGGAGCTGGTCGAAAACGTCCTCGCAGCTGGCCCTGGCCGCCCAAGCCGTACCCGCAGACAGTGGAACCGGGGCCACGATCACACCGTGGTGGCTCCTGCGGATGGCCAGGGTGAAATCTGTCCCGCCGCTGATCTTGATCAGCTCATCGGCCTCGTGTGACAGGTCCTTCCACTGACCGTCGTGGAGGTATTCGAATTCCCCCGGCCGCTGAGGATCATCGCGGACGGTGATCTCGTAGAGGTCGGCGTTATCAGCGCCGTTGTTAGTAGACGACCAGGCCAGCCGGCGGTTCGCGCCTATGCCGACGCCAGGAAATCCAAACCGTCCAGCGCCGAGAACGTCGTAGGGACCACTCTTTATGTGTAGCTCGTACCAGTGATTACCGCCGGTCCCGAGGTCGTCAAAAGGAAGGTGGGGATCCGCCTGCAGCTGGGTGACCCCGGATGTCGAGAGCGAAGGTGCTATCGCCCACATGTTCGAGGCGTCGTTCTCGAACGAACCGCTCTGCTTACCCGACGGACAGCTGGTCTGACCGACGCGGCCCAGCTTGTCGGTGATGAGTTCCAGCTGTCGGTCGATGGTCCCCGCGCGCACCGCCGAGAGGACGTCGACAGCGTCAAGCTCCAGTGAAGCCGCCCAGATGGCTTCGTTGGGATGGGCGGCCCTGTAGGCGTTTATCCCGGCCACGAAAGCCGCCGCGATTTCCAGAGATTCCCCGCCGATCTCATCAAGGTGGGCCTGTATCTCGCGCCGGCCGCCGAGAAGACGCCAGGCCATATCAGCATCCTTATAGGCTGGCCCGAGAAACTCGGCAGAGCGGCCGAGCATGCCCACGGCCAGGCTGAGCAGCTCGTGAAGATGATCCTCGGCCTGGGCGTAACCGTGAGCGTACATCATGGCCGCGGGCGTTTCCCCACGGCAGTGCGGAACACCCATGCCGTCGCGCTTGATCTCGGCGAGCTGGCCGGCCACGGCCGGCGCAGCGGTGAGCAACACCGCCGCCACAACCACCCCGAGGACCCACCGGCTTTCCTGGACCCCAGCGCGGGGCAACGCCCTGTCGTCATTCAAACTTGCCATCTTTGCTGCGGCACCGAACTGCGGTAACCGTCGAGCCGGCGGCAAGGACGAGAACCGAGAAGCCCACCCGGACTCGCCCCAGGAATCGGAGTATATCGCCGCGTCCGCGGACCGGTCAACGGCCTTTCTTGCCGGATAGGGTTGGCCGCGGTCGCCGCCGCGCATGCCGACGGTGTCTCCGTTGCCACCTACAGTTGCCACCTACAATAGCAGCAGAAAAAATCCCCTTGACAAAGCTGAAGCCGGGGGCCTAATAGGAACGTGTTGCCCCGCACGGTCGCGCCTACGGGGCCGCGCGGGGCAGACCCACCGGGGCCAGAAGTACCTGCTGCCAGGGAGGGGAGTTATGAATACAACCAGCGGCCGTGTTACGGCGGCCTTCGCTGTTCTCGCGCTGGCCGGACTGCTGCTCGGGGCGCCCGCCTACGCGCTCGACGTCGACTGCGACGGCGTCGACGACCTCACCGACAACTGCATCGACAAGTGGAACCCGTCTCAGACCGACACCGACGGTGACGGCGACGGCGACCGTTGCGACCAAGACGTCGATGGGGATCTGCTCGCCAACGCCGACGACAACTGCGTCAAGACGGCAAACGCGGATCAGCTCGACACCGACGGCGACGGGGTCGGCGACGCCTGTGACGGCTGCGCCGAAGATCCGCAAGGTGAGGTCGTCAACAGGCACGGATGCTCCATCGGACAGCTATGCCCCTGTGACGGACCCGAGCCGGATCGGAGCTGGAAGCGTCACAGCAAGTACGTGAGGTGCGTCAAGAAAAAAGCCAAACGCTTTCAGTTCAAAGGCCTCGTCGACGGCGACACGGCGCGCAGCCTGGTCGATGAAGCTCGTGCGACCAGCTGCGGCGACCTCAACCCGACTCAAGGCGATAACGACGGCGACGGCGTCGCGGACGGCGACGACAACTGCCCGTCTACACCCAACCCGTCTCAGAAGAACAACGACGGAGATAGCTTCGGCAACGCCTGCGACTCGGACATCGACGACGACGGCGTGCTCAATCACGACGACAACTGCAGAGGCGTAGCCAACCCAGACGGTCAGGCAGCCGACGAGGACGCCGACGGTAGAGGCGACGCCTGCGACGCCTGCGACGACACCGAAGCGGGCGACCCCGTCGATCACTCGGGTTGCAGCGTCGCCGACGCCTGTCCCTGTGATGAGAACGCCGACGGGGTACCCTGGAAGAACCACCGCAAGTACTTCAGGTGTGTGAAGAAGGAGATCATCAGCTTCAAGGTTCACCGCCTCATCAGCCGGGCGCAGGCCAGGGCGCTGAAAGTCGAGGCCAAGAACTCCAGCTGTGGAAAGCACGACGGTCCCTGCGAGTAGGAAAGAATAGTTAGGCCAGGGATATAGCGAACAGGCCGGTCCGCAGCTCGCGGCACCGGCCTCCGGCCGCTACTCCTGGAGCGGATTCCTTTGGTGCCCATCAGCCCGTCGCCTTCGGCGAGGCCATGAGGGGTAACCGCCAAGCGCGTGTGTTGTGCTATCATGCCAGCGCGCCGCAGGACGGTAACCATGGCCGAGAGTCGCCATCCTGCCCGACGCCTGCGCTGGCGTCGAGACAAGATCGCTTCAACGAAGTTCCCCATAGCCGTAAGACTGTCTAGCGGTTTCCTGGCGATCATACTGCTTACCGCGGTCATAGTCGCGCTGGCGATTCGTACACTGTCGACCCTGGGTTCGATCTCAGAGGAGCTCACCGAGCTACACCTCCCCGAGGTCCACCTGCTCTGGGAGGCGAGGACGCTGCTCACCGAGATCGACGCGGACATCCAACACTATCTTCATGATGGCGACGGTGAGGGGTTCCTGTACCACATCGAAGAAAACACAAAGGGCGTAGCCCAACTGCTCCAGGCCCACCGCGATCTCCAGCAACGCCACGCGCGCCGCTCGGCTTCGGAGCAGAGGCTGATCACCGAGTTGGCTCAGAGCTACCGGGCGCTAGCGCTGGCAACGACCGAGGTCGTCGATCGGACCAGGCAAGCCGGCCGTGAAAAAGCCGCCCCGCTGACGAGCCCCATTGCGGCCAAGCGGAACAGGCTGCACAAGGCGACCATGGGCAGCCTTACCCGGCTGCTGGCTTTCGAGGACGGCGAGGCCGCCCTGAGAACCGCCCTGGTCAACGTCCAGCGGCGTTCGGGGCACAGGAGGCTGATCGCGCTGGCGGCGGTCGCCATCCTCCTCAGCGTAGCCCTGGCCGTAGGTATCACCTCCTCCCTCACACGACCCATCTCTGAACTCATGGCCGCAACCCAACTGGTAGCCGACGGGGATCTGGAAGCACGCGCCAGCGTCAGCAGCAGGGACGAGCTCGGAATACTCGGCGCCAGGTTCAACGAAATGCTCGACCGGCTCAGACGCTCGTCCGAGGACCAGCAACGCTTCTACGCCGACGTCTCTCACGAGCTGCGCACGCCGCTTACCATCATCAGGGGTGAAGCCGAGGTGGCGCTTCGCGCACGCGACGGCTCGGCCGCGGACTACCGCCAGGGCCTGGAGACCATCCTCGCCGTGACCGGCCAGATGGGCCTTCTCGTCGACGAGCTGCTCTTCCTGGCGCGCTCGGAAGCAGGGCAGGTTCAGTACGATATGACGCCGGTGGACCTGGGCCCCGTGCTGGAGGAGGTGGGCCAACAAGCCAAAGGCCTTTGCACGCTGAAAGAACTCGCGCTGAACCTCGACTTGCGAGATTCGGCCGTGGTCTGGGGAGACGAGCAGCGCTTGCGTCAGCTTTTCTTTGTGTTAGCCGATAATGCCATAAAATACTCGAAAAAGGGGGGGGAGGTTTTGATGGCACTGGCGGTGGACGCCGATCGCGCGACGGTGCGCGTGACCGACACCGGCATCGGCATCCCGGACGACAGCATACCCCATATTTTTGAGCGCTTTTACCGGGTGGAAGGCACGCTGTTCCAGCGTGGAACTCCGGAAGAGGGCAGCGGACTCGGACTCTCCATAGCCCGTTCCATCGTCGCGGCCCACCAGGGAGAAATCACGGTCGAGAGCCGCCTCGGCGCGGGAACGACCTTTTCGGTTTCGCTGCCGCGCTCGGCGGGCTGAGGCGGGGAGGAATTCGGATGCGCCTGCTTCTCGTTGAGGACGACAGCCGGGTCTCCTGCTTCATACGGAAGGGGCTCGAGGCCGAGCGTTACCAGGTGGAATCCGCCGCTGACGGTCTGCGCGGGATCGAGATGGGGCTTAGCGGAATCTATGATCTCATCCTCATGGACATCATACTGCCGGACGAGAACGGCATCGAGGCCTGCCGCCGCCTGCGCGAGAAGGGTATCCGCACGCCGATAATGATGATCACGGCGCGCGACTCGGTAGAGGAAAAGGTCAGGGGGCTCGAGGCCGGAGCCGACGACTACCTGACCAAACCCTTCGCCTTCGAGGAGTTGCTCGCCCGTGTGCGGGCCTTGCTGCGCCGGCCCGAAGAACTCGAACTCGAGCCGGTCTACAGGGTCGGCGACCTGTCCCTGGACAGGAGCGCCCACGAGGTCAGCAGGGCCGGCAGGCCCGTCGATCTCACGCCCACCGAGTTCGCGCTGCTGGAGCTCTTGATGCGCCACCCGGGGCGGGTCCTTAGCCGGACCATCATCGAAGAGCAGGTCTGGGGCTACGAACACGATCCATCGACCAATGTGGTCGACGTGTACATACGGCGCCTGCGCCAGAAGATCGATGACGCTTCCGACAGGCCCTTGATCCACACCATCCGCGGCGTCGGATACCAGCTAAGAGCCTGGGCAGAAAGCGGCCAGGCGGCTTGAAGCGGCCTCGGGCCAAGCCCGCCAAGGTGCGTTCGCGTGCGTCCCGCCGGCGCCCCGAGCTACTCGGTGGCGCGCCGTGTCAGCAAATTGTAATCCTTTGTTCATCCCTTGTTCATCTTCTGCTCATCTTCGCTTAACCCGCCGAGCGTAAGCTATCGCCTGTGGGGGACGGGTTCGTTCCGCGGACCCGTAGCTGAAAATACCGCCGACAAAGGAGTGAACGGCCAGGAGGTAAGGCCATGAAAAACAAACACATAGTGCTGGCAGGCGTCGTCACGGCGCTGGTCTTTCTCGCGGCGCAGGCGTCGGCCACTGTCCAGCTCGTAAAGACGAGCACCAAGACCAAGGGAGCTACAACGATCAAATGGGACTCTGGCTTCCAGGACTTGGACTACACCATCGGCGATACGATCACACTGACGGTAAACTGGACGGTCGACGCCGGGGCTGCAAGTTACGATTCCTTCGTGCTCAGGCATTTCACGCCCAAATCGAGGAAGGACCCTGCGAACGGTTCTGGACCCGTGGTTACGTCGCAGGTGGGCAACTCGCTCACGGCTACCTTCCACTTTTTCGCCCTGCACCTCGACAAGCGACGTGACGTGGAAATCGGCAACGTCCACCTAAAACTCTATCTCAGGATAGACAAGGACGGTGATGGCGAGCCTGAAACGCTCGCCGGCTTCGGCGTCAACCTGCACGTCGAGGATCCCCAGTGATCCGCTAGATCCGCTGACAAGCGGAAAACGGGGGGCGTCGGTCGGCGGGAGGCTCCAACGGGCCTCCCGTCCCTGCTGTTCTTGTTCGAGTTGTTCCGCCTCCGGCACCGGCAGGCCTGCGGCAGCTACCGTGGGCCCGGCGCGACGGCGCGAGCAGGCCCACGCGGGAGCCGCTTTCATCAAATTGTAATCGACGGTTCACCGTCTTTTCACCCCCGCCTCACCGGGCTTTCACCTCCGCGTGCTAGGCCTTGTACAGCCGGTAATCCCGGCAGGCGCTGGAGACCGCCGGCAATTCCACCGGCGGTCGCTCCAAACACAGAGCGCGGGAGGGAGTAATATGAGAAGCAAGTACATAGTGCTGGCGGGCGTCGCCACGGCGCTGGTCTTTGTCGCGGCACAGGCCTCGGCCGCCGTCGAGCTCGTAAAGACGAGCACCAAGGCCAAGGGAGCCACGACGATCACCTGGTCCTCGAGCTTCGCGGACTTCGACTACAGCCTCGGCGATCCGATATCCATGACGGTAAGCTGGACGGTCGACGCCGGCGCCGCTGAATACGTTGGTTTCGACGCGAGACCCAAGTACACGCCTCGGTCGAGGAAGGACCCTGCAGCGGGCTCGGTACCAGCGTTTGAGCTGCTGACGGAAAACTCGGCCAGGCTGACCTTCCAGTTTTCCGGGCTGCACCTCGACAGGAGGCGCCAGGTCGACATCGGCAACGGCCACTTCAAGCTCTACCTGAAAATTGATAAGGACGGTGACGGCCAGGTCGACCGCGCCAACGGATACGGCGTGAACATCCACGTCGAGGACCCGCAGTAAGCACCTACTACCCCGAACCCTGGTCAGGAAGGGGAGGCCCCTACGTCTCCCCTTCCCCGTTGCTCTTGTCCGAGTTGTTCCGCGTCCTCCGGCGCCGAGCGGCGTACGCTTCTCTTTCTCTTCTCAGTACGCCCCGCCTCAAGCTATGCGGCTGCCGGACGCGATGACCTTGTCTTTTTCCAGAACGACATATCGTCCCTCCTATCCCTTTACCTGTCCGGTCTCGGATAGGGGATGTGACACGTATTCTCCGCGGACATGCACGTACATCAATTGCTGGACGCTACAACGGCGCCCCGCGGAGCCCTAGATGCATAATGCTTGCATTTGCTTGTTTGCGTGTTACTGTTTGTATATGGCAGCGATCACCCACCGCATCGATGACGAGCTGAAAGCCGCGCTCGAGCGTTTCTGCGAAGAGCACGGGCTGAAACAACAAGCTGTGGTCTCCGAAGCTATTGCAGCATGGCTCGAGGACGCGGCGGACCTTGTCTTGATCGAGGAGCGACGAGAGGGTCCGTGGGTCGAGTGGTCGGATGTCCGCACCGATCTATAGACTGGTCCTGCATCGCGAGGCGGTCAGCGAGATACGCAGACTGCCGAAGAAGCACCGCGCCACAGTTCGGGAGATCCTCGACGGTCTCGCGAGCGAGCCTCGCCCACCGGGCGCGGTGCCGCTCAAGGGCCGCAAAGGGGCCTACCGAATAAGGACGGGAGACTACCGTATTCTCTACGAGGTTCACGCCACCGAAGTCGTCATCTACGTGGTCGGTCTCGCTCATCGCCGCGAGGTATACATGCGACTGTTGCGACGTCGCTGAGGAATCTCGGTTGACGACGACGTCTATAAGACGACTCGAGTGCCTATCCGGCCAGGGTACAGCACTGAGCAACCGCCGGCGGTAAAGCCACGACTTGACCCCATTCCCCCGCACGACGCTCAGGCCCGGCGCTTACCGGCGCGCTCGCGCAGCAGGTACTTCATGACCTTGCCCGCGGCGTTCATGGGTAGTTCCTCCACGAGTTCCACGTAGCGCGGCACCTTGTAGTTGGCCATGTTCTCACGGCACCAGGCGACTATCGACTCGACGCTGGGCGAAGCGCCGGGCACCGGCAGCACGAAGGCCATGCCCACCTCGCCCATGCGCTCGTCTGGAACGCCTATCACCGCGACCTGAGCGAGCTCTCGGTTGGCGAGCATGAGGCTTTCGATCTCGGCGGGGTAGCAGTTGAAGCCCCCCATGATGAACATGTCCTTGATGCGGTCGGTGATACGCAGGTAGCCGCGCTCGTCCATGACACCGACGTCACCGCTATGCAGCCAACCCTCGTCGTCGATGGCCTCCGCGGTGGCCTGTTCGTCGTCGAAGTAACCACGCATGACGTTGTAGCCGCGGATCACGACCTCGCCGGCTTCGCCGCGCGCAACCTCTTGGCCGGATCTGTCAACGCACACGACCTCGACCTCGGGGATGGCGCGGCCCGAGGTGGTGGCGATGGTCTCAGGGTCGTCGTCGTGGCGACACATCGTGGCTATGCCACAGGCCTCGGTGAGGCCGTAACCGGTGATGACGGTCTCGAAGCCCAGATCGCTCCGCATGCGATGGATCAGCTCCACCGGGATCGCCGCCGCGCCGGTCACCGCGAGGCGCAGACACGACAGGTCATGGTTCGTGCGGTCGGGGTGGGCGAGGATGCTCTGATAGAGCGCCGGTGGACCCGGCAACACGCTCACGCGCTCGCGGGCCACGCGCTCCAGGACCGCCGGGACGTCAAAGACCTGATGAGGCAGTATCGTGGCCCCCCGCATGACGCAGGAGAGCCAGCCGGCTTTGTAGCCGAAAGCGTGGAAGAAAGGGTTCACGATCAAGTATCGATCGCCCTCTCGAAGCCCGACCAGCTCGCTCCAGGCCTCGAAGGCACGGAGGTTCTGCCCGTGACAGGTCACGACACCCTTTGGCTTGCCGGTGGTTCCCGAAGTAAACAATATGTCGGAGGGATCCTCCGGCGAGAGAGCGGCGGCGCGCCGAGCCGCGCGATCCTCGGAGACCTCGTCTGCAGAGTCCAGAAATCTCGACCAGCCCAGCGCGCCGTCGCTCTCCCCGCGGAGCAAGACGAGGTTCTCCAGCTGCGGCAACTCGGAGACCGGACGCTCGGGATGTTCACCGCCCAGCGCGCCGCGAAGCAGCTCCAGGTAGTTGGTGCCCAGGAAGTCGGCAACGGTGCACAGAACACGCGCTCCGCTCTTCGCCAGCACGTAGCCGGCCTCCGCCCCCTTCAAGCGGGTGTTGAGAGTGACCAGCACCGCGCCCGCCGACTGTAAGCCGATGGCCGCCACTATCCACTCGTGGAGGTTGGGCGCCCAGATCGCGACCCGGTCGCCGGGTTCTAGGCCCGTCGCGATAAAGGCCCGTGCGGCGCGGCGTCCCGCGGCGGCCAGCTGCGCAAAGCTGAGGATCGTCTCGCCGTCCTCGATCGCCACGCGGTCGCCAAAAACACCAGCAGCCGACTCGACCAGAGCGGCCATGGTCTCTCCTTCAGCCTTCATCCTCACTCCTACACGCCTGGTCGACAGCAGTTAGGCGGCTACAGCAGCCGCGCGTATTCGTCGAGCACCTTCAACACCTGGGGAGCCGGCGCCGCCGGCAGCCTCAGCACCACCTCTTCGACGCCCAGCGAAGCGTAGTAGTCGAGCTTGCCGGGATCGGGCACGGTGCCGAAGGGCACGACCTTGAGCGTAGTCGGGTCGCGACCGGCATCCTCGGCGGCGCGCCGAAGATCGGGCAGCGCTCTGGCTATGCCCGCCCCACCTATGGGCATCCAGCCGTCGGCGTACTCGGCGACGTGGGCAAATAGCTTGGGCCCGGCCATACCCCCGACCAGCACCGGAGGGCGCGGGTGCTGGACCGGCTTGGGCCAGGACCAACTCCTCTCGAAGCTCACGAACTGGCCCTGAAACGAGGCCTCTTCCTCGCTCCACAGGTGCTGCATCGCCAAGACCTTCTCGCGCGTTATCTCGCGGCGGCAACGGTAGTCAACGCCGTGGCTCTCCATTTCCTCTCGGTTCCAGCCAAAACCCACACCGAACACGAAACGCCCGCGCGAAACGAGGTCCAGCGTGGCCACCTCCTTGGCCGCGATGAGCGGGTCGCGCTGAGCCAGCAGGCAGACCCCGGTGCCGAGACGTATGTTGTCGGTCGCGGCGGCGATCGCCGCGAGCGCGACAAAAGGATCGAGCGTCCGTTTGTACTCTTCGGCCAGCTCGGCCTCGCCGGTGGGAGGCGGGGTGAGCCGGCTCGTCGGTATGTGCGTGTGCTCGGGAAGGTAGATCGAGTAGAAACCGCGTTCTTCGGCCGCACGGGCGAGCTCCACCGGCCCGATCACCTCATCCGTGCAAAAGATCGTTACGCCGAGTTTCACCAAAGGCCTCCTTTGACTCGTCCCCCTACGCCGCCGGCGTTTCCCTCGGGGCGGACTTCCGACACCCCTGAGCCAGGGCTGCACGCAAAGCCGCGCAAACGCCGCCCCCCTCATCCACGATCCACCGCCAGGGCACAAAAACACTACCCCGAGCCCAGCGCTCTGAACAGCCCCGACGCCGAGGCCCCTCGTCCTCGCGAACCCCGTCACGGCCGACCAAGTCCAGCGCGCGCTTCCCTGGGCCTGCGCCGCCACTATAATTCATCCTGCCTGGCGCCGGGCCCTGCCGACCCGGGCGATCGCTGCCCGCAAGGCCGCCGCAAGAGGAAACGAACGGTAATGGATCTACGCTTTAGCGATGAGGACGAGGCCTTCCGCGACGAGATCGCCGGCTGGATGGCAGAGAACCTCAGCGGCGAGTTCGCCGCTCTCCGCGGCCGCGGCGGCCCCGGAGACGAGGGCTCCATGGTCGAAGAACGCCTCGCCTGGGAGCGCAGGCTGGGCGAAGCCGGGTGGACCTGCGTGGGCTGGCCCCCCGAGCACGGAGGGCGCGGCCTCAGCCTCATGCAGCAGGTCATCTTCTACGAAGAATACGCGCGCGCGGGCGGACCCGGACGCTTAGGTCACATAGGTGAGGGTCTGCTCGGTCCCACGGTGATCGCCTTCGGCGACGAGGACCAGAAGAAGCGCTTCCTCCCCGGCATAGTCAAAGGAGAAGACATCTGGTGCCAGGGCTACTCGGAACCCAACGCCGGCTCGGATCTTGCCAACGTACAGACCAAGGCCGAGCTACGCGACGGCGACTGGGTAATCAGCGGCCAGAAGGTGTGGACTTCCTGGGCCGAGTGGTCCAACTGGTGTTTCGTCCTCTGCCGCAGCGATCCCGAGTCCAGGCGCCACCACGGGCTGTCATACCTGCTGGTGCCGATGCAGCAGAAGGGAATCGAGATCCGTCCGATAGTGCAGATAACCGGCGACGCGGAATTCAGCGAGGTGTTCTTCGACGGCGCTCGCACGGCGGCCGGCAACGTCGTCGGCAGGCCCGGTGATGGTTGGAAGGTCGCCATGGGAACCCTGGCCTTCGAACGCGGGGCTTCCACCCTCGGCCAGCAACTCCGCTTTCACAACGAACTCGAAGAGATCATGGACCGGGCGCGCAGCAACGGCGCCGCCGAGGACCCGCTCATACGCCAGCGTCTGGCCCAAGCCTGGATCGGCCTGCGCATAATGCGTTTCAACACCCTGCGCATGCTGAGTAGCGGCGACGGCTCCGAGCTCGGCCGCGAGGCGCTCATCTACAAGCTCTACTGGGCGAGCTGGCACCGAGAGCTCGGCAAGCTCGCGATGGACGTCCTCGGTGCCCAGTCGGAAATCACCGACGGCACCCCCTACAGGCTAACGAGTCTTCAACGGCTGTACCTGTTCACCCGATCCGATACGATCTACGCCGGCACCAACGAAGTGCAGCGAAACATCATCGCCGAGCGCGGCCTGGGCCTTCCCCGCGAACCGCGCCCGCCGAGCTCCTGACAGCAAAGGACTTCCACATGACGGTTACAGCTCCCCCCTACCCTTCATCCCACGCTCTTCTTGAGGGCAAGACCGTGTTGATCACCGCCGCCGCCGGCACCGGCATCGGATACGCCACCGCCAGACGCTGCGTCGAGGAAGGCGCGACCGTCATGATCAGCGACATCCACGAGCGCCGCCTTCGAGAAGCAGCCGCCAAGCTGGGCGAAATCGGCTCGAGCCCCGTGGCATCCATGCTCTGCAACGTAGCCAAGGAGCAAGACGTAGCCGCCCTGGTGGCCCGCGCGACGGATGAGCTCGGTCGCATAGACCTCTTGATCAACAACGCTGGTCTCGGCGGGACCGCGAACGTCGTCGACATGACCGACGAACAGTGGCACGCGGTGCTCGACGTCACCCTGACCGGAACCTTCCGCATGATGCGCGCTGTCCTGCCCCAGATGATCAAACGCGGCAGCGGTGTTATCGTGAATAATGCCTCGGTACTGGCGTGGAGGGCACAAGCCGGCCAGGCCCACTACGCGGCGGCCAAGGCAGGTGTCGCAGCACTCACGCGTTGTGCGGCGATCGAGGCAGCCCCTTACGGTGTGCGCGTCAACGCCGTCGCGCCCAGCCTCGCCATGCACAGGTACCTCTCCAAGGCCATCCCTCAAGAGACCCTGGACGAGCTGGTCGGCCTGGAGGCTTTCAACCGAAGCGCCGAAACGTGGGAAGTGGCAAACGTGATGGTGTTTCTCGCGAGCGACTACTCGTCGTACATGACCGGCGAAGTCGTATCGGTGAGCAGCCAGCGGGCCTGATCGACCTAGGCGCCCTTTCCTCGCGCCCTGGAAGAAGCCCCGCCCGCCTCCCCGGCGGATCTACCCCTCAGGTCGACCTCGAAGACCGACCCCCCTCCCTCGCGAGCGCGGCAACGAACCTCGCCGCCGTGACGGCGGGCGATCTCACGAACCAGAGACAACCCGAGGCCGCTCCCCGCGACCTTGCCTTCCGACGCCCCTTCGGGCCGGTAGAAGGGCTCGAAGATCCTCGCGCGCTCCGACACCGGAACCCCCGGGCCCCGGTCGGCGACGGCCAGGAGCGCTCCGGCGCCCTCGTCGAGCGGCCCGACCCTCGCTTCGATCTCGCCGTCGCCGCCGTACCTGCGAGCGTTTTCCAGCAGGTTGCGGATCAGACGCCTGAGAAGGCGAGCGTTGCCGTCCACGGTCACCGAAACACCAGATGCCTCGGCCTGCACGCGCGCCGACTCTTCAAGCAGCAGGGGGAGCAAATCGACGCTTTCGGTGCTCTCGAGGGGATCGCGACTGTCCAGACGAGCCGCAAGGAGAAGGTCTTCGATGAGTACGTCGAGTTCGGTGATGTCGGTCTCGGCCTCCTTTAGCAGTTCGGGGCTGGCGTCGGCACCCATCAGCTCAACGGCTACACGCAACCTGGCCAAGGGCGAGCGCAGCTCGTGGGAGGCGCTGCTCAGCAAGCGCTTCTGGGTGTCAAGCAGGTTTTCTATGCGGTCGGCCGCCCGGTTGAAGCTGCGGGCGACGTCGGCCACTTCGTCGTGACCCTCGACCGGTACCCGCGCCGAGAGTTCGCCAGCACCGAAGTCGTCAACCGCCGATCGCAGACGCTCCAGCCTGCCGGCGATGCGTCGCGCCACCGGGTAGGTGCCGATCGCCAGGATTCCGGCGAGAAGCGCGAACCTGAGCAACCAGTGCACTCCGCGGCCGTGCGGGCCGTGTCGTAGCCCGAGCGCCAGCCACCGGCCGTCGCGGAGTTTCACGGTCACCCCGGGTGGCCCCCCTCGCCTGCGATTCCAGGTCGCGCGGTCCGAATCGATTGGTGGCGCCGGAATCGGCTCTCCGACCGACGCGAGCCTCTCGCCGGTGGGCCCCCAGACGGTCGCGTCTACGTGGAGCCGATGTGCCAGCCTCACGAGCGCGCCCTGAAGTTCTCTGGCCGGCCGGCCGGCCGGCGGCAAGTGTTCGGCTATCATGTGCACCGCACCGGCGAAGAACGGCGGAACCTGTCTCGCGTCGCTTCGCACCGACCAGGCCACCATCCCCGCGCAGAAGGTTACGAACAAGGCGAGGATCACGAAGCCGACGTAGATCTGCAGGTAGAGGCGGCGCATCAGACCGTCGCGTCCTCGTCCTGACTCTTGGCGAAGAGATAGCCCACGCCGCGCACGGTGAGTATGCGCCGCGGCTTGCGGGGGTCGGCCTCGATCGCCGATCGTATGCGCGACACGTGAACGTCGATGCTGCGGTCGAACGCGGTCACGCCGCCGCCGGCGAGCCGGTCCATGATCAGGTCCCTCGACATCACCCGGCCGGCGTTCTCAGCGAGTACGCACAACAGTTCGAACTGATAAGAGGTCAGGTCACGAACCTCCCCGTCTATTCGCACGAGGCGGGCGTCGCGGTCGATCTCGAGACGGCCAAAGCGAAGCAAGGGCCTGAGGTTCGAGCCCGACGGTCGGGCACGCCGCAGCAGGGCGCGCAGCCGAGCAAGCAACTCGCGCGGCTCGAAGGGCTTGGGAAGATAGTCGTCGGCTCCCAACTCGAGGCCTACGATGCGATCGGTCGGATCCCCACGGGCGGTGAGCATGAGGACAGGAACGTCGGACTCGGCTCGGACCCTCCGGCACACCTCGAAACCGTCGATATCGGGAAGCATGACGTCGAGAACGATCAGGTCGAAGCGCTGGGCGCGAGAGAGCTCGAGGCCGCCGAGCCCATCCTCGCTACGACAAACCATAAAACCGTTCTCGCCGAGGTACTGCACGAGCATCTCGGCGAGCCGCGTGTCGTCTTCGATCAGGAGGAGTTTATCCGACATCGCGGCCTATCCTATCCGACTCGCCGACCAAGGTCGCCGGAGGTGGTGCGGGGCACGAGCTGCCCGCGCCACCTCCGGCTCATCGCTTGATCGAGACACCGACCCCGGACGCTCTAACCGTGCCTGCCCCTGAAATGGTCGGCTATCTCTCGTCGTTGTTCCAGGCTGAGAACCTCCGCGATCTCGCCTACCGCGTCGACCACGCGCCGCGATAGCCTGTCGAAGACCTCGAGCTTGCGGCGCCGCAGGCTCTCGAGGGAAGCTCTGTCTACCGACGGCGCGGTGAGCTCGGACAGGATCTCCCGGCGCAGCTCGAAGCGGTCACCGCTGATCTCCGCGAGATCGGCGACGGCGCGGTCGACCACGCCGAGTATGATTTCACGCTGGCCATCGGTCGCGTCAATGCGGTCCAGCACTCTCTCGGCTGCGATCCTGGCGTGGGCCTGCATCTCTTCCTTGTCCGGACCTCGCCAGTGCCCAGGGGCGTGGTGACAGTGATGCGGCGGGCCGAAGACGCCGAAGGCTCTAGCGCTCGAGGCCGGCGTCAGCAGGTAGACGGACCCGACTACCGCTCCAGCGACCAAGAGGACTGTCGTGGCACGGTGCCAGAGCTTGCGGCGACGGCAGCGGTGGCTCTTGGCAGCCCGGCTCCGCTGCGGTGGGGATGGGGTTGTCGTTGGTTCACTCATTGTCTGATTCTCCTCGTCTCTCCATGGTGTTGCTGGGGCAGTGTTCGGCCCCTACTGCATGCATTGGACGAAGGGAGGGTTTCAGGCGTTTTTCCCCGAGGTAAAGTTTTGTAAAGCTGGACCGGCCTGCCTCGCCTCAAAGCCACCCGATCCGCCGCTGACCAATCAGTCTTCGAGAGTCGCGGTGGCCTGGACCTCCAGTTTGAGCTGTGGCAGCACCAGCGCCCCAACCTGCACGACGGTGCGAGCCGGGTAGTCGTTCGGGAAGAACTCAACGAAGACCTCGTCAGACGCGGATACCTCGCCGATATCGGTAAAGTACTGGGTTATATGGGTGACCTTTCCCAGCGAGGACCCCGCGGCCTCAAGGACCGTCTTGAGGTTGGAAAACGCCTGCCGGGTCTGCTCCTTGATGCCGTCTGGAATGTTCATGTCGGTCGTGATCCCGACCTGTCCGGCGACGTCCACGCGGCCGCCGGCGACCACCGCCTGTGAGAACTTGTAGGCCTCGTAGATCGCCTCGGTACCCGGTGGGTTTATCCGTTTGTTAGTCGACATCGCATTCTCCTCCAAGACTCGCCAAGAGTTTTACCCGATAGAACGAATAGAGGGATAAGTACACCCTCGCTGGGGGGGCCAGCCGCGGTCGCCCGAAGCCGCCCCGGTGCTCAACCGCGCAAAAACTCCATGGACTTACGCTCCGTGGCGGGTTAGGCTCGGTCTCGAAGGAGCGATTCCGTGAAATCCCGATTGCGCTCAGGCCCGCCCGACGGCTCGCGCCGATCCCTTATCATCGCGCTGCTGGCTTTTTTTGCACTTTCGTCACCGTCCCTGGCGGGGGCTCAGGGCCTTACGCCTGACCAGCAGAAGTGCCTCACGACCTTCGACAAGGGCTTTGCGAAAACCGCCAAGATCGAGGGCAAGGCCCTCTACTCCTGCGTAAAGCAGTACGGCAAGCTCAAGCTACCTCCAGGAGCCACCGCAGAGACCTGCATCGTCGCCGATGCTCGCGGCAAGGTGTCCAGGTCCAAGGACAAGATGGCCAGAGGATTCTCCAAGCGCTGTGTGGGCGAGGACCCACCGGGGAGCCCTCGACGGCCCTCGGTCGGCATGCGCGTTCCGGCCATAGCGAGTATCGCGGCGATGACGGCTGCCGCATCACTTACCGACCGGGTCTTCGCCGGCGATCTCGACACTGCCCTGTTGCGGGAATCCGATGACGTGGCTGCGGCGAAATGCCAGCAGGCGCTGACCAGAGACATTACAAAATGCTACGACGCCAGACTGAAGGACTACAACGCTTGCACCAAGCGCGGCCTCAAGAAGGGAACCATCATCGACTCCTCGGGCCTCGAAGCCTGTATCGGTGCCGACACCAAGGCTAAGGTCGCCAAGGCCTGCGGATCGCAGAGCAAGCTCGCCGGCGATATCGCAGCCAGGTGCTCGGGGGTGGACCTGCTCGCCGCCTTTCCCGCCTGCGGAGCGAGCGACGCATCCTCGCTGCACGCCTGCCTGGAAAGAGAGACGGCCTGCGTTTCGTGCCTGGCGATTAACGAGATCGGCGACCTCAACCGCGACTGCGACAGCCTCGATGACGGCTCGGCCAACGCTAGCTGCCCGGATCTGACCTTCCCCGGGACCTCGCTGCGTTTTCATCCGGGGCATTACCTTCTCCTCAGTGGCGGGTCGATCGGCCAGGAAGCGCTGGATGCTATCCGTGACAACCCCGACGTAAGAGGCGTCAGCAACGTATACAACTGGGTGGCTCTCGAAGGCGACATGGGAGTCTACGACTTCAGCGCCATCGCCGCCGACCTCGCGGCGGTGAAATCCATCAACAAGCGGCTCATGATCATGATCCGCGACAAGTCGTTTGCGGGCAACCCTTTCATCCCCGTGCCGCTCTATATGCGAACGGCGGAATACGCCGGTGGCTACGTGGGTGACGACCAGACCGGTTACATAGCCAACCGCTGGGTCTCCGCCGTGAACGCGCGCTACACGGCCCTCATCCAGGCGCTAGGTGTAGCGTTTTCGGACGATCCTTTCCTCGAGGTCGTCAAAACTGCCGAGTCTGCTCCAGGTCATCCGGTCTCGGAGCTAGGACCGGAGTTCACCCCGGAGGGATACGCCACGGAACTCGGTCTACGCATAGACGCACTGGCAGACGCCTTCCCTGACACAGTAACCGCGCTGTACCTCAACTGGCTGAAGGGGGCCAATGCTACGGCCCTGTTTGACGCGCTCACGGCGCACGCGCGCGAGCGCCACGTTGGTATCGGGGGCCCCGATGTCGAACCGAACACGGCGATCGCTGCCTACCCCTATTACCCCCTCTACCATGGCATCTCTCCAATCATGGTGGAGGTCCAGTGGCCCAATTACGACACCGTCGAGCCGCCCGGCGACACCGATGCTTTGCTGCGCTTCGCGATCGACGACCTTCGTGTGAACTACATCTGCTGGCAGCTACGGTCCGGGTTCGAGACCAAGGTCCAGGCAACCGTCGCGAGCCCGGATTTCGCCGCTGAGTTTCCAGTCGATCCGACGCGCTGAGCTTGACCCTGGCCGTTGCCCCCTCGCAAAGCCAGCAACTACTCACGCAGCCACCGATTGCCCCACCCCAGCGGCGGGGACGCCGACGTCGTTGCAACTGCGGCTACGATCGAGGATAAGGACGATCGCCATCGGCTGAGGAGGATCTCTTGTGAAGGAATTTCTGAAGTTCTACATCGACGGTCAGTGGGTCGAGCCCGCGCTGCCCAACCCGCTCGACGTCATCAATCCCGCCACCGAGGAAGCGGTCGGACGTATCAGCCTCGGCAGTGACGCGGACGTTGACAGGGCTGTTGCCGCCGCCAAGACCGCCTTCGAATCCTACTCGCAGACGAGCAAGGAGCAGCGCGTCGCCCTTCTCGAGAAGATCATCGCCGCCTATCAGGGCCGACTCGGGGAGCTCGCCGAAACGATTTCCATGGAGATGGGCGCCCCCGCGTGGCTGGCTAGCGCGGCCCAGGCCCCATCGGGGCTGGCCCACTTCGCACAGGCCCTCGAGCTGCTCAAGGGTTACGACTTCAGCCAGCTCAGGGGTACGACCCGCATCCTCAAGGAACCCGTCGGCGTATGCGGTTTCATCACGCCGTGGAACTGGCCCATCAACCAGATCGCGTGCAAGGTTGCGCCAGCGCTCGCGGCCGGTTGCACGATGGTGCTCAAACCGAGCGAGGTCGCGCCGCTGAACGCCGTCGTCTTCGCCGACATCCTCGACGAAGCCGGGGTGCCGGCCGGAGTCTTCAACCTCGTCAACGGTGATGGACCGACCGTGGGCGCCGCGCTGTCTTCTCACCCCGACGTCGACATGGTGTCCTTTACCGGCTCGACCCGCGCCGGAACGGCGGTCGCGACGGCCGGCGCCGACACCGTCAAGCGCGTTACTCAGGAACTCGGAGGCAAGTCGGCGAACATCATCCTCGACGACGCCGATCTCGAGAAAGCCGTCCGCGGTGGTGTACAGTCCTGTTTCACCAACAGTGGCCAGTCCTGTAACGCGCCAACGCGCATGTTGGTTCCGGCGGCCCGGCACGCCGACGCCGTGGCCATCGCCAAGCGGGCCGCCGAGGCTACCAAGGTCGGCGATCCGGCCAGCGACGACACCAACATCGGCCCGGTCGTCAGCGAGGCTCAGTTCAACAAGATCCAGGGGCTCATCAAGAAGGGTATCGAGGAAGGCGCGGAGCTGGTGACCGGCGGGCCGGGCAAGCCTGAGGGGCTCGAGAAGGGCTACTACGTCAAACCAACCGTGTTTGCCGGAGTGAGCAACGACATGACCGTAGCTCGCGAAGAGATCTTCGGTCCGGTCCTGTCGATCCTACCCTACGAAACCGAAGACGACGCCGTCCGGATCGCCAACGACACGGTCTACGGACTCTCGGGTTACGTCCAGTCTGGCGACAACGAGCACGCTCAGGCTGTCGCGGCCCGCTTGCGCACGGGCAACGTCCACATCAACGGCGCCCAGGCGGACTTCAGTGCTCCCTTCGGTGGCTACAAGCGATCGGGGAACGGGCGTGAGTGGGGTGACTTCGGCTTCGAGGAGTTCCTCGAGGTGAAGGCCGTTATGGGCTGCGAGGGTTGAGCGGACGAAGAAGAAGCGCCTCGTAGGGCCCGAGTCGGCCGTCGAAGCGCGCACCCGTCTCCCTCGCGCCGTCGCTCGCGACCTCGATGCAGCCCTCGGGGATAACCTCACAGTCGATGCTGTCGCCGGAAAAATTGATGAGAATGGTTCGCGAATCCGCCGCCGCCATCCGCTGGTAGGCCAGCACCCCCCCTGGAGCGTCGATTCTTCGCATCGACCCACGGCGCAGGGCGACGCTTCCGCGTCGTGCTCGGAGCAGCGCCCGGTAATGGGAAAGCATCGAGGTCTGGTCGGGGCTCTGCTCCGCAGCGTTGCGTTTGTCGGCGTCGGGGGGAAAAGGCAGCCAGGGATCGGTGGGCCAGCCGGCGAGCGGCCCACCGTTCCAGGGTATCGGAGCACGGCAGCCGTCTCGACCTCCCGGATCCAAGCGGCGGTCCTGGGGCACCTCGGCGTCTTCGAGTCCTAGTTCTTCACCCATATAGAGAAAGGGCGTCCCCCTCAGCGTAAGCAGCATCAGGGCGGCCGCGCGGGCGCAGGCTTCGCTACCGAAACGAGTACGCTGCCTGGGCAGGTCGTGATTGGACATCGCCCAGGCGGGCCAGGCTCCCAGCTTGGCCAGGGAGCGCGTGGTATCGGCTATGCAATCGCCCCACTCTCGAGCTTCCCAGGGTGTATAGAGGGAGCGGAAGTTGAACACTAGATGGAGTTCGTCCTCTTGACCGTAGTAGCTGCTCATCTGATCGATGGAGAACAATACCACCTCGCCTACCATCATCCGTTCCCCCGGGTATCCATCGAGGAGACTGCGAACCTCGCGGAGATACCCGTGGGTAGCTGCCTCCTCGTTGAGCAGAAACCGAGGCAGATTTTTTCTCGCGTCGCCCACGTCGGCCAGAGCAGAATCCTTACCGATGTTGTGGACCACGTCGGCACGAAAACCGTCAACGCCACGGTCGAGCCAGAAACGAAGCACGCCGTGCATGGCCTCACGCACCTCGGGGTTGCTCCAGTTTAGGTCGGGCTGCTCGGCTAGGAACGAATGGAGATAGTACTGGCCGCTTCCTTCGTCGAAGGTCCAGGCCGGAACGTTGCCAAAGGCGGCGATCCAGTTGTTGGGACAGCCCCCGTCGTCAGACGGGTCCCGCCAGATGTACCAGTCGCGTCGCGGACTGGTGCGAGACGAGCGTGCCTCGACGAACCAGGGGTGCAACAGGGAGGTGTGGCCCGGCACCCAATCGATGATGATTCGCATTCCGCGATCGTGAACCGCCTCTATCAGCTCCTCGGCGTCCTTCATGGATCCGAAGATAGGATCGACGTCACAATAGTCGGCGACGTCGTAACCGAAGTCATGCATCGGCGATGGATAGAACGGCGACAGCCAGATGGCGTCGATACCGAGTCTGCAAAGGTAATCCAGCCGAGAGAGAACGCCCGCCAGATCACCGACGCCGCTGCCGGTGGTGCCCGCGAAGGAGCGAGGATAGATCTGGTAGAATACCGCTTCTTTCCACCACGGGAATGTCGATCGTGTTGCGTCCACTGGGTAGCGAGCGGTCCGGCCCGGTTCGAGCCAGACTAGCGCGGCTTCCGGCCGGTCTCAACGGCGGTGGCTCGGCGACTGTACTTTTTTCTCGCATCCAATAAGAATTGCTCTCGCGCTCCTTCCGTGGTGCACACTAGGCCTGACGATGACAACCCCCCAGCAACAGGTTCTGCCCGTGATGGCGCCGTCCACCCCACTGTTTCACTTCATCTGGTATCAAGGAGAAGCGCGAGTCCCTGAAAGCTATCGTCCTCTTCGCGACTCCTGGCTGCGATGCAATCCAGACGCCAACTGCGTTATCTGGTCCGAGGAGTCGATCCGCGCGTTGATCGATAGTACCGCCCCTTCGTTTCTTCCCATCTTTGATTCGTACAGCATGATTCAAAAGATCGACGTGGCAAAGTATTTCATCGTCTTTGATCAAGGGGGGCTCTACGTCGACATCGATTATCGCTGCTACCGCAACGTAGCGCCTCTCCTCGCCGGTCGCGAGGTTCTGATCGAGCCCCTGTGGCGCAGGCCAGGCCGACTGCAGGAACTGGTTTTCTCGTTGCCCAAGGGCGCGCTGGCGCTCAACAACGCGCTGATCTACGCCGCCCGGCCCGGCCATCCCTTCTTCGGTTACCTGATCGACGAGCTTCCGCGCTACGCGGCGCGACGCTTCTTTCACGTCTACTTCTGGCACGTGCTCGCGACGACGGGGCCGGTGTTCCTCTCACGTGCCGCGGCCGAGTGGAATCGCCGCAACCCCGACGCCGCGGTCGCGCCCGTCGACCGTGGCGTTCTGGATACCTATGGCTACCACAGTTCCGACATCTCGTGGAGCCCGCTCGCGCGCTCCATCATGAAGGTCATAAACGTATTCGCCCCGCGGGCGCGCGGCGAGCGTCCGGACGATCCGTTCCCGGACTGAGGCCAGCGACCCTACGGGGACCGCCGGCTCTACGCGGGGACCTTGGCGGACGCGCGACGCACGGCTTTTTTCGAACGCAACTCGATGAGCGCCGGAAGAATGAACAGGTTGCAGACCAACGCCAAACCTACGCCAACCGTGAGCAGCCTGCCTATGCTCGCCATGCCCCGGTGAGTGGCAAAGGCGAGCGTTCCGAAACTCGCGATCGTCGTCAGCGAACTGAAAAACACGCCGCGCGCGGTGCTGGTCTCGAGCAGGTGCTGTCGGCCCACGCCGCCGTGGTGCGAGCGGTGGACCAAGTGGATGCCGCTGTCGACGCCTATTCCGAGCAGCA
Source organism: Binatia bacterium (assembly GCA_046754245.1). GTDB lineage: Bacteria > Desulfobacterota > Binatia > UBA1149 > UBA1149 > JBHHVL01. Next base: position 9,426 of record JBHHVL010000020.1, on the reverse strand, counting down.
GCGGCAGCACGACTATGTTGGCAAAGTTGAAGGGAATATTCAGCAAGACCGATGATGCGGCGGTGAGAACGGCGGCCAGCGTCAACGGCATCATGACCAGGACCGTGTCGCCGACGTTTCTCCAGATCATGAACACCAGCACGGCGATGATGAGAATGGCCGCGCCCAGAGCCTGCTGAAAGGCGCGCACGGCCTCTCTCGCGTGGACGTGTATACGAACCGCGCTTCCGGTCACGTCGGGTGCGACCGATTGCACCGCCAGGACAAAACCGTCTAGCGCGTCGTTATCGTTCATGTCGTCGACCGGGGATATGCGAACCCGGGCCTCACCGGCCCTGGACAACATCCTCCGGACGAGCCCCGGTGGCAGGTTTTCCAAGGTCACGGGACCCGCCGTCACGGCTCGCCGCAGGGCCGCCAGCTGGTCCGGTAAGCCCCCAAGCAGGCTGCGCTCGAGAGTAGCGATCGTCGCCCCGGCTTCCTCGTCCGACCCGAGCCCCTCGAGCAAAGACCGCAGGCTGTCCCGCAAACGCATGGAGCTATCGACGATCGCCGAGGCCCCTCCGCTACCAAACCGCTTGCCCGCGTCAACGCCCTCGGGCCCCAGTGGCTCCCGCGACAGGAGCTGTTCGAGACCACGCAAGGCCTCTATCTGCTCTTCAAAAGTCGGCTCGGCGAATCCCTCGTCCCGCTGCACCGGACGCCCCGCGAGACTGGCCAGGCCCTCGAGCAGCGCGAGTTTTTGCTCCTGCTGCCCCGGAACGAAATCGCGCAGTGTCGTCGCCTTCTCGACTTCCGGCAGTCCTCGAAGTCGCTCGCTCAGCCGCTCGGCGCCGTCGAGGTCGGTGCTGACCGCGCTGAGATCCCAGGGCGAGGCGCCGCCATCGCGCATGAGCTCCTCGAGGACCTTGACCGACTCGGCCCCGGGATCGCGCACGTGGAGGGGGTTTTGGTCGAAGTACACCCGCGGTAGCATCAGAGCGCCACCGACCCCGAGCACCAGCGCACCAGCCGCCACGCAACGTGGATAGCGTGTGGAAAACTGTGGCAGAGCGTGCAGGCCACCCGTGACCGCACGGTTGCCGATAGAATGCCCTCGTCCCAACATGAGCGTGATGAGAGCGGGTAACAGCGTGAAACACGCAAACAGACCAACGAAGATCCCGTTGCCGGCGATCACCCCGAGCTCGGCGACGCCGGCGAAGTCGGTCGGAACGAAAGCATAGAACCCGACGGCCGTCGTTACCCCGCAGAGCATGATCGACGTGCCTACGTCCCGCATCGTCTCTCGCATGGCCTCGTAGTGCTCGGCACCAGCCGCCGCGAGCTCCTGGTAGCGAACGCAGACGTGAATGCCGGCGTCGGCGTTGAGCCCGAGAACGATGACGGCAAAGGACATCGAGATCACGTTAAGATGCCCGACCGTTGCCGCAGCGGCGCCCGCCGTCCACAGCAGACCGACGACAAGCGTGATCATCGTAGAAAATACAAGCCGGTAGGATCGCATCGCGAACACGAGAAGCGCACTGACCAGGAGGAAGGAGCCAGCGCCAGCGATCTGGGACTGGTACTGAACCAAGCCCATCTCTTCATAGTTCAGCGCCATGTTTCCCGACAGACGTATGCGCACCCCGCCGGCGGCTTCTAGCTCGTCGGCCCACCTGCGCAACGAGGACATCACCTCTTCCCCCGCCACCCACTTGGTCAGATCGAGAACGGGTTCGGCAAGAACGAACCGGCGGCGCTCACCGACGTCGAAGTCGCGCCCGGCGGCGACCTCAGCCCAGGACAGACGGTAGTCTCGGCCATCGAGTACGGCTCTGACGGCTTCATCGAAGCGATCCAGCATCGCTTCGAGCGGCTTCGCGGCAGCCTCCCCGGCCCCCGCGGCGCTCAGGCCACGCCCGAGGATGGCGGAAAAACCGCGCAGCGTCGGATCTCCGGACAGGCCGCCGAGTAAGGGCCACGCGGTCGCCAGGCCGGAAGACAGCCCCCGGAGGTCGTCTAGGTCCATGTACAAGAACGCGTGCTCGTCGAAGAACTCGTCTCTAGGAAGGTAGATAGTGTGAAACAGCCCCTGGGAACTCCGCATCCGAGAAACGAGGGCGTCGGCCGCCTCCCCGGCCTGCTCCGTCGTGTCCGCGTCGATGACGATGAGGACGTTGCGGTCGAGGACGGGAAAACGCTCCTCGAACTCGTGCTCCAGAACCATGTAGGGAAGATCCGCGGAGAACATCGCCTCCAGATCCGCGTTGATCCCGAGGTTACGCGTCGTGTAGAAGCCGACGCCGACGCTGGCCAGCACAAAAACCAGACACACGGCGAGTGCCCGATCGATTACAACTCCGGTCCAACGAGCGAGCCCGTCGCCAATCCACTGCTCGAACCTCGCGTTCACCTAGGCAACTTGCAATCCCACTCGCACGCTTGAGTTCCTATCACGCAGGCCCCCGAGGTTTCAACTTCGATGGCAGGAGGAACCCCCCACCGAGCCCGGAGATGCCAGATCCCGCCCGGAACGCCTGATCGTCGAGGGGGAGGAAGCACGTAATACGATACGCTATTACCCGGCCGTGGGTTACGCCGTCCGCCTGAAAGTTTGGAAAGCCCCGAGGCTGCGCCCAGCGAGTCTCGCCGCCGTAGCGTAGGGCCATGGGGTTCTACGCGTTTGACCGCTGGAGGTCTCCAACGTAGGCTCCTTTCGCGCTAAGGAGTAGGTGCTGCGTGGGATCGGTGAGGCGCCGCGGCGCCCGTCAGCCTTATCCGCCGGCCCGATACGGGGCGGCACGGCGCGGTCGGAATTTCCTGCGAACCCGCGTGAGGAGAAGTCGGTGAGCGAGAGCAACGTCAGCTTTCCTGTCAGCCTGCTCGTCATCACCCACAACGAGGAGAACAACATCGCACGTTGCCTCGACAGCGTCCCATTTGTCTCTGAGAAGCTCGTCGTTGACTCCGGTAGCACGGATCGTACGCGCGAAGTCGCTCAGCAGCACGGCGCTCGTGTCGTCGACCAGGCCTGGCTCGGCTTTGGCCCGCAGCGCAACTTCGCGAGCGAACAGGCCGCCCACGACTGGATCCTCTTCCTCGACGCCGACGAGGCGCTCTCCGACTCGCTCGTTCGAGAGTTCAGGCAACGCCTTCCCGACATCATCGACTCGAAGGCCGCCGGAGCGATGCTGCCCCGCAGCGCCTGGTACATGGGGGAAGTGATGCGATGGTACCGCCCGATGGTCGGCGAAATGAAGGGGCGGTTCTACCACCGCCGGAGGGCACGCTGGACCGACACGAAGGTCCACGAATCGCTCGTGTTCGAGGGAAGAGTCCTCAGATTTCGGCGACCGTTCAACCACTACCAGAGCCCGTCCCTGGTTCACAAACAGCTCAAGGTCCTCCGCTACGCCGAGCTGTGGGCGATCCAGAGGGTCGACGGGAAACGCAAGCCGAGGGTGTGGACCTATCCCTTCGTGTTCCTCGGCACCTTTCTCAAGGATTACCTGCTGCGACTCGCCTTTCTCGACGGCAGGCGTGGCGTGATCGCAGCACACGTCGCGGCGAACTACGCCGTCTACAAACGATTCCGACACTTCGAGCTGGTCCGCAACCCGGACTCGCGTCGCAGCGCGTCCGAGCTGCTCGACGAGCACCGGTTGCGAATCTAGCGATGGCCCGGCGCTACCTGCTCTACGGCTCGGAACGCTACGCCCTCGGAATACTCCGCCCGCTTCAGGCGGCTATGAGGAATCGCGGCGACGAAGCCGCGTGGTTCTTTGATGGACCCGGAGCCGAGCGGCTGAGCACCGATGAACGGTTGCTTCACGACATCTCCGAAGTGAAGGCCTTCGGGGCGATCGCGAACTTCGCTCCAGGTAACCACATCCCGGATTTCTTTCCTGGCGTCAAGGTCATGGTGTTTCATGGCTTCAACGCCGGCAAACCGCGCCATATCTACGTGCGCGGCTTCTTCGACCTCTACTGCACGACGGGCCCCAACGATACCCGTGGCTTCCAGGCTCTGGCAGAGCGCCTCGGACACTTCACGGTCAAAGAAACGGGCTGGCCCAAACTCGACCCGTTCATTAATTTTCCTAGTGAAACAAAGGGTGACCGTCCGGTGGTACTGTACCATTCCACCTTCTCCCCCTCCTGGAGCGCCGCCGACACCCTCTATGACCAGGTCCGTGAGCTCTCACAAAGCGGCCGCTGGCGCTGGGTCATCAGCCTGCACCCGAAGTCAGAACCGGCGACAGTGGCACGTTACAAGGCCTTGAAGGGCGAGTATCTGGAGTTCTCCGAAGCGGACAACATCCTCGAGCTGTTTCCCAAGGTCGACCTGATGGTCTCCGATACCTCCTCGGCGCTGTCGGAGTTCCTACTCTGGAGAAAACCGGTGGTGACCTTCAAGAACCGCCGTCCAGGACCCTATCTGATCGACATCGACGACCCCGCAGCGCTGGAGCGATCCATCGAACAAGCGCTGAATCGGCCCCCTGCGCTGATGGAGGCGATTCGCAAGTACACCGACGGGATCCACCCCTACCGCGACGGCAAGTCCAGCGAGCGCGTGCTCGACGCGGTCGAGGACTTCATCGCCGCCGGGGCACGCAACCGCAAGAGCAAGCCGCTCAACCTCTGGCGCAAGTTCAGAATCCGCCGTCGGCTGGGCTACTACCACCTTCGTTGACCCGCTAGCGGAAGCAATCGGCACCACACGAAATATCCCCTCCCAACCCTCGGAATTTTCGGCTCAGGTGAAACCTTTTTCAATTGAATTCGTATCGCATACCATGATGCCCCGGTACACAGAATCCGCGGCCAGCTGTGCCGCGAAACTCAAGGTGCTCGCCGGCGAGACCCGTCTCGCCGTGCTCCAGCAGCTAATGAAACGTCCTCGGCACGTCGGAGAGATGAACGCCACCTTGGGAACGGAACCGACCCTGTTGTCCCACCATCTCAAGATCCTGCGAGACGCGGGCCTGGTCCCCTCTCGACGCGACGGGAAGGCTACGCTCCATTCGCTCGCGCCAGCGGTCGCGGACAACCGTCTCCGAAGGTCCATCAACCTAGGTTGCTGCCTCCTCTCTTTCGAATGATTCGCCCGCGCCTAGGATCACGAATGAACCAGGCCTCGCTACCAAGGATCATTCTCCCCTTCCTCGCGGCGGCAACCCTCTTGTCTTGCTCCCCTGCGGAAACCCCGCAGAAGCTGGTGCTGACCGGGTCGAGCACCGTCGCTCCGCTAGCCGCGGCGATCGGAAAGCGCTTCGAGCAGAGTCACCCGGGTGTGCGGGTAAACGTACAGAGCGGGGGGTCTTCTCGGGGCATAGCCGACACTCGCAGCGGCCTGGCAGACATCGGAATGGTGTCCCGATCGCTCAAGGACACGGAGAAGGAACTCTACGCCTTCACGGTCGCCCACGACGGGATCTGTATCGTCATCCACCGGGAAAACCCCGTCCAGACGCTGAGCGACAAAGAGGTCGTGGCCATCTATACCGGGGATATCTCCAGCTGGCAGGGGCTAGGCGGCCCGGACGCGGAGATCACCGTGGTCAACAAGGCCGAGGGACGATCGACTCTGGAGCTGTTCCTCCACTACTTCGCCCTGGACAACGGCGACATCCATCCCCACGTGGTCATCGGGGACAACGAACAGGGCATCAAGACCGTCGCCGGGAACCCGTACGCCATCGGCTACGTTTCGATCGGCACCGCGGAGTACGACTCGACCCACGGGGTGCCGATCAAGCTGCTATCGATGAACGGTGTCGCCGCGTCATCCAAGAGCGTGGGCAACGGTTCGTTCCCGCTTGCCCGGCCGCTCAACTTCGTGACCCGAGCCGTGCCTAGCGGGCTCGCCAAGGAGTTCATCGCTTTTGCCCGTTCCGACGCGGTCAAGGACATAGTCAGAGAGCAGTATTTTGTCCCGCTTTCGCAGTGACACCTTGCTTCTCTGGAGCGTGCGAGTCTGCGCCGGAATTTCCGGCGCGATCGTCCTGCTGATCGCCGCCTTCCTGTTGACGGAGTCTATGCCGGCCCTGCGTCACGTCGGCATCGCGCGTTTCTTCACGGACGACGCGTGGCACCCGGCTGCGGAAGCTGCCCGGGGTAGCTACAACTTGGTTCCGATGTTGTGGGGCACCCTCCTCGTCACCACCGGGTCGGTGCTTCTCGCCACCCCCTTGGGCATCGGGTCGGCCCTCTTTTGCCACTACTACGCGCCACCCTCGATCGCGGGCCCCTACCGAAGGATCATCGAGCTGCTCGCCGGGATCCCCTCTGTCGTGTACGGTTTCTGGGGATTGGTGGTGCTCGTCCCGCTGATCCGCCGCCTCCACCCGCCAGGGCCCAGTCTTCTTGCCGGCGTCTTGATCCTCACCGTAATGATCCTGCCTACCATCGCGCTGGTTGCTGACGCTTCGTTGGCCAACGTACCCTCTCAATACCTACGGGGTGCCGCGGCCCTGGGCATGTCTCGCTGGAGTACGCTTCGCGGCGTGGTGCTGCCAACCGCGCGCTCCGGCCTGCTGACCGGCGTCATCCTCGAAACCGGGCGCGCCATCGGTGAGACGATGGCCGTCCTCATGGTATGTGGCAACGTCGTCGAGACGCCCAGCCGCATTTTTGATCCCATTCGGACGCTGACCGCCAACATCGCGCTGGAGATGGCCTACGCGATGGGAGATCACCGCTCGGCGCTGTTCGTCACCGGCCTGATCCTGTTGGGGCTGATCATCGTCCTGGTAATGGGCGCCGAGACCCTGAGCAAGGAACGCGTATATGCCTAGGCCCCACACACCACCACGCCGTCCCGCGCAGCTCGCCGTCTCCACCGACCTCACGGCGGCGATCCTGGTCTGGTCGACGGCGACCCTGATCATGGCCGCGTTCCTGTGGCTGATGGGCGACATCGTCTGGCACGGCGTCGCCGGGATATCGTGGGACTTTCTCACTCAGGCGCCGCGCGATGCGGGGCGGGCGGGCGGCATCCTCCCGGTCGTGGTCTCGACCGCACTGATCCTTTTTGTGTGCATGGCCGTCTCCTTGCCTCTGGGCGTCGGCGCCGCTGTGTTGCTCGCGGAGTTCAGCTCCTCGGACGGCGCGTTTGGACGGGTGGTCAGACGGAGCCTCGACGTACTCGCCGGTGTGCCCTCGATCGTCTTCGGCTTGTTCGGCAACGCGTTCTTCTGCGCCTATCTCGGGATGGGCTTCTCCATTCTCTCTGGTGGCCTGACGCTGGCGTGCATGGTACTTCCGATCCTCATCCGCTCGACCGAAGAGGGCTTTCGTTCCGTCCCCGAGCACTACCGGCTCGGGGCCGCGGCCCTGGGCATGTCGCGCAGCGCTTCGCTGTTTCACCTGCTTCTTCCGGCGGCAGCGCCAGGGTTGGTGGTGGGAACGGTGCTGGGCCTGGGTCGGGCGATCGCTGAAACTGCGGCCTTGATCTTCACCAGCGGCTACGTGGACCGCATGCCAGGGTCGCTGCTGGATTCGGGAAGGTCGCTGTCCATTCATATTTTTGACCTGTCCATGAACGTTCCGGGCGGCGACGCAAACGCCTACTCGTCGGCCCTGGTGCTCGTGGCGTTGCTCCTGGTCATCAACGGCATGGCCTCCGGCGTCTCGAACAGACGGCTACACAAGAGGATCATCACCATATGAAACTTCAGGTACCACTGACGACCCTTCGCGGTCTCAACGGAACCCGCGGCGAAAAAACCGGCCCTCGCGCCTTTACCCTGGGGCCACTGGAGGCGGGTCCACCCTGCTGCGTCGCCGAAGCCCTGATCAGGGTAGACGCGCTTTCTCTCCACTACGGCAGGACCCCGGCCTTCGAAGACATCACCCTGACGATAAACCGGGGCTGCGTTACGGCGCTGATCGGGCCTTCGGGCTGTGGCAAGACCAGCTTCCTCAACTGCCTCAACCGGCTCACGGATATGATTCCCGGTTGCCACGTTAGCGGGGGTATCATGATCGGCGACACCGACGTACGCTCTTCCGCCGTCGACCTGAGAGCCCTGCGTCAGCGTGTCGGAATGATTTTCCAAAAACCCAACCCCTTTCCTCTCTCGATCCGCAAGAACATCGACCTGCCTCTGCGCGAAAGCGACGTGGCCACGCGCAAACCGGTAGAAGAGATCCGCGAAGTCGCTCTGAGACAGGTAGGTCTCTGGGAGGAGGTCAAGGATCGGCTCGACGCTCCGGCCATGTCGCTTTCGGGTGGCCAGCAGCAACGATTGTGCATCGCGAGGGCGATAGCGCTGCGGCCGGATGTTCTGCTGATGGATGAGCCCTGCAGCTCCCTGGACCCCATTTCCAGTGGCGTGGTCGAGGACCTAATCGACCGCCTCCGCGAAGACTTCACCATCCTCGTCGTCACCCACAACCTCGGCCAGGCTCGGCGGATCGCCGACTACGCGGCGATGTTCTGGATCAAGAACGGCTCAGGTCGGCTGATCGAGCAGGGCACCGCGAGCCAGGTCTTCGAGTCCCCATCGGACGCCATCACCGCCGCATACATGGCGGGCGGCGTCGGTTGACGGTCACGCCGTCCCTGGGAACGCTATCGTTGAGCGGAATAAAAGCGGCTGATGGTGTCGGCAATGCAGGCGGGTTTGTCCTGCCCCTCTATCTCAACGGTCACCCTGACGGTAGCCTGTACGCCGCCCTTGACGGCGTCGGCCTTTATCAACTCGCCCCCCGCCCGGATCCTGGACCCCACGGGCACCGGAGCCGTAAATCGCACCTTGTCGGTGCCGCAGTTGACGCCCATGGCTACTCCCTCGACTCTTACGATCTGGGGCAGGAACATGCTCAGCAGGGACAGCGTGAGGTAACCGTGCGCGATGCAGGTTCCGAAGGGACCAGCCGCAGCCCGCTCGGGGTCGACGTGAATCCACTGGTGATCCCCGGTCGCGTCGGCGAACTGGTTGATGCGCTCCTGGGTGATCTCTAGCCAGTCGCTGTACCCGAGGTGCTCACCCTTGTGGTTCGTGAGCTCAGCCGGAGTCTCGAAAACGGTAGGCATGGTCCATACTCCTCCTATGCGTCAGCAGACCTTCTCAGCGGCTGCTTTCGAAGTGATGATTAGCTGCGTTGTCACAGTCTGACTTTCTGACTTCCCTGCGCAGAGTATGCCGCCAAGCGAAGCCTTGAATCTGAAAAGGGCGCTCTCGGCCAGGCTCTGGCGCGTGCTGCCAGTCGCTCCCGCCAACTATAACGACCCGGCTCGCGGGTCGAGCGAATCGTCGCGTACCGCACCGAGCGCCAGAAAGGTCGGCCCGTACCGCGCGACTACGGCGCTCATTTTTGGTCGGTGGAATAGTGGGTGTCGTGTCGGGCCTTGTCAAATTGAAGTGAAGGGGGTCAAGTCGCGGCTTGCGACTTGTTCCGTAGGACGTCGGTAAGTCTATACCGGTGGCGGCA
>JBHHVL010000019.1:0-42838 GCA_046754245.1 Binatia bacterium | reverse complement strand
GCCCACCGTGTTGCCGTCGTCGCAGTCCTCACCGGGCTGCACCAGACCGTTACCGCAAACGATCAATATGCACGAAGAATCGCAGGTCGTACCATCCGGAGGATCGCACTGCTCGCCGCAGCCCGCCTGGAGGAGGCCGTCTCCGCAAGCCGGCCCACCGACGCAGACCCCTGAAGCACAGGCATCGGAAACCGTGCAAGCGTCGCCATCATCACAGGGCGCATTGTTGAACACGAAAGAACACCCACTCCCCACCGAGCAAACCCCGTCGGTACAGACGTCCCCATCGACACAGAGACTGTCGACAGGGGTGCCCTCACAAAGACCTCCACCACAAACATCAGCAATCGTACAAGAGATCCCATCATCGCAGGGCTCGGTGTTGGCAGGATGCGCACAGGATCCGGCACCGTCGCACTGGTCGTCCGTACAAACATTGCCTTCGTCAGCACAGCCTTGGCCCAGGGGTGCGGCCACGCAAGAGTCGGTAGCTTCGTCGCAGCCTGCTTCACACTCACCGGCGCAGTTGTCGCCGGCGTGTACGCTGCAACTGCCACCTATGCAACTGTCGGATCCGTTGCAGAAGAGGCCATCGTCGCAAGGCGCAAGGTTATTCTCGAAACTGCATCCGGCACCCGCGACGCAGACGTCGTCGGTGCACACGAGAGAATCGTCACAGAAAGAATCATCCGGCGTATGGACACACTCAGCCCCCACGCAGGAATCGAGCGTACAGGCGATCCCATCATCACAGTCGACCGGGTGCTCACACGCGCCGGTAGCAGGGTTGCAAGTATCGACCGTGCAACCATCGCCGTCGTTGCAGAGAGGTTGATTTGGGTAGTCCAGGGACTGCGCGATACAGCTCTCCAGCTGACAGCCTGGGCTACAGCCATCACCCGAAACGGAGTTACCGTCGTCACAGGTCTCCCCGGGATCCACGATCGAATCTCCGCAACCGCTGCATGCGCGCAGGAAGGGGCTCACGGTCTCCACGGCCGTCGGCGACACGATACCATTGATCACCGGTGGCTTGAGAGGATCCAGGTAAATGAGGTTGTTGACCCCACCACCACCGGCCGCCGTGAGTGCGCTACCCGCTTCGAAAAGAATGGACTGAGGCGAAATGACACCGAGTCCGGTAATCGTGTTGAGGCCCGAACCACCATCGTTGTTGATCACCCCACCCGCCGTAAATACCACCTCGCAAGCCGTGAGGCTGACCACCCCGTTACCGGTGAAGGCCGGCGTCCCACCCATGCTGATGGAACCATCGATGTGGGCTTCGTCGCCGCTGTCGATCCACAAGAACCCCCCCTCGCCACCGTTGCTCGCAGTCGCATCCATGGTGCCGCTGAAAACCAACGGCCCGCCGGAAAAAAACCCGGCCGCACCGCCCCCGATCGACCCGCCGCTCACGTCGACGTCCGAAGTGACCGTCAGGGTTATCGCACCCGCGGCGTCCAGATCCACGTCGCCCCCGCCGCCGTCACGGCCCTTGGAACGCGCACTGAGCTGACCGCTGAGCGTAATGTCTCCCCCGGCCACGAGAGACATTCCGAGTGCACCGTCGCCGTCCGGCGGAGAACCGTCCCCTTGGATCTTGACGAACTCTCCGATCACGATGTCGCGGCCAGCCGTGAAGTCCTGGGTACCGCCGTCCCCGGAAGAGCTAAAGCTATCCATACTACCATTGGTAAAAAGTTGCACCCGGTTGTTGGACGTACCTCCACTGATAACGACATCACGACCCGCGCTTACTATTATCTCGCCGCCAAGACCCGCGCCGGCGTTGGCCAAGATATCATTGGTGATGATCACGTCCCCCGCGGCATCGAGTTCGACCACCCCACCGTCCGCGTCACCCCCTCGACCACTCACGTCTATGCTGCCCTCGACGCGAACATCCACGCCCCCGCCGATGAACACGTCACCGCCCGTGCTGAATTTGCCGCCGCTGAGATCGATGTTGCCCGCTATGGTTGTGCTTCCGCGAAGAGAACGAATCTCCAAAATGCCGCCGTCGGAATCGACCGTGGAACCGCTGAAGTTGATCGGTCGCTGAACGTTTATGTCGCCGACGGCCACCAGATCTATTTCCCCCGGTATAACGCCGTCTCCAGCGATCTTACCGTTCATGGTGACGACTCCCGCGGGACCGCCGGTACAGCTGCCGGCGCTGAATGCCGAACAGGTCGCGTCGAACTGGCAGGCGATGCTGCTGTCTTTGGAGCAGCCCCGCTGTACCCTGATGGTCGCTACCCCCCCAATGACCTCCCCGAACTCCGTGGCTTTGATCTTGATCCCAGTAGAACCGGAACCCACGTTAACGAGCAGATCGCCGCAACGCAGGGTCGCCGCGGTCGAACCGAAGTTGAGTTTGCCGTTGCCAGAAACGTTGAGCGTCCGGTTGCCGAAATCGAGTACTGCCCCGGCCTGAATCTGAACTTCCTCGGTTACGTTGCATGGATCGGCCGTCGGTGCGCATACGTCGGCCGCGTTGGTGGCGACGATAAGGCCCGAGGCGGGACGAGAACCTGTCACGATCCCGACGAAGATCACCACGGTGCCCCAGATAGCTCGCTTCATTGTTACACTTCCCCGTGCCCCCCCCCCTGTTTCCAGCAGACACCCTTAGCCTAGTGCCACCCGTGCCGTCAAACGCAATTGCAATGCACCGGCATCAAACACCAGAATATCCAGCCCCGAGGGGCCCCCAAGAAGTGGGGGAAGCACCGCCGGGCCGGGCGGCCCCGCGCGCGGGCCGGCACCGCGGCTTTGCCAACTCCGAACCCGGTGCTAAACTCGTGGCCGTTCGGTCGTTTCGGCCCCTCGGCCCATGGGTGGAGGGTTATCGGCGGAGGTACACCACGATGACGCATCGCGGTTCAGCGCTTTCCTCGCTCTCCCTCGCTCTCCTGCTCGGCGTTGCCACCCCGGCCCTCGGTGATTCCCCTGAGCTGGTTTCCTTCGATCTCTGGCCGGAGGCGGATCGTCTGCAGATCCTGATACTCCATTACGAGGTCATCGCCATCGACGCCCATACCCACGCGGGGGTCAGACGCGAGCGTATCGGCGCCGGGGAGAGGGTCCTGTGGGCCGACTCGCGCGGAACCGTGGGCCTGGTGGTAACCAATCGCAGGGTTCTCGCGGCTACCTCTGGATCTACGGCCTGGAGCCAGATCCGTCTCGGCGTCCACGAATCTCCACCTCTCGGTGCCGTACTCGGCCACAGCGTCGCCCTTGTGTTCACCAGCCGCCGAGCGATAGGACTCGTGGGAAACAGGGGACGCCTGTTTTCAGCGGATTTCGGGGCCAACGAAGTTGTCATCGACGGCAGGGTCAGCGAAGACCTGGCTGTGGTAGTGACCGACCGGCGCGCACTGGGGCTGTCGGCGGCGTCGTCAGGCTTCTCATCCCTTCGCCTCAAAGCGGGGGAGCCGGTGGAGGCAGTAGCCATGCGATCCGGCTTCGCGACCATGTTTACCCCCAGGCGCGTTCTCATATTCCGCGCGCCCACGGCAGCCTGGGAAGCCAGATCCCTGAGACGGTGGTAGCCGAGAGTCCGGCTCAAGATCAGTCGTCGTCGCCGGCGCTACACAGGAGCACGACTATCGGCAGGTGATCGCTGATGGTGCGGACGAAGGCTGCGGCGTTGTCGGAAACCGATCGCAGGTCGAGCGGCCTCGCGCAGCCTACCATCTCCGAAGTCGCCGCTTCATCGTGAACCAGCACGTGGTCGAGGAAGTCCAGGGTTCGTATGCCCCGCCGCTCCAGGGTCGAACCGTGACCGCAGCTGCGCGCTTCGACGCCGGCAAGATCGTATACCGCGTCGGCTTCGAGGTTGAAGTTTCCCGCGATGATAAGATCCCGCTCGCCGGTCCGATAGGAAGCCATCGACGAGAACACGTCATGTATGTGACTCGCTTCTTCGGCGATATCGCCGACGCCGGCTTCTCCACGCGGGGCCTCGTACAACGCGAGGATGAAATCCATGCCCGCTGAACCCGCGCCGAAGCCCGCCTCAAAACAAGCAAAGGCCGGTTCGCGCCGAAAGTGATCCTGCCACTCTTCGGCGCCGCTCCCGTCATTATCGGCGTGGTACACGAGCTCCTGCCAACCCTGGCACGGCCGCACGACGCCGACCCGGTAGAAGATCGCGTAGTGGGAAGCGCCCGCTGAAGCGGTGTTCGGTCTCGGCGACACGGTGACCAGTGCCGCCCAAGCCTCTCCCAACTTCTCGCTCAATCGATCGTAGTTCGGATTGGAACCAGGCTTGCGCGTGAGAGCCAAGACGCCAACGACGTCGAAATTGTCGTCGATCGCGCGCGCCATCGCGCCGTAGTCCGGCTGGACGTCAACCGTACCGCCGCGGATACTCCAGGAACCCAGGCGGATACACTCGTCGGCTCCAGAATCGCCGGCGGTCGCAGACAACCCAAGACCAGGCGATCCCCAGCTAGCGTGAAACAGAGAGAAATCGATTCCGCATCCCCAGACCGCGATCAGAGCGATCGGGATCACGATCCGGGTGAGAGTATTCTGACCCACAGCGAGCATGGCAGCACTCACCTAGCGTAGCGCAGAACTACCTCGCTCGTCTACACGGGCGGCGCGCATCCGAATCGCAGCTGGGAGCCGCTCTCGTATCGCCCGCTCTCGTAGCCGGCGACCACCGGCCACGCGCCGCGGGGCTCGCTAGGGCTCGCAGAAGAGCTTGAGCTTGTCCGCGTCCTTGACCCGTTTGGGACCCAAGGTCCCTTCCGCCAGAATCTTCAGCACCGCCTTGCCGCGTTTCACGCCCTTCTTGAGCGGCACCACTATCTCGAAAGCAGCGCAGCTGTCGGTCTCGGTCTGGGGCAGCTGCAGTACATCGGCCACGACGTCCACCAAGGCTGCACGATTTACACCGGCCTTGGGTTTCTTCGGGTTCAGCACGTCTTTCTCGGACGGTTTCTTGACCGAGTAGCTAGCTACGGTCAGAGATTTACCGCTCGAAGTCAGCAAGCACCGGGGAAGGACCGGATCCTGCACCCGAAAACACTCCCCCACCCTGAACGTGCATTGACCAGGATCACTATCGAAATCACAGGACAGGTCTCCTTGAGTACAAGACTGCTTGGTGAGCTGCCGCCCTTTCTTGTCCACCAGCCCGGACGCGCCCGGATTCTGTACCAGCCACTCCACCGCACAGTCCTTCTTCGTGCTGCCACCGCCCTGAATCCGCAACGCCGGAGTGAAGGCCGTCGGACTCAACACCGCAAAGGTCGAGAATTCGGTCAGGCCGGACGCGGTAACCGTGTTAGTGGCCGTGTCCACCGAACTCGACAGCAGCTCTACACAGGGCTCTCCGCTCGAGCAGTCGTTCTGATCAACACAGGCGTTTGCCGCCATGGCGCAGGTACCCGGCCCACCCATGCGTGCAAGCATCAGACCTGATTCATCGGCCGAACCGTCGGCGATGCCCGCCGCATCGAGGTCCGCGGCGCCATAGCTCACGCTGAGATCGGCGTTGAAGTTGCCCTGCGGTTTCTTGACCAACGACACGAAAAACGGCAAGGCCCCGGAGGAAAGCAGTACCGCGCCCGGTGGCATATCCGAGTTGTTTCCCACCGAGGTAGTCCCGAGTATCGAACGTGCGGCGGTGAGCCGGCCGGCCGTGTCGTTGCTGTTCATGAGAACGGAGACATCCGCCGTGGCGTCGCTTGACGGGATTCCGTTCACCGGCCGATCGAAAAACACCACGCTTTCAGCTCCGCCAGCCAGCGGCGCGTTTTCCCTCGGGTTGGGAACCTGGGTTGGACTGAAGCTGAAGGTACCAGGCGTCCCACCAGCTACGATGTCGGAAAACCATTCCAGCACCGCGGGCAGCGAGCTTTCGTTCCGAATACGGACAGACCGTTCGAGCACGGGAAACGCCGTACTACCGTTGGCCCCCCACTCGTCGACCAGGGCGTGCCCTGGAACAAAGTTCAGGCTGCTGATGGCCGCGATCCCGAGGGTGGCCGCGTGCGCCGCCGGCCCCTGCTGCAGCGCAAACGCGGTGACACCCGCCGGTCCGTTGGCCGACACCGTGCCCACGGTTGAAACGAGCGGAAAGGCGAAAGGATTCACCAGGGGATTGGCAACAAAAGGCTGGAACAGTTCGAGCTCGGCGGCGTGGGCGAGGGCTTCGTTCGCCTGATTGGGAACGACCTCGTCTTGATGGTCTACGATCAGCATCAGGTTGCGGGGTCCACCGACCAGAGGATCGGCTATCCAGTGAGGAGCCTTGGTGATCGGATCACCAGCATCGAGAAGAGTCTGGCCGAGGCTCGCGAAGAGCGACACACCGTCGAGCACGTTCGCCCTGTCGAGCCCGTATATTCGTTGCAACGAGTCCAGAGCACCGGCTCCGATCGAGGAGTTCAAGAGCAGTTGGTTGAGCAATCCACCTCCGGCCGCGTTGAGCACGAAAGCCTTGATGTCCGGTTCGAAAGCCGCGAGGCAAGATCCCATGATTCCACCCAAGGAATGGCCCACGTAGAAGATGTTCGTCTCGTCTATGTTCACCCCGAGGGCGGTGTCGATAGACCCGCTCTGAATGAGGCGCACGAGTTGCATCAGGTCGACGCAGGTTTGCCGGAAGTTGTCGCGGGTACCGACCAGATTGGTAAAACCGTTGAAAAAGCCGAGCTGGGTCGTCACGGCTGCCAGAGGGAGACCAAAGAAGCCGAAGTCCGCGAAACCGTCGGGCGCCACCGTCCCACCGAAGAAGTTGCTGGCGCCGTCCGCACCGTTGCCGTTGAGTACACTGATCCCCTCGGGATCATGGTACCTGTAGCCGTGGGCGACTGCGTCTATGCCGATCGAAGCAAAACCCGCTTCTGCGAGTGTGTCGGCGAACAGGGCCACCAGTTCGCGCTCACCGCCAAGCCCGTGCTGGTTGATTATTATTGGATAACCGGAAGGCGGCGAGGCTACGTTCGGTACGACCACCGTAAAGGGTATGCGGGGCGTCAACTGGATATCGGGAAGGCCGTCGGCCGGCGCGATGTCGACGAAAATCTCATCGTCGGGCTCGCAAGCAACCAGGCATGGCTGCGCGAGATTGGTCAAGTTCGGGAGATCCTCGGTCTTACCGTTGCCGTCAGGATCGACGGTCTGGAAGCGGGGACTGTCGAAGTAACCCGTGGCAAGCACGGAGATGTTGGCGTGGGAAACCGCCGGCCCGAGCAATGCGTCCAGCTTGGCCTGAGAATCGAAGACGAAATCGTTGGCCGTCAAGGTGAAATCCGCAGCAGGCATCGGCAATCCCGGAAGCACGGCGGTCTGAATGGCAACCAGATCCGCGTTTGGGTCCTGCGTCGTGAAGACCGCCATACCGGCTATCTCGGAGCGCAAGAGACCGCCTCCGTTGGCCACCACGGTGTCCGCCGCGGCACCGTAGATATCGTTGGCGTCGGTGTTGGGGCTGGTGCGGTCGCGAGCCGCGACGAAATCCGCCGACGGCACCACCGGCTGCCCTCCGCCTTGTACGGTCGTCGTTACTACACAGGCGTAACTCGTGTTTGCTCGAAGCACGGTGCCGGCTACCGGTACGACGGCCAGGGTATTGGCCAGGCGGGTATCCACATCATCGACCACCCGCACCGGAAGGAGCGTCCCGTCGGCGAGGTTCATGAAAAACACCGAGTCCGCCGTGGAGGGTGACAGCACCGGCGAAGTCGGCAGCGAGGCTCCGTCTATCGCCGAACCGAAGAAGAAGTAGCAGCCGGCGCTCACGGACCAACCGTCCATGACGTCCAAGCCACGCTCTATGGCCGGAATGAAGTTCGAATTGAACGCGATCGCGTCCACGCCGAGATTGGTGCCACTGTTGAGGAGGGTGCCGTCGCCGTCACCTTTCTGACCCTGATCGAAGTAGAGGTCGCTGGGAAGGGGAATGCTGCCGAGAGGAGACGGCATGGCGTTTTCAGCCGGCAGCGAAAAGGACACGGTAGGTCCGGCGGCCAGGCTCGGCGTTGGCCACAGCATGAAGATGACCGACAAGGCGGGCAGCAAGAAGGCACGCGCCTGCGATCCGGTTTCAACGAGCCAGTATCTGTACCTTTGCATCTGTAACCTCCCTTTGTTCGGATCCCAGCAAGACCCGGGGATCGAGTTTCCGACCGCCATATTCGGCGACGCTCCACACGGACTCGACCCGCCAGAGTCGCACCGGAGACCGAAAGCCCCCCAACTGAGGAAAGCCAGACCTGGAGCGGCCCTGAGAGGCTACGGCGCCGCGTCACCGCTGTCAATGGGAAAACCGCTTCGACGACACGATACGGCCTTGCTAGAGAAAAGTGACCTGGGGTAGGATGCGGCGATCCGCGTCGATGACGACGGTTGTGGCGTCGCGTCTCCCCTCGGCTGAGAACGGGCAACCGGCAAATCTCGGGAGAATAGACCAACAGTATGATTCGAAGACTCAACCAAAGCGCAACGAGACTTATGACCGCCGCCGCGCTTGTGGCGAGCGCGTGCTCGTTGGCTGGGGCCGCCTGCGTCTTTGACCAGGACTGCGCCGACGGAGACTTCTGTAACGGAATAGAACGATGCGAGGGTGGAGAGTGTCTCGACGGGGCCCCCATCCCCTGTGAGGACGGCGACCCCTGTACGCTGGATGTTTGCATCGCCGACGTCGGATGTAGCCACGCCGAGCTTCTCTGTCCGCCAGATTGCGCGGGGCTGACCGACGGCGCGCGGTGCGCGGACGGCACGGTTTGTACCGTCGGCGACAGTTGCAACGCGGGAGTCTGCTCACCCGGCCCGCCGCCGCCCTGTCCTGACCGAGACGCGTGCACCAGCGCTTCCTGCGACCCCGTGCTCGGATGCGTGTACACGGAAGAGTTCGTCTCTGGGCCCT
Organism: Binatia bacterium; assembly: GCA_046754245.1. Taxonomy (GTDB): domain Bacteria; phylum Desulfobacterota; class Binatia; order UBA1149; family UBA1149; genus JBHHVL01. Next base: position 33,948 of record JBHHVL010000019.1, on the reverse strand, counting down.
GCGTGCCGGACTGCAGCGGAACCGTCGCCGACTTTACGCGGTGCCCTGGCGACGGTGACCTCTGTACTATCGATGCCTGCCTGCCTTCGGCCGACTTCTCCCTCGACCAATGCATCGACGGCCTGCTTCTGTTTAGACAATGCTCGGACGGTGATGTCTGTAACGGCGCGGAGTGGTGTAGCTCTGTACTGGGCTGCCAAGCCGGCCCCGCCCTAGACTGCGACGATGGCGAAATCTGCAACGGCACGGAGACTTGCGACGTGGCAGCTGGCTGTCAGCCTGGCGCACCACTCCCCGATGGCGAGGCGTGCGACGACGGCCTCTCCTGCACCACCAGTGACGCATGTTCGTCTGGCAGCTGTGTCGGGCAGACCGTTACGGACACCGATTGTAGCGACGGCAACCCGGCCACCGCTGATCAGTGTCGCGAAGGATTTGGTTGTCTCAACTGCTACGCGCTGGGAATTCGTCGGCTCAAGTTCAAGTTCGCCGTCCCCGGCAAGGCAAACGGCCGCTTGAAGGCGCGCGCGACGGTTGATCTGCCGGCGGGACTCGCCGTCCTTCCCGCCAGTGAAACGATGGAGATCATAATCGACGCCGATGGAAACGAGAGCTACCGCGCGACGTTACCGGCCGGCAGCCTGGATCAAGCTTCCGAGGGCCGGTTTAGATTCCGCGACAAGAGCGGGAGCCTTGCCAACGGCCTGAGAAGGGTCAGGCTGCGTGAGCGAAAAGACTCCCGTCTCAACTGGAGTTGGGCGAGTGCGGGTTTGTCCATTGACGTTCCGCTCGCCGCTTCGGTGACCTTGCAGCTGCTGCTCGGAGACGACTGCTTCCTCGCCACCGTGCCCTGCACGACCAAATCGGGTGGCCGGGCGCTGTCGTGCAAGCCCTAGAACGCCAGGGATGGTTCCCCGCGCCTGTGTCGATCCAGAGCAAATAGCCGTCCCGCGCTTGACCCAGGCAAGGCCGCACGGCAACTATAGTTGGTGGGCCGGGGTCCCCCAGTAGGGGGTGTTTGCCGCCCCAGAGGTTCATCCAAGTGGCCAGTGGCGAATACGAAAGACGCCTTGCGAGTATTGTCCTGGTCTTCCTGGGCTTCATACTGATCCTTGGCACCGCCGATCTAGTAGACGATTTTCACAAAGGCGCGTCCACCTGGCACCTCGTCACCGATTCGCTAGCGCTCTCCTTGATGGTCGTCGGCATCGTAGCCATGGCTCTGCGCATGTACGGCTACGGCCAGCGTGAACGCGAGATGGCATCCCAACTCGAAGCGAGCCTGCGAGACGCCGAGCACTGGCACCAGGAGGCCTCGGCTAGGGTCGAGGGACTGTCCGAGGCCATTGACCGCCAGTTCGAACGCTGGGGGCTTTCGGCCGCCGAGAAGGAAGTCGCGTTGCGTCTGCTGGAGGGCAAGGGCTACCGAGACATAGCTGCCACCCGAGACGTCAAGGAACGTACCATCCGGACCCAGGCGCAAGCGATCTACGCCAAGGCCAACGTCGGCGGACGAGCAGAACTCGCCGCGTTCTTTCTTCACCGCCTCTTGAGCCTAGTCGAATCGCCGCGCGAATAGACCCGCGATCTCTCACGCCGCGCCGATGGTGCGCTAGCCCGATCGCCTGACCGTCCAACCGCCGGTCGCGATGCCACGAAACCGCCCAGCGCCACCGATGTACCGTCAACAATCTGTCGGAGCGGCAATATCTTAACGGTCGGCGTCCGCCGCATAGCCAATAGCTTGGTTTATTCGGCTGCCCCGCAGTGGCCCGTTTCTTGCGTATGCGCCCGCTAGATAAGTCGACCCCGGCCTTGGCAAACTCAGCTTCCGGCCAGCTCGCTTACCAAAAAATTCAGGGAGTACAAGAAACAATGGGACACAGGCACTACGTAGAGGGGATCCTCATTATTGTCACAGCATGCTTATTTTCATTCACGGCAACGGTCGCGTCCGCGGCCACGCCCGGCTGCGGCGACGCTAACAACGACCAGAGCGTCACGGCCAGCGACGCGCTCTCGACCCTAAAGACCGCTGTGGGCTCGCTGAGCTGCGACAAGGTCCGCTGCGACGTCAACGACGACGGCGGCATCTCGGCGGCGGACGCCCTGCTGGTACTCAAGCTCTCCGTCGGCCAAAGCGTTTCCCTGGTCTGCCCGGGCGTCGCGATAGCGTCGGTCAGCGCGCTTCCGCAGGCAACCGCTCCGGTTGCGAGCGAAGGGCAAGACGCTCAGGCCTCCCTGGCCACGAGCGCCGCGATGGTCGCGAACCTGGGAGCCTCGGGCCCGTCGGCCATCCCGATCGGTGCTGACGATGATTTCTTCACCGAACTCGGCGGTGACGTCCACGCCAATCCCAGCATCGGCGCCTGTGAAATGGTCAACCGCGTGCGCAACGCCGTCAACTGGACCGCGGAAGCCGACAAGATGCTTTGCTACGTCAAGGAAGTGATGGCATCGGATACCGACTCAAGCATAGACTTATACGACGGCACACCGCACGTGGTCGAACTCAACATCGCGCACCCAGGTTTCTGCGCGGCGGCTCCCACGCCGACCAGCTGTCGAGACGACGCCGAGTGTGGCGCGGACGGCCCCTGCCTTGCGTTCGACCAGCAAGGCAAGGACAACATCCACGTCAAGCTGTTGATGGCTCGCAATGGAGACGAAGTCGACGGTACGATAACCAACTTCGAGATGTTTGTCTGCGAAGACGTTCCTAGCGAAACCTACGATCTGACCATCGAACTGGATGACACGGTCACTTTCACCGCTCTGCAGGTCGAAGTCGACTACAGCGCGCTGGTCGGGGGTTTCGAGGGCTTTGACGCAGACGTGGAATGCACCTCACCCTTGACGGATTCTGGAGTGCTGTTCGCGGCCAACGACGATGACGCATCCAAGACCCTCTCGCTTGGATTCATCTCGCTTTCCGAGGTTCAGGGTCCGGTTACCTTGGCCAGCTGCTCCTTCCTCGAACAGGGTGCAGGTATGCAGATCTCCGATTTCGTGGTGACGGTGGTTGACGCCGTGGACGGAAACGGGGCTTCGATACGCCCTGCCTGTAGTGTAGGAGAGGTCCAAGGTGCCGACCAGGGAACCGTCCAGGTACAGTACCTGCACCAGACGATCGACGGCAACTCTTTTTCAATGGTCAGCAAGGGAATTTTTTCCGACGAGTTCGGAACAGGAGCCCACTCGGCCACCGTGCTGGCTACTCTCAACGACCTCGGCCAGTTCACTGGTAGCAAGACCATCAACATCGCCTCGAGCTTTGCCGACGCTGGCTTCGGCTTCAACGGTGTGACCGAAGAGACCTTCATCCAGGATGCCAACACGATATACATGACCGGTATCGAACAAGGGTCGTTCCCCGGTGAGGACTTTGACGGCGACGGAGTCGTCGACGGAGGCGCGGATTCACACTTGAACCGGGTTATCGGGTACGCACAGCTCGTTGATGGCAACAGCGATCTGACGGACTACGACATCGACCTGCTCGGTATCGGCATTGGAGCAGCCAAAGCCAGCATGAAGGGGAGCTTTTCGTTTGTCCCGTGCACGATGGACACCTGCGGCTTCGAAGAGAGCTGCGAGCGTCTTGAACTCGCCGAGACGGAAGACGGGCGCTGCCTCGACGAGTGGGAGTTCGCCCTCGTTGAAGGTTGGAACGCTAGCGCCCTGGTCGACGACGCGGCCGCCGTTGACTTCATCAGCGAGGTCGTTGATGCAGAGCTCCCCTCCTATTCGGGGGTGGCAATATCCTTCTCCCCTTCAGAGAGTTACGACTGTTCAGGGGCGGTGGAAGCGACGATCGACGTAGACATGTTCGCGATCATGCAGACCTGCGGCGAGATGATGGTCGAGCACGACAACTTCGCCTCTTGTTACGATACCGCTGGTGGGAAGGAGATCGAAAACTGTGGCGGTACCCCTCGCTGCAGCGTCTCAGGAGTCGAGTGCGATCCTGAACATCCCTGCCCCTTGACCGACGACATCTGCGAGGTTACCGACGAATGCAGTTTCGAGGACCCCTGCGCCGGGCCGAATCCAGAGGAATTCTGCTTCGACTCTCCTGAAGACTTCGACCCCTGCGATACTGAATTCCCACCGCCCTTCTGCGACGGCGGTGGTAACGGTGCGTTCGGAAACTGCTGCACGGTCAAGCCGGATCCTAGCTGTGATTTTCCGGAGATCGCGACCTGCGTGTGCGAAAAAGACGACTACTGCTGTAGCGGAGAGTGGGACGGGCCCTGCGTGGTTCTGGCCAACGGCTGTGGAGCGCAGTGCTTCGACGCCCCGGAGCTGGATCCCTGCGCCGGGCCGAACCCACCGTTCTTCTGTGACGACGGGTTTTATGACGGTTCCAACGCGCTGCCCGGTGACTGCTGCTATCCCACCCCGGGTGTCGCGGGCTGTGAGGACCCGGCGATCGAGGCCACGGTATGCGCCGTCGACTCCTTCTGCTGTGACGTCGAATGGGATCCTCCCTGTGTCCAGCAAGCCGACGACAACGGCGCGCAGTGCTTCGACAAGTTCGCCGACGAAGGTACCGACTTCTTCGACCCCTGCTTGAGCGACGATCCGCCACCCTTTTGCGCCAAGGCCTTTGACGGAGCCGAAGAGTGTTGCCTACCCCACCCCGCAACCGGCTGTGTTGATCCCGTGATCACTCAAACGGTCTGCGAACTCGATCCTTTCTGCTGTGAGGTCGAGTGGGACGGCGCCTGCGTTCAGGGAGCCGACAACGCGGGCGCGGCTTGTTTTCAAAACGGCGAGGGTTTCTTTGATCCCTGCCAGTCCGAGTTCCCGCCACCATTCTGCTTCGACGACTTTGGCGACCCCTGCGCCAGTGAAAACCCGCCGCCCTTCTGCAACCTGCCGATGCCACCTGCCGGCGGCGACTGCTGCACCGCCCGATTCGGCGAGCCGGGTTGCGCTGATCCCGAGGTAATGAAGTGCGTGTGCGAGAAAGACTCTTTCTGCTGCAACAACGAGTGGGACGAGGCGTGCGTGAACGGCGCCAACGCCTGCGGCATGGCTTGCGTCGATCCTTCGGCGTTCGACCCCTGCTTCAGCGCGACCCCGCCGCCCTGGTGCGGGGAGAACTTCGATCCCTGTGACACGGAGTTCCCTCCCCCGTTCTGCTCGGCCGGTGGAGGACCGGTAACCGGAGACCCGGGAAACTGCTGCGAGCCCACCTTCGGCGTGCCAGGCTGCCAGGACCCGGTCGTTGAGGAATGCGTATGCGCCAAGGACGACTACTGCTGCAACAACGAGTGGGACGGGCCCTGTGTAGCTCTCTCGGGCGGCTGTGGCGCGCAGTGTTTTGGCGATACCTACCAACACCCCTGCGCGGGAGCCAACCCCGAGCCATGGTGTGACACCGCGGGCGAATTTGATCCGGGAGCCTTCGATCCCTGCGCGACCGAGTTCCCGCCTCCGTGGTGCGGAGACGGCTACGATCCCTGCGCGGAGCCCAACCCGCCCGCTTTCTGCAATCCCGGCGGCGATCCCTGCATGGGTCCCAACCCACCGCTCGAGTGCGGTTCGGACCTGGACCCCTGCGCCGATCCGAACCCGCCGTTCTTTTGCACCGGCGGTGGCAACAGCCCGTTCGGTGACTGCTGCTCGGTCCACGGTGGCGTCGGCTGCGAGGACCCGAACGTCACGGCTTGTGTTTGCGCCGAGGACGATTATTGCTGCAACGGTGCCTGGGATTTCGCTTGCATGGAAGTAGCGGACCTCTGTGGCGCGCAGTGTTTCGATAGCATCAATCCGAATCCCTGCGAGACCATGGATCCGCCGCTGTGGTGTGGTGGCGCAGGCCTCCCATGCGGCCCGGGTGATCCGGGTTGTGACATGGCCGGCGACCCTTGTTTCGGGCCCTTTCCGCCCGCCGGTTGTCCGTGAACCTGGAGTACCGCCAAGAAGACTGAGTCGGACCGCGGCACGCCCAACCCTGGTGAGGGACCGATGCAATGGGCTGGGCGTGCACGGCCCGACGCAGGCAGACTACTAGACACGGTACGAGACCGTCAATCACCCAACTGGGTAGAGTGCATCGGCGGCGAGCGACGATCAGGGCAACGCTACGAGATCGGTCACTACCACAGACGGCGTGGGAACGATTGGAACCCCCGCGACGTCGACCAGAAGGCCTACCGCGATGTCAAAGTTCGAGCTAAACGCGGAGAGGCTGCAGCGTATCAAATCGACCGGAGCGGCGAAACCAAACACGTCGAACACCGAAACGTTGAGGGTCCCCGCAGGATTCTCGTTGGACAGAGCCACCGCGGTCGGAATGAGTCCCGTGCAGTTCGCGGACACCGCGTCCGTCGCGAAGGTCACCGCAAAGGATAGCGCTCCGACCGAGCTGGCCACGCTATCTATGCCGAACGTCACCTCGTAATTCCGAAGGACCGGAGGCAAAGTCGAGGTCGTCGTTGTAGTTGTCGAGGTGGTCGTTGTCGTTAGCGATGGATCCACGCAGCTTCCGTCCCTCGTACCGTCGTCAAACAGGTCACAGTCTTCGGCCAGATCGTCCATCCCGTTGAGCATCAGACAAACCCGGCACCCGACGCGTCTGCTCACGCAGTCAACAAAATCGCCCGGCCCTGCGCAGCTGCCCGGGAATACGATAGATAGGTCAACCGCACCGCATTTCTTCGCGACGATGCTAGCCAGCTTTCCCAGCGCCCTCGCGATCTTCTTTCGGGGGTCGACAGCTATGGCATCAAAGCAACCTTCGAGAAGCGTGGCAGACGTGATCGTCCCGTCTTTGAGACCACTGCGCTTGCAAGAAATGAACGCGCCGACGTCGGCAGAGGCAAGCTTGGGATAGATCTTGGCCACCGCGGCCTGGCACGAGGCACCGGAGCGATCACCGGAAATCGCGGCGTTGAAGTCCGCACCAAAGACGTCGTCGACTATACCCAGCGCAGCCCCCACGGCCGCCGAATTGGCCGAAGCCGCACCGGTAAAACCGAACACCGGGGTCTCGGTGCATTTCTTTGTCTCCCCCCCCGCCGTCTTGGCACGCGCCTTTGCTACCTTCCCCTTGCGATCCGCAACCAGGCAGGCGCTAGCGTCGGGCTCGAGACCTCTCCCCGCGCTCTTGACGCACCTCGCGTTTTCCTTGCTCTGCGTCGCCATCACCTTGGCCCCGCTCTTGTTGAGAGTGGCGATGCACTTTGCCTGTGCCTTGCTTACCGTCTGAGCGAGGGACACCAGCGGCACCAGAACGAGGGACAAGAACACGGCAGATGCCAATAGAACACGTGAGTTTAAATTCATCAGAGGACTTCCCCAACGCACACGGCGATTCTTCCCGGCGGCAAGCACGAAGGACCTAGGCGGCTGTCGTCGCCAAGCGCGCGGGCGGCTCAGGCGACGAGGTGAACCGTTAGTGCGCACAATAACGTCCCGACCGAGGATCCGTCAATCACCCAAAAGGGGGGGTAGCCTCGCTACATCCCGTCGCCGGGCAGGGATGAGCCCGTGTCCGACACCGCGATGGCTAGCAATAAACCCCGCGTTTGCGTTGACGGCACCTAACTGAAACGATCCCCAGCCACCGGGGCCCAGTGCTTGAGAGCCGGTCCCGGCTCACCGATCCACGAGGAGCAACAGTAGAATCAATGAAATCGATTGTCGCTGTGTCTACCACGATCTGCGTGTTTCTTGCCCTCCCTTGCCCGGCTCACGCCGAAGGCGGTACGAAGCCAGTTCAGATTTCCATATTGCACCCACTCCAAATCCATGACTCGGACACATCTATAGTCGGCTTACGGGTCAACCTGCTCTACGGAGTCAACCGTGACGTATCTGGCCTCGACGTAGGGATCGTCAACAAGGTGCTCGGCGCGATGAGGGGACTTCAGTACGGCGCCGTGAATCTCGTCGAGGGCGACCTCTCGGGTTGGCAGCACGGCTACGTGAACATCACAGCGGGACGGGCCAAGGGGCTGCAAAGCGGGCTGTATAATTCGGCCGCCCACACCGACGGCATCCAGCTGGGACTGTGGAACACCGCTGGTGACCTCTACGGCCTTCAGATCGGCCTGCTCAACTTCAACAGGAGTGGTGACCCCCTGGGATTCTTCCCCGTGGTCAACTACTCGTTCTGAAGTCAGCAAGGCAACTCGGCTGCGTGACCCGTCGGTCAGGCGTCATCGACACAGCCCCAGCACGTTCTCGGGGTTGGAGCCGATGCCCGGGAGCCGCGGTCGGCGGACCGTCGGGTCACGGCAAGGCAACCAGCTAGCGTTGCTCAGGGAAGGAGACGGCTGAGCATCACCGTTCCATCTTGACTCACTTCCACCAGGGCGCCGGCCGGCTCGAAGTCGAGCGGGGCGTTGGCGTGCTCGCGAGGGTCGTCCCCGAACCTGATCTTTCCCTTCGTGATCGAGTGATGCTGGCTGACCATGATAGCGCCTCGAAGCACTCCGGCCACGGACAGATCGTACGCGCCCACGGGCAGGCCCTTCACCTCGACCTCGAACTTCTCGAAGCAGTGATCCCTTCCGTACTCGACCTTGCCGTAAGCGGCGGCAACGGGCCCGACGTTGTCCAGATGGATCGAGGTCTCGGTCTCCATGCAACCGTCGCCGTCTACGTCGACCTGGTGGTTGTCGTCATCAGCGTCCGCAACGCCATCGTCGTCGTCATCGTTGTCGTCGACATCGAGTACGCCATCGTTGTCGTCATCGAGATCGAGGTCATCGGAAATACCGTCGTTGTCTCGATCCGTGTCGCGGTAATCGGGAACACCGTCAGAGTCCCGATCTTTGGCCTGCACCACGAGAGCTTCGTAACGACCAGCGTCCAGGGCGGCAGGGTTCAGTTTGACCTCGACCTGTAGACCCGCCGAGAGATCGGCCAAGCCCGCGACCTGCTCGAAACTCGCGCCGCTGACGTCAACGTCGATTCCAATGACCACGATGGTTTGCAAGTCAAGATAAACGTCGTCGATCGCCGCTTCGATCTTGGTGTGGAGGTCGCCACTGGGATCAAGATCGTGCAGGTCGGTGACGCCATCACTGTCGGTATCCGCGTTCTCCGGGTCGGTGCCGTCCAGCACCTCATCACCATCCGATATTCCATCGTTGTCGGAATCAGTGGTCAACGGATCCATGCCGTTTGTCACCTCGACGCCGTCACTGAGGCCGTCGTGGTCGGTGTCGGCGCGGCCCTTGTGAGTACCCGTGACCTTCCTCTCAACGCAGTTAGTCAGGCCGTCGCCATCTCTGTCCCGCGTTTTCCCCGCACACGACGCGTCCGCGGAAAAAGGAAGTGCAAGCGCGAGGGCCAGAGCCCCGGCGATCATGGTCACGCGGCCAAGCGCCCGAAGCGCATTAGTTTTGGAGTAGTTCATTATTATCTTTCTAAGCTCCCTTTCGCGGTTAGTGTTCCACAGCGGCCCTTGAGCCGAGTGAGTGCCGCGACCTAGGCCCACAAGAGCAACCGACGTGCCATCGCCAGCCTCGCCTCAAACGTGAGCGAAGTCGGCTGCGCCGGTGAAAGAGCGCGCAGTTGGTTGCAGGATGCAGGCAACGATCTTCACGGTTCGGCCCGCTACCCGCTGGAACTGGTTTCAGCGCTTCGTTCTCGACGCGAGCCCTGGCGAACCCACCGCGTAGCGGAACTCACCGCAACCCGCAAAGCGTACCACATGCGCTTCCTCGAGAACGCTGCCTAGGCCCTCTCGATCTGAACGGTCGTGCCGCGAGGACCAAAGTTAGGAGCACCGTAGGAAAAACGGTAGTGCAGCTGTCCGTAGTCCCCCGCGACGTGCAGGGCTTTCCAGGGAGAGATGACCGGATTCTGCTGTCCTTCGTGGCCTGCGAACTGGAAGGGCTCCCAGGCGTGGTAGATGATGGCCTGGTTCCGCTGCACGGCGGCGCTTGGTTTCGCCCTGCACTTGAACTCCCCGATGTCGTTGAACACGCGCACGTAGTCATTGTCGTCTATGGCGCGTTCGAGCGCGTCACCATCGTTCATGTAGAGTACAGGTTCGCCGCGCTGCAAACGCTGCATCAACTCGCTGCTGCGCCAGATCGCGTGGATGCTCCAGCGTGTGTGACCACCGGTAAGACGCAGCGGGTAGTCGCCTCCCGCCGCAGGCGGGTCCTTGTGGACAGGCAACGCTTCACCGGCCGCGACGTACCAATCCTGATCCAGGTAAAACTGCTGACGGCCGGTAAGGGTCGGCCATGATTCCTTTCCCTCGGTCTGCCACGCGTGGGGGTAGAGCGGGCGCTCGGGGTCCACGTCGCTACATATCGCGTTGATGGCGCTGTAACGCCCGTTTCGTCTGATGGGAATCACACCACGCTTGATGGCGGAATCCCAACTCTTGCCGTCGCACACCTCGGATCGCTCGAGGATAAAGTCCATGGCACTGCTTTGATCTGAGGGATCGAACACACCTCCATCGCTCCAGACATCAAAGGCCTTCTTGAGGTCCAGTTCCTGCCCCAGAGCATCCTTCACGGTAGCCGTCCCTCGCGCGATCGCTTCTCGCTGAACCCGGCGCGCGATCTCACCGAAGATCCACCATTCGTTGCGCGACTCACCGAGTGGTTCAACGGCCTTGTCGTCAAGCACTATATAGGGCAAGAAGCTCCACGCGTACTTGATGCCCTCTTTCTCGTAGAAACCGGCCGCTGGCAATAAGACGTCACTGTACATCCCTGTCGTCGACATATGGGTGTTCACGTTTACGATGAGATCCAGCTTCGGCCACAGGTGCTTCAAGCTCAGCTGAGGCGCCGGCCAGCGCCTCAACGGGTTGGAGGAGCTGATCAGAAACACCTTCGGGTCCTTGCCCGGCGCCGGATAGACCGGCAGCCAATCCTTCTCCAGCGCGATCTCTAGCGACGCGTCAACGGAGAGGGGATTGGCGTCGTCGTTGTAGGACGGCTCTGCCATTTTCTCGCCGTACCCAGAATGGACGTAGAGCCACGGCAGCAGCGGAGTGAACGTGCGGCTGCGACTGAATTTACCTATGTACTCTTCCACGTCACGCACCGGCGGACGCCCCAGAAACTTCAACAGCAGGTCTTGCCACCACGAAGGCCGGAAGGCCTGCGCCAATTCCTCGAAACCCGTCACCCCCCACCAGGAGCCAAAACGCAGCCCGCCGCCGCTTCGCCCCTGGTTGCCGGTAAGGGCCATGAGCAGGATCATGCTCCGGTGCATGAGGTCGGCGTGGTAGTGCTTGCAGGTTCCGACCGAGGCGAAAATCATGGAAGCGCCTGCCTCCGCGATTTCCCGCGCGACGCGACGGATGAGATCCGCGCCCACGCCGCTGATCTCGCTCGCCTGTTCCGGCGTATAACGGGCGTCCAGATCACGGCGGAGCCTCTCGTATACCGGTTCAACGTCCACGTAGGTTCCGTCGAGGAGCCGAACGAGCCACGTTCCAACCAACGCTGGCCGAAGGTTCCCAAGGGCCAGCGTGGCCTTCTTCATGCCACTGGTTCCCGGCGCCAGCGCCAAGCCCTGCCGTTCTTCATCCCAGACGTAGAACCGTTCTCGGTGGCCACCCGCCTTCAGGTCACTCTCTCGCAGAAACCGACCGTTGTCCGTACGCACGAGAAACGGCAGGTCGGTCTGCTCCCGTACGTACTCGTCGTCGACGAGTCCTTCGGTGACGATCACCTGCGCCATCGCCAGCGCCAGAGCGGGGTCGGATTCTACCCGCGGGTTCAGCCACAGGTCCGCGTGAACGGCGGTGGCGTCATAGTCCGGGGCTACGACAACGAGGCGGGCACCTCGGTAACGCGCCTCGGTCATGAAGTGCATGTCAGGAATTCGCGTGTAAACGGGGTTCGCGCTCCAGATAATGATGTAGTCGGAGTTGAACCAGTCATCGCTGGTGCCTTCGGCGAGAAACATCCCCCAGGTCTGAATGCATCCCAGAGGCATATCGCCTATACCGGCAAAGGTGTCGATGACCGTAGCCCCGAGGACCTTGCTCAATCGGAACTCGGCGGCTGATCCCGGGCCGTGGTCGAAGTTGCTACCCTGGTTGTGGACGACCGTCTCGGGTCCAGACTCTGTGGCGGCGTCGAGGATGCCATCCGCGACGACATCCAGTGCCTCATCCCAGCTAACGCGTTTCCACTTCCCCTCTCCACGCTCTCCGAGGCGGAGCAGAGGATAGTGAAGACGCGTGGGCGTGTTCATCAGCTCGCTGTAGCAGGCTCCCTTCTGGCAGCCTCGGGGGAAAAAATCCGGTGCGCCGGCTCGTCCGCCGTCGTCGTCGTAGACCTGGGCCTGCTCCTCCCTCCACACGAGCCCGTCCTTCACGTAGACGTCCCAGGCACAGGCGGACAGGCAGTTCGCCCGGGTATGACTGCAATGAACGACCCGATCCCAGCGCCACCGCTCTACGTAGAGATCACGCCAGTCGTCGTAGCGCCGGTTGTCGCCCGCGGCCTCGGCGAGGCTCTCGCCGCCTGGTGTGGGAATCCTGCCCAAGGACGTCATCCCCAGGGCCAAGAGGGTAACACCGGAGCCTCGCAGAAAATCGCGCCGGCTCAGGCCCCCGGTCACGACCGGTCACCAGGTCTAAGAGGGTTGAAGCGCGGCGCCGATGGCCGATGGTCCATAGCTAACCTCCCAGCGGCACCGGGCTAGTGCTTAGTACAACCTCGGCCCGGCAGACGCCACTCCCCGAAGAGTCGTGTGCACCTACCCGGCCGCGCCCTGGGACACCGCCGCCGCCACCCGCGGGGCGACGCTACGATCCAAGGGATCGGGCAAGATCCGATCCGCCTTCGGCGCGGTCACGGCGGCGGCGAGAGCGCGCGCCGCCGCGACTTTCATCGCTTCGCTTATGGACGCGACGCCGGCGTCCAGGGCGCCGCGAAAGATCCCGGGGAAAGCCAGAACGTTGTTCACCTGATTGGGGAAATCGCTGCGTCCGGTCCCCACGACCGCCGCACCCGCGCGCTTGGCTTCGTCCGGCATGATCTCGGGAAAAGGGTTGGCCATCGCAAGGATGATGGGATCGGCGGCCATTCGCCTCACGTCGTCACCCGAAAGTACGTTGCCCCTGCTTACCCCGATGAACACGTCACAGCCCTCGACGACGTCCTTGAGCGCCCCCTTGCGGTTGTCGCGGTTGGTATAACCCAGGAGCTCCCTCTTGTACGGCGAGAGGTCGTCTCGGTCTCGATGGATGGCGCCCTTCGAATCACAGACGATGATGTCCCGCACGGGAACACAGACCCTGGGGTCGTGGCCCACACAGCGAAGCAGCCTTGCTATGGCCGTCCCGGCGGCACCAGCGCCGCTCACGACGACCTTCAGGCTGGTGAGTTCACGGCCAGTGCACAGAGCCGCGTTGATGAGCGCGGCCAACAAGACTATCGCCGTACCGTGCTGATCATCGTGGAATACGGGAATGCCGAGGTCCTGCAGTCGCTGCTCGACGATGAAGCAGCGCGGTGCCGCGATGTCCTCAAGGTTGATCCCCCCAAAGACCGGGGCGATGAGCCGAACGGTCTGGATGATTTCGTCCGCGTCCTGGGTGTCCAAGCACAGGGGCCAGGCGTCGATGTTGGCGAACTCCTTGAATAGCAAGGCCTTGCCCTCCATCACCGGAATGGCAGCCATGGCGCCTATGTTGCCGAGACCGAGTACCGCCGAACCGTCGCTGACCACCGCGACCGTGTTGCCCTTCAAGGTGAGATCGCGCACACGCGACCGGTCGCGGGCGATCTCCTCACAGGGCCGAGCCACCCCGGGTGTGTAGGCAACGGAAAGGTCATCGCTGCTGTTTATCGGCAGCTTGTTGTGGATGGCTATCTTGCCACGCAGTTGCTCGTGTACGATTACGCTACGCTCGAAGAAGTCGCTCATGGGACCAGCTATAGGCGACATGGCCCGCCCAAGAAAGCAGCGGCGATCCAGTCCCTGAAGAAGTCCCCCCAAAGCCACACGAGCTGGGTCACCCCTGCGTCAGCAGAGCGGCGAAGCCCGAGGATGCGGCGTCCAGACGCCAGCATCAGCGTGCCGATGGTCCGGTGGCGAGTCCACAAGGTCCACGCTCCAAGACATTCCCAAGCCCGCTCCGCTCGGCGCCGTTCTTATCCCCGCCCAGGGCGCAATCCTCCCCACGTCTCCTGTCGAGTGTTCCGTCGCCGCGAGATACCTGCGTACAATCGGCGTCGCAGGTCCTCGACTCCCCCTTTGTATCGCGGTCCTCTCCAACCTTGTCGTTTGTATTTCCATCCCCACACGACACGCGAGTACAATCGTCATTGCAGGTCGTGGTTTCGACGCGATGGACCTCGCAGTTCCTACCCGAACCCGCCCGGCCGGCCCCAATCCGCGTTAGTGTTGCAGGGTCTCTCGCCGTCTCGGCTGGTGAAGTTGCCGGGGAATAGATCTCTCGCCGACCGCAATTCTTCGCCGCAGTTCGGCTCGCTCGGTGTCGGTCAGGGGTGTCCCCCGACTCTTATTCCGTCTCATCCCGGACCCTCCTCATCACTAGCTCGATTCTTTTCAGTTCATCAAGCCTGTTGCGATGAGCGGTTGAGGCCGCCAACACTAACCCGCATTATTCATGAAGCGCCCGACTACGAGCACCAACTGCCCGCCATCTCGGGCCGTACTCGCCACTCGCTCTTCGACGGACTGTCCAGTCCGCCTGCATCGCTCGCGGCTGCGTCTGACCCGATCTGGCGCACACCGCGCGCTCTCGCTACGACCGTTCACGAACAAAGCGGGCTAAAAGGTGTCCGGTCTGGTTATGCCGCTTTCCTGCGGCGTTTCGTGGTTTCGACCAGATCCCGTGGCGGTTGTAACAGGCCAGGAGCCGCCCCAGCTGGCTTGGGTAAGGATACAGACCTGCGCGGACTTGCTCCCAGACTTGAGACAAGCAGAGTACCGTATTAAACAGATGTTTATATGGCCAAACAGATGCTCAACGTGGCACCTTACCATACCATGCCTGATTAATTGAAATGACTGATGTTTCGTCTACTCGCGTTGCAGCCCAGGCCAAACGAACGGCCTTCACCGAACGGCGCATCCTCGACGCCGCCGAAACCCTGTTCTCCAAACGCGGTCTCGACGGGACCAGGGTTCGGGAGATCGCGGAGGCGGCGGGAGTAAACGGAGCCACGCTCTACAACTACTACCCCAGCAAGAGGGCGCTCTACGAAGCGGTGATGGACCGCGGCATGCGCCCGCTCATCGCCTTCCTCGCCGAGTTCTCGGGCGGCCCCAGGAACCCAGAGTCCATTCGGGCCCTGGTCAAGTCGGTCATGGCCCACCTGACGCGGCACCCGCGGCTGTCTCGACTTGTCTACCTCGAAGCCATCGCCGAAGGCGACTACCTGCAGGAACTGGCCCGCAGATGGTTCAGCCCGCTCCTCGGTCAGATCATGGACGAGCTCGAAGCCGGTCCCGCGCTTGAGCCACTGGCGGAAAACTTCTCTCCGGTGGTCGCCGCGCTCTTCGTGCACCTTTCTTTCGGCCATTTCGCCCTGGCACCCCTACTGCACGAGCTTTTTCAAGGCGACCCACTCTCCGCGGAGGGAGTCGCAAAGCAGACGCGCTTTATCGAAACGCTGATCAGCCGGATGTTCCCGCGGCTCGCAGACTCGCCGCTGCGCCCCGGGTGAACCAACTTTTTGACTAGAGGGAGGGAAGGAAAACCATGGATTCAACGTTTGACGCGATAGTGATCGGCAGCGGGCCCGGCGGATCATCCTGCGCGACCCTGCTCCAGAAACGAGGCCTCAAGACCCTGCTGGTAGAGAAGAACAACGTCGTCGGCGGAAAGATGGTAAGCGTTGAGAAGGACGGCTACGCCTACGACCTCTTCCCTCACGGGCAGGTCCCAATGAGAGGCTCGGCTTTTGAAACGATATTTGCCGAACTCGGCGTGTCCGAGGACTTCCAGCCTGCTCTGGAACCCGATGACAGCCGCGACGTCATCACCCTGTGTTACCGGAGAAAGGACTGGAAAGAATACAAGAAGGTCTCCCAAGGTCAGGCGATGTCCGACGCCAGCCCATTTTTCAAACTCTGGGAGATCGACGAGGAGGATCAGGCGAAGGTCGTCGCGATCATGACCGAAATGGCGACCATGTCGGATGAGGAGATCGCCAAAACGGACAGCCTGAGTATGAAAGAGTGGCTCGCCCAACGAGACGTACCCTATGCCCTCTACAGCTACCTCGCGTTTCACGCCAACGCATCGCTCGCCGAGCCCATTGACCTGGTCGCGGCTTCCGAGCAGATCACCATCATGAAACAGCTCATGCTTCAGGGTGGAGGGGGCCAGTACAAGGGAGGCTTTGGTATGCTTACCAAGGTGATGCTGCGGGAGTTCGAGAAGAACGGTGGTACGCTGATCAAGAACAACAGGGTCGAGAAAATCATCGTAGAAGACGGAGCGGTGACCGGCATCGCCACGGCTCGAGGCACCTTCGACGCACCGGTGGTCGTCAGCAGCGCGGGGATCCACCCCACTGTGCTCAAGTTAATAGGAGAGGATCACTTTGACAAAGGCTACGTTAACTACATCAAGGATCTGGCGCCCGGCTGGGGATTCACCAGCATTCGTTACTTTCTCAGCAAACCGGTCATGACCACCGCGATGTACGTCGCCTACTCCGACGAGAGCTGGTGGGATACCGAGCGCTTCGCCAAGGTGAAGCAAGGCGAGATGCCCGACGAAGTCATCCTCTTCATGTGTAACCACTCTTTCTACGACGAGAACGCCGCACCACCTGGAAAGCAGGTTCTGGTTTCCGGGACGATCTGCTCACCCAACCCGGAAGCTGAAGAGATCGAAGCGCTGTGGAAAAAGATGGACGAGCAGATGCAGGCGTTCTTTCCCGAAATATGGGAAGCGACCGAACGCAAGGAGTACAACGGTCCGCGTCAGATCAGCGAACTCACGCGTGACAGCGTGCTGCCCGGGCAGGGTGGCGAGTGCGTGGGGCTGGCGCAGATCGTCGGTCAGTGCGGTTCGATGAAGCCTAGGTCCGAAACGCCGGTGCGCGGTCTTTTCATCGCCGGTGCCGACGCGGGGGCCGCGGGCATGGGCACCCACCAGTCGGCTCTCTCGGGAATCGAGGCCGCCCGCCTCGTCGAGCGTTACAGAAACAAACGCCTGAAGGCCAGGTAGCTCACGCGTTGGCTGCGGGCAGGAGCCAGCGGCCGGAGATCGCCCCACCCCAGAACCGGAAAAGGGGGTGAGGCGACTTCCCCAACCCGCTCAGGGCCCGGCGACCGCCTTCCCCTTGAAGAACTTGCTCGTGTTCTTCTTCGGGGGCCTGCCGTAGTCGGCCTGCCAGCACGCACCAGTGTCTCGCATGATCTGCATCGAGGCCTGGGTGTCGAGACTCAAAGGCAGCGTAGGCATGTCCAGACCTTCCCCCTGACCCTTGACCTTGATCGACGCCTTGCCGTCTACCCCGGCCTTGAACACGGCCGACTTGACGCCGGGTGCGTTGCTCGCAAACCTGTCCTTGTAGACAAAGCCCTTGGTGGTTTCCTTCCAGCAGGATCTTGCGCCGCACTGGCCACCGCCGGGAAGTACTTGTTCCATGACAAGCGACGCCTGTCCACCAACTTCATCGTAGAAGCAGAGGCGATATTCTCCGCCGCTTACCGGATCGCCAAAATCCTGCTTGGCCGTCGCCGCGCCCCGCTTCCAGGCCCACGCGAGCTTGTCCCTGGTGTCTGGCGAAGAATCCTTCAGCGCGAGGGTCGCCCTTCCGCCAGTGACGGGTTGTACGCAGGCGCTGACGGGCGTGGCCGGGCAGCCGAAAGCGCCGGGCTGACACTGGCCGGCCGAGCACTCGTCGCCGAGGGTCCACGCGAGGCCGTCGTCGCAGACGGCGGTGTTCGAGCTTGCGATACAGCCGCTGGCCGAATCGCAGCTGTCGTCGGTGCAGACGTTTCCGTCGTCACAGTCCAGGGGTGGTCCGCCCACGCACAAGCCACCGCCGCAGGTATCACTGACCGTACACGCGTCGCCGTCGTCACAAGGGGCACTGTTGTCGGTATTGACGCAACCCGCCACCAGATCGCAGCTGTCATCGGTGCATATGTTGCCGTCGTCGCACTGGGGAGGCAGGCCACCAAGGCACTGTCCGCCGCTACAGGTATCGTTCGTCGTGCACGCGTCGCCGTCGTCGCAACTGATCGACACGTTGGCGTGTTGACACCCGGCCAGAGGATCACAGCTGTCGGCGGTACACTCGTTTCCGTCGTTGCAGTCAGGTGTAGGCCCTCCTACGCACTGACCGGCCGAACAGGTATCGGCGGTCGTACACGCATCACCGTCGTCGCAAGAAAACGTGTTGGCTTGGTGCACGCAGCCCGTGCCCGCGTCGCAGGAGTCGTCCGTACACACGTTGCCGTCGTCGCAGTCAGGAGCCGGACCGCCCACGCACAGCCCACCCGAGCACTGATCGTTCAGCGTGCAAGCGCTTCCGTCGTCACAGGGATCGATATTGTTCGCGTGCAAGCAGCCCAGCTGGGCGTCGCAGCTGTCGCTCGTACACACGTTGCCGTCACTGCAGTCAAGCGGGGCTCCTCCGACACAGACCCCGCCGACACAGGTATCGTTGGTGGTGCACAGATTGCCGTCGTCACAGGCCGAGGCGTTGGGCTGATTGACGCAGCCGATCCCCGGATCGCAGGAATCGTTGGTACAGACGTTCCCGTCGTCGCAGTTGGCGGGAGCACCGCCCACGCAGGCGGCACCGCTGCAGGTATCGCCCGTCGTACACGCGTCGCCGTCATCACAGGATACCGAATTCGCCGTGTTGAGACATCCCGTTGCCGGCGCACAGGAATCGTCGGTGCAGAGGTTACCGTCGTTACAGTCTGGCGGCGGGCCACCCACGCAGGCGCCCGCGCTGCAAGTGTCGCTGGTCGTACAGGCGCTGCCGTCGTCACAGACAGCGACGTTGGCCGTGTTCAGGCAACCAGTGGCCGCTACGCAGGAGTCATCCGTGCAGACGTTGCCGTCGTCGCAGTTCGGTGGCGGACCGCCGATGCACAGCCCGGCCGCACAAGCGTCGTTGGTTGTGCAGGCACTGCCGTCGTCACAAGACGCCAGGTTGTTGACGTTCACACACCCCAGCTGCACGTCACAGCTATCGTCGGTACATACGTTTCCGTCGTCACAGTTCGGAGGGGCACCCCCTACACAGGACCCGCCGCTACAACCGTCATTGGTGGTACACGCGTCGCCGTCGTCGCAAGCGACTGCGACGTTCTCGTTCAAGCACCCGACGATCGCGTCGCAGCTGTCCGCCGTACATCCGTTCCCGTCGTTACAGTCCAAGGGCGGTCCCCCGACGCATAGCCCCGCGGAACAGCTGTCGTTGGTGGAGCAGGCGTTGCCATCATCACAACCAGCGGTGTTGGCGAGATTCAAACAACCGGTTCCGGGATCACAGCTGTCATCCGTACAGACGTTACCGTCGTCACAATTCGGCGCGGCCCCGCCGATGCATGCGCCGGCGACACAGGCGTCGCTGGTCGTACAGGCATTGCCGTCGTCACAAGGCAACGCGTTGTTGGTGCTTATGCAGCCGAGCTGAGTGTCGCAGCTATCGTCCGTACAGACGTTACCATCATCACAGTTCGGTGCGATCCCACCCACGCAAACGCCGGCCACACAGGTGTCGTTGGTCGTGCAGGCATCCCCATCGTCACAAGCCACACCGTTACTTTGATGTACGCAGCCACTTCCCGGGTCGCAGCCGTCATCGGTGCACACATTACCGTCATCGCAGTTCGGCGGAGGGCCGGCGACGCAGATCCCACCCGAGCAGCTGTCGGCGGTCGTGCAAGCGTTGCCGTCATCACAAGGCAAGGCATTGTTGGCATTCACACAGCCGAGCTGAGTGTCGCAGCTGTCGTCCGTACAGACGTTGCCGTCATCGCAGTTCGGTGGAGTAGAGCCCACACACTGCCCAGCTGCGCAGACGTCGACGGTCGTACAAGCGTTCCCGTCATCACACGGAGAGGTATTGGCGAAATTCAAGCAACCCACGCCCGGGTCACAGCTGTCGTCGGTGCACGGGTTACCGTCATCGCAGTCCGGCGCCGCCCCACCCTGACAGGCGCCGCCCGAGCACAGGTCACCCACCGTGCAGGCGCTGCCGTCGTCGCAGGGCAGGCCGTTGGCTACGTGCCCGCACCCAGAGGCCGGGTCGCAGCTATCGTCGGTGCAGACATTGGCGTCGTCACAGTTCGGAGGTGCTCCGCCGCTGCACACACCGGCGACGCAGGTGTCGCCCGTCGTACACGCGTTCGCGTCGTCACGGGGAGCACCGTTGGCGAGGTGGACGCAACCGGTCGCTGGAACACAGCTATCATCGGTGCAGAGGTTGTTGTCGTCGCAGTTCGGTGCCGGCCCGCTCACACAGGTGCCCGCCACGCAGGTGTCACCGGTGGTACACGAGTCCCCATCTTCACACGCAGCGGCGTTGTTGACACTCACACAGCCGGAAACCGTATCGCAGCTGTCATCGGTACACACGTTACCGTCGTTACAGTCCAGCGGCGACCCGCCGACGCAAACGCCGTTGGAACAAGTGTCGTTTGTCGTACAAGCGTTCCCGTCGTCACAGGGCAAAGAAACGTTGACATTCTGACAGCCCAGAACCGAATCACAAGTGTCAACGGTGCATGGATTGCCGTCGTCGCAGTCAGGAGCCGGTCCGCCGATGCACACCCCACCCGAACAGGTATCCATCGTCGTGCACGCGTCGGCGTCATCGCAAGGGAGATTGTTCGGCGGGTTCTGGCAGCCGGTTCCCGGAACACAGAGCTCGTCGGTACAAGGATTGCCATCGTCGCAGAGGACGGCGGCGACCTCGATGGCGCACGCCGACGAACAGCAATCTCCGTCCACCTGGTTGCCGTCGTCGCACTCTTCGCCTGGATCCAGGACGCCGTTTCCACAAACGTCGATCATCCGGCCCAGAACGAGGAACTGATCGGTTTCGACGCCGCCGGGCGGAAGGCCAGGTCCCTCTATGCGAAAGAAGTTTTGGCCACAGGGGCTCCCGCTCACCCTATGCGGGATGAAGATATTCCCCACGAAACCCGGTGAAGGCGCCTTGTTTGGATCGGGATCATCAAATATCAAGAAGGGTCCGACCCTACTGTTCGATACGCCCGCGAACGAAGCTGGATTTCCAGGACCGGCAAAGGCGCCTATCCTGTCAACCAGGTCGGCCTGGCCGCCGGGATCGGTGGTCAGAAGATCGACGCCATAAGGATGGGTCACCGTGTAGGTCGAGAACGGCACGAGCGTGCTCAGGCTGATCTTTATCATCCCGAAGCTGAACTGGTCGCCGGGCACCGGAATACCGTTGTTGAAGTTGCCCTCCACGGCCATGACGAGTTTGGCGTCGCCGCCGCCTGGCATGACCATCGTCGATTCGGCATACCACCAGAATACTGCGGTCGGGAAATTGTCTGGAAAAGAAATCGGCAAGGCCGGATTGGGAAGCGCCAGGGGGTCCAGCGGATCAAGGCAAAGGGCCCTGTCCAGACACAGATCCAGTGCGAGGCCGCTCGAGTCGGCGTAGTATTCGGGAAAGCCGTGAAGGGGACTTACGGCCCCGATACCTACGATCGGGTCCGTGCACGGCGTCCCCTGAGCCTGTGTCGGTACCGGGCCACAGATCAGCGAAAAAGCCAGACACCCAGATACGATAGTAGCGGTTCTCATCAAGTTACCTCCCGTAGACCGCCCCCGGTCGCCCATTTAGTCTGACCAACTTGCACAACCAGCCCACAGAGCGCCAGAGAAATCTGAACGAGCTGGTGAGAATTACCCAAGCGGGTAGTGATCAAGCCCGGCCCGTGGAGCCGCCACCCCCCGATCGAGGGAACTTCAAGAGCCTTTGTGGTGACTTTGGGCCGCGGCGCTGGTGAGCCGGCTCGGTCCCACGGCGGCGCGGAGCCCACGCAAACGGGGGTGAGGACGCTGCTCGTACGGTTGGTCGGCTCCGACACCCTCACGTCACTCCCCCCCGGGATTCGTCACAAAGGCCTTGTCCGCACGCTCGCACCGATTACGACCGGCGACACGAGGACGATCCGAATCCCCCGGTGGAACTGGCTCCACCGACGTGAGTGTTGACCCCCTGAGCCCATTGAGGTGGTCAGCTCAAAGGTATAAGTGGCCAGGCCAATGCTGGTCAATCCCCCGAACGGGGATTTCTCGCGGTGGCGAACAGAGCGCAAGCCGGCGACCCGCTTCTTCATTGCGCTGGCTCCTCGCTATACCGAAACGCAGATGTCCCCATCTGGGGGTGTCCGACGGCTACCGGTCCCTGTCCCCGCAGCGTTCGCCGAGAGCGGGGTCGATGCAACGTGCCCCCCGTGTGGGTGATACCGACGACACGGGCTTTGCGCAGAGATCGGCTCTTACGATCCCCGGCATCAATTCCGGCCGCGACGGCCCCGCGTGAGCCGAGCGGATGCGGCGCCGTAGCGAGTCACACATCCCCCGCCTGATTCTCGGTCCGAGCCTCGAAGAATTGTCGAACCCCATTGACGGCCAATGAAAACCGCGTCTACGGTCCCCCGAAAGGGGGGAGTTGAACCACTCATCAGGGGGCGTTGAAAATCATGATCGAGCGACAGACGGTACTACTCTCCGCAACCGCCCTGGCCATTGCCTTGGGGCTCCAGGTCCAGCACCCCGCACACGCTGAGGCATCGGCTACAGAGAAGCACAGAATCTGCCAGGAGCTGAGCGGCGACGCTATGGTCGAATATCTCGAACATAGTCTGGCGGCCAGGCGAGCCTGCCTGAGCGAGATCGTGCACGGGACAACCTCCACGCCACCGGATTGCCTAGCGGTGACCACGGGAAAAGGAAACACCGACCAGGACTTGAGCGCCGCACGAGAGAACCTGCGAAAGCGTATGGAGCAGCGCCGCTGTCGATGGTTGGACTTTCAGCCCCTCGGCTGGCCCGGCTTCTGCGACGATCCCAACGGCCCGCCCTATACAGCCGCTGACCACGCGAGTTGCATTGCTCGAGCGGCAGACCGCTACGCAGCCCGCTTACTTGAGGTCCAGCGCCCCCTACTTCAAGCGAAACTCGATGGAGACCAAGGCCTGTGTCGAAACCTCATCGTTCTGGGAACCACCGACATGGTGTCCGAGGAACTGTACAGCCGGCTGCGCTGCCTCGTCGCACAAACCCTCGGCGAAATCGACACTAGCGTTCACTGCCGTACCAACGGCCACGACTCCGACGGAATCCGCCTCCAATACGCGCACGCCACGCTCCTAGACCTCGCGACCGCGGACTGCGGCGGCGTCGATCTTTCCTCCTTCGGCTTCGCCAGCGAGTGCCGCGACCAATCCAGCACGGCCTCAGCGCTGGTTGAATGTCTACTCGCCACCCAACACGCGGGAATGTCCCAGCTACTCGACGTTATTTACCCCCAGAGTACGCTTTGCGGTAACGGCAAGGTCGATCTCGGTGAAGGCTGCGATGATGGAGATCGCCAATACCGCCACGGCGATTTCTGTCGGCACGACTGCTCACCAGTAGAGTGCGGTGACTCGGACGGTTCCGGCGGTGCCCCGACGGTGTTCGATTCTCTGTTTCTGCTGAGAACCGTCGCGGGCCTCCAAAGCTGTGACATCGGGGTATGCGACGCCGACGGATCGGGCTACCTCACCATCGCCGACGCGCTCCTGGTACTTCGACGAGCCACGGGACTGGAACCCCGGCTGGACTGCCCGGAACTATCGGCTACCTGCGGGAACGCGACGGTGGATCTTCTTGAATCCTGCGATGACGGCGACGACGACTGGCGACCCGGCGAGCTATGCGACCAGAGCTGCCAGCTCCTCGCTTGTGGTGACCCCGACGGCAGCGGATCGATAACGGTACTGGACGCGATCCACATACTCCGCACCTCGGTGGGAGCGGCCAGCTGTGATCTCGCAGTATGCGACACGAACGGCGACGGCGCCATCGATTCCATCGACTCCCTGAGGGTCCTGCTCGTCACGAGCGAACTCCCCGCCGATCTGTCCTGTGGTTCCTGAGCACGCCCGCGCGACGCCTCATCGCTCGGGAAACGGGATCGACGGCTTCATGAAGGTAGGACGCCTCACAAAAAGCATGAGCATGGTAGCGAGCAGGCTCAACGCTATACAGATCGCGAAGACCGGATCGTAGTCGCCCATCCGGTCGAAGACGAGACCGGCACCCGTTCCGCCGACGGCACCACCGACGGTGGCCACCAGACCGAGCAAGCCGAAGATCTCGCCCATGGCGCGCACGCCGAAGAGATCGGCGACCAACAAACCGGCAAGCGCGAACGCTCCGCCCACGGCTATCCCGAAGAACGCGACGTAGAGAGGCAAGCCGATCATCCCGAACTCGGATGTGCTCCACAGCAAAGCTATTCCCAAGGCCATCATCAGATAACAGCACGCGTAGATCGCCCAAACAGGATAACGTTCCGATAACAGTCCAAAACCCACCCGGCCGACCATGCCCATGCCACCCACCGCTCCGGCAACAAGAGCAGCCGAGCGCATCGACATGCCGAGATCGGTCATGAAGGGAACCTGGTGGAGGGTGACCGCGACCAGCGGCATCATGGCCACCATCCAGGTAACGGCGACCAACCAGAACGCGGCCGTACTCATGGCCTCGGCCCGTGAAAAGCCGCGCGAGCCCCCATGTTCCGCGGTGTCGCCGTTCTCTCCGCCACCCCCGGCCAAGGGTTGCTCGGCTCCGTCGGGCCATAGTCCCAAATCCTGGGGCCGATTCCGCATGAAGAACACCACAGGGGTCAGGACGACGAGTACGGCCAGTCCGGACAGGACGTACGCGAAGCGCCACCCGACGCTTGCTATCAACAAGGCCGAGACCGGCGTCATGACCAGCGCACCGAAACCCTCGCCCATATAGGCTAGCCCCATCGCCCGGCCTCGTTTTTTCTCGAACCAGTTCGAGACCACCACGCTCACCGGGATCAGCGATATTCCCGCTGTACCGAGGGTAAAGAGGAGGTAGAAAACATAGAGAGAAGCGAGGTCCCAGATGCGACCGAGCAGCATGCAAAGCACGCCGGTCAGCAACACCCCTGGCAGAAAAGCGGCTCGCGGCCCCCGCCTGTCCGCGATTCGTCCCCACAACGGGGCGGACAGGCCAGCGACGAGAAAGCCCAGTGAAAACGCGCCGGAGAGCTGCCCCCGGTTCAGCCCGAGTTCAGCGGCCACGGCCTTGAAGTACACCGTGGCGGTGTTGAAGAGGCCGCCGCCGACGAAGTAGATGGTGAAGGCCCCGGCTACGATCCACCAGCCAACAAACCGCTCCGGCTCTGACCTCTCTTCGGCCGTGGCTCTCATCCGTAGGACTTCGACGACAGGCACTTCTGGTACAGGCCTTCGACGCGTGCGGCGACGCGTCCCCAGGTCTGGGTTTTAGCGGTCAGCCGTGAGTGCCGCGTAAGCCTACAGGCGAATTCCGGATCTCGGCGAAGCCTGTCTACGTGTTTGACGATCTTGAGAAACCTGCCGGGCAGATGCAACAGCGCGGCTTTCTTGTGCGGGAACACATCGCGCAGCTCGCTGCTTCCGCCAGCGCTGGCGACGATTGGGACGCGCGCGGCGGCGTATTCCCAGACCTTGGCGGGAACTTCGTCCGAGCAGGAAAGCGGGGGACAGAGGGACAAGCCGACGTCCATCCGAAGCAGCTGGGCGGGGACCTGATCGTGATCGATTCTGCCCGTGAACGTAACCACCTCGCCGAGCCCACGAGCACGGCAAGAAGCCTCCGCCGTCTCTCGCATTGGCCCGTCACCGACCATCAACAGCCGGTAGTGGGAACTCCTTTCCCGCAGCAAGGCGAAGGCTCGCAACAACAGGTTCAGGCCCTTCTCCTGGGCGAGCTCGCCCAGATAGCCGAGAACGAACTCGTCACCCTCCGCGCGCGCTGGTCGTTTCGGGGTTCCAAGAACGGCATCTGAAACCGCGTAGGGCAGTAGCTTAATCCTGTAGCGTGGGACGCCGTACGCCATCGCACAGTCAAACAACGCCGGTGAAGCGACGGTGACCGCATCCGCCGCAAACAGCGCGGTACCGCCCAGAACGCCGGCGCTCTCCAGCGGATCCAGCCTGCCACGTTTTCGCTGCCCGGGCGGCAGCGGCCGGTCAAGCTCGACGAAATACGGCAGCCCCGACCGTCTCGCGAACAACAGCCCAGCGTAGGAGCCGGGAGCGTAGCGTTCGTAGACAAGATCGCATCCGCCGGCGTGGTTCTCGAGCCCCTCCATCAGGGCCTGGTTGAGCAACACACCGTAGAGTTCCTCGGCACGCGCGGGCGGGTAACCGCAGGCGCGAAGGTACTTCGCCGTCCGGGCACGAAGCTCTTGCAGGGAACCGTCCGCGGAAATATCGACCACCGGACAGGGCAACCCGGCACCCCCTGTCTCCGGGGCGCGAGCCGCGAAGACCGTCACGTCGAGGCCGTGGTCGACGAGGGCTCTGAGAAACCGTGACATACGAACCGAACTCCCGCGAGGTCCGCAAAGGGGCTGGTCGGGATCCGAACAGACGTAGGCCACGCGCACGACGCTCTCCTCCCTAGTCCAGCGGATCCAACATTTTGACCACCATCGGCCTCCCTACCCCTTCAGGCCCTCGGCTACGAGCGCGGGAACCATCTCCTTGAGGCCAGGGCGCAGCGTGTAGACACAGGCGAGCCTCAGCAGAGTTACCCTGCGGTACCAATCCAGCCTGGAGCGGTCGATCGACTGTGGATAGGCGTCGAGAAAGCGCTCCTCCAGGGTTCGACAACGCCGCTCCTGGTTCCACTGCAAGCCACGAACTCGAAGGTGGGCGCAAAAGTTGCCGAGGTCCAGCTCCCGATCCCCACGGCTCGTGGTATCCATGTCCACGAAGAATGGGCGACCCTCGAGAAACAGCACCTGCTGATCGTAGAAATCGCGATGAAGCAAGGCCCGAGCCGGCCGAGGATCGGGGCGGGCATAGAGCAGCTCCGCGTGCAGCGCGCCAAGGTCGGTGGCAAACTCGGGAAAGATCAGGGAAACGAGTTCCACCCACCTGTCGATGGTGTCCAGCTCGTCGTAAACCCCGTATTCGCGGAGCTCGGCACCGGTGCCTATGCCATGAAAATCGGCGATCGCGCGCGCGAGCAACCCGATTTTCCGATCCACGTTACGCCTGCGGTAAAGAGAGCTGTAGAACTTCTTGCCACGGATACCGGTAACGAGATCGAGCTGCAGGTCTTCGACACGACCCAGCGACACCGGCACCGAGAACCGCCGCTTGGTGGCGGACAGCGCCTCGGCAACCCTGCGTTGAACGCCCACCGCCTCACCCCGCCCGTATTTTTCGACCACCACCTTACCGTACACGTCGCGCCCGTCGCTACCGCGATAGAGAATCTGAGCGCGCATTCCCGGCCTATACGCGACTAGCTCGAAATCCGTAAACTCCAGTCTGCCTCCGAGCAAAGCGTTCACACGTCCGAGATCAAGGCAAGCCGGGAGCGTCGGAAGCCGATAGTCCACGGGAAAGACCTGGAGGAGAACGCCCGGGGGGTCGACGAAGCTGGTAAGGCAGCGCCGGCAGCTCGAACGGGCAGCCCCCTCGCAGTCGTGGCTACCGGTAGCCTCGATCGCCTGGGATACCCGTGCGCCTTCCACGACGAAGGCCGACACCTGAATGGGGTCACCCTCGGTCCCGTCGACGTCCAAGCGATAGTGGGCGTTGAAATAGCGTCCCGGCTTGAGCCAGGTAGAAAGTAGCTTGACCCCCCGAAGCGGTCGCCCTTGAAGGGTAGGCGTTTTCTCGAGCACCGGCAGCATGGCTTCGGCGTCGACCAGCGTGCGGGCGGCCTGGGGGTTCATGGGCCGGCTACTCTATGCCGCCGAGCCGCCATCGACAAGCGAGCTGCGCTTCGGCTCCGGATCATACAACGAACACCGACGGCGGTGTCGAGCTTGGACTTGGCCGGCCGTGGCGCTAGACTCCCAATCCGCCGGCTGAAGCCACCGGTCGCGGGGCCGAATAACCTAGCGGAGGTTGGAGATCATGGATTTTCACGAGCTGCACAAATTGACCGTCAGCAAGCTACGCGAGATGGCCCACGAGTACGACGACCTCAGGGGCGTCTCTGGCATGCGCAAGGACGATCTCGTCAAGGTACTCTGCGCCAAGCTCGGCGTGGAGATGCCGCACAAGGTGGTCGTCGGCGTAGACAAGGCGTCGATCAAGGCGCGAATTCGCGAGCTCAAGAAAATCCGCGACGAGGCCCTCTCGACGAAGGACCGGCACAAGCTGCACAATACCCGCAAGCAGCTCCATCACCTCCGCCACAAGCTCCGCAAGGCTATAAGGGTTACAGCCTGAGATCCCGGTATTCGGCCGCCTGACACGGCACGTCATTCCACCCAAGGTGTCCTCGACGGTCCCTTGATTCTCCCTGGACGAAGCTTGGTCAGCCGTGATATCGATCCGTCTAGAAGCTTCGTCAGCATTCTACGATGGAGGCGCGAGAGGTGAACCATGGGAACGCGCAAAGTCTCTACCCTGTTTGTTGCTGCGACTCTATTGGTGGCCGTCCAGCCTTCCCCCGCGGCAACGCTCACCGTTACCAACCTTGCCGACAACGGTCCTGGCTCGCTGAGAGCCGCCCTAGGCGCAGCCGCTAGCGGCGATACCATCGACTTCGCGGTCAACGGCACGATAGTCCTCAGCAGCGGTGAGCTGGCGGTGGACAGAGGACTAAACATCCTGGGCCCGGGACCGACTCTGCTCACGATCAGCGGCGGCGGTAACAGCAGGGTCTTTCGAGTCGAATCAGCCGACCCCGTGACGATTTCCGGACTCGCCGTCATCGATGGCTTTGCGAGCGGAGACGGCGGCGGCCTCTACGCCGTGGATACCGATCTTGAACTGAGCGACTGCAGTTTTGGCGGTAACCACGCCGAGGGAGACGGCGGCGGAATCTTCGGCACTAGGACCTACCCATGGTCCCCGCTAGGCTTCCGCATTAAGACCAGCAGTGTAACGGCGAACTCCGCGGCTGGTAGCGGCGGCGGCGTCAGCGTCTTCTCGCGTGATCTGGAGGTCGCCGACTCGGTCATCGCGGGCAACTCGGCCGGTTACTTGGGTGGCGGGGTTTCGGCCCGAACGGGGGCCTCGGAAACCTCGTTGACGATCGCCCGAAGCACGATCAGTGGTAACCGTGCCGTTTCCGGCGGAGGTGGTCTGTGGTGCGGATCGGTTTCGTGCAATATCGCCGACAGCGCGATCTCGGCCAACGAGTCAGGAGCCACGCTCGAGTCTTCTCTCGGCCTGCTCTGCGGAGGCGGCATAGCGGCCGCCGGTGGTTTCTTGACCGTCGAGAGAACAACCGTGAACGGCAACATCGCGCTAACCGGCGGGGCCGGCATCTGCAGCGGGTTCACAGATGCCACGATCGTAGATAGCAAGATCCTCTCCAACACCGTCAGGGCCACTCCGGTCTCGACCGACGAGGTAGCGGCCGGCGGGGGGGGAATACTGTCGATCGGCACCCTGACGCTTGAGGGGAGCACGGTCAGCGCGAACACCGCGGGTGTAGGTGCTGGGATCAGGACCAACGGGGAGACCACCATCAGCGCCACCGCAATCAGCGACAACCTCGCTTTGAGCGTCCACGCCTTCCCTGGCCAACCGGCGCGGGGAGGAGGACTCGGAGGCTGCGCGACGCTTCTCAACAGCACGGTAAGCGGCAACAGCGCCGACGAGGGCGGTGGTCTCCACGATCTCAGCAGCAGCCCGGGAAGCGGGGAGAATTGTACCGCTCTTGATCACACGACCGTCAGCAACAACAGCGCTACGGCCGGGTCTGGTATAGCGGGTCCGGCGACCGTCAGGAGCAGTATAATCGCCAACAACGTCGGAGGAGCCAACTGCAGCGCGACGCTTGATTCCCGTGGCAACAACCTCGAGGACGGCAGCAGCTGTGGACTGCTCGATCTAACCGACCTATCCGCCACCGATCCGCTGCTCGGACCACTCGCTGACAACGGGGGCCCGACCCTCACCCACCTGCCGGCGGCCGGCAGCCCCGCGATTAACGCCGCGCCTCTCGACGGCTGTCCGGCCACCGACCAGCGAGGACTCGCGAGGCCCTCCGGCTACCTGTGCGACATCGGCGCCATCGAGCTGGGCGTTGAATCGGGCGATGACTCTGACGGTGACGGTGTCGCAGACCTTGTCGATCCCTGTACCAACCCCGCGGGTAACCAAGACATGAAGCGGGTACGACTCAAGCTCAGTAACATCAACGCGGACACCGCAGCTTCCAACGATCGGCTGCGCCTTATGGGGAGCTTTTCACTGCCCGCAGGCTCGGACTTCTCGGCGATCAATCCGCCGGTTCTCGGGATGCGGGTCATCATCGAGAACGCAGCTGGCCTGCCTCGGATCGCCATCGTCGTTCCAGCACGAGCCCGGATCGGCCGCGGCGCCGGTTGGGCTTCCAGGCGGGGGGACAGCTCGTGGCGTTTTGGCGACAAGAGTGGCTCGGCCGCCAACGGCATCCGACGCATCAAGATCAAAGACCTCGGTGGAACCAGCGTCGGCGTAAGGATCAGAGGGCGAAACGGCCTATACCCCGTCGTGGCCGGGGACGAGCCACTGCGCGTAACCGTGGTGCTAGGCGACCAACAGGCCTCCGCCCTCGGCCGTTGCGGCGAGGCCAGCTTTGGTGCCAGTGCCTGCCGTTTCAACCCGACTGCGACCACGCTGCGCTGCCGCTGATCGGGCCCGGCGTAGTACCTTCGGGCGGGGGCAAGATCTCCGAGAAGCCTTCCCCCACCGCGGTGCATCCGCCCTGGGCTCAGCCTCACTCGACAGCCGATGCCGCGGGCCTTGACTAGAAGGAGACATGAACAGATTATATGCATATATGCGCATATTTGCTTGCATATCAATTGAATGGAAGGTAGATCGCCAGAACTAATGCTCGCTCAGGACCGGCTAGCCCGAGAGAAGGCCGGTCGCGAACTAGGAGAGATCCTTGATTCCAAGCTCTTCAAGGCTCTGTGCGAACCCGTGAGGGTCGAGATCGTAATATTCCTCACCGTCGAGGGGCGCTGCGACGTCGGCACGATCTCGGAGAGCTTTCCCCAGGACGGCTCGGTCATCTCCCGCCACCTGGCGGTACTTCACGAGGCCGGGATCCTTCGTAGAGAGAAAGAGGGCCGCCACGTGTTTTTCGAACTCGACGGCCCGGGAATCGTAGACCAGATGGACGCGATACTCGAGCGCTGCAAGAACGTATTGCCCCTGTGCTGTATGCCCAGCCGGAGCTGACTTTTTTTGTCCTTATATATGCATAATTGCGCATTCATACATTAGGTCGAAGAGTGCCCCCTAGCCCAGCCCCTGCGCCGCAACTACAGGACGGCCCGGCGCCCGATCGCCGAGCCTTCGAACTCGTCGTGCGATACCGTTTCATCGTCATCGCGACCACCCTCGCTCTCACGGTGCTCTTTGCTCTCCAGCTACCAAAGCTCGAGCTGGACCCCGACACCGAGGCCTACATCCCCAACGGCCATCCCATCCGGGTGTACTGGAAACAAGCCAAGCAACGCTTCGCGGTGGGCAAGGATATCTTCGTCGGGATAGTGGCCGACGGGCCGCGGGGGATCTTCACGCCGGAGATACTCGGTGCCATCTCCCGACTCACCGAGGACATCAAAGCCCTCGACACCGTGAGCGCGGAGGAT
The DNA here is from genome assembly GCA_046754245.1 of Binatia bacterium. GTDB lineage: Bacteria > Desulfobacterota > Binatia > UBA1149 > UBA1149 > JBHHVL01. The sequence goes on along the minus strand of JBHHVL010000019.1, from coordinate 2,161 downwards.
GTCAGGAGCCTCTCGACCTCCGACGCGGTGGAGGGAACCGAGGAGGGCTTGGAGATAGAGCCCTTTTTCGAGGAGCCGCCGTCAAGCGCCGAAGAGGCAATCGCCCTACGTGAGGAAGTATTCGACAACGGCGTGTACCTAGATCGCCTGGTATCCAGTGACGGCTCGATAGCAGCGATCATCGTACAAGCCCACGATGCCTACGACGACAACTCGCCCTACCCTCATCCGGTAGCCGTCTTTCAGGAGGTCGTAGCTCTAGTAGAAAAGGTCGACATTCCCGGGGCGGAGATCACCGTGGCGGGAAACACGGCGGTAGAGGCCGCTTTCGGGAGGCAGATAGCCGCCGACCTCGCCACGCTCATCCCCACCGCGCTGATGGTGGTAGTGTTCACCCTCTTCCTCTGCTTCCGCAGCGGGTCGCTGTGGAAGTTTTTGCTGCGTGCGGTGCTTCCCTTCGCGGCTTTGGCCGGATGGAGTCTCTGGCGTTCGGGCACGCTCGACCCTCTCTACCTCGTCTTACCTGCTTTGACACTGGCGATGCTCACCGTGAGGGGGGTGCTGTTACCTGCGATGGTCGTGGTGATCGCGCTGGTGTGGACCTGGGGAACCCAGGCGATGCTCGGAATGCCTATATACGTCACCGGGACGCTGGTCCCACCGATACTGCTCGCCATAGGCTGTGCCGACGGCATTCACATCATGGAGCGCTATTTCGACGAGGCCGAGTCGACGGCCGAGGTAGAACGAGCTGTGATCTATACCATGGTCGGCCTTTGGCGGCCCGTGGTGCTTACTTCGGTGACCACCGCCATCGGCTTCGGTTCGTTGAGCCTTGGCAACATGACTGTAAATCAGGTCTTTGGTTTCACCACGGCCTTGGGAATCATGGTGGCGATGATGATGTCGTTGACGCTAATGCCGGCGATGCTCGCCACCATGCCCCTGCCTCGCCGCCTGAGTTGGCAACAACGAAGCTCTCCTGTGTCGGTGGCGCTCGCCAGCCTCGGGGCGTCGATTCAGAGGCGGCGAAAGCTGTTCATCAGCACGAGTTCCGTGCTGGCGCTCGCACTTTTGGTATCGGCGACGGGGCTACGAGTAGACTACTCCTGGGTGGAGAGCCTCGAAGCCGGATCTTCGGTGCTCGAAGCCGATCGGCTTCTCAGAACCCGTCACGGCGGCACCCTACCGATGAACATAGTCGTGACAACCGAGAAACCCGGTGACATCAAGGACCCGGCCCTGCTGCGAGCCATCGACCGGGTGCTCACTGAGCTTGCAGCTCACCGCCACGTCGGCGACACGCGTTCGATCGCCGAGTACATCAAGCGAATGAACGAAGCGATGAACGAGAACCGCCCCGAGGAGCTGCGCGTTCCTGACAGTCGCGAGCTAGTAGCCCAGTACCTGTTTCTCTATTCGCTGTCGGGCAATCCCACCGAACTCGACGACATGGTCGACTACGAATACCGTGGAGCCCAACTCGGGGTGTTGCTGCGAAGCGATTGGTTGAGCGACATATCCGAGGTGATCGCGCTGGCCGAAGACTTACTCGACAGGCACCTACGCCCCCTCGGAGCCGAAGCCATAGTCACCGGATCAGCGATGATCATGAAGACCGTTTTCGACTTGATCTTCTCTAGCCAGGTCTATTCGCTGGCCAGCGCGGCTACGCTGGTTCTATTCTTTCTCATCCTCCTCTTCCGTTCGCTTAGCGACGCACTCATATGCATGGTCCCACCGGCTTTTACCGCCGTGGCCAACTTCGGTGGCATGGCTTTGGCGAACAGGCCCCTTGGACCCGCTGAAGCGATGGTCGGAGCGATCGCCCTGGGCATAGGAATCGACTACTCGATCCATCTCATGTCCAGACTGCGGCAAGCGATACGGGAGGGTATGAGCGAGGATGAAGCCATGGTCGAGACCATGCGCACCACTGGCCGCGCGATCTTTTTCAACGGCCTGGTGGTCGTGGCCGGCTTCACCGTACTCGCGTTGTCCGGGTCCCCCACCAACGCGTCTCTCGGCATTCAGCTAGCCGCCAACATGGCCCTGTGCTGTCTCGCCGCGTTGGTGCTGTTGCCCGCCCTGTTGGCAATGCGGTCTAGAGCCAGCGACAAGAAGTAAGGCCCGATCCGTCTTGAACTACTACCTGCTACAG
>JBHHVL010000018.1:0-44023 GCA_046754245.1 Binatia bacterium | reverse complement strand
ATCATTCTGTACGCCCTGGGTCTTGGAGTGGGCGTCGGCGCCAATCCCACAGACGAAGCGGTGTTGAAGTATACTTACGAAAACGGCCTGAAGGTCATCCCGACCTGGGGCGTCATTCCTACCTTCTCGAGTCTCGGCAATCTCGGCGCCGCACCCGGCCTCGAGATCAACCCCATGATGATCCTCCACGGCGAGCAGAACCTCGAGATCCTCTGTGACGAGATCCCCGTGCAAGCAGAGGTCGTGAACAAGGCCAAGATCAGCGGCATTTACGACAAGGGCAAGGGCGCGCTGCTCGTGATAGAAACCACCACGGAGACCAAAGCGGGACAGCCCTTGTTCCGCAACGAGTTCGGCGTGTTCGTGCGCGGTGAAGGAGGATTCGGTGGAGAATCCGGTCCCCCCGTGGGCAACGAAGCCCCCGAACGCAGCCCCGACGCGTCGGTGGAGACCCCCACGCTGACGCACCAGGCCATCGTCTATCGCCTCAGTGGGGACTACAACCCCTTGCACATCGACCCATCCTTCGCCGCCATGGCGGGCTTCGATAGACCCATACTTCACGGCATGTGTACCTACGGAAACGTAGCGCGCGCGGCGATCGACGCGATGTGTGACGGCGATCCGACCCGACTGCGCGCTATCAAGGCGCGTTTCGCGACGCCGGTAATGCCGGGGGAAACCATCGTGACCGACATGTGGAAGGAGTCGGACCACGACGTGATCGTGAGCGCCAGGGTCAAGGAGCGCGACGTTACCGTCGTGAAGAACGCCAGCGTGACCATCGCCTGATCAGTCCCCAACTCCCGCTGGTGGTCCAGGGCTCCTCCGCGGCGGCGTTCGCGAGCCGGCGGGGGCGCTTCATCAGTTGCGCGGGCTAATTCATGTAACCCAGGGATCGCAGTTCCTCTTGCAAGCGGCGCTGTTCATCGTCAGGTATCTTCTCCTGCTCCCCTGGCTCGTCCTCGCCGGCCCCCCTGCGTGGATGACGCTCGAGCCAGTCTTCCAGTCTGATGCGCAGCGCCTGCTGGCGACCGCTGAGGCCTAGGGGTCGGGTCTCTCCTGGATCCCTTCGCAGGTCGAAGTGATCGTAACGCTGCTGGGTAATCCACTGGATCAGCTTGTCGCTCTCGGTTGTAAGCGCCCTGACGTGTCCGCGCCCTCTCGGGTGACTCATGGTCCGCGAGGTTTCGCTGATTACGGAGCCCTTGGGTGACCGGCCGCCCAAGGCGGCCTGCACCAGCGAAGGCCCGGGCAGGGGATGGTCGGTGACACCCGCGATCTCGAGAATCGTGGGGGCTATGCTCACCGAGGCCGGCACGAGGTCGCCGACCCGTCTTGGAGTAAGTCCGGGAGCGACGATCAGCAACGGCACGTGGAGCACTTCAGAAAAGACCGTGTTGAGGTGAAAACAGCCGCCGTGTTCCATGAACTCCTCCCCGTGATCGGACGTGAACACGACAACCGTGTTGGCCAACACACCGAGACCCTGCAGGTAGTCCAACAGCTTGCCCACGTAGCGGTCCCCCCGGTGTATTCCTCCATCGTACTCGTCGATGTAACGGCGCAGATACCTCTGCCCGGCTTTCGATTTGCAGATTCTTCGCAAACCTTTGCGCGGCGCGCGGTCGGAAAGCCCCAGAGCGAGGCGGTCCACGGGGTCGGTCAGGTACGGCGTGTGCGCATCGTAGCCGTGAAAGACGAGGAAAAACTTTTCCCTTGCGTGTTCCTCTAACCAGTACTTGGTATCCTCGAGGTTGTCCCTGAAGTATTTGCCGTTGGAGCGGAAGGTCTGAAACCCACGGTCGAAACCGAAGGCCGCCGACATGTTCACGCCACCCGTAAAGGCAGCGGTTGTGTATCCGTGTTCGGCCAAGACCTCGGCTAGGGTAGGCACCGATGGATCGAGCCGCTTCCTGTCGATCAGCGCGACAAACCCGTGCTCGGATGGGTACAGACCGGTGAACATCGACATGTGCGCCGGCCGCGTCCACGACGACTGGCTGATGGCGTTCTCGAAGACGACACCTCGCGCGGCGAGCCCGTCTATGTTGGGCGTGGTATCACGATCATAACCCCACGCCCCCACGTGGTCAGCCCTCAGGGTATCGGCCGAAATCAAGAGGATGTTGCAGTCGGGACAGCTATAGCTGCGATCGCCGTTGCCACAGCCCGCGACGGCGACCGCAGTAGTCAGCGAAACCGCGGCCACGATCAAGGTCGCGTGGATCGTCAATCCAACAGACCCATCAGACGGGCGACGATGAGCTTCATGACTTCGTTCGAACCCGCGTACAGGGGCATGGCCCGCACGTCGACGTAGTCTCTGCTCACACCGTATTCGGACATGTACCCGTAACCGCCGTGGAGCTGCACGCAATCGTAGGCTACACGGTTCGCCATATCGCTGAGCCACCATTTCGCCATCGATACCCTGCGGGTAATGTCCTCGCCCGCCACAAAGTCATCGATCACCGCGTCGAGGAAGGTACGGCCTATCTCTATCTCGCTGGCCCGTTCCACGATCTTGAAGGCGTTGTGCTGGAAACTGCCGATGGATTGACCGAAGGCCTGACGTTCTTTTACGTACGGCAGGGTCTTGGCCAACACCTGCTCGGCAGCCGTCTGAGCGGCTACCGATATCATCAGGCGCTCCCGCTGCAGGTTTTCCATGAGATACTGGAAACCCCTGTTTTCCTGGCCGAGTAGGTTGACGGACGGCACCCGGCAATCCTCGAAAAAGAGCTCGGCGGTGTCCTGGCAGTGCTGCCCCATCTTCTCGAGTTGCCTGGACCTTACGAATCCGGGGGTATCTCGCTCCACCACCAGCAGGCTGATGCCCCTGCTCGCGGATTCGGCCGCGGGATCGGTGCGAGCTACCACGACCACCAGATCGCACTCCATACCATTGGAAATGAAGGTCTTCTGCCCGTTGATGACGTAGTCGTCGCCGTCACGCACGGCCGTGGTTCTGACGGCGGCCAGATCCGATCCCGCCCCCGGCTCGGTCATCGCAATGGCCGCCACCGACTCACCCCGCGCACAGGCAGGCAGCCAGCGCCGCCGTTGCTCCGCGAGCCCGTAGCGATCGAGATAAGGGACGGCGATGTCCGAATGCACCGACACGCCGGTCTGCACGCCCATCGCACCGGTGCGACCGAGTTCCTCACAGATCACCACCGAGACACCGAATTCGGCCTCGGCGCCACCGAACTCTTCCTTGAGCCATGGACAGAGGTATCCCTGCTCGCCCATGTCCAACCAGAAATCGCGCGAGACCACGCGCCCGCTTTCCCACTGGTCAATTCGCGGCCTTACCTCGGCCTCGACAAAAGCCCGGAAGGCGTCCCGGAAGGCCTCCACTTCTGCTGTCAGGTACCGCGGCCTCGGCATCGTAGAAGCAATCTAGGATGGCGCCTGGTCGAATACAACGTCACGACTGCGGTGCAGCGACGGAGCGCCCTCGCTTCAACGTTGTGGTGGAGCTCCGGCGTTGCATCAACGCAGCTGCCTGGGTGTAATAACAAAGTGCTGTGCCGGTGGCTTCGCCGGTGCGCAGAGGGGTTGAGATTGAACGGCGCAGGAGAACCAGTCTACGTAGGCCGAGACTTCGGGGGTCGTAGCCTCGAGGTAGACCGGGAACTCGTCGAACACTACACGGAGGCCGTCCAGGACCACCAGGAAATTTATGACGATCTTGCCCCAGCGCTGCTGCTGCACTCGGAGTGTTACCGGGATCTTAGCTGGTACCTCGCGAACATCTACGGCAACCTCCACGCGCGCCAGGAATGGGAGTTCTTCAGAACGGTAGATATGGGTAGCACGCTCACCACCCGGGGGTTCATACGCAACCGTTACCGCAAGCGGGGACGGGACTACGTGGTCAAGGAGACCTGGGTGCTGGATGAGGAAGGCCGCCTGGTCAACCGGGGGCTTACTCACCAGAGCTTCCTGATCGCCGAGCAAAGCGAGGGGACCGTCGTCGACAAGGCCAGAGAGAGCAAATCTGGACGCCGGTTTGACTTCAAAGACAGCGGTGGGCGTGTGCTCGAGCCGGTGAGAAAGCACGTAACCGAAGAGATGTGCATGGCCTTCTCCGGACCCGTAGAGAACTACCACACCAGCCGCCAGGCGGCTCTCGCCCTTGGCTTCCCCGATATAGTCGTACAGGGAATGCTGCCGATCTGCTTCGTCTCCGAGTTGATGACCCGCGACTTCGGCCAGGGTTGGCTCGCCGGCGGCAACATGGACCTGAGACTCGTCAACGTGCTGTGGGGAGGAGAGAAGGTGATCGCGGGAGCCCAGGTGACCGGCGAAACCGCAGAAGCCGGCCGGACCCGCGTCGTTCTCAACACCTGGGTAGACAAGGAGGACGGTACCCGCGTCATCGTCGGAACCGCTTCCGCGCTGGCGTAGTGGCCCATCGGCGCTAGCCGGTGGCGGTTGTACGGCGCCGGCGTTAGAGTGGCTTGTTCCACTCGCGCAAGAGGATTTCTTGCGCCACCGAGCAGACCAGACGGCCGTCGCGCGAGAATACGCTACCCCGTGCCAAACCGCGTGCCCCCTTCGCCGCCGGCGAGTCTTCGACGTAGAGCCACCAGTCGTCGGCCTTGACGTCATCGTGAAACCACATGGCGTGATCCAGACTCGCCGCCATTACCCGTCCGGTCGTCCAGTGTACACCGTGGGGTCTCATCACGGTTTCGGTGAGCGTGTAGTCCGAAGCGTATACCAGCGCGCAGGCGTGCACCCTAGGGTCCTCGGGAAGCCGGCCTTTGACCCTCATCCACACCATCGTACGCGGCTCCTGCCCGGCCCGTGGCTTCCATCCCGGCGGATCGCACCACCGTATGTCCACCGGTCTGTCGCGCGTGAGTCGCTTCATGAGTTTCTCCCCAACGCCTTCGCCCGCTGCCGCGCGCAGGTGTTCAGCGGCGCACGGCAGGGTCTCCGGATCCGGCGCCTCGGGCATCTCGAACGCGTGCTCGTAGCCCTGCTCCTCTACCTGGAAAGACACCGACATGTTGAAGATCGCCCTCCCATGCTGGACCGCGACGACGCGGCGAGTCGCAAAGGAGCGGCCGTCCCTTATCCGATCCACCTGGTAGAGAATGGGTGCTCCCGGATCGCCGGACCTGAGAAAATACCCGTGAAGAGAATGCGCCCGGCGCTCCGACTCGACCGTACGCCTCGCGGCAACCATGGCCTGCGCCGCGACCTGGCCACCGAATACCCGTTCGCGGTCCTCACGTGGGTTGAAACCGCGAAAGAGGTTCACCTCCAGTTCCTCCAGGTCGAGAAGCTCGAGAAGTTCGTCAAAAGTCTCAGCCACGTTGCCGATCCCCAACGCCGTTCGCCTTCGCGGGCCACGTATCGGCTTCGTTACCAGGCAGTGGAGAAGCCCCGGTCGGGAATGTCGAGAGCACTACGGTCCCCGGAACCGATCGTGCGGCACAAAGCCTCCGCCTGCGGAAGTACGAAGTTTACGTAGAACTTCGCGGACATGACCTTGCCGGCGTAAAAGTCGAATTCTTCCTGGCTCTGTTCCTCGTCCTGGGTACGGGCTTCTTCGGCTACCAACGCGGCTTCGAGCAGGAGATGAGAAACGGTAACGTGGGCCATGGCCTCGAGAAAAGGGCTCGCGCAGAGCGTCAGCTGGTCGAGCTTCCCCTCCATCATGTAGCCGACGATCGAGGTCCCAGCCTCCTGGAGCGCCTGTGCCGCCTTGCCCAACGCTCGGACCTCCGACCCAACGGCGGGGTCCGTACTATTGCTCTGAACGAAGTTCGTGAGACCGCCAGAGTAATCGGAAAGGTCCCTTCCCTGCCGTCCACGGAGTTTCCTGACCACCAGGTCGAGGGCCTGAATGTGGTTGGTCCCCTCGTAGATGGAGAAGATCTTAGTGTCCCGGAGGTATTGCTCGACGGGGTTGTCTTGGACGAAGCCGGCACCGCCGTACACCTGTATCGCGAGTTCGCAAACCCTGAACGCCTGATCCGAGCAGTAGGCTTTTACCAGGGGGGTGAGCAGATCCACCTGACCACTGTGGTAGGCCGCCGTATCCGGATCTTTCTCCTGCAGAGCGGTCGCGAGATCGAGATGCAGCGAGAGCCGACAAACCAGGGCACGCATGCCCTCGACCTTGGACTTCATCTCCATGAGCATGCGCCGCACGTCCGAGTGCTCGATGATGCTTACCCGGGGGGCAGAGGGGTCCTTGAACGCCTTTACCGAGGTACCTTGCTGGCGATCCCGTGCGTAGCTCAGTGCGTTGAGGTAGGCCGTAGACGCCACCGAAAGACCCTGCACTCCGACCAGTATCCGAGCGCCGTTCATCATCATGAACATCTGCTTCATGCCGACGTTTTCCTCGGTGCCGCACAGGTACCCGATGCATCCGTCGTTTTCCCCGAAGGTGAGCACGGCCGTAGACGAAGCGTTGATCCCGAGCTTGTGTTCGATGCTCGTCGTCCCGACGTCGTTGGGCTCGCCGAGACTACCGTCGTCGTTGACCCGAATCTTGGGAACGATGAAAAGAGAGATCCCCTTGGTCCCCTGGGGAGCGCCCTCCACACGGGCCAGCAACAGGTGGATGATGTTCTCGCTCATGTCCTGGTCGCCACAGGAGATCCAGCACTTGGTACCCTGAATCTTGTACTTGTTGCCTTCTACATGAACGGCCTTGGTCGTTATCGCGCCAACGTCGGAACCCGCCTGGGGCTCCGAGAGACACATGGTTCCCGCAAAGCGGCCATTGGTCATCGGCTCGACGAAGCGCTTCTTGTCCTCTTCGATCGCGAAGTTGGAGATCAGTTCCAGGGCGCCATGGGTGAGGCCCGGGTACATGTTGAACGAGACGTTGGCGCCGCTCTGGAGCTCTCCGAGTCCGGCCCCCACAGACATGGGTCCCTGGAAACCGCCCTTCTCCAAAGACAGGTTGAAGCTGGGAAAGCCCAGTTCGTAGAGTTGTTTCCAGGCTTCCTTGAAGCCTTCTGGGGTCGTAACCACGCCGTTTTCAAGTACGCAACCTCGGCGGTCACCAGGCCCGTTGAGCGGCCCGAGTACCTCGTTGGAAAAGCGCAGGACCTGTTGGAGCACCTGGTCGCAGTCTTCCCTGCCGATGTGGGAAAAATACTCATGCTCGAACAGCTGCTGTACCTTAAGATGCTCCCAAAGCGTGAACTCTATGGAGCGCGTGTCGGCCTTGAGAAAATTGATCCCCGCTTCAGACATGTCGCTAACTATCTCCCGAATGTTTCTGCTGGTATTGATCTCAGATGGTTTCGCGGCGGCTGGCTGCTAGAGCCGAATCTCTGGGAGATAGTGATTCATTAAACGCGGCTAAGCAAGCAACGCGCTGCGACATCCGCCACGCACAAGGCACGGCGTCTCACAAAATCTCTTGTATGATCAGGTAGTTAGCTGCTGGCGCGGGATCGGACCCGGTACTAGTCCCGTTCCACCCGGTCCCAGCTGACCAGATCCCGCGGGTCGGGTCTCGTCAATGCCCCGAAGCGTCCCTTGGGGTAGCCGACCGGCACCACGGCGTGGAGCGTCGTCTCCGCTGGAAGCCCCACGACTGCTTCCAGCTCGCCTGGCGTAAAGAGATGGGGCGTGGTGAGCACCGCCCCCAGCCCCAGGGCCCTCGCGGCCAGCAGTAGGTTCTGCACCGCCGGGTAGGCGCCGGCGCCGTTTACCTGCGCAGCCGTGGCCGCTTTTGACATTCCGAGCCGAACGACTGCCGCGACGCCCACGTGCTTGAGCAACGCGAGCACCGTGCTCGGAGCATTCATGATCTTGTCAAACTTCGGGTCACTGCGCGTACATACAAAAATGAAGGCCGGAACCTCTTCGAGATGATCGATGAGGTAGGCTGAGGCCTTGCGCAGGCGGGCGCGCTTGGCTAGTTCCTCATCGGATCCCTCCTCGGCATCGGCCGCTATGCCGTCGTAGAAGGCCCAACCCTTGCGCCATATTTCCGCGATCCGAGCCTTCTGACCCGAATCCCGAACGATCACGAAACGCCAGTTCTGGGAGTCCATTCCGCTCGGCGCCTGCACCGCGGCATCGATGAGTTGGAGAAGGAGCTCCTCGGGAACCGGGTCCGGCTTAAGCCGCCGCATGGACCGACAGCTGTACATGATGTCAAATAACCCTTCCTCGTTCCCTACTGGTTTCGCCATCTCAACTCCCGTTGTTTTCTTTCCAACCGCCGAACATGTCTTCGAATCCATACCGGCGGTGAGGACCCACCACGGCCATCTCGAATATGCCCTGCCCCCGCTCACCGCCGACGCTCACGTCACACAAGGTCTCGGTAAGCCACCCGTACATCAAGGCTTTGTCGTCGTCGGCCGCGTCCCACTCGTCGCCTTCCACCCTGAGCCGTCCCTGATACTGGCCGTGATTCCACGGGCCACGGTAACCGATCGCGGCCATCAAGAACCAGAGCCTGGGAGTGTATTCGGCCACGAGTTCTCCGCCATCTTCAAAACGCAGGCTAAGGGTGGCGCCGTCAAAGCGGCGGGTGCCTTCGACGAAGCGGATGTCGTGCTCGATCGAGACCGCCGCAACGGGCTCTTGCCCCGAAGCGAGGGACATCAAACGGACGCCTGACTCGTTCCAACGCCGTCCGTCAGACTCTTCGCTCACGGTGTAGAGCAAGCCGAAATCTCCAAAATGCACCGGCGACCAGTTCCAGAAAAACTGCGAGTCGGCCAGGTATTCAACGAGAGCACCGTCGGGGTCCGGTTCACCGACCGGCCGTATTCCCCAGGAGCGATCACGCACCGATCGCCAGTTGTCGTGATCGACCCGAAAACGTTTCCCCGCAATGTTGATCTCGCCGTCCATTCGACCGAGCTGGGTGAGTCGCGTGTAATCCATCACCGTACGGCGCAGCGCGTTTTGCCTGAAAAACGGCGGTTCTTCGTGGGCTCGGGCCCAGGCGTCGAAGGTCAGATCGAAGCTCAGCGGGTAGTCCCCGGGCCGACACGTGATGCGGAGCCTCCGCAAGCCTTCGATGACCTCGACGCTGATCGGACCGACTCGAGTATGAACCCTGTCCCCGTCGAGGATTCGAGACGCACGGACGATGTAATGCTTGGTGCCGATGACCCCGCACGCGAAGGCGTCCATCACGCCGAGATTGGGGTAGACGCCGAGCCCGAAAGCGAAAAACACGGTGTTGTCGGTGTTGTGTAGGTTGAAGTAGTAGCGGTCGTAAAAGTTTCGATCGCTGGTGCCCACTCGGTCGAGCGGGAGGCCGACCTGGTGGACCGGATAGTCATCGTGTGGGCTCAACATCGGGACTTAATAGCCCCTCCGCGACGCTATGTCTCGTTCACGCGTCGAGTCCCGGCTCGAACCACGATCACACACGGTTCGTGGCGCTACGGATGAGATCGCGGGTAATGTTTTTTTGGTGGCTCTCCAGCGTACCCCCCCCGATCTCGTTGAGCTTCGCGTCACGCAGGAAACGCTCCACCTTGTACTCGCTGCTATAGCCATAACCGCCCAGCACCTGAACGGCCGCGTCAGCGATCTCCTTTGCTACCGGAGCGACGAAGAGCTTGGCAGCGTCGGTACCGAGGCGGTTACGAAGGTTCGGAGCGACACGCGCGGCCTCCCGGTACACGAGGCAGCGAGCCGCCTCGAGTTTCGCGTACGACTCCCCTATGTACCTCTGGATCTGTCCGAACTCGGCGATGGGGCTGCCAAAAGCCCTGCGCTGCGCCGCGTAGTCGACCATTTCTTGATGGCAACGTTCGGCGATACCGAGGCTCATGGCCGCCAGACCGAGTCGTTCGATCTCGAGATTGCGCATCATGCAGGTCAGGCCTTCGCCTTCTCCTCCCAGCCTGTTGGCGACCGGCACTTCACAGTCATCCAGAATCAGTTCGCACATGGTCGACGCCCTCATCCCCATCTTCTTGATGGGCTGGCCCGAGCCAAACCCCGCACAGCCTCGTTCGACGACGAAGGCCGTCACCTTGCCGTCTACCTTGGCGTAAACGAGAACGCAGTGGGCTTCACCACCATTGGTGATGAAGATCTTGCGCCCGTTGAGCAGATAATGGTCGCCCTTCCTGGACGCGGTCGACTGCATCCCCATCACGTCCGTCCCAGCCGACGGCTCGGTCATCCCCATCGCGCCGATCCACTGCCCGCTGAGAACCTTGGGCAAGATCCGTCTTCTCTGCCCCGGGGTCGACGAGTTATAGAAATTGTTGACGAACAGCAGCGAATGCGCGAGGTACGCTAGCGTGAACCCGGGATCGCTTTTCGCCATTTCGTGGTGCGCGATCACCGTCGCGACCGCGTCCAGACCGGCGCCGCCGTCGGTCTCGCCCACGGTAAGCCCGCACAAGCCCAGCTCTCCGCAGCGGCGCAACAGATCGACGTTGAGCTCCCCACTCTCGTCGTGCTCCTCGGCCTGCGGCTCGATCTCGGTCTGCGTAAACCGCCGTACCGTCTCACGGAGCATCGCGTGCTCCGGCGTCGGCTCGAAAAGCGAACGTTCTACTGACATGCCCGGTTCTTAGCGTGAATACCCGGCCGGTGCCACGCCCGGCTCGCGGCGGCCTGCCCCGGGGAGCCGACGCCTCCTATTCGATGAACTCGCATAACGAGCTGGTGAGGTCCTCCCGCAGATCCTCCTGCGGGAAGTGGCCGCCTCGGGGAAGAACGCGGAGCGCCGCCCAGTGGAAGGTACTGCGCATGCGCTCGAGCTCCCGCTCGCGGAAGTAGGGATCCGGGTGTCCCCAGAGGAGAAGCGTCGGTACCCGCATCATCCCCAGGGCCGAGATCACCCGCTCGGTTTGTTCGCGGAACCCGGCCAGCCTCTCGAGGGCAAGGACCGTTCGCCGGGTTCCTTCGCGATGAAAGGGCGTCGTGTAGATCCTCCTGATATCCGCCCGCCGGGAAGCCCGTAGCAGGAACGGCAGTCCACGGGCAAACAGGTTGAGGCGCACGAAAAGCAACTCGCCGATGCCGGGTCCGATGAACACCCTCCAGTATAGGGGAGGCTTGAAATCCGGAAGAGCACTGGTGTTGATCAGTACCAGCCGCCGTAGCTGTTCCGGCCGTTGGGCCGTAGCGGCCAGCGCTATGGGCCCGCCCCAGTCGTGGGCAACGAGCCTTAGGTCATCGAGGGCAAGCTCGTCCATCAGCCCACGCAAGACCTCGGCCTGCAGTCCAAAGTCCGCGCCACAATCCGGAGCCGAGGAGCGGCCGAAACCGACCAGATCGGGAGCGACGACTCGAAATTTTTCCCTCAGCGCGGCGATCTGGTGACGGAAGGAAAACGACGAGACCGGGCTCCCGTGCACCATCAGCACCGTCGGACCTTGGCCCGCGTCGACGAGGTGGACTCGATGGCCGTGTACATCGACGTCGTACTGCGGCAGGCCGTCGTACAGGTCCGCCGCGTCGGGGACATCTCTTCCGGCTTCGCGCCCCTCGCGCAAGGTCCGGCTCCGCCGGTCAGGCGCGGACGGCTTTCTCGGTCTGGACGGGAACGTCCTCGACGGTCTGGGGATTCTGTCCCGAAAGCGGGATAGAGTATGTCACCTTGGTGTTAGGCGGAACCGACTCGGTAAGCCAGACGTTCCCTCCTACCACCGAGCCCTTACCGATGACCGTTTCACCGCCAAGGATAGTGGCCCCGGCGTAGATCGTGACGCCGTCCTCTATGGTCGGGTGTCGTTTGGCGTCACGGATCAACGCTCCGCTTTCATCACGCGGCAGCGACAACGCCCCCAGTGTGACTCCCTGGTAGATTTTTACGTTGTCGCCTATGACGGCGGTCTCACCGATCACCACTCCGGTACCATGATCGATGAAGAAAGCCCGACCGATGACCGCACCGGGGTGTATGTCTATCCCGCTCCTGCCGTGGGCGTGTTCGGACATGATTCGTGGCACCAACGGCACCTCACGAAGGTAGAACTCGTGCGCCACGCGGTAAACGGTGATGGCATCCACCGCCGGGTAGCTGTAGATCGTCTCCTCGGGAGTGCGGGCCGCGGGGTCGCCGCTGAAAGCCGCCTCCACGTCATGGTGCAGCTGGTCTCGCAGCGACGGCAATCCCGCCAACACCTCCAAAACGACCTTCTCGCTAAACTTCCGGTCGCACTCGTCGGGCTCACCGCCCCCCTGACGCTCATAGACCACAGCTCTGGCTATCTGGCGGGAAAGTATTTCAAAGGCGCTGTACAGGTGTTCGCCTACGTAGTGACGGAGGTTGCCCGCGTTGAGACGGCGAGTCGAGTAGAAGCCCATGTAGATTGAATGGACGATATGATCCAGCGCCTCGACTATCTTGCGCTGGTTGGGGAGAGCCGCGCTCTCCAAGCTGTCGATCGTCCGGTCCTTGGCGTAGCTAGCCGCTACGGCATCAACTATGGCGTCTAGATCCGCGTGGCCGTTTCTCCCGGTGGTCTTCAATGGCAACTTCCCCTGGCCCGGTCTTTCGCGAGGCCCGGGTAACAGTATACGCCAGCGAGCGGTCGATGGTAGCCGGAATCAACCCAGCTGGAGCCGGGTACTCGCACTAAAGATCACGAGCTCTTCATCGAGAGTGCGAATGAGCAGGTCCACGCCGTTGATGCTGAGCTGCTCGGTGCCGACCGGGAAGTCTAGGGCCTTGCGATAGACCACGTAGTCCAGCATACCCGGCGAGCGCTCTTCATAGATCACTCGAAAATGCGGCCCGTCCCAGCGATCAATCAGCCCTCCGTACACCAGATCGAAGTTGCGACGACCGTAGCCGAAGTGCTCGACTCTGGTCCTGTCCAGCGCGAACAAGGGTCCCTCTGCGGTGAAGGACTCGGGCAACTCCATGTAAGTCAACCGTTCCCCCCTGAAGGGCGGCGCGTGTCTATGAGAATCCGGATCGTCGACGTATTGTGGAGACAGCGGGCGGTGCCATACGAGGTCGCGTGACGAAGTCGGGCTCGGCCGCTGTTCACCGTGCCGGAACTCGCCCAGGCGAAGCCAGCGCCACGCGACGTTCCTGTAAGGGCGGAGGTAACCGTTTTCGTCGACGACGAGAAAGAACACCCCGTCCCTCGCGTCAAGCTGGACGATGTACCAATACTCGCCCTGCTCCCAGACACGCGCGTTGATCCTGAACTCGTCGCCTTTCCTACCGCGGAGTTCGGAGAGGGGACGCCGGCGGCAGGCGCCGGGTTCCATGGGTTCGAAAAGCTTGGAGTTTACCAAACACCCTACGTCAAAATCGCGCAGCGCCATTGCCTGGTCTATCCGTCCACGAGTACGATCGTGCCTGACCGAGACCATCGCCTCACCCACCAGAGCCGCGTCGAAAGGGTCCCTCTTCCAGTACTCGACCTCGAACTCCTCGACAGTGATCGCCTCGGAAGAAAGCGATATCGCCTCCTCCCCCGCGGGAATCATGGCCTGGCCCAGAGGCGTGCTGCCCCAGTACCACGCGGCCGGCGCACAGCCCGCGGCCGGTAGCGACAGAAGCGCGGCAGCGAGAACCAACCTGCTTAGAACGGAAGCACTCATTCGATACAACTTCTCCTGCAAGCAGTACTAAATCGTCTCCCCCGCTGGATGGCAAGAGAAATCTGCACCGTCAGGGTCTGCACGAGGCCGGGAGAAAGAGGATTTACCCGTTTGAGCCACCTGCGAAGTCGCGTCCGCTCTTGACGCTTGTTAACCCGTACGGGGGTGCAGTCCTTGGAAACCGATCGACTCCGACGGGCGACGCCGCCTCAGTCTATGGCCAGAACGCGAGTCCCGCACTCACCGAGATGGCGATGCACGCGGGTCCCGAAATAACGCGACACTGACTCGGCTTCGCCGGAGCGCACGAGTTCACGGTAGGCCGGTGGCACGTAGGCGCAGAACGGGTCCGACTCCATCAGGTCACCGGTCATCGCGAGGGAGCGGGCGCGCGAGCCCCCGCAGACATCGCGGAAATCACACAGACCGCACTTACCCCTGAGGGTCCCGTAGTCGCGTAGGCCTCTAAAGAGCGGGCTCTCCCGGTAAATCCGCCCGAGTGAATCGTCGCGCACGTTGCCAGCGGCCACCGGCAGAAAGCCTGACGGGAACACCTCGCCGGTGTGGGACACGAATACCACACCGTTGCCATCGTTGACGCTCGCCATGGCCCGCATGCCTCCGCTTCCCACCGCCGCCCCCACGACCCGAGGCCAGCGCCCGGAGGCGTCACCGCCGGATCCGTCGACGGCGCTTTCGGTCTTGCGTTGCTGCAGCAGGTAACGCCGGTACTGAGGAGCCGCGGTACTCTTGACGTCCATTCCACTTTCTTCGGCAAACCTGAACATTCGCTCGAACACCCTCTCGTGCTGGCCGGCGCTGAGTCCGTCAGCCAGGCTGGCCCTGCCGGTCGGAACGAGGAAAAAAACGCTCCAGAGATCAACGCCGAGTTGTCCCACCAAACGGCACACGTCGTCGATGCTGTCGTAGTTGTGACGCGACACCGTTGTGTTGATCTGGGTGGAGAGTCCCTCCGCTCGGGCGTGTTCGAGAATGGATCGGGACCATTCAAATGAGCCGTCGACACCCCGAAAGCCATCGTGAACCGCGGCGCTTGCAGCGTCGATGCTGACCGCGACCCTTGACAGGCCGGCACGAGCGAGACGGGCGATCGCCGGCCGAGTCATCGCCGGGGTCGCCGAGGGCGTCATCGTCATCCGTAGTCCAAGTTCGCGACCGCGCTCCACCAGCTCGAATACATCCGGCCGACGCATGGGGTCGCCGCCGGTGAGAACTACCAGCGGTCGTCCGAAGCCACTGATCTCCTCGAGCAGTCTAGAGGCTTCCCCGCTGCTGAGTTCGTTGGGATCGCGTTGGGGGATGGCCTCTGCCCGACAGTGTCTGCATACCAGATCGCACGCGCGCGTCAGTTCCCAGAGCACCAGGAAGGGAGCCTCGGAAAAATCCGGTAATCGCGTCCCCTCGCCGGCGGGCGCGACTGCGTTTCTCGGCGGCATATCCTTAGTCACGGTAGTGGGTTTCTTGGTGCAAGCAACGTGCCGTTTTTTCCTGCCCGGCGGCAGAGCGCGGTAGACCTGGTGGCAGGCAAGGCAGCGGCCTCCGGGCGGGGAATTGCCCGCAACGGGTGGTATTTTCGACCCCCGGGGCCTTCCCGCGTCTGCGAAAACCCTGGTCTCTTCGTTCCACACTCGCAAAAGAGCCGGCGGCTCTGGCCTTGTCTTTCCGCTGCGGCGAGTCCACTCTGAACACTGACGGGCACTAGGCTTGCGGTCGCTACTCGAAGCCCGGAGAGTAGTGTGAACGGAGAGGTCGATGAGGTCCAGCACCTTGACCATGGCGGCCTGGATCGCGCTTGCGGGTATCACCGCCTGGAGCGTCCCAGAGGCTACCGCCGAGACGGCCGAAGAGAACTACGGGAAGTACTGCGCGAAGTGTCACGGCGACGACGGGAGCGGTAACGGCCCGGCGGCTGACGTGCTCGACGTGTTCCCCGGCGATTTCACCGACTGCGAACGCATGGCCTCCATTCTAGACGAAGACCTCGCGACCATCACGGCCACGGGTGGAGAGGCCGTCGGCCGTTCGCGCCAGATGCCGGCGGCGGCAAGGATTCCGCCGGAGGACCTTCCCGCACTCGTCGAGTACGTCAGATCGTTTTGCAAGTAGCGCCAGCCGCGCTAAGGCCTTTGCCGCTCGCTAGCGGCGCCAGTGACGGCCCGCCCAAGCCAAAAAGAGTGGGGCCCGGGAGTTACCCCGGGCCCCTTGTGCCGCCGGCAGACCCTGCCGCCATCGGTCGCCGGCAATCCTTCCTGAGTCCAGATTAGATCCCGAGTTTCAGGAAGAAGGTCAGTCTCCGGTCGTCCGGACCGTCGAGAGTCTGGAAGTACTCCAGCGAACCCCGGAAGTTGTCGGTAAAGTAAGCCTGGAGGTTCAAGATGAGGTCGGTCCTCTCATCGTCTCCATCGCTTTGTTCCCAACGCTCCAGCCTGACGAAGGGGACCACCTGGGCCACCGGTATCGGCAGCTTGTCCCACATCTCGCTCCGGCAAGTGTAGAAGAGCTCTATGAGATACAGGTCATTTTGCTCTTCGACCGTACTCGAGACGTCGTCCTCCAGGCGCATATAGGCACCCTGGTAGTTGAAGTCGTTGAGCTGTCCCTGGAAGTCGACGCCCCAGCGCTGGTAGTCAAGGCGGGTGTCGTCGGTCTTGCCGTCGAGGTAGAAAGCGCCCACCGACAGTTCCTTCTTGATGACGTCCGCTGCGACCCTCGCGCTATAGACATCGGGACCGTCGCCCTCGAAACCGCCCGAGCTGTCGCCGTGATTGTCGGCACCCAAGCCCACGCTGTAGAACACCTGTCCCGCGCGGCCCGACACTTCCACGTTCTGCAACCCGGTCCTCAGTGTGTTGTTCCGGCCCTTGTCAAGCATCCTGCTCCGGGCCCGCGTGAACTTACGGCTCCCGTTCAGCAGGTTGTACGGATCCGAAAAGAATGCGACCGATTTGCCCAGCGTAATGTTGAAGAACTCGTTGAAGTGGATGCCGACCACACCAATGGGTACCTCAAAATCGAAATTGGTGGTGTCGCCTCCATCGGGCTCGTCTTCGGCTTCCAGCTCAGTGAAAAAGGAGACCCAGCCGCCGAAGTTGCCGGCCGCCAAGATCTCTACCTCATGCAGTGCGCGAAGCTTGGCCTCGCCGTTCTTCTTCTTGTCGTAAGGCCGCATGTCGAGCACGAGTGAGAACGGCAGGTGCTCGGGCAGGTGCAGCTCATCGCTGATCTTCATGTCATCGCCTGGCTCGCCGCGCATCACCTGATAGCCCTGCTCCTTGAATTTCCGGCCAAAGCTGTTGAGCATCGGCCAGGCGGTATGGCATGTAGAACAAGATACGTTTTCTTGCCGCGCAAAAGACGGCACCGCGTCTGCGGGCGGTGCCAACATCGATGCGATAAAAAGCGCCGCGGCGAGAAGCCCCAGCGATCTCCCCGCTAAAGTCGTCAATCGTGTCATTATCCCCTCCTTAATAGGCTCGCCCCGGAGCCCCCTTCCGTCTACCACTGTGGATTATACAATGACGTAGGGATTTCGTCAGCATGGACTGTGCCAAAATCTTTGTTCCTGGGCGACTAACCGTACTAGGGGCGACTCATAACGCCGAAGTGGTTTTTTTTCAATGTTTTATAACGCGGGTTGTCGAAGGCAGGGTGCCGGCGTCCAACAAGTACCGTTGTCCTAGGTTCCTATTTACCGTAATCCCCCTCGCCCAAGTTTTCGAGAAGCGAGAATTAAACCCTCAGGAACGAGGCCTTTAGGCGACAGGCTAAACCTGCTAGTTGATAGAGTCCTCCATTAGCAGAATCATGAAGGTTTCATTAGCAGCCCGAATACCGGGGAGGAGATTACGCCGTGGCCGATCCGCAGAACGTTGAAACCGCCCTGGTAACCGGGGCCTCTTCTGGAATAGGGCTGGAATTCGCCCGCCTACTCGCCGAGGACGGCTACAGCCTCGTCCTGGTAGCAAGGCGCGAGGAACGGCTTCGCGAACTAGCCGCCGAACTTGGCGGACAGAGCGGCGTACCCGCGAGGGTCATCGCTCGAGACCTCGCCGTCGCCGGAGCCGCGCGCGCTGTATTCGATGAGCTTCAATCGAACGGCGTAGAAGTCGACGTATTGGTGAACAACGCGGGCTTCGGTTTTGTCGGTGACTTCACCGAGCTGGAACTGCGCGGCCAGCTCGACATGGTCCAGGTCAACGTCACCGCCCTCACCGAGCTCACCCATTTGTTCGCTCGCACCATGGTGAGTCGCGGCGAAGGGGCTGTACTCAACGTCGCCTCCACCGCCGCTTTTCAGGCGGGGCCGACGATGGCCGTCTACTACGCGACAAAAGCCTACGTCTTGTCCTTCTCCGAAGCGCTCGCCGACGAACTCAGGGGAACCGGCGTGAGCGTCACTGCCCTCTGTCCCGGGCCAGTAGAGACCGGCTTCCAGGCCACGGCGAAGGTTGAAAACGCGCGTCTTTTCAAGTTCGCCGGCATGATGGACGCGAGAACGGTCGCCAAAGCCGGTTACGCGGCGATGAAGAAGGGCCGCACCATAGTGGTTCCCGGCCTGCAAAACTGGCTCGGTACCCAGGCACCTCGCGTTCTTCCGCGAGCGATGATCCGGGCCCTGGTCCGCTACCTCCAGGCCGAGGCGTGAAGACAGCGGCTAGGAACCGCTCGCTCCAGGGTCCGCGCCCCGAAGAACCCGCGGAAGCAGGAACAGTCCCCAGCACAGACTGGCAAGCAAGAACGCCGCCGCAGAACCACCGAGCCACATGGAAAAATGCTGGGGATCAAAGCCCACCAACAGGCGCATCCCCAGCGCGCAGGCGAGAAGTAGCGTTACGGCGATCAAGGGCGGCGGCCACGCCGCCAGCAGGGCGCCGTAGCCGCCGTGGCCGAGCACGACGTGGTGTGCGACACAGAACGCGAGAGTCGCAAATCCCCCTATGAAAACCAGGTGCAACGCCGCGGTCCTCTGCTCAGGAAAGGCCGCCGCCAGCAGGTAGCCCGAGGGAATCAACCAGCTCGACAACCACATCAGGCGCCTGTGCAGGCCGGGCAGCGAGGGACGGCGCCATATGCCGGCGGCCAGCGCGAGAGCCCCAAGCACCACCGTGGCGCGAAGAACGGAAGCCCAGCGCACCGAGACGAACACCTCGAGGACGAAACTCTCTATCAATAGAACGGCCGCGCCGAGGTGGAGGACGATCAACAGCCGATCGCCGTTGCCCGAACCCGCGTCGGGCGGTGGCGCGCCGCGCGTGAAGAAGGGGATCACCAGACCTCCCACCCCGACGATGAGGCCGAGGAACATCCCCTGTAACAAGAACAGCCGGCCGAGATTGTGGAGCCAGAGGTACTGCTCACCGAGAACGCCGAAAGCCCCGGTGAACAGCGAACCGGTGACCCCCATGGCCAGGGCCAGCGGTATCCAGACAAAGCTGGTGGGAGGTCGCCGTTGGCCTTTCCAGGCAAGGCGCGGGATGACGAAGGACGCCAGCACCGCGATGGCCAACAACCACAGGATCTGCGAAAGCGCGAGCCTTCCGAACCAAGCCGCGAGCGCGGTGGCCGGTAGAAGCGACGCAACAGTGGCCAGCTGCCATGGCGCGGCCACTTCGCTCGCCGTGCGCCGCGGAATCATGGTGAAGAGAAAGCCAGCCGCGAAGCTGGTCATGAAGCCCTGTATCTGGACTATGGAGTGGAACACCGGTCTGTAGTCTTCCACGAGCGCCAGTTGGGATGCCAGCAGCCACAGGGGCCCGCTACGTTGATCGAAGGGCCAGGACTCAGCCGAAACGGTGACCGCGTGAAGAAACCAGTGACCGACGCCGGACCACGCCAGCACGATCCCCAGCGGAAAGAACAGTCGGTAGGGTTCCCTCACCTGTCCCTGCTCCCTCGGCCCCGCTTGCACCAGGCGATGGCTTCCTCAAGGCGATCGTTGCCCCAGAAGAGTTCGCCGCCGACGACGAAGCTCGGCGCACCGAAGATCCCCAGAGACTGGGCCCGAGCAGTCTGGGAACGCAGCTGATCCTTGTTCGCTTCACTTTCCGCGACCCCGAGCAGGTTATCGGCAGGCTGTCCCAGCGACTCCAAAATGGCCCTGAGCAGGCCGCGGTCGGAAATCTCCTCATCGCGGGCAAAGTTCGAACGAAAGACGGCCCGGACGAAATCCGCACACCAGGGTTGTTGCTGGCCACGACACGCGATCCGCGCTGCGAGCAGCCCATTGCGCGGGAAGCGGCTCGGCCGCCTGAAGTCCAGCCCCTCCTTCTCGCAAAGGCGCTCGAGGTCGCGCCACATGTAGCGTCCCTTCGACTCGTAGAGGTTAAAAGGGGAATCGCTCAGTCCCTGCGCCGCGAAAACGGGCCCGAGCAGGAAAGGTCTCCAATCCAGACCAACTCCAGCCGCCTGTGCGAGGCGCTGGACACGCATCGCCGAGAGGTAGGAATAGGTGCTGGCAAACGCGAACCAAAACTCCAACCTACAAGACCTATCGTGCATCATGGCTGCAGACCGCGGTCGCGCCGCCCTTCGCCTCGGTGGCCTGCGGCACAATCACCCCGTGACGGGCAGCGCCACAATAGCAGCCGCAGGACAACGTACCTACTCGCAGCGACGGATCCCGAACCCCTCCGCACGGCTCAGTCCCGGAAGGCCCACTCACGCCAGCCACCTCGGAGCTGGGGCAGGTAGAGGGCAAGCCGAATCTCACGATCCGGTTCGAGCTGGCGAACAAGGCGACCGTATCTCTCGAGCTGAACTCGGTAGCGAGACTGATACTCGTCGAGGAACAAATCTCGCGCACGCGGCTCGGGGAGGCCTCTGTAAGGATCACGGTCGGTCGGCACCCTCCCGCTCTTGTAATCTATTATCCAACGCACACCGTCGCAGACAAAGCTGCGGTCGATGCTGGCCTCGAAGAACTCCGGTTCGACCACGCCGCTTGCGGCGTTGATGCTGCACAGGGTGAGTTTCCACTCGCAGTTCGCCTCAGGGTGATCGGCGAGGATCCAGCGGCCACGGTCGTCGTCGAGAACGGCTCGCAGGGTCTCGACGATGTCCTCCACGGCCTCGTCCAGCTCTTCAGCCAGCACGCCGCGCCCTGCTAGCTCGCCGGCCAGAAGGCGTGCTTCGGCCTGCACACGCTCCGGGCCCCAGTGATCGAGGCCTTCACGAGCGACCCTCTCGAGAAGGCCGTGCAGCACCGTCCCCTTGCTCATGGCCAGGCGTTCCGCCCCGCTGTCCTCGTCTTCGAATCCAACCTGGCTCGACGGACTGCGGCTACGCACGACTCCGAGTACAGCCGGGGGCGCCTCTGGACAGGCGAAGTCGCTTCGAATCCGCAGCAGCACCGCCGATCCGGAACCCCGAGATCCGGATTCAGGCGGCCCTTGACTCCTGTAGTCGCTCTCCGCGACGGGCCACAGGAGGCCGAGCAAGCTGCCGGAGGCTGGATCCTTCACACCGCAATCCTCCGCCGGGGCCAGGCCGGGGGTGGAAAGTACCAGCCGGTGTTTGGCTCGTGTCGCGGCGACGTAGAGTAGGCGCAGATCCTCGCTCCGAGAACGTTCGAGTTCGCGTTTCCCCAGCAGCGTGTACTTGGAGTCGTCTGCGCTTTCACGCCCCCTCGCCGGACGAGGGGCCATGACGGTCATGCGGCCCGTGGCGGCGTCGGTCTCGAAGGCAAGCGGCGACGGGGGTCCCCTGCCCGGTCCGAGATTCAGGCCGGGCAACACTACGGTGTCGAACTCCAGGCCCTTGGCTCCATGCATGGTCAGGAACTCGACCCCAACATCCGGATCGCCGCTTGCCGAGAGCCCCTCCAGGCGCCTGTCGAGTTCCTCGAGGTTCAGACCGGCCGGCCTGTCCACGTCGGCCAGGAGGTCAAAGAACGCCCGCGCGTCGAGTAGCTCCGTGCGGTCGGCGATCGCCGCTCCGCCGAGTTCGATCCAGGTCGCCTCGACGAGTCGTGCCAGATTCACGCGGCCGAGCAACGCGCGGGCCCGC
Source organism: Binatia bacterium (assembly GCA_046754245.1). Classification (GTDB taxonomy): domain Bacteria; phylum Desulfobacterota; class Binatia; order UBA1149; family UBA1149; genus JBHHVL01. The sequence goes on along the minus strand of JBHHVL010000018.1, from coordinate 22,465 downwards.
AGGACTACCCCGGCGAAGCGCCTCAGCCTGAGCCTGCCGTCTTCGCTGAGAACTCGCAGCGCAGCCTCGTCACGTATCAACTCGGTAACCGAAGCGTAGCCGGTTCCGCACCAACCGACAGACCCGGGGCTCGAGACGTCCCGCCGCCGCACAGAGACGACATCGGGCTCCACCAGGCGGCACAGATCCTCCACGCCGAGCCCGACCAAGGGCCCTCGAACGAGGGCGAGCCCGGAGAGCCTGTCCCCACGGTGAACCAAGAAGCGTACGAGAGAGCGGAGGTCCTGCGCCACGGGACGGTCCCCCAGTCGGTCCATTCCGCCTGACCGGAACGGGACCTCGCGAGCGCGTAAGGCTCGCATGATTGCCACCGCGTGCCGGCGGCTACGAACCAACACGGCCACGCTCCCGCCTCGCCGCGAAGCCGCCGGCAAGAGCTCGTCCGCGATCATGGCTGCCAGCCCCACCCCTTCGGCCGCACGCCCGTCGCCGTCTGGGGTCTCAGCGTCCCAGCCCAGCAACTCCACGGACTCGCCTTCTCCGGCGCCGGGTCTAGCCATCGACGCGCAGTACGAGACCAACCCCGCATCGGCGTCGTCTTCTGCACCCATGAGGCACGAAAAGCTTCGGTTGACCCAGCCGATGAGCCTGCGGTCAGAACGGAAGTTGACCTCCAGCTTCAGCGGCTCGATTAGGAGATTCGGAAAGAGGTCTCGCTCTCTCGAAGCGCGGAGAAACAACCCGACCTCGGCTTTGCGAAAACGATAAATCGACTGCATGGGATCACCAACGAGAAACAGCGTCCTGCCATCCCCCGTCGTCCAGCCGCTGGTAAGAGCTCTGAGGAGATTGCACTGGAGGAGACTGGTGTCTTGAAACTCGTCGACGAGTAGGTGGTCGATCCTGCGGTCAAGGCGCTGCAGCAAGTCACTGGGGGCCAGCTCGTCGCCCAAGGCCTCGATCGCCCGCACCGCGATCTCGCTGAAATCGACGGCGCGCTCTTCGCGAAAGACATGCCAAAGTTCAGCGTACGCGGCGAGCAGGACTCGAAAGAAAGCCAGAAGCCCGCGCCTCCCATCATCGCAGAAGCCCGGAACGGAGGGATATGATCCGAGCCCGTCTAGTTTCACGATGAAAGAGTCTTCCGCTCCGAGTCGCTCTAGGGCCAACGCCAGGAGCCCCTGGTATGCCTCCTTGGCCTCGCTACCCGGAGGAGCGCCTTCGCGTATGCTCACCCGCTTGCGAATCGCTCCGCGATCGGTGAGCAGCAGAGTGCGGAGACCGCGCCAGCTTTCCATATCGCCGACTTCGCGCCCCAGCTGCGACGGACTCTCCAGATCCCTCCAGGGGGCGTTTTCGCCCTGCCGGGCCAACTCGGCGCTGGTCAGTACGGCCACCCGACAGGCAAGCCTCGCGAGTTCGGGGTCGAGAGCGTCGGCGAGCTCTTCGAGCCTCCGCGCGATGATCCGCTCGAACTGTTTTTCGACGCCCTCGAGCAGTCGGGCCGCACTTTCATCGGATGCCACTCCTAGCGCGGTTTCAGCCCACTGCTCGCGCCGGCCGAGCATGGCGATCAGCTGTTTCTCAAGGGTCGAGAGCTTGAGTTCGACCCTTTCGAGTACCACCGAAAGCGCCTCGGCAAGGGCGCCGGTCCCCGCGCCACGCGCCAGCGTGCGGCGCACGGCCTCTCGGTAGTAAGGCTCCGCGTCGTCAACGGATCTGGGAGAAGTGCCAAAGCGCGTCAACAGAGGAAGCGACGCGGCCAGGCGTGAACAGAGGCTGTCGATTGTGAAGACTTCGAGCCTCCCCGGGTTCTCCAGCAGGCCCCAACCCTCGTCAGCGCTTCGTTCAAGCACGCGCCGGGCCAAGCGCCAGCGTTCAAGCGCGAACCCCTCCTCGGGCTCCGTATCGCCGCCGGCCTCCCGCAACGCGGAGCTGATTCGCTCGCGCATCTCACTGGCCGCTTTGCGGGTGAAAGTAATCGCGACGACCGCTTCCGGACGACTCGCGGTCGCCAGCAAAGCCAGAAAGCGGCGGACCAACAGCTCGGTTTTTCCCGAACCCGCGGGAGCCTGAACGATGAAGCTGCGAGAGACGTCCAGCGCCCGGTCGCGAGCCTCCCAATCGGCGATCGCCTGGCCCCCCGGCCTCATGGGGCTTCGGCCTTTTCTATCGCGTCGCCATCCAACTCGAAGATTCGGCACAGCGGCTGGCGCCGACAGTACTCGCAGCTCTGGGGGGGCCGCAGCGGGGCGACCTCCGCCTGGCCGCTTACGTAAGCGTCGGCGATGGCGTCCAGGCTGCGTCTCCAGCCGGCAAGCAGCTCAGCGCACGATGGCTCGTCTTCTCCATGCCGCCGCGCCTTCCCCTCAACGAGGATAACGCTGGGCGGTCCCTTCAGGGACAGCCGGTTGCGGGAAACGAGGTTGGCGAAAGCGACCGCGGCGACCTCGAAGCCTCCCTCCACTGACCGGGAAAACCCGGAAACGGGTGTGGGGCTTGCCGACTCATCTACACTGCCAGCCTGCAGGGCAAGAGCGTAGAGCGGCAGCTGAGGATCGCTCAGCCGTTCGCCCTCCCACTCCTTCGCAGTCTTCTCCACTGACGAGGTCTTGTAGTCGAGGACCACGACGCGGCCGTCCTCCAGGCGGTCGACGCGGTCCATCCGTATGGAATCAAGCCTCAGGCCCGACCGACCGAGATCGAGGCTAGCCCCGATCTCGTGGCCGAGCACCGTCCATTCCCCCAGACGTCGGTCGCGCTCGTAGAGGAGCCACGCGGCCACTATGTCCGCCAACCAGTCCAAGGCAACCGCCCCCATCGACTCCGGCACCAGGCCCCGGCGTTGTTCCAGAGCCGCCATGGCGGCGCGCCTCGCGACTTCCCCAACGGCGCCGTCTGCACGCCTTCGAAGTGTCCGAGAATCGCCGAGTTCGGCCCACGCCGCCCCTAGCGCGCGGTGAACGAGCCAGCCGAGATCGGCCGCCGTCGGCGCTGACTGCGCCTCGGCCAGCGCCTCCACGCCCAGTCTCCGCGCGGCCAGGGCCCTGAACGGGCACTCCGACTGATCCTTGATGAGCCCCGTCCCGCCCCAGGTCAGCTCCGCCCGCGGCGCTCGCTCCCGCTCACGCGCGGTCAGCAACCCCTCGCGGGGACCGGCAAGAACCCGGTACCAGGGCTCCCCGCCGCCCGGCTCGCCTCCCTCGACCGCCGGCTTACCGTGCTCGCTGGCTAGCCACACGGAACCCCTGCCCCCGGAAGCGTAGTCGAAGAGGAAAGGACTGGGCTGCAGGGTTTCCTCGCGTTCGCCCTGCTTGGCATAACTCACGGCCAGCTCGGGCGCCGATGCCAGTAAGCGCCGCCACAGTCGCTTCGCGAACTCGAGTTCTGCCGACGCCGACGCCATCGGCATCCCCAGCCCCGCCTGCCAGGCAACCGGCAGAAGCGGGTTGGGCGCCGCCGGCCGGGGAAAGGCTCGATCTTCAAAGCCGACCAGCCACAAGCGATCGAAGCTGAGCCCGGCGCCGTCGAGAACCCCCATCACCTGGACGGTAAGACCACCGGAAGGCGCCTGGACCAGGGTTGCCGCCGCGAGTTCGCGAAGCCGACCCAGGGCCTCGGGCCTCGTCATGCGGGGAGTTACCAGCTCCAGGGCCGCCAACTCGCCCATGATCTCGCGCCACTTCGAAAAGGCCACCCCCTCTCCTTCCGACAGCCGGCCGCCCGGCCAGCCCATGATCCTCAGGGCTCGGGCAAAGCCGCTGGCCCACTCGGAAGGCGCCGCGCTATCTCTCTCTCCCTCGCGAAATCGCCCGAGAGCCTCGAAGCGTGCGGCCACGGCCCCGCCCTGGCATTCCCTCAGCGCTCCCGCGAGCTGAGCAAGGGAAACACGTCCGGCGTTGTCCCGCCGGAGCCTCGTTTCCGCGCGGGCCCGGGCCTCGTACTCGGCTTCCGCACCGCTCGCGACGCCCCCGGCTCCTTCCACCGGAGGGGCTTCCGCGCCATCAGCAGGCCTGGGGTATGGCGCGAGCAGCACCCTGCTGGTGACCGCAAAATCGTTCGCCGCCGGCCGCAGCCCCAGCAGATCGAGTGCGTGGGCTACGAGCGGATAATCGCTCAGGGCCGGGGCACCGGCCAAGTCGAAACGCCGGGGGCCGTCGATTCCTTCCAGCGTGGCCGATGCCGGGTGCAGTTCCTCGGAAAGAACCCGTTCAAGAACGTCCCTGTAGCCGGAAAGGTCAGCGGCGATCACGCCGAGCTGGGAGGCCGGCCGCGACTCGAGGTGCCCGCGAAGCTCCCGGGCGACGCCCCGGAGTTCCTCGAGCCGGGTTGGGTAGACGCGCACGGTGACCAGGGGAAGGTCGGCGCCCGCGGCGGCCTGGTCTGGAATCTCGCCAGAAACGCTCGTCCCGGCCTCACGAAGCGCCGCGATCAGGCGCTCGAGGCGGGGCCAGCTCCGCTCGAAGCCAGCGAAGAAGAGCTCCAGTGGAGCTTCGAGCTCACCCTTTTCAAGCGCGATGGCCGCCCAGCAGCCGAGCTGGGCGCCGGTGATCCACCCCTGCTCGGCCAGGCGCTCCCGAAAGGTCGCGGCCCAACGCCGGAAGGCGAGCGTCTCGGGCGTGAAGCCCGCCTCCTCCTCGGGCGGGCTTCCCCAGTCCTGAATACGTTGCCATGCCTCGCCGGCGAGACGCGCGAGGTTCGGCAGGTCCAGTAGCCCCGGCACAGAATCTCCCCTTGAGCGGGCGTCCTGATCGATGATCTGTTCCCACAGCAGCTGCTCGGCCGAAACGCCGAGCAGTCGGGCGCCGGCGTGGCCCCGGTTCCAGAGCGAGCGCAACCACTCGTCGTAAGAGAGGAACCCCGGCGTAGGTGCAACCAGCCTACCCCTTGTTGCTCGGTGAATCGCGACGCGCCTGCAGAGGTCTCGCGCGAGGCGGCTGGTACGGGTGATTACCGTGGTACCGGAGTCACCGAGTTCGACGATGCCGGAGAACCCGGCGTGGTCCGAAGATGCCACAGGTGGGATTTATACCAATGCGGCACACTGGAACAACGACCCCGGACTCTCCCCAACCGCGAGAAGCCTCACGGCCGTTCGTAGGTACCGACCAGTGTGGCTTCGGCCAGCACCTTTCCCTCCATGGCGCAGAGCAACTCGGCCTTGCTCAGCCCCGGACCGGCCGCGATCTCGCCGTCGAGCGCGTAAAGCCTGAAGCGATAGTGGTGCACCCCGTGGCCCGGTGGCGGCATGGGCCCCCCGTAAGCTCTGCGGCCGAAGTCGTTGCGGCCATGTACCAGCCCCTCGGTGGCCGCTTCGGGCAAACCCCGCGCCGAAGCCGGAATGGCATAGGCGACCCAGTGCACCCAGGGTCGGGAGCTTGGCGCATCGGGGTCATCACAGACCAGGGCAAAGCTACGTGTCCCTTCGGGCGGATCGGACCAGGAAAGCGGCGGGGAGAGGTCCTCGCCTTCTCCGCTGTATCTTCGGGGAATCGCCGCGCCGGCCCCGAAGGCCGGACTCGATATACGCAGGGCCTCCGACACCGCTGCGGTCAACGCCCCCCGTCCCCTCTGCTGGTCGCGCTCGGTCTCCATACCCGGGGCCGGTCGGGCCACCAACAGTAGGGCAGAAGCAATCAACAGCACCGAGCGAAACCACCTGAGCATAGCGGTGTCGCGGGGTCTAAACCGTTCCCTCGGCCTTACCCTCTTGGCTCCCATCCTCGCGTAGCTCCGACCGTGGGTCATCCACCCCAGCTCCGCCCGGCTCCGAATCGAGTTCCGACACGGACAGCCCTAGCAGACGACCGCCCTCACCCTCGGGCAGCTGTTCGACGTCACGCAGCTTACGTTCCATCGCCCGGGTACGCACCCCGGTCTGCTCGATCGTGCTCGACGCGGTCGCCAGCTGCCTCTTTACCTTCTCGAGAACCTCACCGAATTTGCCAAACTCGGCCTTGACGGCGCCCAGTACCTTCCACACCTCGCTGGAGCGCTTTTCGATCGCCAGGGTGCGAAAACCGAGACGCAGGCTGTTGAGGATCGCCGTGAGAGTGGTAGGTCCGGAGATGACGACGTGGGTACTGGCCTGCAGATCCTCTACCAAACCCGGCACACGCAACACCTCCGCGTAGAGCCCCTCGGTGGGCAAGAAGAGGATAGCGAAGTCCGTGGTGCTGGGGGGCTCGACGTATTTTTCGTAGATCTCCTTGGCCGAGGCCTTGACCGCACGAACGAGGGCCGAACGCGCTTCCTTGACGGCCTCGCCGTCACCGGCGTCGGCCGCCTCGCAGAGCCTCAGGTAGTCCTCCTGTGGAAACTTCGAATCGATCGGAAGCCACACGCAGCTGTCGGTACTGGGTCCCGGCAGTTTCACGGCAAACTCCACCTGCTCGTTCGACTCTTCTCGGGTCCTCACGTTGCGAGAGAACTGAGCCGAAGAAAGTACCTGCTCCAGCAGGGCTTCGAGCTGGACCTCGCCCCAGGTACCGCGCGCCTTGACGTTGGTGAGCACCCGCTTGAGGTCGCCGACGCCGGAAGCGAGTTGTTGCATGTCCCCTAGACCACGCTGCACCGCTTCCAAACGCTCGCTCACCAGGCTGAACGACTCGCCCAAGCGTTTCTCGAGAGTGCCCTGCAGCTTCTCGTCAACCGTATGGCGCATCTCTTCGAGTTTCTTCTCGTTGCCCTCCTGCATCTGCTTGACCCGTTGATCGACCGTGTGACGCAGCGTTTCGAGTCGCTTCTCGTTGCCCTCGGTGAGCTGCTGGATTTGATTCACGACGGTCTCGAGCTGGCCTCGTTGTGAGGCCCCCAGCGCGCCCACCGTCTCGGTAACGGTTTCGCCGAGGCCCTTTAGCTGGACCGAAACCTCTCCCCTGAGCTCTCTGGCCGCCCGCGACGATTCCTCCCGTCCCTCCCGAAGGCCCTCGCCGAGTTGTTCGAGCAGCCGCCGCTCGAAGGCCGTTCCCCCCTCCGCCCCTCGCCGAAACAGCAGCGCGACCCCGACGAGGTTGGCGACGAGAAGCGCGATAATGAGTCCGGTCATCTGCTACTCCGTAATCGGCGTGAAAGTCCGGCGCTCTGCGCCGGCCGCGTCGTCCATCTTCATAATCCCACCGGGCCATGGCGGCAAACCCGGGAAGGCGGTCGGCTCCGAGACCCGGCCGCGCGAAGTGTCTGTGTCGTGTGGCTCGGGTCAGCGCTCGCTGCCGCCGTCGCGGAGCCCCCGGCGGCGTTGCCGCAGCTCGGTTCCTGAACTAACATCAGCGCTACGCCGCGCACAGGAGAAGCCGCCATGACTCACTCTACTCCTCCCGATGGCCGACGGGGACCCACGGGTCTGACCGAGGTCCACCCTTCCCTCTCCCGTGAACCCATCGTACGCGAAGCCAAGGACCTGGCCACCGTCTGCGTGCTCTGCAGCCACAACTGCGGCATCCGTGTCGACGTAGCCGGTGGTCGCATCGTCGCGGTCAGACCGGACGAGACAAACCCTATCACCGGCGGTTATGTCTGCAACAAAGCCGCGACGGTCGCCCACTACGTAGAGCACGACCAGCGTGTGAGGCATCCCATGAGGAAAGGCTCGGACGGGCGCTTCGAAGAGGTGAGCTGGGAAACCGCTATCTCCGAGATAGCCGAAAAGCTCGGCGCTCTGCGAGAAAAGCACGGAGGGAGAAGCCTGGGACTGGTCGGGGTCGGGGGACAGGCCAATCACCTCGACGCTCCCTACGCGACTTCGTTTCTCAAAGCCTTTGGTTCGCGGCGGTGGTTCAACGCCTACGCTCAGGAGAAGACCCAGCATCACCTGGTCGACAGCTGGATGTTCGACGCCTCTCCCGCGGCTTTCATGCACGCGGACCAGCACCGCACCGCCTTCATGCTGCTGATGGGCACGAACCCTCGCATCAGCAACCGCGGCCCAAAGGCCACCGACACCTTCAAGGAGCTGGCCAAGAAAAGAAGCTGCGCGGTTATCGCAATAGACCCTCGTCAGACCGAGACCACCAAACAAGCTGACCGTCACCTGCGTGTGAGACCGGGGACGGACGCGTTTCTTCTTCTCGGGATGGCCGCCTCCATCGTCCAGAACGAGCTCTTTGACGCCGCGTTCCTTGAGGCCAGCACCGTCGGTTTCAACGAAGTCCGCGACGTTCTCTGCCGCGTTGATGTAGGAGAGATGGGCCGCCGCTGTGGTCTCGATCCAGCGCTCCTCGGCGAACTCGCCGAAGGATTCGCGGGGTCGGGCGCGTCGTCGATCATGTACGACCTCGGCGTGGAGCAAACGAGGTTCTCGACGCTGGTTTCCTACCTGATACGGCTGAACCTCTGTCTTACCGGCAACATGGGGCGAGAAGGTGGCAACCTCTTCATCGAGACCTTCTCACCGGGAACACTCAGCCCTGGCCGTCACAAGGAACCGGAGCGCGCGATCGTCTCCGGCATTCCGGCGATTCGGGCGCTGGGGAACATCGGCATGTTTTCGCCCACCCTGGTGCCGGAAGAAATCATGGTCGACCACCCCGACCGTATCCGTGCGCTTATAGTCGAGGGCTCCAACCCGCTCCTCTCCTTCTCTGACTCGGCGCGCTGGCGCGAGGCCGTCGGCGAGCTCGAGCTCATGGTGGTCATCGATCCGGCCTTTACCGAGACAGCCCGCCTGGCCGACTACGTGCTGCCCACGCCGACGGGTTACGAGAAGTGGGAAATAGCGCTGTTTCCCAAGCGCCATCCGCAGATCGACGTGCAGCTGCGGCCCCCGGTGGTCGCTGGCCCGGCCCGGGCGTTGCCCGAAGCCGAGATCTACATCTGCCTCGCCGAGGCCATGGGTCTGCTGGACGAGGCGCCGGAGGAGCTGGCCGAGCTGGCGCTCGAAAACAGTCCGGAAGCGCGAACGGCTTTCCTGGGTGCCGCGATGCAGCTCGCGGCAGAATCGTCGACGCGGGGAATCGACGCCGAGGCCCAGGTCCTCGCCTGGGCCTATCGGACCATTGGCCGGCATTTCAAAGCTCCCGCTCTGGTCGCGGTCTGGTTTCTCTGTCAGGAAAACGCCATGCAACGCCGCTCGGCGGTGCTGGCTACCCTGGGGGCGCAGTGGGCTGACAAGAGTCCACTAGAGCTGGGTGAAGAGATCTTCCGCCGCGTCATGGAACACCCGGAGGGCGTCGAGGTCGCGTGTATCGACTCGACCGACAACCTCGCCGATCACCTAGGATACGAAGACAAGAAGATACGACTGGCCCCCAAAGCCATGTTGGGGGAGATGGAGCGGGCTATGGACAGCCCCGCCGCGTCCGACCCCGACTACCCTTTCATCCTGTCCAACGGCCTGCGCACACGCTGGACCGCCAACACGATCCAGAGAGACCCGCGGTGGCGCAAAGGCCGTGGACCGCACTGCAAGCTCCACATCAGTCCCGGCGATGCCGAATCTCTGTCGGTCTCGAGCGGCGACGTGGTGCGCCTCAAGACCCGGCGAGGCTCGGTCGAACTTCCGGCCGAGGTCGACGCCAAGCTCATGGACGGCCACATGAGCATCCCAAACGGCTTCGGCATGCAGTACGACCTCGACAACGGCGACGAAGCGGGAGGCGAAGCCCGCGATCTCGGCAACTCGGGGGCCGTCTGGATAGACGGCGTCAACATGAACGAACTGAGCGACGCCTCCGACCGCGACCCCTTTACCGGCTGCCCCCATCACCGTTACCAGCCCTGCCGGGTAGAACGCCTGGAAGCCGTGAGCTGAGTCCTGAACCAACCGGGTGCGGCCGACGAGAGGTCAAGGACGCTGGCCACCCGGGGGTTCGCGTAGCGTCGAGTCTCGGAGACTCACAGTTTACAAAAAGTCCGCGTGGCCTTGGCGGTGCATGGCATGCGCCAGGCCGTCAGACAGTCGTCCAGGGCGGGATCGGCGCCCCAGAGCAGGCTCACCGACGCAGTCCCCTGGCCCTCGAGCCCGGACAGTTCCCGCTCCTTGACCTTGATCTTGAGCTTGGCGATGCCCTTGGCCGCGATCAGCTTGAGCGACACGTTCACCACTCCATTGGCGCTCGGCACCTCGAAGCGGTTGTCGCGGAAACGAAACCTCAGTCCGTCGCCGCCCAGATCCTCGAAATCAGCCGCCGGTATGCTCGAGCTAAACACCACGGCGCCGCTGGCGTCGAGGACTTCGATCGACAGCCCCGTCGCCGTCGGCAGGCTGTTGAAGTCGGCTAGCGGCAGGCTGCCCTTGAAGTTGAGCCGGTCGTTGCCCGGACCATCCCTAAAACGCGCCGCCAGCTTGTTCGAGCTGCTCAGACGCTGGTCACTGGCCTCACAGACCCCGGCGTTGCAGCTGCCGGTCAGGGTGCAGCGATCCCCGTCCTCGCAGGCGTTGCCGCTGAGGTCGGCGTACACGCAGCCCGTCGAGAGGTTGCAGAGATCGTCCGTACAGTCGTCGCCGTCGTCGCACAGAGCGTCGCTCGGCGTGTGCTCGCAGGCGCCGGCCACGCAGACGTCGACCGTACAGCTCACGCCTTCTTCGCAGGAGGCCAGGTTGATGCAGGCGTGGTTGACGGGGTCGCAGGAGTCCAGGGTGCAGGCGTCACCGTCGTCGCAAAGAGCGATGGCCGGAAAACCGGGGCTCTGCAGCAAGCAGCCCTCGTCCTGGCAGTCGTCGCGGCAGCCGTCACCGCTCGAGAGGTTGCCGTCATCGCAGCTCTCGCCCTTGTCGATCTCGAGGTTGCCGCAGACAGGGCAGCCCTTGATGCTGGGGTCGAGTATCAGCGTGGCCTCCGGTTTTACCTTCCCCAGCAACACCGGCGGTTTGGCGGGGTCCCGGTAGCGGATGTCGACGTCGTAACCGACGCCGTAACCCAAGTCGGCGAGGTTGAGGATGCGGCTTCCCGCCTCGGCCTTCATACTCTCACCCACCCTGATGGAAATGTCTGCCCCGTCCCCGTAGCCATTGTAACCCCCGTGGGTCGAATCCAGCTTCGCACTGCTCGACAACGTCAGCCTGCATACCGAGACCTCGATCGGTAGGGTCCCGGCGTCGCCGCCGGTCAGAAGCTGGCCGCCTATTCGCACGTCGGCTTCGCCGCTTACATAGAGGCCGCCACCGTATCCGTAGTAAGAATAATAGGCGTATTCGCCACCTTTTTTCAGCAGGCCCCGCGCGTCGAGCTTGCCGTCGAGCCGCGAGTAGGCGTAGGGGTAGATGTTGACCGCGCCTGAGTTCTTGGAAACTATGCTGATCAGCGATGAAGGCCCGGTAAAGACCCCGCCCTGACCGGTGAGTTTAAGATAGCCCCCCTCACCACAGGGCCCTCGGCCGTTTGCCCTGATGGCGCCGTCTAGGTGAAGCTCTCCGCCGGCTTCTATGTAGAAAAACCCGCCCATGGTTTCACCGCAGCCCCACTTGCCGCTGTAAGCCTTGAGGGCGGATTTCTCACTGAAACGAACGTCACCGTCCGCGTATAAATTCATCTCTCCGCCGTAACCAGAATTGCCGTAACCGTATCCGTCCACGGTGCCGCTGCCGTTTGTACGGAGCGTTGTCGCACCGCGGCCGGTTGCGCCGGAACCCGAAACCACCAGGTCACGACCAGCATTGGCAAAGATGGAGCCGCCGGTGGCGTAGGCAAGACGACCCGCGCTGCAGTCCACGTTGTGCCCCACGACGACGTCACGCCCCGCCAGTAGGTCCAGTGCTCCGCCGCCGTTACCGCCCCGCGCGTGGATCGCCGCGACTACCGTAACGTCAACGGCGGCGCGCAGCGTCACCGTGCCCGCGCTATCGGGTGTTCCGTAGTAGTCCCAGGGTCGTCCCGCGCGAGCCTTCAGCTTGCCCTCGGTGCGCACGGAACCCTTGAAAGACTCCATCTCGATGCTGCCGCCCTCGGCGCCCCGGTCCGCCCCGCCTACGTCTATTACCTGGCGGGTGACTATATCGCCCGCGGCCCGGATCGTGATCACGCCCCCCGGGCTGCCGCGTGAGTTGAGTTTGCCGTCCAGATCCACGCTCCCATCCCCCAGCGAGCAGTCGCCAAGAGCGAGATTCGCACAGCTCGCATCGGTGAGACAAGGGGTCACCCCGTCGCCGGAGCACGCTCGCCAGGCGGTAACCGTAAACGAGCCGGCACCGCTACCGCCAGCCGTTTTTACGGCGAAGCCGTTGCCGCCGCGGTCCGACGAGAACTTGCCGCAGGACAGGTTGACGGTTCCAAGCAACTCGCCGCCGCTGGTGATGCTGACCGCCCGCAGGCCGAAGTCGAGGTCACCGGGAGCGGCCACCTCGTAGACTTGGTCTATCACGCAAGGATCGGCCGTCGGCGCACAGATGTCGTCCGGACCGTTGGCAACCACCGCCGCAAACACCCGGGCCGCCGGACCAAGCACCAGCAACGCCGCAAACAATACCACCGGCGCCCCCGGCTTCACTGTCCCAACTCCCGGCCGCGCATCCGCAGGTCCTCCAGCGCGTTGCCCTCGCTCACTACGCCGACGGTCTTTTGCCTCCCGCCGCGCGCCACCACCCCGTGCCCCCCGTTGCCACGGGCCACCACGCCGCCAAGGTCTATCATCCCCCCGTCCGACAACACGCCGTGCTCGCCGTTGCCCGTCACCGTGGCCTCCACCTCCGTACCCCGCCCCTTGAGCCGTATTCCCACGCCCTTGTTGTTGCTGGCCTCCGACCCGAGAAGCCGGCCACCCTCGAGCTGAAGACGCATGCCGTCGCCACCGTTGTCGCTGGCGCTCAGCCCCACGAGCAAGGCCCCGGAAGCTCGGATCGAAAATCCCTCGTGACGACTGCCGCGGACCTCGAGCCCCTGCATGCGCCGTAGCGCAGCCGAATTGACCACCAACACGCCGGTGCCAAATCCTACCAGCTGCCCGCTACCGCCCGCCTTGTCGCCGACTATCACCGCCCCCTCGCTGCCACCACGCTCGACGCGCAGCCCGTGGCCCACACCGCTACCCACCAGAGAGAGGCCTCCGAGATCGAGCGTGAGGGTTTCGGCCAGGGGATGGGCTCGAACGATCAACCCGTCGAGCGGACAGCGAGCGCTGACCACCGGGTCGGAAGAGCGAAGCGTCGTGTCGCTTACAACGACGTCGCCGCAGGAGCAGGCCACGCGCTGACCCCCGAGGTCGTCGCCACAAAGGGCGGCGCCGGAAACGCCGGCACCAAGGCCAAGCAATAAAGCTGCGGCTAACGCAGCCCGGAAAACCCCTGGCGTGTGAACCTGGCGCGATAGGGAATCTCGCATAGGACCTCCTCGCTTTAGCCCGCATTATTCATGAAGCGCCCTACTGCGAGTGCAGATTACCCCCCATCGCGGGCCGTGCTCGCCACTCGCTCTTCAACGGACTGCTTGGTCCGCCTGCATCGCGCGCGGCTGTGTTCGACCCGATCTATGCGCACGCTCGGCGCTCTCGCTACGGCCGTTCACGAATAATGCAGGCTGGGCTATCAGCCGCGACCATACCAAGCCTTTCCAATCCACGTCAAGGTAAAGAGCCGCGGATGCCCCCCAGCCGGGGGAAAGAAGCCTCAGTTGGGGATAGGGCAAATAGTAGGCGGAAAGCGCAGCGGCTTCCGCCTACCCGCTCACTGTTTACAAAAAGTCCGCGTGGCCTTGGCGGTGCATGGCATGCGCCAGGCCGTCAGACAGTCGTCCAGGGCGGGATCGGCGCCCCAGAGCAGGCTCACCGACGCAGTCCCCTGGCCCTCGAGCCCGGACAGTTCCCGCTCCTTGACCTTGATCTTGAGCTTGGCGATGCCCTTGGCCGCGATCAGCTTGAGCGACACGTTCACCACTCCATTGGCGCTCGGCACCTCGAAGCGGTTGTCGCGGAAACGAAACCTCAGTCCGTCGCCGCCCAGATCCTCGAAATCAGCCGCCGGTATGCTCGAGCTAAACACCACGGCGCCGCTGGCGTCGAGGACTTCGATCGACAGCCCCGTCGCCGTCGGCAGGCTGTTGAAGTCGGCTAGCGGCAGGCTGCCCTTGAAGTTGAGCCGGTCGTTGCCCGGACCATCCCTAAAACGCGCCGCCAGCTTGTTCGAGCTGCTCAGACGCTGGTCACTGGCCTCACAGACCCCGGCGTTGCAGCTGCCGGTCAGGGTGCAGCGATCCCCGTCCTCGCAGGCGTTGCCGCTGAGGTCGGCGTACACGCAGCCCGTCGAGAGGTTGCAGAGATCGTCCGTACAGTCGTCGCCGTCGTCGCACAGAGCGTCGCTCGGCGTGTGCTCGCAGGCGCCGGCCACGCAGACGTCGACCGTACAGCTCACGCCTTCTTCGCAGGAGGCCAGGTTGATGCAGGCGTGGTTGACGGGGTCGCAGGAGTCCAGGGTGCAGGCGTCACCGTCGTCGCAAAGAGCGATGGCCGGAAAACCGGGGCTCTGCAGCAAGCAGCCCTCGTCCTGGCAGTCGTCGCGGCAGCCGTCACCGCTCGAGAGGTTGCCGTCATCGCAGCTCTCGCCCTGATCGATCTCGAGGTTGCCGCAGACAGGGCAGCCGGTAAGCGTCGGGTCAAGCACAAGCGTGGCGGGAGGCTCAACCTTCCCCAGCAACACCGGTGGCTTGGCGGAATCCCGGTAGCGGATGCGTAGCCCCGGGTTGGCGTGTTCCGGGTCTGTCAGCAGAGAACTTCCCGGTTTGGCTTCCATGCTTTCGCCGACGCTTACGTAGATGGAGCCATAGCCCCCCTTGAAAGTCTGATCTACCACGCCGCCGCTCTCGAGAGTGAGACGGCAGACGTCGATGTCGATGTCGGTCGCGCAATCGTCACAGCCGCCGAGTATCCGACCGCCTAGACTGAGGTCGGCCCGGCCTCTCAGGTAGGCGTAACCCCCGTACGGGTCACAACAATTGTACGCGTAGTAATTGTACGAACCCGGCCGGCCACGCACGTCGATCTTCCCATCGAACTCAACGGGCCCGTCTGAGTCGATCACGACTGTGCCGCCACGCCTAGTAGTGACGTCGAGCCTGCCGCCGCTCCCCACCGTGACCCCGCCCTGGCCGACCACAGAGATATAGCCGCCATTTCCGCAACAACTCGCGCCAAAAGACGATAGATCCCCATAGATAGCTACGGTATCCTGCGATTCCAGGTAAACAGACCCTCCGGTGGTGTAGCCTTCCACCCCCCCCTTGCCGGCGTGGGTCTCGATCGTCACCCGGTCGCCGATGGTGAGTGCTGCTCCCGCGCTGAAACGATTGACCCCACCGTAACCACCGTAACGGGACGAATAGTATCCAATCCGTTCGACACCGGCTCCACCGTTGGACCTGATCATGAGCGGACCGGAGTCGGGCGAAATCACGAGATTCCTCGCCGCGGTGATGGAGATCGAGCCGCCCTCGGCCCAGAGCATGCCTCCGCCGTTGTTTCTAAGGTTCCCCTTAATAAAGACGTCTCGGCCTGCCGCGATCGAGACATCGCCGGCGGATTGCCCACCACCCACGTCCATGAGGCTGCTCGTGGTCACATCGACCACGGCTTTCAAGGTTACAACGCCACCCGCATCCGGTAATCCCTGATACGCGAGGGGTCTACCGGCATCGGCGCGTATCGTCGCCCCTGGCTAGCGGTCGAGTAGGTCGAGCTTCTCGGCAGCCTCAAAGCGCTCGCGTAGCGCCTGATAGTCGATTCGACCGAAAGAACGGTAGGTGGTATCGCCTCGTTCGCGCCAGAAAATAGGGTCGCCCACCCGGTTGAGATCGAAGTGCAGGGCCTTGAGCTTGCGAACCAGTATCTTCTGGGTACCGGTAAACTCGAAGTCGTTCACGACCCTTACAAAGTCCGGAAACCACTTGTGATCCATGCCCCCGCCGTCTACCTGCTGCTCGCAGAAGTCGAACAGCGTCTGGGGGTCAAACTCCGTCCCGTCCTTGATCTTGATCGCGACCATGACGAGTTCATCGGAAACCGCACACGGTACACCGTAGGCGGCAGCGAGAGAGACGTCAGGATGTTCGGAAACGATTCGTGCGACCTGCATCGCCGAGAAGTTCTCGCCGTCCTTGCGTATCCAGTCATCCGTACGACCGTCGAAAAAGAGGTAACGCTTTCCGTCGCGCAGCAGCACATGACCGAGGTCGCCCGAGTGGTACACGCCGTCTCGGTACTTGCTTCTGTTGGCGTCTTCATTGTCGAAGTAGCCCTGAAACAATGAGGTATCCGCCGCCACACGACAGATCTCGCCCACGGCGTCCTCGTAGTTCACGATTTTTCCGTCGTCGTCGAGTTCGGCCGGCGGACACTCGCTCCCTTGCTCGTCCACTACCTTCACCGCGGCGTCCATGATTTCGCCTACGCTTCCCCTCGGGTCACCGCGCCTGCGGAAGGTACTGATCGCAGCCTCGGTGGAGCCGTATAGCTCGAACATGTCTTCGAGTCCCAGCCAGTCGATGAAACGGTCGATATCCGGGGGCGCGGCGCCGTTGCCTACCGCGTATACCATGCGATTGTCAGGATGGTTCGTCACCTCCGCCCGTATTCGTTCCTCGTCGCCTTCGTAGGCCCGTTCTATGGCCGAAAGCACGTAGTGCACGGGCTCACCCACGTAGTTCCAGTAGGTCACGCCGTATTTGAGCACGTCGGGGACAAAGCTGCGCGCGCTGAAGCGCTCCCGGATCCCCAGGCCGCCGCCCACCCACAAGGCTGGCATCAGACCGATGAACATGGAGTTTGAATGGAACAAGGGCATGCAAGCATAGCCTACGTCGTCTCGACCCAGCTGCAGGTGGCTCGCTACGGCCATACCGGTCGCGCAGAGCTTCATGTGATTGTTGTTAATCCCCTTGGGCAGACCGGTGGTGCCAGAGGTATAGATTACCATCAGGTTTGCGTCGGAACGCACTTCGACATCGGGATAGTCGAGGCGAACGCCCGCAGCTCCGACCTCGTCATCGACGCAAGCCAGTAGGTCACGCGACGGCGGCAGATCACCCCCCTGGCTCCGGAGAACGATTATGTTCTCGGGGGCGACGTGCTGCAGCCGAGATTCGACACGCTCGACTTCCTCCAGGTAGCGTTCGTCCACGACGATAAGGCGAGAGCGCGAGTGGTTGATCACCCCGGCGAGCGGATCACCACGCAGGCCGGTGTTCACGCCAAAGAGCGTCAATCCGGCTATCCCGCAGCCACCGAAGAGGGCCAACAACTCGAGATGGTTGTCCAGAATGATGGCCACGTGGCCTGGCCGGTCTTCGCCCAGCCGGCCCAGTCGCCCGAGCAGGAAGTGGGCCATGCGCGTGGACTCGTCGCGATACTGGCCGTAGGTCCAGCTGCGTTCGTGTTGGCGGAGGAACACCCGGTCGGCGGCGTCGGGATGTTCGGCGCGCGCCGCGATCTGCGCGCGCAGCGTAAAGTCGGCTTCAAACGTGAGCGGATCACTGGGCACCGTGTTTCTCCTGTAACTAAGGTTGGCCCCGCGGCCGACGACGAGCGCGCGAACGCTCCCCACTGAGGAGAGGCAATCGGGTCTCCGCCTCTCCTCAGTCTCCTTCGGGCTTGCGAGGGCTGGAATACTAGCAGCACCGCGTTCCTGAAGGTAGACCCGGCGCCCCCTGTCGTACGGCAGAAGTTCGCGGCGCGACCACCGGCGCCATTGCACCAAGCGGCGCCTGCGCTATGGTGGGTGCAGTCTTGTTCCCTAGATCGGTAGCTCGGGGCTGACCCGGTTACCGCCTGGATCAGGCTCGGATCGACATGCTCGTAAAGACGCCGCCACCCAGTCAGCCGAAGTCATCCGAGATAACCGAGCGGGCCATCGGCCTCTCCCGCCGTCAGTTCCTGGGCCGTGGCAGCGGTCTCGTAGCGTCGGGGTCAACGCTCGGACTCACCTTGCGAGGAGTCCGTGAGGCGTTCGCCGCCGGTTCCCCACGTGATCCTTCGCGGAGGTTGTCAGGGTTAACCGTGAACCATCGCTACACGGTTCCCGGTCCGGCTACCAGCTACGAGGCCGCAACCAGCTACAACAACTTCTACGAGCTGGGAACCGAGAAAACCGACCCGGCGCGAAACGCCGATAAGCTCAGGACGAAGCCGTGGACGCTGAGGATCAGCGGGCAGGTAGAAAAAGCCGGCGACTACCACCTCGAAGACTTCATAGCCCCGTACAAGCTCGAGGAAAGGGTCTATCGGCTCCGCTGCGTGGAAGCATGGTCGATGGTCATTCCCTGGGTCGGATTTCCACTAGCGGACGTCATCGCACGGGCGAGACCGACCTCGAAGGCCAAGTTCGTGAAGTTCACGACGCTCTATGACCCCGACAACCTTCCAGGCCAGCGGCGTCCCGTGCTCGACTGGCCCTACGTAGAAGGCCTGCGGCTCGACGAAGCCCTGCACCCGCTTACGATACTTGCGGTAGGCATGTACGGCGAGATACTTCCCAATCAAAACGGCGCTCCGCTGAGGCTGGTGGTACCCTGGAAGTACGGCTACAAGAGCATCAAGTCCGTCGTGAAGATGGACTTCCTGGACTACCAACCGATCAGCTCGTGGACACGCGCGTCCCCGCGCGAGTACCCATTCTACTCCAACGTCAACCCCAACGTTCCCCACCCGCGCTGGAGCCAGAAGGAAGAAAGGCGCATTACCAAGGTGGAGTCCGGCCTCTCCGTCCTAGGCTCATTGCTTGAGCCAAAAGTGCCGACGCAAATGCTTAACGGTTATACCGAGGTCGCCAGCCTCTACAGCGCGCAGGACCTGGGCAAGAGCTTCTGAGCAAAGTCGTGTCTCGCTTCACGACGGCGGCGGTGCTGTCCATTCCATTCTTCGTGCTCATAGGCGATCTGTTCCTTGGAAATCTCGGCGCCAATCCCATCGAGGAGATTACACACCGTACGGGGCTCTGCGCGCTGCTTTCTCTGCTCGCAACGCTGGCCATCTCACCCCTGAGGCGCATTGCGCGGCTTCGCCGGGTCGCGCGTTACCGTCGGGCGCTCGGGCTGTCGACCTTCTTCTATGCGAGCCTGCACGCGCTGACATATTTTGTCCTCGATCTGGGCATGGATCCGGCGGGAATCGTAGAAGACCTCACCGAACGGCGCTTCGCTATAGCTGGGATCCTAGCTTACCTTCTACTCATCCCCCTCGCGGTTACGTCGAACGCGGCAGCGGTGAGGGGTCTCGGCGGGCGACGTTGGCGCGGCTTGCACAGACTGGTCTACCTAGTCGCCGTACTTGTCCCCCTGCACTACCTCTGGCTTTCCAAGGGCGAGCAGCTCCCGCCCTACCTGTACGCGTCCGCGTTTGTGGTCCTGCTTGGCTTGCGCGTCATCCAGGGTCTCCGCTTGTCGTAGGGTCTGTGTTTTCTTCTCACATGGCATGCTGTAACGAGACGGCTGGATGTGCGAAGAGGGATGATCCATGGATGAGAAATTCCTCAGTGGACAGGCTCGTTCGCGCCTCGAGCTGGTCAAGGCGGGGGAAGGTCCGATCAACCTGCGACGGTTTCCAGATTTTCTGGTCGTCGGACCCCAGCGAACCGGCACGACCTGGCTACACGCAAACCTGCGCTGGCATCCCGAGATATTTTTTACCGAACCGAAGGAGATCTTTTTCTTCAGCAGGCTGAAAACGCCTGAGGATCCGGACTTCCGATCCAATCGTCTCGAGTGGTACCTCCGGTGTTTCTACGACCCGCCCTGGCTGCTCGCGTACAAGCACGCCCTTGCTCTGCTGAAGCACGGCCGTTTCTACCGCCCTCTGGTGCGCGGAGAAGCGACGGCGAGTTACGCGGCCCTCGACGAGGACGTGATAGAGGAAATCGTCGCGTTGAAACCCGAGATACGAGTGATCATGATGGTTCGTGACCCGGTCGCCCGCGCGTGGTCTCACGCCAAAAAGGACCTCGTTCGCAACCGACACAGAAGGCTCGAAGATGTTTCCGATGAAGAGTTTCGCGATTTCTTCAGCGACGAGTACCAGCGTAGCTGTGCTCGATACTCGCAAAATCTAGACCGCTGGCAGGCCCACCTGAAACCGGGGCACACCCTGGTGGAAAAGTTTGATGACATCTCGAGCCGCCCCGTCGATCTCTTACTCGAGGTGATGTCCTTCCTCGGGGTCTCGAGCGAACAGCGTTACGTCGGCCAGCTCGCGTCGACAACTGTCAACCCTACGGGAAGCGAGGCCATTCCCGAGCAACACCGCCGTTTCCTCGAGGAACTCCTGGCCGATGAAATCGCAGAGACTCGCGAGCGGTTTGGAGTCTCGACCTAACGGCCCGCGATACACGGGGAACTCCCCCCGACCGGGGGGGATGGGGTCGGAAGATCCCCGCGACGCCCGCTCGCGCGCAAACGCAATTTTGTCCCTTGCCCTACCCCCCAGGCTTTTGTAGACTCTCACGACGGGGGGAGAAGGATCGGCTTTTTCGCACCTGCCGCTGGCGAAGGGCCTTAGGAGGATAATGATGGTTCTTCTCAGATATCGCTCGCTGGCGGTCTCTTCAGCCTTCGTCCTGGCCGCGGCTTTCGTACTCTGGCTGCCCAGTCCCGGTACGGCCGGCGTGGAAAACTGCAGATCCAGAGTCGCCCGCGTCGCGGGGAGCTTTGCCAAGAAACGTGGCAAGCAGATCGTACGCTGCGCCGCTTCCAGCACCTGCCTCAGCGGCGACCTCGTCGCACAGCTCGGTAAGCTCCGCACGCGAGCAACCAAGAAACTCGTGCGGGACTGCACCGGACTGGCTGGCACCGACCTCGGCCTGGGCTCTACCTGTCCGGATCCGACTGGCCGCTGTACCCAGGTGCTCGACTCACAAGACAGTCTGGTCGACTGCCTGTTCTGCGTGATCGCCGAGACCATCGATCCGCTGGTGAGACGACTTCAGGGCAGCCCGGCTGACGACGCCCAGACCTGTGGCGGTTGCTCGGCGACCCCTTGTGATCCCGATCTGTTCTGTGAAACGCGGCCCGGTCACTGTGACGATTCCACAGCCGTGGGTATCTGCCTCGAACCCCCAAGCGTTTGCCCGGAAGTCATCGATCCCGTTTGCGGCTGCGACAGCGAGACCTACGAAAACGACTGCGTTCGCATGCAAGCGCGGGTCGGCCTTTTTCATCCGGGACCATGTGTGACCTTCTGCGACGGAGGCTCCGCCGGGCTCTGCCCCGAGGGCACGGTCTGCGAAGGACTGCCCGGCCACTGCGATGGCACGACCGGCGAGGGGATATGCGTTCCGATCCCTCAAGACTGCCACGAACACGACAGACCCGTCTGCGGCTGTGACGGTGTGACCTACCGCAACCACTGTGAGCGGCTGGCGGCGGGCGTGCGTCTCGATCACCCGGGTCGATGTGGCGAGATATGCAGCGGACCCGATGGGCAAGTCAGCTGCGGCGTCGGCAGCTTCTGCGAGCAACGTCCTGGAGTCTGTGGGGACCCCACGGCACCGGGCATCTGTGTCGAGATTCCGGAGTTCTGTACGGATGAGTGGGACCCCGTGTGCGGCTGTGACGGCAAGACCTATGGAAACGACTGCGAGCGCATGGCCGCCGGAGTAAACAAGTTGCACCCCGGTGAGTGCGAAGCGATATGCGGTGGCATAGCGGGCCTGACCTGCGGTCCCGGGGAGGTCTGCGAACTGCCGCCCGGCATGTGTGATGCGGCCGACCTTGGAGGTCACTGCGTGGCGTTGCCGGACGTCTGTCCTGAGATCTTTGCGCCGGTGTGCGGCTGTGACGGCGTCACCTACGGCAACGAATGCGAGCTCCTTGCAGCGGGCGCGCAGATCGCGCACTTCGGTCCTTGCTTCGAGGGTTGCACTCCCGGCGCCGGTGAATGCGGCCCCGATGACGTGTGTATTACGCTGCCAGGACAGTGTGACGGATCCTCGAATGCAATCTGTGTACCCCGTCCCCATGCTTGCCCGCTGGTGGTCATCGAGGTCTGCGGGTGCGACGGGATCACCTATAGTTCACCATGCGCGGCCGTCCAGGCAGGAGCCTCGATTGCGCACGAAGGGCCCTGTGAGATCGGACCTTGCGACCCGGCCGATCCGGCCTGCAACCCGGGAGGTTGTGACCCACTGGACCCCAACTGCCAGCCCGGTAGCTGTGATCCTGCGGATCCCGCCTGCCCACCTGGCGGTTGAGATTCAGGTCGGTTTCCCACGCTACGATCCAGCCCGGCTGAGCGATTCTTGGCTTGGCGCCTTGCCTTAGCGGGCACGGCGCCAAGCCCTGCCAACCGGGTCTAGCGTTATCGCGCCTCGAACATGGCTGCGGCAGACCTTGCCTCGCACCCATGCCACCACTTTCCTGACCGGCTGCGCCCACCGGCAGCAGACTCGCCTGAGCTGATTCGGATCACACCCGGGATCTAGCGGGCCCTCAGGCCAAGTACCGGAAGCGCGCACTCGGGATCACCAGCTATGCAGTAGTTAGGGTCGCAGTAGGGATCGACCATCGGGTCGCAGCCGCGATCGGGGTTGCAGGCCGGGTCGGCCGGATCGCAGTAGCCG
>JBHHVL010000017.1:0-44484 GCA_046754245.1 Binatia bacterium | reverse complement strand
GGCTCCGCCTTATCCACGAAGCCACGCGGCGGGGCGGGCCCGGGTGGCCGCAGCGAAGCTGGAGAACATAACGGTACCGATTGTTCAACCGTTCTATGGGCGCCGGCGCGGGACCGCGGACGGTCAAACCTTCGAGGGATCCGGCCGCTCCCTCGGCCATGGTAGCGGCGCGCCGGGCGAGATCCTGTGCTCGGGAACCCGAGACCGACTCGAAGCGCAGCAAGGCCATGCGGGAGAACGGAGGGTAGCCGAGCTCTTCGCGGGCCTCGAGTTCCTCGACAACGAACGAAAGGTACCCGTGGCGAGCGGCGCTGGTTATGGCCGGGTGATCCGGACAGTAGGTCTGCAGTAGTGCTCTTCCCTTTCGTTCACCGCGTCCGGCCCGTCCGGTAACCTGAGAGAGCAGCTGAAACGTCCGCTCCGCGGCGCGAAAGTCGGGTATGCTCAGAGAAAGGTCGGCCTGGATAATACCCACCAGGGTGACGCCGGGAGCGTCGTGGCCTTTGGAGATCATCTGTGTGCCGATCAATACATCGAAGTCTCCGCGACGCCAGCGCGACAGCAGCGATTTGCCCACGCCCTTGCGGACGTTGGTGTCTCGGTCCAGTCTCTCGACGGCTGCCTGGGGCAGTAGCCGCCTTACGGCCGCCTCGACTTTTTCGGTCCCCAGTCCCTGGTGGCTGAGTGCATCGCCGTTGCAGGCGGGACAACGTCGTGGAAGTGGCCTCCTTGCGTCACAGTGGTGGCAGCGCAGCTCGCGCTGTCGAAGGTGAAGCGTCATTCCCACGCTGCAGCGGCGACATTCAAGAATGCCGCCGCAGGTCAAGCACTGCAGGTGGTTGGCGAAACCGCGGCGGTTGAGGAAGAGCAAGGTCTGCCCCCCGGCGGCGAAGTTCTCGGTCATGAGTTCGGCTAGCCTCGCGGTCAGACCCCCGCTCGCCCTGAGGTCGTGGCCACGTAGATCAACTACCTCCACGATGGGCATTGGACGCTCTAGCACGCGCCGGGAAAGGCTGAGAAGCGTGTAACGGCCCTCCCGCGCGTGGTGCCAGGATTCGGTGGATGGGGTGGCCGAGCCCAGCAACACCGGGCAGTGGGCGCGGTTCGCGCGCAGGACGGCGACGTCACGACCGTTGTATCTGACGCCATCCTCCTGCTTGTAGGAGCCGTCGTGTTCTTCGTCCACCACTATGAGACCCAGGTCACGAACCGGGGCGAGCACCGCTGAGCGGGCCCCCAAGACGACGCGGGCTTCCCCTCGGCAGATCCGCCTCCACTCGTCCCAACGTTCACCAGCGCCGAGTCCGCTGTGGAGCACGGCTACCGCCGGGCCGAACCGGGCCGCGAGGCGCGAGACCAGCTGGTGGGTAAGCGATATCTCGGGTACCAGCACGATGCCGCCCTGGCCGCGTTCGAGCACGAGTGACAGCAGCTGGAGGTAGACCTCCGTCTTGCCGCTCGCCGTTACGCCGTGGAGAAGAAAACACTCGTAGCTGCCGAGCTTGCCTTCGACCGCGCGCACCGCGGCCCTTTGCTCCGCGGTCAGCTCGAGGTTCGTGGTTCCTTCAGCCGCGTACGCGAGACTGCGGTACGCCTCTTGTCGTGAAACCCTTACGAGGCCAGCTGCTTCAAGCGGGCGGAGTTTTTCTCGGGGGGAACAAAAGAGTTCGGCAAGCTGCGCGAGCGTCGTCCGCCGTCCCGGCAGGGAGCTCAAGTATTCGAACAGTTCGCGGCGTTTTGGGGCGCGGGCGAAGAGTTGTTCAGTGGGTATCTGGTCGGCCGTCGCGACCAGCTCGACGACAGCGTGGTAGAGTTCGCGCACTCGGGGTTCGGGTCTGACCTGCTCGACGTCCACGGCTTGGCGGCGCTCCAGGGCTCTTACCGAACGTTCGGCGGATGCCCGGTCCAACCGCTGAGTGAGTCTATCCAGCTCGAGGCTGCCTCCGGCTTCCGCGAGCAGGCCGACGATGGCGCGTTCGGCAGGCGACTTGGCCTGGGAGGGGTCTAACAGCGATACGCGCTTGCGCGATGAAGACGTCAGCCCCTTGCCAATCGCGAGTGACAGGACCTCGCCGAGGTCGGCGAGGTAATATTCGGCCATCCACCGGCTCAGTTCGATGAGTTCCTCTGGGACGACGGACTCGGCGTCCAACATCGACTCTATCGGTCTGCACTTGAGGCCGGGAGGAGGATCTTCGCTGAAGCCGGTCACCAACCCCGTGACCTTTCTCCGCCCCAGTGGAACGATAACCCGCGCTCCGACCTGCAAGCAGGCGCGGAACCCGTCAGGCACGAGGTAACTGAGGCTGTCCAGCGTCGGGACGGCAGGCAGCGGGGTTACGAAGGCATAGTGCGGCACTTCTGGTACCGGAAGTCCGTGCGTTCTCGCGACTATCACAGGTCTGGTGTTGACGAGCTTTGCCCCGACAGCCGAAACTCGCGACGGTATGCCTTTTAACTATAACCCGTGGAAACATCCACGCCGGCGAGCCTTCTGGGCACTCTCCCCGGACCAACTCGTGGTCGCGGTTCTCGAACCGACGGCCGATGAACCACTGCTGATCGCCTGCGCCGCTCTGCGGCCACGGTTGATGGAGAACGACCAAAAGGGCATGTTCGCACCTGGCATCGTCGAGCTCGCCCGTTCGGTGTGCAGTGAAAAATTGGGTCACGTCGTGGCCCTGCCGGCGCAGTACTCCCGACTCGTCGAGGAAGACGAAGCGGTAGCAGTAGACGAACGCTATTCGGTGAGCGCGCTGGTAGGCGGGGGAAGCGGGCTGTCGGTGCACGCGATGCCCGAAGCCGTTGCGGAGTCTCGTTCTCTCTTCTTGCAGGCCGGCTTGAGGCTCGAGGCGGTCGACTGTGCGGCGACGGCAGTCCTGAATTTTCGCAGCTACCTGGGTGAAGGGACAGAGGGGGTCAAGGGGCTCGATCCGCTCGTCGCTGTGTCGGTCGCGCCGACCTGCGAGGCGACCGCGAGCGCACTAGGATCGCTGCTGAGCGTTCCTCTGGGCTTGGCGCTGGGGAGACTGGGCGGGGTGGGCGAAGGTGGCGTCGGCTGACCTGCTGGCCCAGCTGGACGGCCGACGCTGGCGTCTGCCTGCGCTAGTGCTGGTCGCGCTGAGCGCTGGTGGCGCGGGCTGGTTTTGCTACGGTCGATACCACTCTTCCTGGGATGATCCGCTTCCCGTGGCACCCGTAGCGGTTTCCCGGGCGGTCGAGGAGAAGCCCCAGGGGCTGGTGAATCGTTCGGTCGGCCAGTGGTTGGAAGAACTCGCGGAAGAAGCCGGCAGGACTCTGGTGATATCAGCGGATCTTGCCGAGCAAGAGCTTTCCACCATGCCGTCACGGGCCCGCTGGCGGGATCGCCTGGGCGCCTATTCGAGGGTGGCGGGGTTTTCCTACCGCGTTGGCGACGAGATCATCGAGGTCGGCTCGGGCCTCAGTCCGCCAACAACCGAGGCCAAGGGCGGCACGGCGAGTACCGAGGCCGCGGAGCCGGGGCAACCGCCGGCTCCTGTTCTCCCGGTCACCATGAGCATGGCTCTCCGCTTTGCTCGGGCTTCCGACGTCGGGCCTTCGCTGGCCAAACTCGTCGCTGGAGGCGACGCGCTGGTCGTCGCCGAACCGGTGTCAAACTCACTGTTGTTCAGGGGCAAGCCGGAGGCAGTGGAGAGCGTAAGGCGGACGGCCAGCGAACTCGACAGGCCACGTAAGGCCTTCTTGCTGCAGGCCCGGATCGTGGAGCTGTCACGAAGGGTACGTGAGGAACTCGGTATAGAATGGAAGCTGCAGGGGACAGTGGGGGCAGAAGTGGAGCTGCCAGCGGCTGCGACGCCAGGTTCGGCGGCTGGGCTGCTGTTGGCGACCACCGGTCGCAACGCCATCGAAGCCCGCCTCGGTGCGCTCGAAGCCGAAGGGCGGGTGCGAATCGTGTCACGGCCGCAGGTCATGATTCTCGACGGCGGCAGGGCGAGGATCGAAAGCGTGAGGATACTACGGGTTCGGTTGCCGGACCGGGCGGCGGTGGTAGCGACCACGGGGCAGACGGCCAGCGGTAGCAACCGGGCGGTAGAGGAAATTCCGGTAGGCGTGAGCATGGAGGTCGAGCCCTTTTTGGTAGGGGGAGATAGAGTTCTCATGCGTATAGAGGCCAAATCCAGTACCTTGGGGCCGCCACAACCGCCCGATGGGATACCGGAGGAATTCAGCCGGGTACTGGCGGCGGAGGTGGTGGTAGGAGGTGGAGAAACAGCCGTGCTGGGTGGGCTGAAGCGGGAAGGGCGCAGCAACTCGGGCAGCGGAGTTCCGCTGTTGCGAGACCTGCCCGTGCTGGGACCCTTATTCGGCAAACGAGACGAAGACCGGGAAGCCGAAGAACTGCTGATCCTGGTAACCCCCACCGTGCTGGGGTGAAGCCATCGCCCAATCAGCCGCGGCCACCCCCACCATCCGGGGACCGGCCGCTGGGGTGGCCTCCCGGAGCAGGGAGATTCATTCTTCGCCGCCCTGTGCTAAGTTGACGAAATGCTTCGGTTTCTTACATCCGGTGAATCTCACGGCCCCTGCTTGACCGTGATCGTGGAAGGCTTGCCGGCCGGTTGGCCCATCGACCTGCAAGCCATCGACCGGCAACTCGCCCGACGGCAGCAGGGTTACGGTCGGGGCGGCCGCATGAAGATCGAGAAGGACCGGGTGCAGGTTCGGGCGGGAATTCGTTGGGGTGAAACCCTGGGTTCGCCTGTGACGCTCGTTATCGAAAACCTCGACTGGAAGAACTGGGAAAAAAAAATGTCTCCCGATCCAGCCGACCGCGACGACGGTATTGCCGTAACGCGGCCGCGGCCGGGCCACGCGGATCTTGTCGGGTGTCAGAAATACGGTCACACTGACGTTCGCAACGTGCTTGAGAGGGCGTCGGCTCGCGAAACCACTTCGAGGGTGGCCGTCGGAGCCCTGGCGCGACAGATCCTCGAGCGCTTCGACATCCGAGTCATGGGCTACTGCGCTGAAATAGGGGGCGTCCGCGCTGCCCACACGGGACTCACCCCCGAGGCCGTCTTCGAGGCGGCGGAAACATCGCCGTTGCGGATGGCGGACAAAGATGCCGAGGCGGCGATCATCGCGATGGTTGACGAATGCCGCGCCAGCGGAGACACGCTGGGCGGCGTGGTCGAGGTCTGCGCGACCGGGCTTCCCCCCGGCCTTGGCAGTTACGTCCACTGGGACCGCAAGGTCGACAGCCGCCTCGCCGCCGCCCTCATGTCGGTTCAGGCGGTCAAGGGGGTGGAGCTGGGGGCCGGATTCCGAGTGGCCCAGGTGCGCGGCTCTGAGATACACGACGAGATCGTGCGTACCGCTCAGGGGATCGGGCGCTCCTCAAACAACTACGGTGGCACCGAAGGGGGCATGACGACCGGAGAACCCCTCGTGGTCAGGGTCGCGTTCAAGCCCATATCCACGTTGATGAAGCCGCTTCGCTCGGTTGACATCAAGACCGGTAAGGAGTCGAAGGCGGCGGTCGAACGATCGGACGTTCTCGCCGTGCCCGCGGCCGCGGTCATCGTGGAGAACGTGGTGGCCTTCGAACTCGCCAGACTCTTTATCGAGAAGTTCGGTGGTGATTCGCTCGGGGAAGTTACCCGGAACTACCAGGGCTATCTCGATCAGATCCACGAGTAGCGGTTGTGAATCACGTTATCATCACGGGGTTCATGGGCAGCGGCAAAACCGCGGTTGGCAAGCGCCTCGCCAAGCGTCTGGGTTGGGCCTTCGTCGATCTCGACGAGCTCGTCGAAGAACGGGAAGGGCGGCCGATAGCCGACATATTTGAGAGTGGGGGCGAGCAGGAGTTCAGGCGTCTGGAGCGATCGGCCTTGGCCGATCTCGAACTCGCATCACCGGCCATCGTCGCGACGGGCGGTGGGACGTTCATGGATCCAGCCAACCGCAGACGTTTGAAAGAACTTGGCGTGGTAGTTTGTCTTGTCGCCGATATGGATACCATCCTGGAGCGGGTGAGTCGCAACGATACGCGCCCTCTCGCTGCCGGAAGAGATTCCGAGGCGCGGCTGCGCAGGCTGTGGGAAAAGAGGTTGCCGGATTATCGCAAAGCCGACGTTATTGTAGAAACCGACGGCTTGACCGTCGAGCAGTCAGCCGCTCGAGTACTGCACATGGTAAAACCGAGGTTACAGGCCGATGGCGGCGAGCGGGTGGATGAAGGCTGAACCCCGGCCGTGTGCACGCTCCCCTCGCGGGCGGTTGCTGGCGGCGGTCCGAAAATGAGCAAGACGCCACGAACGGGACGCGACAAGGTGCGCGTGGAACTCGCGGACCGGTCCTACGATATTCACGTAGGTCCGGATCTCTTGCAGGAGGCCGGGGGGTTGATCGGTGAGCTTGGTTTGGCGTCGAGGTTGGTCATCGTGACCAACCCGACGGTCTCGTCGCTTTATCTCGGCCCTCTGCAAGATGCGCTCGCTCCGCTGTCGATCGCGGCGGAGCCGCTGGTAATCGAGATCCCCGATGGCGAGCGGTTCAAGACCCTCGATACTGTAGCGACGATATATGACGCGGTGCTGGACCTCGGCGGTGATCGATCGGTCATGATGATCGCTCTTGGTGGCGGGGTGGTTGGAGACCTCGCCGGTTTTGCGGCGGCGACGATTTTTCGTGGCATCAGGCTCGTCATGGTACCGACGACTCTGCTGGCACAGGTAGATTCGTCGGTAGGGGGAAAAACGGGTGTCGATAGGCCGCAGGGCAAAAACCTGGTGGGAGCCTTCTACCAGCCCGAGATGGTGCTGGCCGACACCGGCTGCCTGGCCACTCTGCCCGAGCGGGAATACAGGGCCGGTATCGCCGAGGTCGTCAAGTACGGGGTGATACTCGACGCCGGGCTCTTCGAGCTTCTCGAGAACAATATCTCGGCCATCGAAGCCGGTGATGCTCGGCTCATCGCGAAGATCGTTGCACGCTGCTGTGAGATAAAGGCGGGGGTGGTGGCGAGGGATGAGAGAGACACCGGAGCCAGGGCGGTGCTCAACTTTGGCCACACCGTGGCGCACGCGATCGAAAAGCTCGGTGGGTACTCGCGCTTCGTGCACGGTGAAGCGGTCGCGATAGGCATGGTGGCAGCGGTCAGGGTCTCGGCGTCGCTCGGACTGTGCGACCCATCGCTCGCGGACCGTTTGCGGAGCTTACTCGAATCTTTCGGGTTGGACTGTGAGATTCCTTCGGACATCGAGATGGAAAGCCTCGCTTCCGCGATCTTTCATGACAAAAAGGTGCGCGCGTGCGAGGTCCTGTTCATCGTCAGCGAGGGGTTGGGGCGTTGTAGACAACGGGCTCTGACCCCGGCTGAAATAACGCGAGCCCTGTAGCCTTGTCGGCGAGTCCGGGGAAAAAGTGAGATAGAACGCATGGCAAAGAAAAAACGAACCGCACGGACGGTGCTGGTGCTACATGGGCCAAACCTCAACCTGCTGGGCGAAAGAGA
This sequence comes from Binatia bacterium, assembly GCA_046754245.1. Classification (GTDB taxonomy): domain Bacteria; phylum Desulfobacterota; class Binatia; order UBA1149; family UBA1149; genus JBHHVL01. The sequence goes on along the minus strand of JBHHVL010000017.1, from coordinate 36,983 downwards.
GCCCGATGTTTATGGGACCTTGACCCTAGCCGAGATCAACGCGGCGCTCGGGAAGCTCGCCGCCGAATTCGGTCTTGCAGTGGATTGCATGCAGTCGAACAACGAAGGTGAACTGGTTTCGGTCCTGCAGAGCTCCAGGGCACGGTACGCCGGTATACTGATCAATGCGACCGCGTACACGCACACAAGTGTGGCGATCCGGGATGCGCTGCTCGCTGTGGCGCTCCCCACGGTCGAGGTTCACATGTCCAACGTTCACAAACGTGAGGATTTTCGCCACCGATCGCTTCTGTCGGACGTCGTGGACGGCGTGATCGTTGGCTTTGGCGTGGAGAGTTACCTTCTTGGCTTGAGAGGGCTATCCGCGATGCTCGACAGCTAGGGGCGAGCCCTGGTGCGCTCACCCACGACCACGGCGTTGCGTGACACGCTGTTATCGGAGTTGACCGAGTTCCCCGCTCTACGGTGGAAACTCCAGGGGCTTGGCCAAGGATCGGCATCCTACCTCTTGGCGAGGGTCCTCGCCGGTGTCGATCGCCCGACTCTGGTCGTGGTGCCCGACCCGCGAGCGGCGGAAGACGTTGCCGCATCTCTGCGAACCGTGTTTGGTGAAAGCGCCGAACCCGCTTACCTCCAGCGGAGGGTACATCTCTTTCCGGCCCGCGAGGCTCCACCTTTCGAGATGGTTTCGCCGTCGGTAGAGGTCGAAGCTGCGCGCGTAGCGGCCCTCTATCAGTTGCGGCAGATGCGCGCGCCGGTGATCGTGGCCTGTCCGGAATCCCTCGCCGTTCGCGTGCTCCCGAGAGAGCAACTCGACGGGAGGGCGAGGTATCTCGTGCGCGGGGAGATCGTTGACCTCGGCGAGTTCTGCCTGAAACTCGAAGCGAACGGTTACAGGCGCGTGGGGAGCGTGGAGGAAAGTTCGGAATACGCGGTCCGCGGGGGGATCGTGGACCTGTGGTCCCCGGGGAGCGATTACCCTTGTCGTCTGGAACTGTTCGGCGACGAGCTCGAATCGTTGAGATTTTTCGACCCTGCCGACCAGTGCTCTTTTGCCGATGCGGAAGAACTCGTCGTGTTGCCCGCGTCTCCTTTCGGTCTAGGTTGCCTGGCGAGTTCATCGATGCGGGAGGCGGTCTCGATGCGGGCGGAGGAGCTTCTCCTTCCCACCGCCGAGAGGCGCCAGCTAGACGACGCATTGAGAGCGGCGTGCGGGTTTCCCGGCTACGAACTCCTCCTGCCCTACGCCTTCCCGAGCGTCGCGTGGATAGGCGACTACCTGCCGGACTCGAACCTGACGGTCGTTGTCGATCCTCCGTCGGTGGAGCAGGCTGCGGCGTCGCTCCAGGAGACGCTAGCCGAGGCGCGCGGCGTCGCTTCGGCCGCCGGCACCTTTTTCCCGGAGCCGGCCGGATTGTACGTGGATCGGGCCATGTTGGACAGTCTCGTTACCAAACGTCCGCTGCTCGAACTGGATATGACCGAAGCCCTTGAGTCGAGCGGTGAGCCGGGTAGGCGAGTGTGGCGGGTGGAAACGGGAAGCAGCGGTGGCGTGGCGGCAGCCCGGGCGCGCATGAAGACGACCAAAGCCGAGGAGGGTTTCGCCGGAATCGCGCGCGAGCTCCAAGCGATACGCGACGCGGGCAACAGGCTCCTTCTGGTGGTTTCGGATTCCGGTCAGATCGCGAGGCTCGAGCACTTGCTGACGCTCGAAAAGGTGGGCGGCCTGGCGCGGGCAGACAGCGTTGGCGCTGCACTGGAAGGACCGAAGGAGACGATCTGGCTTGTCGAGGGCCAACTCGAGCAGGGTTTCAGTCTGGTGGCCGACCGGGTTGTGGTGGTTACTGAAAAAGAGATATTTGGTCAGAAGAGGCAGCACAGGCGTTTCCGGAAACTCTCGAAGACCAGGGTTCTGACCGCGCTGTCCGAGGTCAAGGCGGGCGATTACCTGGTGCACCTGGACCACGGAATTGGCCTCTACCGCGGACTCAAGCACATGACCGTTGGGGACGCCGAGGGGGACTTCATCCACCTCGAGTACGCCGGTGGGGATCGCTACTACCTCCCCGTTGATCGCATCAACCTCGTCGAACGCTATTCGGGCGGGGGGTCGGCCCCTCCAACGCTCGATAGGCTCGGGTCCGCTCGATGGACGAAGGCAAAAAAGAAGGTCAAGGAGGCCATCATGGAGATGGCCGCCGAACTGCTTGATCTAGAGGCCTGGCGAGCGGTCAACAGAGCCTCGCCCTTCGAACGTCCGGGACCGGATTTCGAGGCTTTCGAAGCCGGGTTTCCCTTCGAGGAGACCGAGGGGCAGGTCCACGCGATCCGCGATGTAATCGACGACCTGTGTTCGGACAAGTCGATGGACCGCCTGGTTTGCGGAGACGTAGGATACGGCAAGACCGAGGTAGGTCTGAGAGCCGCTTACCTTGTCGCGATGGGCGGTAGACAGGTGGCGTTCCTTGTTCCCACGACGGTTCTTGCCCGCCAGCACTACGAGACTGTGAAAAAGCGGTTCGCGGACTATCCGATCAAGGCCGCGATGCTGTCTCGTTTCAATTCCAAGGCCGCCAACGCCGAGATTCTCGCTGGTCTTGCGGCCGGGACAATCGATGTCGTTATCGGCACACACCGCATGCTTCAGAAAGACGTCGAGTTTGCTCGACTGGGACTTCTGGTGGTTGACGAGGAACACCGATTCGGGGTCAAGGCCAAGGAGCAGATCAAGCGGCTGCGCAGGGAGATCGACATACTCACTCTCACGGCGACGCCCATTCCGAGAACCCTTCAGATGGCCATAGGGGGCGTGCGTGATCTTAGCCTGATCGAAACGGCGCCGGTTGATCGCCTGGCTATCCGAACCTACGTCGCCCGTTATGACGAAGGGCTCATTCGACAAGCCGTTCTCAGGGAGCTGGGGAGAGGCGGTCAGGTATTCTATGTGCACAACAGGGTGAGTTCTATCGAGCCGGTTGCGAGACGGTTGGCCGAACTCGTCCCAGAAGCCCGTGTCGTGGTCGGTCATGGTCAGATGCCCGAGGGCGCGCTGGACACGGTAATGACGGATTTCATGGAGCAGCGAAGCAACGTCCTGGTGTGTACCTCCATCATCGAATCAGGCTTGGACATAGCCAACGCAAATACGATCATCGTCAACCGGGCTGACACCTTCGGGCTGGCCCAGCTCTATCAGATTCGCGGCCGCGTGGGACGGTCCCACCGCCGCGCGTACGCTTATCTGTTGGTTCCCACGGAGCGGCTGGTCGTGGGCGACGCGCGCCGTCGGCTAGAGGTACTGCAAGAGTTGGATGACCTGGGCAGCGGTTTTCGTATAGCGGCCCACGACATGGAGATAAGGGGGGCGGGCAACTTGCTCGGCAAACAGCAGTCCGGCCAGATCACCGCCGTGGGCTTCGATCTGTACATGCGCATGCTGGAGGAGGCGATCCAGGAAGCGCGTGGACGCAGCACCGGGCCAAGTATAGAACCGGAGATCGATCTCGGAGCCGAAGCCTTCATTCCCGAGGGGTACATCGACGACGTAGGCGAGCGTTTGCTCGTATACAAACGCATGGCTAACGCCGACAAAAGCGATGATCTGTTGAGCCTGGCCGATGAACTCGTCGACCGTTTCGGCCCCCTGCCTAGGCCGCTGCAGCGGTTGCTGAGGATCATGGGGATGCGCCCTAGGCTCAAGAGTCTCATGGTAGAGTCAGTCAAGGCCAATCGTGATACCGTAGCGATAAGACTTCATGAACGATCCACGGTAGACAGAGAAGAACTGGCCTCGATGGTGTCCTCGCAGTCTGCCGTCTACCGACTGCGTCCCGACAGCGCCATGACGGCTTCGATTCACGCCGTTGACTGGGATGACATGGTCGACCAGGTCGAGGGCCTGCTCGGGAAGTTGCAGTTGCTCGTCAGGACATCGGATCCGGAGGTGTTGAGTGAGGAAAAAGCATATGTGGGTTGAGGCCGCTTTGCGGGGCGTAGCAGCTGCGCAGCTTGCTATCCTGGTGCTGCCTGCGGTGGCGCACGCGTTGCCCGAACTCGTCAATGGCGTCATAGCGAGCATAGACGGGCAGGCGGTTACCTTGATGGACCTCAAGGTTTACGAGAATACCAGGGTTCCGTTTCTTCCCGCCGATAGCCGCGACGACCGGGATGAAATACTCAAGGCTCTGGTCCAGAGCAGGATCTACGAGGCCGAGTACGCGCGGAATGGGATGACCGCCGATGACGAGGATGTCGAAGCCTACATCGACAACGTGCTTCGCCAGAGTGGCAGCGATCGGGCGGGGGTCCGTGAAGCGCTAAACGCATCAGGTCTGAAATGGGACGACTATTTTGAGCGAATGCGCGAGGAAGTGTTACGGCTTTCTCTCGTCAATCGCGAGGTCGGTGCGCGAGTGAATATAACTCCCGAAGAAGTCGAGCGTGCGTGGAAAACCGATCTGGCGTATCTCCGCCCCCGGCGGGTCGAGATCGCCCACATCTACCTGCCGTTCCCGGCTGAGGATTCGGAAGCCGCCGATCGGGTTCGCGCCCTCGCCGTTGAACTGTACGATCGCGTCAGGAAGAGAGGGTTTGCCGACGCGGCGCGCGAGTACTCTCGGGGTCCAACAGCCGCCGAGGGCGGAATACTGGGGGTCTTTGACGAAGGCAGCATGGCCGAGCATTTCGAGACCGCGGTCGAGGGCCTCGACGAGGGTGAGGTAAGTCGTCCCTTCGAAGCCCTGGGTGGCATGAACCTCGTGCGGCTCCTGAAGGTATTGCCGTCCGGTAGAGTTCCCCTGGAAGAGGTCGCCGAAGAGCTTGAGGCGAAGCTGTACCAAGCGGCGATGGACAGTCGTTTCAGGCGTTTCGTCGAAGAGGATCTCTACAAGCGCCATCACGTCGTTTTCCTCCTGCACGACCTGGAGGCTCTGGCCGGTCAGTGAAGCCCGAGCTTGCGGTCAGCATGGGCGACCCCGCCGGAATAGGGCCGGAGATCGTGGTAGCGGCCGCCCACGCGCGGTCAGTGCGCAGGGCCTGCAGGATCCGGGTGTACGGGGACGCCGCGTTGCTGGAACTCGCCAGGAGCAGGCTTGGCATACCGAGCGAACGGCCGAACGCGATAGAAGCCGTGGAAACCCTGAGCCGTTTTGGTCGGAGCAACCGCCTTCCCCGACCCGGCGTTGGCAGCGGCCGCGCGGCCTTCCGTTACCTGGAAGCCGCGGCTCGTTCCACCGCTGCCGGGCGGACCCGAGCGCTGGTAACCGCTCCCATCAACAAGCTGTGGCTCAACCGGGCCGGTCATCGCTTCGACGGACACACGGAATTCCTCTCCGAACTCGCTGGCAAGCCGGCGACGATGATGCTGGTGGGAAAGCGATTGCGGGTGGTTCTGGTTACTACGCACCTCGCCCTGGCCGACGTGCCGTCTTCGCTGTCGTGTGACGCGATCGTCGGTGCGGCTTCGACCACCGTATCGCATCTGCGCAGGTTTCACGGAATTGGCAGACCCCGCGTCGCCGTCGCTGCTCTTAACCCTCACGCGGGCGAGGGCGGTATGTTTGGTGACGAGGAGGAGCGATTAATCGTTCCCGCGGTTCGCAGGCTCAACCGCAGCGGAATTCGCGCACGAGGCCCGCTGCCAGCGGATACCTTGTTTGCGGCGGCGGCGGCGGGCGATTACGATGCCGTGGTTTGCATGTACCATGACCAGGCGCTTATTCCCATCAAGCTTATTGACTTTGGCCGCGCGGTAAACGTTTCCATGGGTCTACCCTTCATCAGGACCTCTCCAGACCACGGAACCGCCTACGACATCGCCGGTCTTGGCCTCGCCGATCCGGCCAGCATGGTGCAGGCCCTACTACTAGCGTCCTATATGGTCGGCAAGGAATGCCGGAGGCGAACCGCATGAAGATGAATCCAGACATATTCCGCGAGTACGATATTCGCGGGATCGCCGAGCAGGACTACGACCAGGCTTTTGTCGAGGCCCTGGGGAGGGCATACGGGACCCGCCTTCTGCGCGAGGGGATCAGCCGCGTAGCGGTTGGGCGCGACTGTAGAGTGTCGGGACCCGCGTACCACAAGATCTTGAAAACGGCCATCCGTTCTACGGGCGTCGACGTGGTCGATATAGGAGAATGCCCTACCCCCCTCATGTATTTTTCCTTGTTTCACCTTGACCTGCTGGGTGGCATCCAGGTTACGGGAAGCCATAATCCTCCGGACCACAACGGTTTCAAGATCTGTATGGGCAAGACCACCATTCACGGCGAAGCCATCAAGGAACTGCAGGAACTTATCGAAACTGGAGACCTTGCACGCGGCGACGGAGGCGAGGAAGCCTACCCGATCATCCCAGCGTACCAAGGATACATGGAGGAGCAGTTCGAGCATCGGGGAGAGGGCCTGAGGGTGGTGGTGGACTCGGGTAACGGCACTGCGGGCCCCGTGGCGCCGGCGGTTTATCGGTCCATGGGCTGCGATGTCACCGAGCTGTTCAGCGTACCGGACGGGAGATTTCCCAATCATCACCCCGACCCCACGGTGGAAGAGAACATGCGTGATCTCATAGCTGCAGTGGCTGAACGTCGCGCTGACATGGGAATAGCGTTTGACGGCGACGCCGACCGGGTCGGCGTGGTGGATAGCGAGGGTCGCATCATGTGGGGTGATGAAATGCTTGTCGTCTTCGCGCGCGACATCCTGGACTCGAACCCCGGTGCGACCGTGGTGTCCGAGGTGAAGTGCTCGCAGCGTCTCTACGATGACGTCGAAGCGCGCGGGGGAACTGGCATCATGTGGAAGGCGGGACATTCTCTGCTCAAGGCGAAGATGCGCGAAACCGGTGCACTCCTTGGTGGCGAGATGAGCGGCCACCTCTTTTTTGCGGACCGGTATTTTGGATTCGATGACGCCATCTACGCCGGTGCGCGAATGCTGGAAATACTCGGGCGTACCGGCATCGCACTCAAGGACTTGATCTCCGATCTTCCGGTGACCGTTTCTACCCCCGAGATACGCGTGGCATGTCCAGATTCGACCAAGTTCGAACTCGCCAGCCGCGCCAAGGCCCGTTTTGGCGAGCTTGGTTACGACTTCGTCGACGTGGATGGTGTCCGTGTGAAGTTCGAGCATGGCTGGGGGTTGGTACGCCCTTCCAACACGCAACCGGCGATCGTGTTGCGGTTTGAAGCCGATAACAGTGAGAACCTCAAGCAGTATCGTTCTATCGTGGAACGGGAACTCGACACACTGAGGGGAGAACTAGGCGAGGGCTGAGCTGGCCTCGGTGAACGATAGTATCGTTATCAAGGGTGCACGGGAGCACAACCTTCGCAACATAGACGTCACGATTCCTCGCGGCCGTTTGGTTGTTTTGACCGGCTTGTCGGGATCGGGGAAGTCTTCACTCGCCTTCGACACGATTTATGCCGAAGGGCAACGCCGATACGTGGAGTCGTTGTCTACCTACGCGAGGCAGTTCCTTGACCAGATGGAAAAGCCCGACGTCGATTCCATCGAGGGGCTTTCTCCGGCTGTTTCGATCGAGCAGAAAACCAGCAGCCGTAATCCTCGGTCGACGGCCGGTACGGTTACCGAAGTGTACGACTTCCTGCGCTTGTTGTATTCGTGCGTCGGGCGGCCCCACTGTTACCGCTGCGGGAAAGAGATTTCGGCCCAGAGCATCGGACAGATCGTCGAACGGTTACTCGCGCTAGAACCGAGGACGCGCCTGGAAATACTCGCGCCGGTCGTCCGTGACCGCAAGGGGGAGTACCGAAAAGAGCTCGCTGCTCTTCGTAAACAAGGATTCGTGCGCGTCCGGGTCGATGGGCAGATGGTCGAGCTCGCCCAGGACCTGCGACTTTCCAGGCATCAACGCCACTCGATCGAGGTTGTCGTCGACAGGCTCATCATCAGGACGGGAATCGACAAGCGTCTTGCCGATTCGATCGGGATTGCGCTCGGATTGGCGGCCGGTCACATCACGGTCCTGGTGTCGAAACGGGGAGGTGGGGAGCCCCGCCAGACCACCTACAGCCAGAAGCACGCGTGCCAGGACTGCGGTGTTTCGTTTCCTGAGATCTCCCCCCGTCTGTTCTCGTTCAACAGTCACCAGGGAGCGTGTCCGGAGTGTAAGGGCTTGGGCCGAACCACCACCATGGAGCCGGCACGGCTGATTGCCGATTCGGGCAAGGCCGTGACCGAGGGGGCCATTCCAGCCTGGAACAAGCGTTTCGCCAAGAAGTACGCCTGGGCCTTGCGGGGGATAACCCGCCACTACGGGGCATCACCCGGAACCCCGTTCGGAGAACTTCCCGAGGAGGCTCGCAGCGCTCTCCTCTACGGCAGTGAGGACCAGGGCATAAAGGCGATATCGACCTCTGGCCAGATTTCGGAGAAATCGATGCGCAGGTTTGCGGGGATAATTCCCATCCTCGACCGGCGCTACCGCGAATCCGAGTCCGATTTCGTACGGTCTGAACTCGAGCGATACATGGCGGAGCACCGCTGTTCACAGTGTGAAGGAACCCGTCTGAGGCTGGAGGCGCGCCAGGTCTTCGTCGGTGGCCGGGGAATACACGAGCTATGCGCTATGCCGGTGAGCGAGGTTACGGGATTCATCAGCGGGCTAAAACTTCGCGCTACGGAGAGACGGGTCGCTAAGCTGGTCTTGCGTGAAATCAAGGAGCGGCTCGGATTCTTGCTAGACGTCGGTCTGGGCTACCTGAGCCTGGATAGACCGGCCTCTACCCTGTCTGGCGGAGAGAGCCAACGCATCCGTCTTGCGACCCAGATCGGCGCCGGCCTGTCGGGAGTCCTCTACGTGCTGGATGAACCTTCGATCGGGCTCCACCAGCGGGATAACGCGCGGCTTCTGGACAGCCTCAAGCGGCTCACGAAGAGCGGGAACAGCGTCCTCGTCGTGGAGCATGATGAGGAGACCATACGTGCTGCCGATCACGTGATCGACATGGGGCCCGGAGCCGGCAGGCAAGGGGGCGCGATAGTCTCCTGCGGAACCGCGCAAGGACTGGAGCGCGACGAACGTTCGCTGACCGGCCGGTTCCTGAGTGGGCGGGACAGTATCGAAATCCCGCGGCGTCGCCGCGCGGGTATCGGAAAGAGCATCAGGCTGCGAGACGTGACCCACCATAACCTCAAGGGTGTCGATGTCGAGTTCCCGCTTGGGTGCCTGGTCTGTGTCACCGGAGTATCGGGTTCGGGAAAGAGTTCATTGGTGGTCGACACGCTTTACCCGGCGCTTGCCAATCGCTTGCACGGTGCTGACCGCGAGGTCGGCAAAATGACGGCCATGGATGGTGTCGAGGCGGTGGACAAGGTCATCGACATTGACCAGGCTCCGATAGGCCGAACGCCGCGGTCTAATCCGGCTACCTATACTGGGCTGTTTTCCGATATACGGGCGCTGTTCGCGGGTGTGCCGGAAGCGAGGATGCGTGGCTATAGTCTAGGGCGATTTTCTTTCAACGTCGCCGGTGGACGTTGTGAAGGGTGTTCGGGTGACGGCGTCAACCGTATCGAAATGCATTTTCTCCCCGATGTGTACGTAACCTGCGAGCTGTGTCAGGGCAGACGCTACAATCGGGAAACCTTGCAGATTCGCTACAAGGGCAAGACGGTTGCCGATCTACTGGACATGACGGTTACCGAGGCTCTGGATCTGCTTCACGCGGTTCCTCCGGCGAGGCGGAAACTCGAGACCCTTGCCGCCGTGGGTTTGGAATACCTGCACCTGGGCCAGTCGGCGACCACGCTTTCGGGAGGAGAAGCCCAGCGCATCAAGCTGGCCAAGGAACTCGCGAGGACGGCCACGGGCAAGACGGTCTACATCCTCGACGAGCCCACCACCGGTCTTCACTTCGCCGACGTGCGCAATCTCCTCAACGTGTTGAACCGCCTCACCGACGCCGGAAACACCACCATCATCATCGAACACAACATCGACGTGGTGAAGACGGCGGACTACGTCATCGATCTCGGTCCGGAGGGCGGTAACGATGGGGGGCGGGTGGTGGTGGCGGGTAGCCCGGAAGAGGTGGCCGTCTGCGAGGGGTCCCACACCGCTTCTTACTTGAAGCGCGCCCTCGGTCCGAAAAAGTCTTGAATAATCGGGTGTTGAGCGTAACATCGAGGGTTAGGGACCGTTAAGGTCTAGGTCTACCTGCGGTCCCTCGAACGGGTTATGGAGAGGAAGACGGTTTATCTCGACAACCAGGCTACCACGCCTGTGGACGAGCGGGTGCTCGACGCTATGATGCCCGCTCTTACGACCACCTACGGGAATCCTGCGAGCCGCAGCCACCGTCTGGGTTGGGACGCGGAGGAGCTCGTCAGCCGGGCCCGCGAGAAGGTCGCCGAAACCATCGGCGCGAGCCCCCGGGAGATCATCTTCACGAGTGGCGCGACGGAGTCGGACAACCTCGCTGTCAAAGGTGTGGTGGGATTTTATCGGGACAAGGGGCGTCACGTGGTCACCGTTGCCACCGAGCACCGGGCGATTCTCGACCCTTGTCGGAGTCTTGCTAGGCGGGGGCAGATAGAACTGACGGTGGTCAAACCGAATGCGAACGGATTGGTTGATCTCGATCGACTAAGCGAGTCGATTCGTGACGACACGGTCCTTGTTTCGGTGATGCACGCGAACAACGAGATCGGAGTTATCCAGCCGATATCCGAGATCGGCCGCCTGGTTCGGGCTAGAGGGGCGGTGTTTCATACCGACGCCGCTCAGAGCGTCGGCAAGGTTGCGGTAGACGTGGACGCGTTGAACGTGGACTTGCTGTCCCTTTCGGCGCACAAGATCTACGGTCCGAAAGGGGTAGGTGCCCTCTACGTGCGGTCCCGAGGTCCTAGGGTGCGCCTGGAGGCTCAGATTGATGGTGGCGGACACGAGCGTGGAATGCGGTCCGGTACCCTGAACGTGGCCGGTGTAGTGGGCCTGGGCAAGGCCTGCGAGATTGCCTCTCAGGAGATGCCGTCAGAATCGAAACGAATCGGATCGCTTCGGGATTTGCTCGCTGCACGCCTGTTCGGCGAGCTAGATCAGATCTGCGTTAACGGTGACATGGACGAGCGTCTCCCGGGAAACCTGAACGTGAGCTTCATGTTCGTAGAAGGAGAATCGTTGATGATGGGGCTCAAGGACGTCGCGGTTTCTTCTGGGTCGGCCTGCAGCTCTGCAACCATGGAACCTTCCTACGTGTTGAGGGCTCTGGGCCTGAGTGACGAGCTCGCACACTCCTCGATTAGGTTCGGTATCGGACGGTTCAACGATCGATCCGACATTGAATACACGGCGAAGAGAGTCATAGCTGAAGTGCGGCGTTTGCGAGCGCTGTCCCCGCTTTACCAGCCGGCCCGCGAGGGGGTAGCGTAGATGATGATCATCACCGACGAGGCCGCTGAAAGAATACGGAGTTTGGTCGAAGGCTCTTCGAATCACGCGGATGGCTTGCGCGTCAAAGTCGTCGGGGGAGGGTGCTCCGGGCTTCAGTACAAGATCGAGCTGGACCAGCGGCGTAAGGGCGACAAGGTGTTCGAGCATGAGGGCGCCCGGCTGTACGTTGACCGGAAGAGCTACCTTTACGTCGTTGGTACCGAAGTGGACTTTTCGGAGGGGTTGATGAACGCGGGGTTCAACCTCAACAACCCCAACGTCAAGAGTAGCTGTGGTTGTGGCGAGTCTTTTGTGGTCTGAACGCCCGAGTCGTCTCGGGTTATCTTTTCTCTGAAGGTTGTGGCATCCTTAACCCTGTTGAGGGAGCGGCAGTTGGTGGCCCTCCCGTAGCGTGATCGAGAGGTTGAGTTGTGGTGGCCGTCTCGCGGTGGACGCGAGGCGGGTTGCACAGTTTGTGGTGTGGGATTACCGGCGGTTTTCAATAGCCGGTTTGGTTGTGAGGATGAGAGGTGTGCAATGGCGGACGCGCAGCACGATCGCTATGAGGCGGAGGAACGCCTCAACGATCTCTTCGAGCCGGACGTACTCTTACCCGGACAGTATTTTGCAGCTCTGAAGCGGAAACGTTTCCGCAGCGGTGAGCACCGTCTGCTCATCGCAATTCTTCAGGACGGTGTGGAATGCTTCCAGAAACACATTCACGCTTGCGATTCCAAACGCAGGCAGCTCTTTGTGGACGCGGAGGCCTGGGTCAGCGACAAAGACAACTGGGACGTGTTCTCGTTCAATAACATCGCTTCGATGTTGGGCATCGACCCGCAGTACGTACGCGAAGGACTGCTCGCATGGCGGGATACGGAGCGTGCGCGGTACCGAGCCCGGACACAGGTCGAGGCCAAGCTTCCCCAGGGATACATCGGAATCAGGCCTCCCGACCAGCGTGGAGCGGCGAACCTGGGGACGCAGCTGAGGCTAGCGGAGGTTGCCGGGATCTGATCCTGGCTTCCGAGCGCCTCCGGGCGCTATATTGGGCATCGGCCGCCGGGCTTGCGGCGGCTTTTGGCGTTGCCGTACACGACGAGGATAGACTGCCCTTCTTGCCAGCGGCCACTCATCCGCAAAGACGGTGGACGTTGTCCTGACTGCGGCGTGACGGTCTCGGCCCACGTCGCCCGTATCCGTCTTCGTGAGAAGCGCGTAGAACAAGTCGTGGCCGTCATCGCGACGGCGCTGGTGCTCGCGCTTTTTCTCTGGAGTGGGGGCGTGGGTCTGATAGAAGGAGTCGTGATCTACGCTGTAGCCGGGGCGGCTGTGTGGGCGTGGAGCAAAGGCACCTTCTGGAGCAAGAGAATGAAACCCGACGGCGATGCCGACTAGCGGCTATCTTCTCTCGACCATGGGATCGATGTCCAGGTAGTTCTTCAAGAAGCTTACCCCGAGATAAAAAGGCAGCGTGTCGACGAGCGCTACCGCGAACTTGAAGCCGTAGGCGGAAGCGATGAAGACGCCCAGCTGTGGCCAGAGTGGCGCGCCGTTCTCGATGGGCAACGCGTGGGCGTAGAAATGGGTGATGACTATCACGGCTACGCTGTCCACGAGTTGGCTCATCATGGTGGAACCGTTGTTGCGCAGCCACAGGTGCCGACCCGCGGTGACCCGTTTCCAGAAATGAAAGAGTTGTACGTCTATCAGCTGGGCCGAAAGGTACGCGATCATCGAGGCCGCGACGGCTCCAAACGCTAGTTCACGTACTTCGAAAAATACGCCACCTGCGCTGCCGCCGGTTCCGGGCAGCTCCCCGCCGAGCCATAGGATGAACATCACCCAGACGTTGAGCAACAGCCCGGTCATTACAACTAGATTTGCTCGTCTACGTCCGTAGAACTCCGACAGGAAGTCGGTACAAAGAAAGGTCACCGGATAGGGCAGAACGCCGACCGCGAGGACCATCGGTATCTGCCAGCCGAGCAGCGGTAGCGCAAAAGAAAGGTCCAGGAAGCGCGAAATGCCGAGGATATTGAGCATCGTCAGCGTGCCGAGAAAAACGCCGGACAGTACCACGAATACCGCTTCCCGTCTGCGATCGAGCCGTCCAGCCGGCAGAGGTCCAATCAAGTCGCTTTCTCCCCGGAACACAAATTGCAAATGTATAGCCCGTCGGCCAGAGGCTTCAAGCGCCGCGTTGACGCCGGTCGAGCCTTGCCGTAAACGAAATGTGGAGGAACCTGATGAAAGTCGAACTCAGTGCGAATAAAGCGAGTGAGGTTGACGCTGATTTACTGGTCATTCCTGTCAATGAGGGTTCAGAAACGGGCGGAGCCGTTCGTGAGTTGGAGCCGGAGCTGCGTCGATCGGTAGCCTCGCGGATAGAGAAGACGAAGTTCAAGGCCGAGGCCGGCAACACGCTGCGTCTGCAAGGTGACGACCGCGATTTGCTGCTGGTTGGACTGGGCAAGCGTCGCGACGCGGAAAGTCGTAGACGAGCAGCGGCCAAGGGCCGTGCCGCGGCTGCCTCGACATACGCAGCCGACGTGGCGGTGTGCCTGTCAGGTGCGGGCGCGGCCAAGCAGGTGGCTTCGGTGATAGAGGGTTTCGTCCTCGCGGGCTATCGCTTCGACAAGTACCGCGGCGATCGGAAGGATTCATACAAAGGACCGGAACGTCTCGTCGTCAGCGCAAGCGGATTGAAGAAAGACGCGGCGTCACGCCGGGTCGTCGAGAAGGTCCTTTGCGCCTGCGATGCAGTCGTGTTCGCGCGTGATCTCATCAACGAGATGTCGAGCGTGAAGACTCCGTCCTTTTTGGTCAAGACGGCCCGCAACATCGCCAGGGAGTCGAAGCTACGGTGCGATGTCTGGCAAGGCGACCGACTCAAGAAGGAGAGGCTCAACGGCATACTCGCGGTATCCGCCGGGAGCAAGGAGCCGGGCGCTTTCGTGAAGATGGTGTACAAACCGGAACGCAAGGCACGCGCCACGGTCGCGGTGGTGGGCAAGGGCATCACTTTCGATTCGGGCGGGCTTTCTCTCAAGCCGGCGAAATCGATGGAGTGGATGAAACAGGACATGTCTGGGGCTGCCGCGGTTCTCGCACTCATGAAGGCGCTCCCCACTTTTGCGCCCGCGGTCGAGGTCCGCGGTTACGTGGCTACGGCGGAGAACATGCCCGGCGCAGGAGCTCAGAAGCCGGGCGATATCATCACCTATCGCAACGGCAAGTCCGCCGAAGTTCTCAACACCGACGCGGAAGGCAGACTGGTTCTTGCCGACGCCCTGTGCGTGGCTGCGGAGGGTGAGCCCGACTGCATTATCGATCTAGCTACCCTCACGGGGGCGTGTATGGTCGCGCTGGGCAATCGCGTTGCGGGCGTCATGGGCAATGACCAGGGGTTGGTGAACCGTCTTATCAAACATGGGGAAGAAAGCGGTGAGCCTTTGTGGCAACTGCCGCTCGTAGAGGACTACATGTCCGATATCAAATCGAACATAGCCGACGTCAAGAACATCGGATCTGGATACGGAGGCACGATCACCGCGGCCATGTTTCTTCAACAGTTCGTTGGTGATCGCAAGTGGGCGCACCTGGATATCGCGGGCCCGGCTTTTGCGGAGAAACCGTTTCCATACGCTCCTCGCGGTGGAACCGGGTTCGGCGTCCGGACCTTGCTGTCCTACATCTGCGCTCTCTGAGGATCAGAACGTCCGCCGACATCTCGCCCATGGCTCCCGAGCGCCAAGCGCTCAGGAGCCGTCCGGGCCGTCGGCGACTAGCCTGGCAAGCAGCGCCAGACCCTGTTCGCGCGTCGTAACTTCTCCCTCGAGCTGTGCCTCCTCTACCGCTGCCAACAAGACCTTGAAGCGTGGGCCCGGACTGAGCCCCAACGCGATAAGATCGTTACCGCTTACCAACCGTAGTGGTCTGATCTGTTCAGGCGGCATGTCGTCGAGCGCCTGGACGCAGAGTTCGTAGTCATCAAGACTCCCACTTGACGACTCGGTATCGATGCGCACGAGCGCGAGTAGTTCTTCGATGCCGTCCTGTCCGAGGAAGCGCTTCAGCGTAGAGGCCTTCATGTCAGGCGCCGAGCAGTGTCTTAGGTGCTGTTCCACCAAGAAGCGCACACGCGCCGTCACGGCGTTACTGACTCGCAACCGTCTGCAGATAGCTTCAGCCATGACCCCGCCCTCCCTGGTGTGACCGTGGAAGAGGTGGCGGCCGTCGATTGATTCGTGGCACGCGGGTTTGGCCACGTCATGAAGCAGCACGCCCAAGGCCAGCGTCAGCGTACAGCCTGCCGGCAGGCGTTCGAGACAGGCCATTGTGTGGACGAAGACGTCACCTTCCGGGTGAAATTCCGCGTCCTGCTCACAGCCCTTCATCGGCAAGAGTTCGGGCAGGATGGGGCCGAGCAGACCGACCTCGTCCAGCAGTTCAAACCCGCGACGCGCGTGCCCTTCGGTCAGGATGCGAGCCAGTTCAGCCGTTACCCGCTCTACGGATACCTCGTTAATATACCGCGCCTGTTCGCGCAGGGCCTCGTAGGTTCTTTCCTCGATACGAAAACCAAGTCGCGCGGCGAAACGGACCGCGCGCAGAAGTCTCAGCCTGTCCTCGCTGAAGCGATCCTGCGCGAGACCTACGGTCCGGATCAGCCCCGCTTCTAGATCAGCCCTACCGCCGTTGTAATCGATGAGTTCCCCTGTCAGCGGATCTTCGAACATTGCGTTAATTGTGAAGTCACGGCGTCTCGAATCGTGCTCGGCGTCGGAGAAAGTCACGCTGGCGGGACGCCGACCATCGAGATAACACCCGTCGCTTCGAAACGTCGCCACTTCGAAGCCGTGGTCGTTCTGAGGTACGACGACGATGCCGAACTGTCTTCCGACGGGAATCGTATTCTTGAAGAGCCCCTCGACTTCGTGAGGGCGCGCGGATGTCACGATGTCGTAGTCGGCGGGTTCCGTTCCAAGAAGCCGGTCACGGACGCATCCACCGGCGAACAAGGCCTCGTACCCGGCGTGGCGGAGACGTTCTACAATCTCGGTGGCAGCTGCCCTCAGCATTGCGGGGTGTATGGTTTCACATGGGGAGCGGGGTGGTCAAGCGATCTCCTGGGCGCTCGAGTGGGGCTTGTCAGACATGAACGAAAAGGGCACGATGGCTCGCCGTGGCTCCGCGAACTGATATCTTGCCGAGGTTGCCCGCGGTGGATCGGGTCCTCTGCTCGGCGGAGGGAGCCGCCCTCTTGGCTGGGAGCTCCCGGGAGGCCGTGGTCGAGGCCGTGAGGACCGCGCTCGCTGACATACGGGAACGGGTGAGAGCGGGCGAAGACGTGGCCGAAGCAGAGTTGTGTGAGGCGGCGGTCGCGGACCTCGCGGGAAGGTTGCTCGGTCGGGCCGAAAGGCCGCTGTTCGGCCCCATGGTAAACGCTACCGGCGTGGTGCTTCACACCAATCTCGGCCGGGCCCTGCTCTGTGAGCAGGCACTGGAGGAGGTAGCGGTCGTCGCCCGCGGAGCCTGCAATCTCGAGTACAACCTCGAAGCGGGCGGCAGGGGCGAGCGTGACCTGCTGGTCGAGGAACATCTCGTCGCCCTCACCGGCGCCGAGGCCGCTACCATCGTGAACAACAACGCGGCGGCTCTCTTGATCTCACTCAATACGCTGGCCGCGGGACGAGAAGTCGTGGTGTCGAGGGGCGAACTCATCGAGATCGGCGGATCGTTTCGAATACCGGACGTCACGGCCAAGAGCGGGGCGATCATGAGGGAAGTGGGTACGACCAATCGTACACACATCGAAGACTACATGGGCGCGACTCGGTCAGAGACCGCTTTGTACCTCAAGGTACACACCAGTAATTACCGCATCGTGGGCTTCACGGCATCGGTCGAGGTTAGAGAGCTCGTCAAACTTGCGGGTTTGCATGAGGACCTCCACGTGGTCGAGGACCTCGGCGCTGGGGCTCTTATCGACCTCGCGCGCTTCGGCCTTCCGTACGAGCCGGTGGTTCGTGACCGCGTGGCAGAAGGCGTGGATATTGTCACGTTCAGTGGCGACAAGCTGCTAGGCGGTCCGCAGTGCGGAGTGATCGTCGGGAAGCGGGGGCTCATCGACAGGATACGTGCCAATCCGCTCAAGCGTGCTCTACGCTGTGACAAGATGACGTTGGCCGCTCTCGAAGCTACGCTCAGGGTGTACCGCCTCCACCCGCATCCTCAACAAGTGCTCCCTACGCTCCGTTATCTTACTCGCCGGCCATCAGAGTTGGAGGAGCTGGGGCGGCGCGCGGTCGAGCTGCTATCAAGAGCACTGGGTGGTGAGTTCGAGGTATCGCTGGAACGATCAGTGGCGCAGGTCGGAAGCGGTGCGCAGCCCGAGACGGGCATGGAGTCGCGGGCGGTCGTCGTGAAGTCCACCCGGTGGTCGGCCGAGGAAATCGCCGTCCGATTCCGTGGGGCCTCGGTCCCCGTCATCGGGCGCATCGAAAACGACCGTTTCTTGCTCGATCTCATAGCGGTATCCGATGCCTCGGATCTGGTTCCCCGGTCGCCATGAAGGCCATAGTCGGAACAGCCGGACACATCGATCACGGCAAGACAGCACTGGTCAAGGCGCTGAGTGGAGTCGACACCGATCGGCTTCCCGAGGAACAATCTCGCGGAATTTCGATCGAACTCGGCTTTGCCTACCTGGAAGATCCGGACGGAGGTCGGGTGGGTATTGTAGACGTGCCGGGGCACGAACGGTTCATCAGACAGATGCTCGCCGGTGCCCAGGGCTTTGACCTGGTCATCGTCGTGGTCGCCGCCGACGATGGTGTCATGCCCCAGACAGAGGAGCACTTTGATATTGTGCATATCCTGGGTGTGCGCAGGGCGGTGTTCGTGATCAGCAAGTGCGATCTTGTTGACGCTCGCCGGATCGCGGAGGTGAGGGAGGAGATCGACATTCTCGCGGCAGGTACCCCATTCGAAGGATCAGAGGTCTTCGAGGTGAGTTCCCAGGACGGTAGCGGTATCGAGGAGCTCCGGGCCGCCTTGTTGTCCATTCTCGTGGAGCTAGAGAGACGTGAGTTCTCGGGAGCGTTTCGGATGCCAGTCGACCGCTGCTTCGTCCTCAAGGGGCATGGGGTGATCGTCACGGGTACGACCGCGGGTGGCAGCGTGTCCGCGGGTGATGAGGTCGAGGTGCTGCCGAGCGGCGAACGTGCGCGGGTGAGAGAGCTGCAGGTCCACGGACAGAAGGTAGACCGCGTCTGGGTGGGGCAACGAACGGCGCTCAATCTCGTAGGTCCGGAGAAGGACAGTATCAAGCGTGGCCATTCGATCGTAACTCCCGGTACGAATGCGATCAGCGATCGGTTTGACGCCTCGGTCGAGGTCCGCCCCTCGGCCGGCCGGCCGCTCAGGTCTCATGAACGGGTTCGTGTGTACCTGGGGACGGATGAACGCTGGGCGCGCCTGGTATGGGTAGACGATGTCGGTTCGGTGGCGCCGAGGGAAAAGCACTACGCGCAGCTCGCGCTGGCGGAACCCATGGTGGTATTCCCGGGTGATCGCTTCGTGCTGCGCGATGAAACGGCTTGCAGGACCCTGGGGGGCGGTGAGGTAGTCGTTGCGAAGGCCCAGAAGCACGGGCGCCGCGCAGGGGACGTCGGGCGCCGTCTGGGGATGATGAGAAACGCGACTCCGGCGGCCAGGCTGAAGCTGTTTCTGGAGATGGCCCCTTCGTTGGGCGTGAGCCCGTCGGAACTCGCCGTCGCGATCGGTACAGATCTGGCGGGAATCTACACTATCGCGATGCAGGATGACGACGTGGTCGGTTTTCCGGACAGTGTGAAACCACAGCTAGTCGTCTCGGCTTCGAGGTTGGAGACGTACGTCGACGAGTTGCTGACGCGGGTGTCTCGTTTTCACGCTGACAATCCCTACCTTCCGGGCATCGAGTCGGAGCAGCTACGGAAAGAGAACCGCGAGGAGGTCGATATCAGAATTTTTCGATCTATTCTCGACAGGGTCGTTTCTTCGGGAAGGCTCCTTCGTGACGGCAGCGTGGTTGCCATCCCCAGCCACGAAGTAACCATGAGCGACGCTGACGAAGCGGTAGCCGAGCGGCTCGCGGTTATCATCGAAGAAGGGGATTGCATGCCACCTTTCTTGAAAGAGGTCGAAAACCGACTCGGTCTCGATGCAAGGAAATTGAACGATGTCGTCGGAGTGCTGGTGCGGCGGCGCAGGGTCGTACGGGTATCGGCGGATTTCATCTGTTCGAAAAAGGTGCTCAGGCGTATAGAAAAGACCCTCAGGGATTGTTTGATCGAAGAAGAGAGTATTACGGCAGGACGTTTTCGCGATTTGATTTCCGCTTCTCGCAAGTACTGTATACCGTTGCTTGACTATTTTGACAGAGCTGGTGTCACGGTGCGCCAGGGCGATTATCGGCGTCTGCGGCCGGAGGCCACGTTACACGAAGGGGCTGGACAACCTACTCATGACGAAAACGCGTAACTCGAGTAGCGAAAAAGAACTTACGAGGCTCACGGAAAAGGTCAGGGCTGGAGGTTGAGCTGCGAAATTGGGTCCGGGCGACCTGTTGAAAGTACTCAAGTCGATGCCACGTTCCGAAGACCCCGACCTGTTGGTCGGTTCTGAGAACAGCGATGACGCCGGGGTGTATCGTGTACGGTCGAATCTTGCGGTCATCAATACGGTAGATTTTTTCGCGCCGATCGTAGACGACCCGTTTCTCTTTGGTCAGATTGCTGCAGCGAACGCGCTGAGCGACGTGTACGCTATGGGCGGAAAAGTTATCACCGCGATGAACATCCTGGCTTGCCCTCTCGAAGACCTGGGAACCAAGGTCGTGGCGCAGGTCCTTCGCGGCGGTGCCGAAAAGGTGCTGGAGGCCGGGGCGGTCGTCGTCGGCGGCCACACGATCGTCGACCCGGAGCTGAAATACGGGATGGCCGTGACCGGGACGGTTCATCCCGACAGGGTGGTGAGAAATGGTGGCGCGGTTGAGGGCGATCTTCTGGTTCTGACCAAGCCTCTGGGCACGGGCATAGTGTCGACTGGTCTCAAGCGTCGGGTGGTCAGCGACGCCGAGGAGAACGCCGCTGTTCGGACCATGGTGCAGCTCAACGAGGTCGCCGGGTTGTTCCTCCGTCGGTTCCGGGCTCACGCCTGTACCGATGTCACCGGTTTCGGGCTGGCAGGCCACGCCTCGGAAATGGCCGCCGCGTCATCCGGCGTGAGGTTGGAGTTCGATTCGGAGTGCCTGGGGCTTCTTCCGGGCACCGCGCGACTGGCCGAAGCTGGGTACGTCACCGCCGGCTCTCGTCGCAATCGGGAGTATCTGGGAAGCCGACTTTCCATCGGCAGGGGAGTCGAGGAGGGCGTGAGGCAAGCGGTGGTAGATCCACAGACATCGGGCGGTTTGCTCGTGAGCCTTTCCCCCGGGGACGCCGAGGCCTACGTGGAAACACTTCATGGGAGAGGTCTTCGGCCTGCCATCGTGGGGCGCGTAGTCCGCCGAGCGGACCGAGCGCGTATACAGGTATCGATCAGGTAGCCGGCAGACGGACCGCTCGCGCATTGATACGCGGAAAAGCGTCGGCTCGTGTATAATGTGTCTAAAAGCAACTCTGAGGAGCAGGGAGAATCGGATGCTAGGGTTTTTCATTGGAACTAGAGGCGGTGGGCTTGCGATGGCGTCGGCGTGTTTCGTGGCGGTTGTGCTTGTGGCCTGCGGTGGAACGCCGGAAGAGGGGACCTCGGTGGCGCGTGAGGCGGCGAGCGGAGAGGTATCGGCGGGGGGTGGTGGCGGAACGGTCTTGGCGACTTTCAACGGTCGCGAGTTCACCGAGGCCAACTACAACGACATCATGAACAAACTCAGTAGTCGCGCGCGGGCCTCGATGAACAGTATCGACAAGAAGGTCCAGTACCTAGAAAATTATCTGATTTCCGAACTGATCTTCGAGCGTGGGAAGAAACAAGGATTCACAGATGACAAGTCGATAAGGGATCAGATCGACGATCTCGAGCGGAGGTTGGTCATTCAGAAGGTGATGCGAGAGAGTCAGAGTGCTACGGTATCCGACGACGACGTCCGAGCGTACTACCTCGCGAACAAGGATCAGTTTTCGGCTGACCGGGTCAAGGTAAGCCATATCCTCGTCGAAGACGAGGCCCTTGCCAATGAGATACTCGCAAAGGTCAAAGAGGATCCCAGCTTGTTCGAGAAGCTCGCCGAAGAGCATTCGATTGATAAATCGAATTCCAAGCGCGGCGGAGATCTGGGTTTTTTTGGACGCGGTCGAATGGTCAAGGAGTTTGAGGATGCCGCCTTCGCGCTCGAAGAAGACGGACAGTTGTCCGACGTGGTGAAGACTCGCTTTGGCCACCACATCATCAAGCGCACCGGCAGAGAGGAGGGCGTGCAAAAGTCCTTCGACGACGTCAAGACCCAGATACGTGTGAAGCTCGTCAATGAAAAGCGCAGGGAAAGTACCCAGAAGTTTCTCGATGAGATCAAAGCGAGCGCAGGTCTGAAGATCGATCGAGAAGCGCTCGCGGCGTTGACGGCGAAGGCTGATTCGCCTCGGCCTTGACCCGCGTCCGAACTACAGGCCCGCGTGGTAGACGGTCGTGAGACCGGCCCGGTCGACGGCCGTTATCGTGTAGTCCTTCACGCCGACGCTTGGATTCCAGGGGATCGCGATCTCCACGTCCTTCAGCGGTTCGTTGGTCGCCTCGACGTAGTCAACCTTGTTCCCGTCAACAGTGGCCAAGACGCTGGCTAGTCCGCTTTCATCGCTGGCGCGTGCAAAAACCCTGTACTCGCCGGCGGGATCGGGGCGTTGCGAAAGCTCCAGGACAACGGCCGGCGCTTGCTGCCACGGGGAATAGTCGTCCGTCGGCGAGAGAGGCAGCGTGGTTTCGAGCGCTACTCTGAAGTCACGGTCCGAGATCGCGAGCGTGGTTTCGAGTTGCTTCTCAGGGGGAGCGAGCCTCTGTACCTTCAGCTCTATCTCGCGATGGCTTCCAGCAGCGAGCGGTTCCACGGGATGCATTACGTCGAGAACTTGAAAATCGGAGCTGAGGGGATGCTTGAGAAAAACCCGGAGTTCCTCTGACGACTCTCCGCCCCGGTTGTCTAGCTGGACCTTGACGACGAGGGAGGAGCCATCCTCGTCGGCGCTGACACGGTACCGGTAGGCTATTTCCGGCCGCGTGGCCGATTCGATAGCCATGAAGAACGGACCCACCGAGTCTAGCAGGCCGTAATCGTCGAGTAGTTCCACTTCCAACTCTTGTCTGCCGGTTCGGATGAACGTGGGGAGCGTGACCCTGAAGTCCCAGCTCTTTGCTTCTCCCGGGCCTAGCCGTCCGAACAAGAGCCCGCGGGCGTCGAGAAAGGGCATCTCCGACTTGGTTACACCGCGAAGGCGAAAGAGACTGTCCTTGCCTTTGTTGGTCACGGTGACCGTTATGGTTGCCTCCTCGCCGGCTCTGAGGATCCCATCGGCGTTGGCCTTCACGTTGATCTCGATAAAGTGACCGCTGGACGCAGAGGGAGCGGATTTCCAGTCAAGTCCACGGTTCTCGAGAAACTCCGAGAGTTCCATGTCGGACTGAATCAGTTTCAGGCCGAGGAACGACTTGGCCGACGAAAGCATTTCAGACGCCGACACCGAGCCGTAGCGACGTAACAACGCCGACGCGATGTCCCTGGCGGGATCGGGACCAGCGTCGTCTTCACTCCGATCCATAGATTCGTCTTGCGCCGGGACCTCGCGAGCAACCGAGATCCGAACGGCGGGTTCGCGTTTTCGTGACTCGGCCCATCTCGGGGTTTGCAGCCAGAACGGCAGTTCCGCCCCGTCGCGGTATCCCCGTACGCGCACGCCGTCTTCAGTGAAGTCGTAGCCCTGAAGTTCCACGTCGGGGATCATGCCCCCGCCCGGGATCGGCACGCGGTTGGGCAGAAAACGACCGACCGTGAGCTTGAGGGCGGACCCTTCACCCATCTTGTAGGTCTTCTGGACTGTACCCTTTCCAAAGGAGCGCTCGCCGACGATGATGGCCCTGTCGTTGTTGCGCAGACTGGCCGCGAGGAGTTCTGAACCCGACGCGGTCCGCGGCGACGTCAGAAACGCGACCGGAAAACGCTGCAAGGGGGCGTCCTCGCTCGCGTCTATCTCGGCGCGTAGGCCCGAAACCGGCATCCCCTGGCGCCCGGCGGTGGTAATCAAGACGCCCTTGCTGAGGAACAAGTCGGCTATCGAAGAAGCGCCGATCATGCTGCCGCCAGAATTCGCCCGCAGGTCTACGATAATTCCCTTGGTATCGGGGTGTTCTTCTACGATAGCGGTGAGTATCTCTCGAAAGTCGCCAGGCGTGGACTGGCTGAAATGAGAGATCGTACTGAAGACGACACCGTTTGGAAGGAGCTCCGCGGTGACCGAGGGTATGGTAACCAGGTCTCTGGTTACAGTGTAGGTCTCGACATCGTCGGTTCCCGCGCGTTCGACGGCGAGAGCCACCTTGGAGCCGACGGGCCCACGGATCCGCTGGACGGCGTCGCCCACCATGATGTTTGTCGCCGACATGCCGTCGATTCGTTTCACGACGTCCCCGTCCTCTAGTCCAGCGCGTGCAGCCGGCGAGCCATCGTACACCTTGATAAGCGTCAACTCGTCGTTTCGGATTCCGACGCGAGCACCTATTCCTGCGAGCTTCCCCCTGAACTGTATCGCGTGTTCGGTGTGCCGGATCTGGTCGAACAAGGTCGAATATGGGTCGAGTCCCGAGAGCACGCCTGCGAGTATCAGGCTCTCGAGATCCGGGATGCCGTCGGGCAGATCGGTAACACACTTGCTCACCATGACGCCGATCTGATGAAGAGGTTCGACGAGACTTGCAATGTTGGCGTCGGGCTCGGACTCGACCTTGAGTTCGCAAGAGCCGGCCCGAGCGATGAACGTACCGTCGCTCACCGTTTCCGAGGTGAACTGAGGAACAGAGAGTTCCAGATAATCGAGCGCTTTTCCGAGAAGCTCACTGCCCCGAACGTCGTCCTGGAACAAATAGTAGCGCTGGATGAGATTGAGGCCGTAATCGAGCGTCGAGGCGGCGAAGGAGAGGGTTTCGTAGGCGGTGAGCGCGCAGGCCGCGCTGACCGCGATCGCGATCAGCCAGCGGCTCATACCAGACGAGGCCCGACCGGAGTCGGGCCTTCGGGTAGGCCTGTAATTACGTTCACTCATCGCGCAGGGACAGGTGTAGACTAGCGCAACGCTTGCCTAACACTAGTGCAGAGGCTCAGACCCAGCGCTGTTTTACGAGCAATACCGCTGCTTGGGTGCGGTTGGCGACTCCGATCTTCCGGAAAATCCGTTTGAGTTCAGACTTCACGGTTTCCCTGGACACGTGCAGGTTGCTAGCGATCTCGGCGTTGGTAAGACCGTCGCACACGAGACGCAGGACCTCTTTCTCTCGTTCCGTAAGGTTGGGCCGCGGCCGATTCGGTTCGTACCGATACGTTCCCTCGTAAACGGGCTCCTGGCTGCCGGCTTTTCTTGTCGGCGTGTTGATGTTGGACGGATCGGTTATCAGGTAGTTCTTCACGTTACTGGTTCCCTCACTTTATTACGCTCTGGTTTCGACCGTCTGACGATCGACGGGTTCCAGTCGAGCAACAACTATGCCACGGTCCACCCGTACGGGTCACACCCCGACGGGGGCAATACGTTGAAATATAAGGAGAAACGCGGCGCGGTTGAGGGGCGTACTCCGAGATGGCCGACGCGATGGTCGTGCAATGCTGCAAGGTGTGACAGCTGCGCCACCCCCATCGGTGCGAGACGGGGATGAAACTACGCGGAAGGCATGTGTTCTGGCTAGTGGGGTGCTTCCAGCGAATCGCCCGAAGCCAGTCTGGTCTCGATCATCACCGCGTAGTCGTAACCCCAGGGGTATTCGAAGCTGCCCGTGACCCGCCTACCATTGATGAACATGGTAGGGGTGGATTTGAGTTCGAGCCGGTTGCCGTCTCGGCTATCGGTGATGACGGCCGATCGGCCACGACGCTGGTCGAGACAACCCTTGAAGCGCCCGAGGTCCAATCCGCTCCTGGCGGCCAAGCGTTCGATCGGTGCCCTGAAGAGCCGCCGCTGGTTCTCAAAGAGCAGGGCGGCCATCTCGTCGTAGGCGCCCTGCTCAGCCGCACACTCCGCAGCCTCGGCTGCCAGGCAGGCCTGCGGGTGCAGCGAGCGAGGAATCCCTTCGTTGCAAGCGCTGTTGAGAGGGAAGTGGCGGTGAAGCACCCTGACCGCACCCACACGACGCCTGAGAAGGGCGGCGAGTGCCTCGTGGTTCTGACGGCAGTAGGCGCACTGGAAATCGGAGAACTCGACTATGGTAACGGGGGCGTCGGGGGAGCCCGAAGCGTGCCCCTTGCTGGCGTCCACATCGAACGACGGAAGGGACAGGTACCACTCGAAAAAGTCCGGCTTGGCGCTGCGTATCTCTGCCAGGGAAAGCGCGCGGGCGGGCAAATCGGCGCCAATAGGCCAGCTGACAGCCGCGATCAGCGCCACGGCTCCGGCTTGTCCCAGAGTCGCGAGACCCAGTTGACGAGGGTTCAGGCAGCGTTGGGCGCCGCCAGCGGGGCTGCGCGCGAGCCGCAACGCGATCAGGAGCAGACAGAGCGTAAGAAGGTAGAGGCCGCTGCACATCAGACATACGGTCTCGAGCACGGCCAGCGATACGAACGCCATCCACAGGGAGAAGAGGCTGGCACCCAGGGTCAGGATGCAAGCGAGCCTGGTCGCGGCGAACGCCCCGGGGCCGGCCGCGCGGGCTCCCAGAGTGAACAGTATCGCCAGCAGCGCGTAGACCGCTACCGAATACCACGCAAGAGGAACGCCAAACAGCACCGCGAAGGGACTCGCCAGTACCCGGTCGCAGTTGACCGCGTCGTTCAGGTTGCAAAAGCTCGTATAGCTTCCGGCGGACCGGTCAATGCGGAGGTGAATCCAGGCGATGACCAAGGACAGGAGGACCGCTGCCAGTGACAGCAGCGTGCCCGCGTACAGCAAGCGGGTCGGCTTGTCCTGGGCGGAACCTCTGGGTTCCAATCTTTCCGGTGCCGGCATGGGGGTGACTTCAGTTATCGATCTTCACGCCAGCCAGATTCGCTCGCCTCTCGAGTTCTTGGAGTTCATGATGCCGGCCGAGCTGTCGAAGGCAAACGCTAGCATTCACGAAAGCGATTTGCACGGGCCTGGGGCTGCGAGTCGCCGCCAGATAGTCGTTGATCGCATCGGCGCACCCCCCGCGCCTCTGCTTGGCGACCCCTCGGTTTACCAGCACCGCGCTGCCGGCTCCACCGGCCTCGACCACCCGGTCGTAGGCCCCGATGGCCTCGTCCCAGCGCTGCAGCGCCAACAGGATGTCTCCACGGCTCAGGTGTAGACGGGGGTCGCGGGAGGCGTGTTCAAGAGCCCTGTCGACAAGGTCGAGCGCTTCGCGGTTTTCTCCCAGCATCTGATAGACTATCGAGAGGTTCGCCATCGCCATTTCAAGATCGGGTGCGGCCTCTAGCGCAGCCAGATACGCTTTCTCGGCTTGGCGAAGACGCCCGGAACGCGCGAGGGTATTGCCTTTGTTGTAGAGCGCGGCGGCGTAGCCGGGAAGGATTTGGAGACTACGGTCAAAGGCTCTGAGCGAACTTTCGATCTTTCCTTCGCGGCCGTAGGCCGACGCGAGTTCCATGTGAACGCGCGCGCTATCGGGAAAGGCTTCGGCTGCGGCTTCGAACAACGCGATGGGGTTGCCCCAGTCCCTGCAACGCTCGTGGTCACGCAGCGTCCACGCCAGCGCGACCACTACAAACAGCGAGATTGTGATCTTTCGCCGGCCCGTGAAGGGTCGGCCCAGCTGGCGTCCAGCCGCCAGGCAGAGGCCGAGGCTGGGCAGGTAGAACATCCGCTCACCCATTACCGTCCCGACGAGGAATACCGTGTTCGAAACGATAGAGTAGGTGGAGGCCGCGAGGATCAAGCCGAAGGCTATCTCTGGATTGCTGTGCCTATGCCTCCAGCCCTGGCGCAGACCGAACGCCAGGCACAGCAGCGCAACCACCGAGTAACGGTCGGCGACGAAGCCTTGCTCCATTCCCAGCGCGTTGTAAGAGTAGTCTACGGAGAGCGTGTCCGGCCAGAGCGTAATCCACAGGTAACGTCCAAGAACCGAGACCGCGGCGGCGAGTCGCGAGAACGGGGCCATCAAGGAAAGAGGGTTGTCGAGCAGATCCGGGCGGCTGGAGGCGATCAGCGCGCCCGCCGACCACCGCATCGCGAGGTAAGCGAAAGACGAGCTCACCATGGCCGCGAGGCAGTGAAGATCGCGTCTGCGCCCGTTCTCGTTCAGCAGCAAGATCGCCACCACGGGTGCGACGAGCATGGTGATCGCGTTTTCCTTGGCCAGCAGGCCCCCGAGCAAGGCGATCGCGGCGGCTACGGGGAGCCAAGGCCGGCCACCGCGCCTGTAACGAAGCACGGCGAGCAGGGCACAGGCCGATCCCAGCGCCGACAGCAGCTCCGCTCTGCCCACGGTCCATATCACCGCCTCGCTGTGTATGGGAAGAAGCGCGAACGCCGCGGCAGCCGCGGTCGCACCGGCGACCGGAACGGCGAGCTCGAGGGCGACCAGGAACAGCATCCACGAGACCAGAGCGTGCAGAGCGATGTTCACGAGGTGAAATCCCCAGGGGTCGAGGCCACCGGCGGCGCGGTTGAGGGCGAAGCTGAGCGTCGTGAGGGGCCGGTATCCGGGACTGTCGGCCCGGCCTGCGCCCCACCAGGAATAGGTCGCGAAGATCCCTACTGGATCTAGCGGGCCGGTAACCCACTGGTTGTTGACGATCGCGTTGTTGTCGTCGGAAACGAACGCACCGCGCAGGCCAGCGCCGTACGCAGCGAAACATAGCAGCGCGAGCAGCGCGAGGACG
Organism: Binatia bacterium; assembly: GCA_046754245.1. Lineage (GTDB taxonomy): Bacteria > Desulfobacterota > Binatia > UBA1149 > UBA1149 > JBHHVL01. The sequence continues at coordinate 8,541 of JBHHVL010000017.1, read as the reverse complement.
AGCGCAGCGTGGTAACGCCGGCGCGTTGTCGTCCTGCTACCCACCTCTCCGATGCCCAGGTTGGAGGGGGCTAAGGTCTCATTTCCTGGACGCTCACGACAGCCATGGACGGCAGCGGCACGACACCCGCGCTGTTGCTGTTGATATCCGCGTCGCTGGCTTCGACGACAGCGACGTCGAAGCTGCCCGGCGAAAGCGTTTCCGAGGTCCTGAAGGAGCAGGCAGCAACCGCCGTGGGTGTGGGGAAGCCCTGAATATCGATAATCGCGCCCCTGAGCTTGCCGAACTTGACGTTGTTGAACGTCGCGAGAGCCCCGTCTATGAGGCTGCTGCACTCTACCGAGCCACCACGACCCACGAAGCCGCCGCTGAGTCCCAGGTGCTGAACGTCGAACTGCAGCGCCCCGAGAGCACCGGAGTTGCTCGTTACCGCCAGGGTTATGTCGTAGGTAACGCTGGCCGCGGGGGGCTGGCGACCCTGCTCCGGTTCCGAGTCGGTGGGCTGGCGCAGGTTCGGGGAGGCGGGTTGCTGGCCGGGCTGAGCCGGCGCGACCGAGGACGGCGAACGGTCGGAGGATACCGAGCCGCGGGGGCTTGGCAAGTTCCTCTTGCGGTCGTCGCTAGGGGCTTGCCGAGGGACCGTGGCTTGCCTCTGTCCCGGCAGGACGCGCTCGGGTTGCGAGTAACCGGCGCTGCTCCGCCGCCCGGGTTCATGGCGGGTGCTGCCCGCAGCCGGGGCGGGGGTCGAGGGCTTCTGGCGATCCCGGGCTTCGGTGGCAGGCCTGTGGCGGGTGCCCGCGTCTGCGTACCGCCGTGCGGCGTTTTCGCCTGGCGGTTTGGTTCTATTGCCCTGGGAACCAGCGTCACGCCGTCTGTTGTTGCCGCCCGTCGCGATCCGCCTTCTCTCGGGTTCCCGGGAACCCCCTTCGCCTCCCGCCACGCTGATGCGCAACCGCTTGGCGATCATGCTACCGTCGAGCCCCTTGGTGGCGGGGACCATGCGACACACGGCGAGATCGGCCGGCGCGGAAAAGGTGCTAGCGGACACCGCCCTGACGGTGAGCGTACCCGCGCCGTCGTCACTGAAAACCGTGTCCACGGCGGGGTGTATCGAGTAGCAGGCCGGCGTGGTTCCGGAGAGTACCGGCACCGCGCCGGCACGGGAATAGTCGACTTCAATGGTTGCCACCGAGAGCGAGTTGATCTCGTCGGGTAGCGCCAGGACGACCTCGACCGCGGCGGGTGGCTTGCCACAGGCCGCGAGCAGGTAACAGACCAAAGCAGCGCCGGTGAGCGCAGTTCCTCTCGCGATCACCCTCGAGGGTGATCGCGAGACCACGGACGACGCTACGGTCCACTGAAGACACGTCGATATCAAAGCCGATTTCTGCCTAGTAGCATGGTAGGCGAAATCACCCGGCTCTTCTACTCGCCGACTGGTTTCTTACCGCCTCCACGGCGAGGCCGGCCGTAACGCGCCGCTCCTATTCGAGCTGGCAGTTCTCGTCACAACCGTCGCCGTTCACGTCGTTGCCGTCGTCGCACTGCTCGTCGCAGCCAACGCTGCTGTCTCCGCAACGGCAAACGAGGATCTTGCTCTCGAAGGTAATCGCTCCGGGGCCGGTGGTCCCCGCCGCGTTGTTGATCGCCGAGCTCGAGGTGGCCGGTACGCAGAAGAGCGCGACGGTCGTGGGCTTGCTGCTATCGTCTACGCAGGACCCCACGGCGCAGTCGGCGTCGTTCGTGCAAGTCGCGTTGTTGTTGGGGTCGTCCACACAGTACTTACCCAGCGGCGATGGAGTCCCGGTTCTGGTGATGGTGTTTTCAAAACAGGGCTTTTGCTTGAATACGCAGGTGCCCGCACCCTGGTTCTGACACTGGCTGTCGCTACTGCAGGAGAGGAAGTCCTTGTCCGAGCACTCGCCCGCGACCGTGTCGTGGCATTCCTCGAGCGCCTCCTGGCCGCACTGTCCGTTCGTGCACTGGTTGTTGAGCTCCTGAGGCGCGTTGGCGGATTCGGTGCCGGGACCGACCACACAGGTGGTGCCTTGGGGGCAGTCTTGATCCTCCATGCAGGGAAGGTCCGCGTCGCCATCGCAAAACCCGCAGTGGCAGAAGAAGTTGCACGAGGCCTTGTTGCCCGCCGGCCCGTTGGTACAATCCGCGTTCGAGCTACAGGGTGCGAAGGTGTCCGTACAGATCTGGAAGTCGATACCGTTGCAGGGCAACTGCGCCGTGCGGCTCACCGTCCCCGTGGTGGCTTCGTTGAAGCGAATCGCGAGACCCGTGCCCGAGACGTTGTTGGCGGTCTCGGGCGGGCAGGCGCTGGAGACGCCGCCGAAGTCGGGGCTCACGGCCTCGACCACGCAGGTTCCCCCGTCGTTCGGGCCGCCCTCGCAGGTGAAGGTGTCGCCTATCTGGGGATCGGAACTCAAGGCCCCGCAGCGCGGACAGGGCTGGTCGTTTAGTATTCCGAGGTGGACACGGGAGCGGAGAGCGAAACTCGCCACTCCGGTACCGGTCTGGGCGTCAGCGGTCCCGGTGATATCGCTGGCGAAGAAGGTCGTGACGCACACTGGGACACCTGCCGAAGAAAGCGGCAGCGGAGGACCGAAGAAGCGCTCACAGGTCTGGGAACCGCAGTCGCTGTTGCTGGTGCAGGGCGTGAGGCTGGTGAGGCACCGTCCCTGGTGGGTCGGGCCGGTAATGTTGCAGACCGAGTTGTTGGGGTCGTCGCAGTCACAGGCCACGTCGCAGGTTCCCACACTACAGTCCGAGTCGAGAAGGCAGGGGCTGCCGTCGCCGCACTCCTTGGGCATGCGGATGGTGATCGAGGCGCCTTCGATCAGATCGGCGTTGTGGCCCAGACCCGTCCAGCCGGTATCGAGGTCCGAGCCCGCGGCGGCGAAGAACTCGGCCGAGCTGCAGGGGGGACCGGTGACCGCATCCGGTGGACATGGCGTGGGGCAGAGGAGCTGTACATCCTGTCCGACCGCCTTCTTGAGTACGATCAGGGCGTCGGCGGCGGTCGGAACAAGGCTGTCTCCACTGTTATTCACGTCGCACATGCAGATGGGGTCGCAGGTTACGGAACCGACGGCCGCCTTGAGAATGAACAGCGCGTCAGCCGAGGAAGGCGAGGCTCCGCTTGAAAGGGGCTGGCCGCAGTCACCGTTAGCAGCGGTGGCCGGCAGGGGGGAAAAAGACAGAGCCGCCATCAGTAGACCCGCCGAAACGTTTACAAAGATGAATCTTTTCATGAATATAGCCTCGCACACCAAAGTAGAAATTTTCAAGAGCGTTTAATTAACCCACCCCCGGCACTAAAACAACGCCAGGCGGAGGCGAGAAAGCGGGATCTTGGGTCTAGGAGGATCGCCGGGATCAGACCCGGCAATCCTCCTGGTACGGTACCGCCCGCGGACTATGCCCCCGCGGGGGTTATCGACGCGACCACTACCGTTGGAGTTGGCACTATGGGTTGTATGTTCACCGGATCGACCGCTTCGGTGACGGTGATCGCTAACTGCGACCCGTCTTCCAGGAGACCGCTGACCGTGCTCGTAAACGAGCAGGTGGCCAGGTCCGTCGGACCCGAAATCGAACCGAAGGTGATGAAGCCGAGGGTCACGGTGCTCGCCGATTCGTTGTCGTTGAAGGCCGGCAGGGCCCCCGAGGCCAGGCTCGTGCACTGCACGCTCGCCCCGGTTCCGTTGATGGCGCCGGGCGCGCCGCTGTAATCCACCGTGAAGGTGAACGCGCCAACGTCAACGGTGTCGGTGAGGCGGAAGACGACGTCGTAGGTACCAGCCGGCAGACCCGGCAGGGTCGTGGTCGTCGTGGCTGCTGCGGCGGTGGTCGAGGTAGACGAGGTCGAGGTAGTCACGGAAGTCGAGGTCGAGGTGGTCGTCGTAGTGGTGGTTCCGCCAGCGCCGCTGACGCTCAGGCCCAGGCTCGGCGCTGCTATGGGGTCACCGGCCGCGTTGGCGGCCTCTATCCCCGAGATGACGAAGCTCGAGGCCAGCGTCGCCGGATCACCGGTGAAGGGTTCAAAGGGAATGAACTCGCAGGAGAAGAGGTCTGTCGGCCCGACTATGCCGGTGACGTTGTTGAAGCCGACGATGAGGGTGCTGGAGGCGGAGACGTGGTTGAAGGCCGCGATGCTCCCGACGGTGAGGTCGGTGCAGTTGACCTGGTCAGCCTGGCCGTCGAAGGCGCCCAAGCTCGCGAGGGCCGAGTAGTCGACCGTGAAGCCGATCGCCCCCAGCGTGACGCTGTCGCTGACGCTCAGAGTCACCGTCAGCGGCGGTGCCGGCGGCAGCGTCGTCGTGGTGGACGTCGTGGTAGTTGCCGCAACAGAGGTGGTCGTCGTCGAACTGGTCGACGAGGTCGAACTCACCCCTACGGTGGTGGTGGTAGAGGGGGCCGAGGGACTGTCACAGCCCGACCACCACAGAAGCCCCAGCCCCAAGGCCATCGCGACAGCTGCCCTTCGAGTAACCACCTGTCTACGTAGTTGCCAGGGTGATCGACGCGACCACTACCGTTGGAGTTGGCACTATGGGCTGTATGTTCACCGGATCGACCGCTTCGGTGACGGTGATCGTGAACTGCGAGCCGTCTTGCAGCAGACCGCTGGCGGTGCTCGTGAACGAGCAGGTGGCCATGTCGGTGGGACCAGAGATGGCGCCGAAGGTGATGAAGCCGAGGGTCACGGTGCTCGCTGATTCGTTGTCGTTGAAGGCCGGCAGGGCCCCCGAGGCCAGGCTCGTGCACTGCACGCTCGCCCCGGTTCCGTTGATGGCGCCGGGCGCGCCGCTGTAATCCACCGTGAAGGTGAACGCGCCAACGTCAACGGTGTCGGTGAGGCGGAAGACGACGTCGTAGGTACCAGCCGGCAGACCCGGCAGGGTCGTGGTCGTCGTGGCTGCTGCGGCGGTGGTCGAGGTAGACGAGGTCGAGGTAGTCACGGAAGTCGAGGTAGTCACGGAAGTCGAGGTCGAGGTGGTCGTCGTAGTGATGATCACGGTCGTCGTCGTTACCGGGCTCGTGGTGGTCGTGGTGCCGCCCGTCCCCGGCGTGCCGTCGTCACATCCGGCCCCGAGTAGGGCCAGCGAAAGGACCAGGGACCCCATCAGCAGGGTGCGAGTGAGATTCATCATAGAAGGTGTCTCCCTTTTTTCAGCCTAAGCTTAGATATTAGCAGTTGCCCCAGACGGGGCCACACGCGAAGCTGCCCACAGCCCAGGTTTAGCGGCTACCGACCCTCAAAGTCAAGCCCACGCTTGCGCTCGGGCTTCCCGCCGCCGCCCATACTTTGATTATGCACAAATCCAGGATATCTGAGAAATCCCAACGACCTAGGCGCCTCTGCTCAGGCGCGCGAGCTGGAGGAAATATGTCACTCTCTTGTAGCTACCTACGATCGCTTCCGGGTCTGGCGGGCCTGCTGGCCCTGGTTGCCCTTCAGGCCTCCCCCGCGGGGGCTTTTTTCCAGAAGACCGAACTCAACGGTACCCTCGGCAGGGACATCGGTGGTGTCTGGCTGGCCGTTCACGATTCGATGCCGGAATTCAGGGTCAGGCTCGAGAAGGGTTCCAAGACCGCGAACTTCAGCGTCGGTCCGCTGCCCGAGGACCTTCGGCCCCTGTTCGGAGATTTTTCCGGCGGGGTGGTGATCACCGCCTTCGCGGATCCCAAAGAAGGCGAGGGCGCTAAGGGAATATTTGTCGGCGACGTCGTCGTCAAGATCAATACCAACTGGGTAGAGGACCTCGCATCTTACAAGAAGGCGATGGCGGAGGTGAAAGAGGTGATGTACGTGACCCTTCGCCGGCCGCTTCTCAAACAAACCACGGCCCGCGTCATCAAGATCAAGTACGAAACCCAGGCGGGGACAGTCGAGGGACGGTCGGCGCTGGTTTCCGAAAACGTCGAGTTCAGGGTCCTCGAGAACACGCTGCCCTTCGCCGAGGAGCTGCAAGCGAGCAGGTCGAAGCACAGGTTGTGGGCCCCCTCCGAGCAGCAGCTGGAGCAGCTCGCCGGCAACTGGTTCAGGCTGCCTTTTCCCGCGCGCCCGCCCTTCATCAGGGGGGAGCACAAGATAACCCCCAGCGATAGCTATGACTCCACGATGCGCCAGGACCCCGGTCTCGAGGACACGCTCTTCAGCGTGCTCGGAACGCTCGAGGGTAACCCCATCACCGGTGGGGGCGGCAAGCAGGTTTTTGTCTATGGGGTACGCGAGGCTAGCGACACGAGGCTCTCCGGCACCTACGTGGTGGCAACGCTGGCCAGCGCCCCTTTCCCCATTTCCATAGAGTACAAAGGCGTGTTCACCATGATCCGTTTGGCCGACTACTCGGACAAGGACGTGGACTTCCTCATGAGCGAGCGCAAGAAGAAGGCCTCCGACAAGCCCGACGAGAACGTGGAACTCGCACCGGACGTCCCCGAACACCTGCGCTAGGAACCACGCGGTTCCAGGGGCCGGACGGACAAGGGCCGCGATCCGGCGATCACCGAACCGCGGCCCTTCAGCCTATCTCCCAGTCACAGCCCGCCCCCTAGGGGATGGAGCTGTGGTTACAGTTGTTGACGCCCTCCTGGCGCAGACGCCCAGGGCCGCCCAGGCCGGCGATGCTGTTGATGGTTGGCGAGGTGGTCTTGCCTATGCAGTAGACCGAGCCCGCGGAGAAGTTGGTGGCACCGGGGACTCCAGAGGCGGTGAGTGGATTGAGGTAGCACCTCCTATCAAATTCCGCGCAGAAACCGGCGCCCGGGTTGTCGTCGCCGTCGGGAATCCCGTTTACGCCGAGTTCGCAGAGCACCTGGGTGCCGAGTTCAGCCTGGGTGCAGCCACGGAAGGAATGCCCTTCGCCGTCGCAGTGGAAGGTCGAGGGGCCCGCTACGCAGAAGCCCTCTTCCGGATCGCCGGCGGGGTCTGGCGAGCATAGGGGTAAACACCTGCCCCCTGGGCAAGCGTCAACGCAGGCCCCGGGTATGCCGTTGCAGTCGGCGTCCGTCGCGCAGGGACGCATCTCGAAATCGGGATCGCCGGTCCCTTCGCACTGGCGGGGATTGGTCGAGCAGAGGCCGCCAGGACAATCGCTGTCCTCGTCACAGGCTGTACCGTTGTTGACGCCACCGGTGCAGGTCGTGAGCTCACCGAAGCTGCCCCCCTGGGTGCCGATGGCGCAGCCCTGGCCCTGGTTGACGCCCGCGTCGCAAGCTCCGGCACAGAAGTTCGGCCTGGTCGCGGTTCCACCGTTGTCCGGGCAGGGGCAGTCGAACAGCTCGAATCCAGGCGCCGTACAGGGCAGGGCCGACGGAAGCGAGACAGAACCGGTGGTGGCCGGGAAGAAGAAAATCTCCAGACCCTGGCCGCTGATGTTGTTACCCGGAGAGGGAGGGCAGTCGTTCGAAGTGGTTCCGAAATCCCGCGTACCGGCCTCAACGCGGCAGGGCAAGCCGTTGTTCGGGCCTCCAAAACAGACCTCGCTGATGTTACAGGTCTGCCCGGCGCAGCCGTCGAGGAAGGCGGTGGAGGTGCAGGTCTCCCCGCTGGGGCAATCGGTGTTGAAGCGGCAGGGGTCGGCACCGCCGCTGCAGGTTCCCTGACAGATCTCGCCGTCTTTGTCGCCGCCGTTGCAGAATCCGCCGCAGACCGGACAGGGCCGCGAGGGGCTCACCCCGAGGTGGGTAACCGAAAAGAGCTGTACGAAGTTGTCGGCGTCACCGGTGACGATGTTCTGGGTACCGAAGACGTTTTCACGGAAGAGGCTGAGGACACAGACCGGGGAACCGCCGGAAGAAATCGGCAGCGGCGCGCCGTTCGGCGTGATGATACAGATCGGAGTGGTGTCGCACTGTCCCCGGCAGGCCTCGCCGGCGGCGCAATCGCTTTGGTCGAGACAGGGGCCCGTCGCAGCGCCAGCAGCGTCAAAACACTGGGCCGCGCAGTCAGCGTCTTCGTTGCAGAGGGAACCGGCGTTCGAGCTAAACTGGTTGCAGATCCAGCAGTCCGAGTCTTCGTCGGCGCTGTTGCCGTTCCCGTGGTCGTCGCAGCGGGTGTTTGACGACAGGCTGGAGTCCCAGCTGCACACAGGCAACTGCTTGCCTACCATATCGCAGACCGGGTCGGTACTGTTTCCGGTGCAGTCGCAGTCCGTCATCGCGTCGCAGTCACAATTGCTACGTTCGAGTATGTAGCCGGCACCGTCCGCGGTTCCTCCGGCGTGGGAAGTACCGGTCCATCCGCTGTCGAGCGAAGCCGTAAAGCCATTGTGGATGAGACGCGACCTGAAGGTGCCGCCGCAGGTGCATTCCCAGATGTCGCCGGGCGGGAAGCAAAGTCCCGGGCAGGCCGAGTCGTCGGTACCGTCGCATTCTTCGCCGAGAAGCAGGAAGGGGTGAGGGTTCTGGTTTACCGTGTTGTCACCGCAGACTGGTACCGTCGGGTAGGCCGCCTCTATGAAGGTCGTAGTAGCGAAGGTGCGAAGCGGGGCCACACCGTTGTCGTCGGATATCTCCTTGGTGGCC